>NZ_JBIVRG010000015.1:0-94193 GCF_044755505.1 Pseudarthrobacter sp. NPDC092202 | reverse complement strand
CCATCCCTCAAGGATGTCCGCCTCGCCACTTCCCGGACCTTTTCCAATGAGGCAACGTATCCCGCTACGCGGACCTTTCTCATGAGTCAACGCGCCCCCTTGACTCGGTGCTGGCTTTTCCCTAGGTTGGGGGCCTGCTGCCAGCGCGCCGGACGGTGCGGGACAGGCTGCCGGGGAATGCGTTCCGGTACCTGCGGCGGCCCAAAGGAGATCAAGCATGAAAGCTGTCGTGCAGGACGTCTATGGGACCGCGGACGTGCTTGAGCTGCGGGATATTGCCCGGCCTGCAGCGGGCAAGGGGGAGGTCCTGGTCAGCGTGCGGGCCGCCGGGGTGGAGCAGGGCGTGTGGCACCTGATGACCGGGCTGCCCTACTTGATCCGGCTTTTTGGCTTTGGCCTGAAGAAGCCCAAAGTGCCCGTGCGGGGCCGGGAAGTGGCCGGCGTTGTGGAGGCGGTTGGAGCCGGCGTGACCCGCCTCAAGGCTGGGGACGAGGTCTTCGGCACGTCGGAGGGGTCCTTTGCCGAGTACGTGTGTGCCAGGGAGGGCAGGCTGGCCGCGAAACCCCGGAACCTCTCATTCGAAGAAGCGGCAGTGGCACCCATCTCCGGCGTCACGGCCCTGCAGGCAGTTAGGGACGCCGGGCAGGTTACGGTCGGCCAGAAGGTGCTGGTCATTGGGGCCGGCGGGGGAGTGGGGTCCTTCGCGGTGCAAATAGCCAAGGCCTTTGGTGCGGACGTGACGGGGGTATGCAGCACCGGCAAAGTTGAACTGGTCCGGTCCCTCGGCGCTGACGCAGTGGTGGATTACACGCGGGAGGACTTTGCTGCTGGCGGGGTGCGGTACGACGTCATCCTGGATACCGCCGGCAACCGTCCGCTCTCCGTCCTCAAGCGCGCTCTCGGACCGCGGGGCACGCTGGTGCTCGTCGGGGGCGAGCGCGGTGGAAAGCTGACCGGTGGCTTCGAAAGGTCACTCGCGGCACCCTTGTTCTCGCTTTTCTCCCGGCAGGAATTCAAGGGCCTGGTGTCGAAGGAGACGCACCTTGACCTTGAAGCCCTGGCATCCCTCGTTGAGGCTGGAAGCGTTAAGCCAGTTGTGGACAAGGTCTTCACGCTTGCGGAAGCACCGGCCGCCATCACCTATCTCCGGGAGGGCCGCCGCCTCGGGAAAGTAGTAGTCAGGACCTGACTGCGCCAGGATGCGCGCCGGGTGGAACCTTTCCGGTCTCCGGGATGTCTGATATCCCAGACATGGAGCATTCCCTCGGGCCGCAACCGCCTCCGTTCAGGGCGCAAGGTTAAGTACGGGATACCGGACAGGGCTGCGAGGCCCCGCAAAGCAATGGAGTAATAATGCTGTTGGACACTGAGGCCGGCCCTGGAACCAGCGGCGCACCACAGGCAGCATCGAAGGCGACGTCCAAAGTCCCCGCTGCCGAGAACACCCTGCGCATCCTCAAACTGCTGGCGTCGCGGCGTGGCCCCATGGCGGCGTCGCAAATCGCCTCCACCCTGGGCCTGCCGCGTTCCAGCGTCTACCACCTGCTGGGCGTCATGGAAGCAAACGGGTTTGTCCTCCACCTCCATGAGGAGCAGCGGTACGGGCTGGGCATCAGCGCGTTCGAGCTCAGCTCCGCCTACTCCCGGCAGGAACCGCTGTCCCGCCTGGGCCGGCCGTTGCTTGCCTCCCTCGTGGATGCGCTGGGCGAGAGCGCGCACCTTGCCGTGCTGCATGGGCGGGACGTCCTCTACATCGTGGAAGAGCGGGCCAAGAACCGGCCGTCCCTGGTGACCGACGTCGGCGTCCGGCTACCCAGCCACCTCACCGCGAGCGGCCGCGCCATCCTCGCAGCCCTTCCCAAGTCCCAGGTCCGCGCGCTCTATCCGAACGCTGCTGCCTTCACCGCCCGGCACGAGGTGGAAGGGGCAATCATGAAGTACTCGGCGCTGTCCTCCCACCTGGACCAGGTGAGGCAGCGCGGCTATGCCACGGAACATGGCGAGGTCACGCCGGGCTTTGGCTCGATCGCCGCCGCCGTGACGGACCACCTGGGATGGCCGACGGCGGCCGTCGCCGTCACGTTCCTCGAGGACAAGGTGCCGGCAGGGCAGTGGCCGGCGCTTGCTGCGCGCGTCCAGAAGGCCGCCGATGAGCTCTCGGTCCGGCTCCACGGCCGGCCCGCCAAGTAGTCCCGTCCCCACCCGGATTGCGCCATCACCGGGAGCTCGCAAACCTTCGCCTTTGGGACGGTCGGGGACGGGGCAAGGGAGGGAAGGCGAGCGTCCGGTATCCCGGACAGTACCCACGTCCACGCCCTGTTTCTGCCGCTGCGGACAGGCTTTAGTAGATACAGAACTTCCAGTACACCCCTACCTGAAGGAGCCCCCATGGCACCCGCCGATTTCACCACCGGTGCCCGCCCGGTCAAAGCAGCCCGCGGCACCGAGCTCACCGCCAAGTCCTGGCAGACCGAGGCGCCGCTGCGCATGCTGATGAACAACCTGGACCCCGAGGTCGCGGAGCGCCCGGATGACCTGGTGGTCTATGGCGGCACGGGCCGCGCCGTTCGCTCCTGGGCTGCTTTTGACGCGATCACCCGGACGCTGGAAACCATGGAAAAGGACGAGACCCTCCTGGTGCAGTCCGGCAAGCCGGTGGGCGTGTTCCGCACCAACGAGTGGGCGCCGCGGGTCCTGCTGGCCAACTCCAACCTGGTGGGCGACTGGGCCACCTGGCCCGAGTTCCGCCGCCTCGAGGCCGAGGGCCTGATGATGTACGGGCAGATGACCGCGGGGTCCTGGATCTACATCGGCACCCAGGGCATCCTGCAGGGCACCTTCGAGACCTTTGCCGCGATCGCCCGCAAGCTCACCGGGGACGAGAACGGCACCCTTGCCGGCACCCTGACCCTCACCGGCGGCTGCGGCGGCATGGGCGGCGCCCAGCCGCTCGCCGTCACCCTGAACGAGGGCGCGTGCCTGATTGTCGACGTCGACGAGACCCGCCTGCGCCGCCGTGCCGGCAAGCGCTACCTCGACGAAGTGGAAACAGACCTCGACGCCGCCATCGCCAAGGTCCTGAAGGCCAAGGAAGAGCGCCGCGGCTGGTCCGTGGGCTACGTGGGCAACGCCGCCGAGGTGTTCCCCGAAATCCTGCGCCGCCACAACGCGGGCGAGCTGACCGTGGACATCGTCACCGACCAGACATCAGCCCACGATCCGCTGAGCTACCTGCCCGAAGGCATCTCCGTGGCGGAATGGCACCGCGAAGCCGAGGCGGACCCGGAAGGCTTCACCAAGAAGGCCCAGGCTTCCATGGCCCGGCACGTCCAGGCCATGGTGGAATTCCAGGACGCCGGCGCCGAGGTGTTCGACTACGGCAACTCCATCCGCGACGAGGCACGCAAGGGCGGCTACACCCGGGCCTTCGAGTTCCCCGGCTTCGTCCCCGCCTACATCCGCCCGCTGTTCTGCGAGGGCCTGGGCCCGTTCCGCTGGGTGGCACTCTCCGGTGACCCCGAGGACATCCGCGTCACCGATGAGGCCATCAAGGAACTCTTCCCGGAGAACAAGCACCTGCACCGCTGGATTGACGCCGCGCAGGAACGGGTGGAGTTCGAAGGCCTGCCCGCCCGGATCTGCTGGCTCGGCTACGGCGAACGCGCCAAGGCCGGCCTGCTGTTCAACCAGCTCGTCAAGGAAGGCAAAGTCAAGGCGCCCATCGTGATCGGCCGCGACCACCTGGACTCCGGTTCAGTCGCCTCCCCGTACCGCGAAACCGAGGCCATGGCCGACGGCTCCGACGCAATTGCCGACTGGCCCATGCTCAACGCCCTGCTCAACACCGCCTCCGGTGCCACCTGGGTGTCCCTGCACCACGGCGGCGGCGTGGGAATCGGCCGCTCCATCCACGCCGGCCAGGTGTCCGTCGCCGACGGCACCGACCTCGCCGCGGAGAAACTCGAGCGCCTCCTGACCAACGACCCCGGCATGGGCGTCATCCGGCACGCCGACGCCGGCTACGACCGCGCCCTGGACGTCGCCAGGGAACGCGGCGTCCGCATCCCAATGAACGAGAGCAAGTAAAAACCATGACCGCCATTACCCACGAACCGCTGACCGTCACCCTCGGCACCAGCGGGGTCACGCCCGAAGATGTTGTCGCCGTCGCGCGCCACAACGCGAAGGTGTCCATCTCCCCTGAAGCACTGCAAACCGTTGCCAAGGTCCGGGCCCATATTGACGATCTCGCCGCCAGCGACATCCCGGCATACGGAATCTCCACCGGCTTCGGCGCCCTTGCTAACCGCCACATTCCCAACGAGCTGCGCACCCAGCTGCAAAAGAGCCTGATCCGCAGCCATGCCGCCGGCATGGGGCCGGCCGTGGAACGCGAAGTGGTGCGCGGCATCATGTTCCTCCGCGCCAAGACCCTGGCCTCCGGCCGTACCGGCGTCCGCCCCGTGGTCCTGCAGACCATGGTGGACGTCCTCAACGCCGGCATCACGCCGGTGGTCCGCGAGTTCGGATCGCTGGGCTGCTCCGGCGACCTTGCGCCCCTGTCGCACTGCGCCCTGGTCCTGATGGGTGAAGGCGAGGCGGAAGGACCCGACGGCGCCACGTACGGCGCGCGGGGAGAACGGCCTGTTGCTGAGCTGCTTGCAGCCCACGGCATCGAGCCGGTCACCCTGGCGGAGAAGGAAGGACTGGCGCTGGTCAACGGCACAGAGGGCATGCTGGGCATGCTGCTCATGGCCATCGCCGACCTTCGGCAGCTGCTGACGACGGCGGACATCACCGCGGCGATGAGCGTCGAGGCGCTGCTGGGCACCGACCAGGTGTTCCTCCCGGAACTGCATGCGGCACTGCGCCCCCACCCGGGGCAGGCGGCCAGCGCTGACAACATGCTGCGCGTATTGTCCGGTTCACCGATCGTCGCTTCCCACCGCGTCGGCGACTCGCGCGTGCAGGACGCCTACTCGCTCCGCTGCGCCCCGCAGGTCACCGGCGCGGTCAGGGACACACTGGACCACGCGGACCTGGTGGCGTCCCGCGAACTGGCCGCGGCCATCGACAACCCGGTGGTGCTGCCCGACGGACGGGTCAGCTCGAACGGCAACTTCCATGGCGCCCCGGTTGCGTACGTCCTGGATTTCCTGGCCATCGCCGTCGCGGACCTCAGCTCCATTGCCGAGCGGCGGACGGACAGGATGCTGGACCCCGCCCGGTCCCACGGCCTTCCCGCATTCCTCGCAGCGGACCCCGGCGTCGATTCCGGGCTCATGATCGCCCAATACACCCAGGCCGGGCTGGTCTCGGACAACAAGCGGCTTGCGGTCCCCGCATCGGTGGACTCCATCCCGAGTTCGGCCATGCAGGAAGACCACGTCTCCATGGGCTGGCACGCTGCCCGCAAGCTCCGCAAGGCAGTGGAAAATTTGCGGCGCGTCCTGGCGATCGAGCTGGTGACGTCCGCGCGGGCGCTGGACATCCGCAGCCAGCTCTCCGGTGGGGTGCTGACTCCGGGGCCGGCGGGCGCCGCCGTCGTCGGTGCACTGCGGACGGTGGTGGACGGGCCGGGGACGGACCGCTTCCTGTCCCCGGAGCTTGAAGCCGCGGACCGGCTGGTCGCAGCAGGGGAGGTCCGCCGCGCAGTCGAATCAGCGGTAGGCGCGCTGGCCTGACGGGCGAAGAATCTTCAGGGCTTCGGCACAAAGCGTCCGCCTGATGAAATTTCCAGCGGCACAGACATCGGGCGGACCCGGAGTGTAGTAGAACTGAAGGTGTAGTGAAAGTCACATCAAAGAGGCTGTGGCGCCGAACATATACAAAGGGGTAGAAGTTCAAATGAAAGCACGTGGGGCAGTCCTGTCGAGGCGCAATGCCCATTCCGCCGTTATTTCCGACTGGAGGGGACTCCAGGCCGGGGAACGCGTCGAGATCATCAAGCAGGCGCATGTGGTGGCCGCCGGGGAGGTGGAAGAAGTGTCGCAGAGCGGAAACGTTCTGTGGCTCGTGCCGGCGGGTCCGTCCGAAAAGCAGCTCTTTTTGAAGTCCGACGGCGTGCAGGTCCGCCGCGGCTGACAGCCCCGGTAACCGCAGGTACAAAAGTCCCCGCCGCTGCGTTCGCAGCGGCGGGGACTTTTGCCTATGCGGGGAGAGGCGTCCCGTCGCAAACTGTCAGGCGGCGATGGCCTCGTAGGTCTCACCGAAGGGGACCGATTCATCCAGTGCCACGGTGTAGCGGCCGGGGTGCAGCCTGGTCACCAGGATGCCGCAGGTTGCGTCATGGGCGGCAACCTCTATGAGTTCCGCAACTGCTTCTTCCAGGCCCGCGTGGACGTCGCCCGCCGTGGAGAACTCCAGGTCGATCGACCGGAGAGCCGGGGCGGCGGGGGTGGAGTCGGCGCGGACGCGCTCCATGGTTGCTGTCGTCATGTCAAACTTTCTGTGTTCCATGCCTTGGGGCATCCCAATCATACCCGCTACTTTGTGGAAATGTCAGATGTCCGTCCTTTGGTGCGTCGAGGAGGACCTCTCGGCCAGCAGGGGAGGCGGCGGCCTTCCAGTCACAATGCGGCGCGTTGGCGGCGGGTCAGCGCATCAGCAACCATGGTAGGAACGTGCAACGTCAGCTCGAAGGAGAACTGGATGAAAATCATGCGCCTGGGCGAAATAGGCGGGGAACAGCCGGCCGTTATGGTGCCGTCCGCGGGCGGGTCCGGCCGGTATTACAGCCTGCTGCCGCTGACCCAGGACGTGGACGGCGCGTTTCTGGCCTCCGGAGGAATGGACAAGGTCCGCCACGCGCTGGAAGCCGGGCTGCTGCCGGAACTGCCAGGAGCCGAGGCGCTCCGGATTGGGCCTCCGCTTGCCAGGCCCGGCTCAGTGGTGGGCATCGGGATGAACTACGCCGCGCATGCTGCAGAGTCGGGTTCCCCGCCCCCGGAGGTTCCGGTGGTGTTCCTCAAGCCGAGCAATACTGTTGCGGGGCCGTTCGATCCCTCCCCCGTACCGCCGAACTCCAGCAAGTACGACTGGGAAGTGGAGCTGGGAATCGTCATCGGCAGGGAAGCCAGCTACCTGGAATCCGTAAGGGAGGCGGAGGACTGCATCGCTGGTTATGTCACCGCCAACGACCTCTCCGAGCGTGAGTACCAGCTCCCCGGGGCGGCCGGCCAGTGGACCAAGGGCAAGTCCCTCCCCGGCTCCACGCCGCTGGGCCCGTGGCTGGTTCCGGCAGACGAGATCGACGGCGGGAGCCTGCGGTTGCGGAGCTGGGTCAACGGGGAGCCGCGCCAGGACTCCAAAACCTCAGAGCTCATCTTCGACGCAGCCACCCTTGTCCACCACTGCAGCCAGTACATGCGGCTGGAGCCCGGTGATGTCATCATCACCGGGACTCCAGAAGGTGTGGCCCTCAGCGGACGCTTTCCCTACCTCCAGCAAGGGGACGTCGTCGAAGTGGAGGTTGAGGGGCTGGGGCGCCAGCGCCAGGAGCTGTTCCGGGCTGGCGGACAGGGCTAGCCTGCCTTCACCGCCAGGACGGGGCAGTCCGCCTCCAGCAGGATCCGCTGTGAGACGCTGCCCATGATGAGCTTGCCCACCGGAGTCCGGCGGCGCAGGCCGATCACGATCAGCTCGGCGTTGTTTTCCTCGGCGGCATCCAGTACCTCGGCGGCGGCATCGTGTCCACGGACCGGCTGCTTGATCACATGGTCGATGCCCTGGGTGGCCAGGCGATCCTCGATGCTCTGGATGTCCGGCTCCTGGGCGTAGCGGTTGTCCACCAGGGCGTCGCCCTTGGACGAGTTGATGACCAGCAGCCTGGTGTTGCTCTTCCGGGCTTCGGTGATGGCCTGGGTCAGGGCGGCTTCGCCCTCGGGGGTAGGGACGTATCCCACAACGATCGTCATGACTGTTCCTTAGGTAGTGGTGTCTGGGGCTCGAAGGGAGGGCGCCGTGGCTCAGTCGCTGCCGCCGCCGTCGCCCCCGTCGCCGCCGCTGTGGCTCCCGCCGTCGGCCCGGTGGCTGCCGTGGCTCACGGTTCCGCCGGCTTCGCGCGGCGCGGAGGTGGCCTCGGGGGCCGAGCGCAGGGATCCGTCCGGGCTTGCAGGCGCGTCGGCAGGTGCAGCTTGGACGGGCCGGTTGCGCCGGACCAGCTTGAAAATGAACGGCCATACCAGGATCAGCGCCACGATGATGTAAACAACGATGGCGATGGGCTCGCTCCAGAGCCCGGCCGGGTCGCCGGCGCTGAGCTGCAGGCTCTTGCGCAGCTGGCCTTCGATCCGGGGCCCCAGGATGACGCCAAGGATCAGGGGCAGCACGGGCAGCCCGAACCGGCGCATCATGAACCCCAGTGCGCCCAGCGCAAGCAGGAGGACCAAGTCGAAGGCCTGCAGGTTAACCGAGTAGGCGCCCAGGGTGGCGAAGAACAGGATGCCGGCGTACAGGTACGGCCGGGGCAGTTGCAGGAGCTTGGCCCACAGGGGAGCCAGCGGCAGGTTGATCAGCAGGAGCAGCAGGTTGCCGATGAACAGGCTTGCGATCAGCGCCCAGACCAGGGGTCCCTGGCTGGAGAACAGCTGCGGGCCCGGCTGGATGCCGTAGGAGGTGAAGGCTGCCAGCATGACGGCGGCAGTGGCGTTGGTGGGAAGGCCCAGCGCCAGCATAGGGGTCAGGGTTCCGGCGGCGGCTGCGTTGTTGGCAGCTTCCGGACCGGCGACGCCCTCGATAGCTCCCTTGCCGAACTCCTCGGGGTGCTTGCTGAGCCGCTTCTCCGTCACATAGGACAGGAAGGTGGGGATTTCCGCGCCGCCGGCGGGAAGGGCGCCGAACGGGAATCCGAAGGCGGTGCCGCGAAGCCAGGGCTTCCAGGAACGGCTCCAGTCCTTCTTACCCATCCAGGGCCTGCCGACCGGGATGACGTGCAGGGGGGTGCGGCGCAGGTGCGCAGCAACCCACAGGGCTTCGCCCACAGCGAAGATGGCCACTGCCACCACAACGATGTCCAGGCCGTCCGCGAGCAGCGGCTGGCCGAAAGTCAGGCGGCGCTGGCCGGTGACGGAGTCGATGCCCACCAGGCCGATGGCCAGGCCGAGGGCCAACGAGGAGAAGCCGCGGAGCCGGGATGAACCCAGTACGGCTGTGACGGCCAGCAGGGCCAGCACCATGATGGCGAAGTAGCTGGGAGCGCCCAGGCTGACGGCGAATTCCACCACGATGGGGGCGCAGACGGCCAGGAGCGCGGTGCCGATGGTGCCGGCGATGAACGAGCCGATGGCCGCCGTCGCAAGCGCCTGTGCGGCCCGCCCCGCTTTGGCCATTTTGTTGCCTTCGATCGCCGTCACCACCGAGGACGATTCACCAGGTGTGTTCAGCAGGATCGAGGTGGTGGAGCCGCCATACATGCCGCCGTAGTAGATGCCGGCGAACATGATGAAGGCGCTGGTGGGTTCCAGGGCGTAGGTGACCGGCAGGAGCAGGGCCACGGTCATGGCCGGGCCGAGGCCGGGCAGGACGCCGACGGCGGTGCCCAGGATGACGCCGATGACGGCGTAGAGGAAGTTCATGGGGGTCAGGGCGGTTGCGAAACCGTCCATCAGTGAGGACCAGACGTCCATCAGAGGATTCCTTCCAGGAGTCCGGCGGGCAGTGCGATGCCCAGCCCGAGGTAGAAGCCGTAGAAGGTCAGCAGGGACAGGGCTACGGAGATGAGCCCGTCACGGATGTAGCGGCGGCTGCCCAGTGCCAGGACGCTGCCCCAGAACAGGACGGTGCCGGAGATGACCCAGCCGGCCCAGTCGATGAGCAGGATGTTCAGGATAAAAGCACCCGCCAGGGGCAGGATGGTCTTCCAATCGGCGGGATGGGTGAGGTCGATGTCCTCGCCGCCCTCCGCCTCGCCCTGGCCGCCCCGGATCACGTTGATGGCCAGCAGCACTGCGCAGGCAACCAGCAAACCGGCCACGATGAACGGAACCGTTTTGGGACCAACCGGGTCCGACTGGGAGTACGGGGTTACCAGGCCGTTGGCGTCCAGGAAGACAAGGACGCCAACCGCGCCGAGCAGGAGGGCAACCCCCAGCTCGGCGCGGCCTTTAAGGCCTGTGGTCAGGGAGCTCACGCCAACCCAAGCTTGGTGAGGACGTCCGCCACCCGCTTGTCCTGCTCGGTGAGGAACGTCTCGAACTCGTCGCCGGTGATGAAGGCGTCGGTCCAGCTGTGGGTCTTCAGCGCTTCCTTCCAGCCTTCAGTTGCGTGCATCTCCTCGAGGGCGGCGATCAGGGAAGCCTTATCCTCGTCGCTGATGCCCGGAGGGGCCACAATGCCGCGCCAGTTGGTGAACACCAGATCGATGTTGGATTCCTTCAGGGTGGGCGCGTCGACACCCTCCAGGCGCTCCGCACCGCTGGTTGCCAGCACGCGCACCTCACCGGATTCGATCTGCTGCAGGTACTCACCGGCACCGGAAGCGGCAAAACCAAGCTTGTTCCCAAGGATCGCGGGCAAGAGGTCTCCGCCGCCGTCGTAGGAAACGAAGTTCACCTTGGTGGCGTCAATGCCCACAGCGCCGGCCAGCTGCATGGGCAGGAGGTGGTCCGGGCCGCCCGGCGAGGAGCCGCCGCCTACGGAGATGGAAGCCGGGTCGGCCTTCCAGGCAGCCACCAGGTCGTCGATGGTCTTGTAGGGGGAATCCTTGCTGACCATGATCGCGCCCGGTTCTTCGATCAGGCGGGCCAGCGGGGTGGTCTCGGTCAGCTTGGACTCGGACTTGTTGGTGTAGCTGGCTCCAACGACGCCCAGCCCCATCAGCATGGTGAGGTCGCCGTTGCCCTTTTCGTTGACCACGCGGGCCAGGCCCACGGTGCCGCCGGCGCCGGCGAGGTTGAAGACCTCGGTGTTGGTGGAGATCTTCTCGTCGTCGAGGACCTTCGCTGCCGCGCGTGCGGTGGTGTCGTAGCCGCCACCCGGGGTGTTGGGGACCATGATCTGCAGTCCGGTGATAGGTCCGGCGGCGGCGCCGGAGCTTTCCGAACCGGTGGAGCTCTTCCCGGTGGCACCGCAGCCGGTGGCCATCAGGGCGATGCCGGCGGCGACGGCGGCGACTCGCAATGCGCGGATCTGGCGCATGGTGTTCCTCTTCTCAGTAATGCAATTCTCTACAGGATGATCAGCGGACCTGATCTGTCCTTCGATGCTAGGCCCGGTGGTGACGGCCATCACTCTTGTGTACGCAGAGAAAGTTAAGTTCATTGCGTTCACGTTTCCGGCTTCCCACCAGGCTTCGGTCCACGCTGCCTTTCGCCCGCGTGTGCGTCGCACTTTAGGCTGGAAGCCGGCGACGGAATTGGGGGGTTGGCATGGCCGAACGAGGCGGGCGTTACGGAACGGTGCCGGCAGCATGGATGGGGATAGCCGTGGTCCTGCTGGCGCTGGTGCCGGCAGCCATGCGGGTTGCAGAGGGGCGGGCGGGTTGGCTGGAGGCGCTGTTCATCCTGGCCGGCGCCGGTTTCATCACGTTCCATGCAACCCGGCTGGTGCTGCTGCACCGCGCGGGCGGGAATGCGGGAGCAGGCTCGGGCGCAGCCCGCGGGAGTGGCGGGAAAGAGGACGACGGCGGTCTCCGCTGACTGTCCCGCAGGCTGCGGTATAGTTCCGGTACGCCGGGAGGGGGCGGGCAGCGCGCTCCCCGTGTCTGAGCTAAGGGTGCCTGCGCCCAGGCACCCGAACCACCACCAAAGGAATCCACGCAGTGACGCGACGAAGAGGAATGTCCCTCGCCGGGCAGTACCTTGTGCTCCAGTTGCTGATTGTCCTGGCAGTGCTCGTGGCCGTGGTGGCCATCTCCCTGGCCCAGTCCGCTGCCGCCTTTGAGCGCACCGAAGGCAGGAGGGCGCTCTCCGCCGCCGAAGCGCTCGGCAACAACCCGACCGTGCGGGCTTTGCTGCCCGAGGCCCAGCCTCGGGTGGGGTCAGCCCTGCCGGCGGTGGCCGAGTCCGTCCGGACCGTCTCGGGATCGTCGCACGTCACCCTGGCGAAGCTGGACGGGACGGTGGTTGCCGCGTCCGATCCGGGACTGCTGGGCCAGCCCCTGGAGCTCGGAGCCAGCAGGGTGATGGAGGGCAGGGCGTGGACCGGCGTGCTGGACAAGAGCGGAACCGCCGTCCTGTCCGCCCATGTTCCCGTCCTTGACGATTCGGGAAAGATGATCGGCATCGCCTCGATCAGCCGCAACTACCCGTCCACCCTTGAACGGCTGGGCGACGCCGTCCCCAACCTCCTGACCTACCTCGGCGTGGCCAGCGTCCTGGGCGTGGCGGGGTCCCTGCTGTTGTCGCGGCGGGTCAAGCGCCAGACCCTGGGCATGGAACCGAGCGAGATCACCGGGCTGGTGGAAAACCGCGAGGCCATGCTGCACGGACTGAAGGAAGGCGTGGTGGCGCTGGACCCGCACGAGCGCGTTACGGTGGCGAACGACAGTGCCCGGGAACTCCTGGGCCTGCCGCCGGACTGCGTTGGCAGGAAAGTTGCTTCCCTTCCCGTGGACCCGGCCGTCAAGGTGGTCCTGACCCGCGACCAGCCGGACCCGGACCAGCTTGTGCTGGTGGGGGAGCGGCTGGTGGTGCTGAACCGTGTTCCCATCCGCTCCCGCGGCCGCAACATCGGCTCGGTGACTACGCTGAGGGACCGGACAGAGCTGTCCTCCCTTGAACGTGAACTGGGCGCCACCCGCACCGCCACGGACACGCTGCGCGCGCAGGCCCACGAGTTCGCCAACCAGCTGCACGTGATTTCCGGCCTGATCCAGATCGGCGAATACGATTCCGTGGTGCAGTTCGTCAACGGCGCTACGGTGGACCGGACCAGGCTGAACGATGAAGTGACCAGCAGGATCCTGGACCCCGCGCTCGCCGCCCTGCTGATTGCCAAGTCCAGCCTCGCCACCGAGCGCGGCGTGGCACTGCAGCTTGACCCGCAGTCCGCGTTGGGCCCGGTCAGCGATGACTTGTCCCGGGACCTCACCACCGTTGTGGGGAACCTGGTGGACAACGCGTTCGACGCCGTCACGGGGCTTCCGGAGGCAGCCGTCAGGGTGCTGGTGGAAGACGGCAAGGACCATGTCACCGTCACGGTCCGGGATTCCGGCCCGGGGGTCCCGGACGAGGCCGTGGAGGACATCTTCCGCCAGGGGTTCTCCACCAAGGAAGCCGGCCCGGCGGAGAGCCGCGGCTTCGGGCTGGCGCTCTCCCGGGTGGTCTGCCGGCGCTCCGGCGGGGACCTCACCGTGGCCAATGACAACGGGGCAGTCTTCACCGCACGATTCAAAAGAGGTGCAACGCAGCCATGATCAAGGTGCTGATCGTCGACGACGACTTCATGGTGGCCAAGGTCCACGCCGGGTTCATCCAGCGGACACCCGGCTTCGCCGTGGTGGGCGTGGCCCACACCGGTGCCCAGGCAGTGATCGAGACGGAACGGCTGAAGCCCGACCTGGTGCTGCTGGACATCCACCTTCCGGACATCAACGGCCTGGACCTCATGCACCGGCTGCGGGACGTTGCCCCGGAGCTGGACGTACTGGTGATCAGTGCGGCCCGCGAGGTGGAGACCGTGCGCAAGGCCCTCCGCGGCGGAATTGTGCACTACCTGATCAAGCCGTTTTCGCAGTCGGACCTGCAGGAGCGCCTGGAACATTACCGCAGTGCGTACCAGGGGCTGGATTCAGCCAAGGATGTGGCTGAGCAGTCGGACGTCAACCGGGTGTTCGGCCTGGACCGGACCGAGCGGCCGCTGCCCAAGGGCTGCAGCATCGAGACCCTGAAGCTCGTCGAGGCCGCCCTGAACGCTGCGGCCGGAGACCTCTCCGCGGCTGAGGTGGCCGAACAGCTGGGAACGTCCCGGGTCAGCGCCCGGCGCTACCTGGAGTACCTGCACGATGAAGGGACCCTGGACGTGAGGCTCAAGTACGGCGTGGGGCGTCCGGAGCGGCGCTATGTCCTCAAGGGCCTCTAGCAGGCGTTCAGTGCTCACCGCCGGAAGTGGGTCCCGGGAGGAACTCCGAGGGCAGCTCCGCGACCGGAATGATCACCATGTCCTGCACCTTCCAGTCCATGGCCACGCAGTCCTTGCGTGCTGCCTCAAGCTGTTCCAGCGCCGGGACGGCACCCCCGGCCGGAACCACGAAGGACTCTATGTGGAAAACGTGTCCTTCATCGCGGATCCGCGACCTCGCGTCGGTTGCCCAGTCCAGGCTGCGGAGGTAGCCGTCCACCTGCCGGCCCAGCGGATGCGGTTCGCCGTCGTCGTAGGTCATGGCCCGCTTGTCCATGAGTGCGGAGACGGCGGCGCGGGTGTTCTTGAATCCGTCATGGAGGATGCTGGCAGAAATCAGGAGCGCCGCGGCATAGTCGGCCCACCACAGCCCAAGGCCGATTCCGCCGACGCCGGTCACCGCCGCAACGGCGGTCATCCAGTCCGCCTTGTTCATGTCCGCGTCCGCGTACAGCACTTTGTCGTGCAGTTGCTCGGCAAGCTTCATCTTCATCCTGCCCAGGACCACGGGCGGTGCCGCGGTGAGGAACATAACGCCCATCATCAGCCAGCCCAGCCAGATGGTGCTGCCGAATAGCTCGATGCCGCCGATGGTGGGGTGCTCCGCCTTCAGCAGGCCGAGCCCGGATTCCACCAGGAGGTAGCCGCCCATGACCGTCAGGGCAACAGCCGCCACAAGGTGCGCCACCCCCGTTGACCGGTGGTAGCCGTAGGGGTGGTCCTCCGACGGCGGCTTCCGGATGATGCGGGCTGCAATGAGGAAGGAGATGGGCGGCAAAAAGGAGAGGAGGTCCTCGATCCAGGCCGCCTTCATGGCCTGCGAGTTGCCCAGCACCAGGAACACCAGGGTGGTGGTCACCGCAAGGAAACCCATGGTGGCCCACTCGAGCCTGGCGGCCTTGCGCAGCGCTTCCCGCTGCTCCGCCGGGAGTTCGGTGTGGCCGAACCGCACGGTGCCGCCGCTTCGAAGGTCCGTCATTGCTCTGCCTTCACTTC
Organism: Pseudarthrobacter sp. NPDC092202; assembly: GCF_044755505.1. Classification (NCBI taxonomy): domain Bacteria; kingdom Bacillati; phylum Actinomycetota; class Actinomycetes; order Micrococcales; family Micrococcaceae; genus Pseudarthrobacter; species Pseudarthrobacter sp. NPDC092202. The sequence goes on along the minus strand of NZ_JBIVRG010000015.1, from coordinate 79,139 downwards.
CATCAGGTACTTGTCCAGTTCAAGCAGGAAGGCGTTCTCGCCGAGCGGCACCAGCATGACGTGCTTGTGGAGGCTTCCGCGCCCGTCCCGCGATTCGGCGTAGGGCCGGGTCAAACCGGCGTGGGTCACCCAGGGTGTTTTGTCGTCCAGGCCGCCGATCGCCAGATCCAGCCCGCCGTGCTTGAGTTCGTCGGCCAGGACCTGTTCTGTTCCGGCAACCCATTCGATCTCGGCCCCCAGCCGGGCTGCGAAATCCTTCACCAGCTCCGCTTCCATGCCTTGGACATCATTGCTGCTGAGCCTGCCCCCTCCCGGAGCAGTAATCCGCACCCAGTCTCCGTTCATGCTGGCCCCCACGCGGAGGGTTCCGCCCCGCACCCTCTCCAGGGTCCCCTCGGGATCGGCGGGGAAGCTGGATCCGCAGCCGCTCAGGACCATCAGGATGGCCAGCAGCAGGCCTGCCATTATTCCTCGGCGCCGCATCGGGCCCGCTCCCTTCCGTCGGTAATGGGTCCAATAATAGACAGCATACTTACTTTTTTGGGAGCCGTGTCCTGCTCTGGATCAGCGCAGCAGGGTATCCAGCAGCCGCGCGGCCACCCGGGCGGTCCGGCCGTCCACGTCTAGTGCGGGGTTCAGCTCTGCAATGTCCAGGTGCAGCAGTTTCCCGCTCCAGGCCACCTGCCGGCACACCGCGGCGATAACCGGAAGAGGTACGCCGTACGCCGCCGGCGCACTGACGCCCGGGGCCACGCCGGCCGGCAGCACGTCGAGGTCGATGGTCAGGTAGAGCACGTCGATCCCGTCAAGGAACCCGGCCACGAAGGCGCGGACACGGTCGGCCTCGCAGTCCTCGTCCAGCAGGTAGCGCACGCCGAGCGCCCGCGCCGTGTCAAAAAGTGCCCGCGTGTTGTTGGGTTCGGAAATTCCGACGACGGCGTAGCGGAAGTCGCGCCCGGCGGCCGCTTCCGCACGGGCCATCTGCAGGAACGGCGTACCGGACGTGGCCACCGGTTCCTCCCGCAGGTCGAAGTGGGCGTCAAGGTTCAGGATGCCCAGCCGCTTCCCGCCCCGGACAGCCTCGGAGGCGGCCACTCCCAGATAGCTCGCGAAGGCCGTTTCATGGCCGCCGCCCAGCACCGCAGCCAGGTGTCCGGCGTCGAGCAGTGCCGCTACGGCCCGGCCGGCGCGTTCCTGGCCGGATTCAAGGTCACCGCCTGACACCACCACGTCCCCGGCGTCGTGCACGGCACGGTCCAGATGGAACGCAAGGGGGCCCAGCGCCTTGCGGATCGCTGCGGGTGCGGCCGCCGCGCCGGTGCGGCCCTTGTTCCGGCGCACCCCCTCATCGCTGGCGAAGCCCAGCAGGGTGGCGGGCTTGGAATCCCCGCCGGCATCAACCCCAGCACCCATGAGGTCCTCCGCTCCGGTACCTGGTGTCCCGCCGTCGTAAGCACTGACTGCCTGCCACCAGCGGCGGTGCGCGGCATCATCGCCGTCGTACCTCCCCTTCCAGGGCTGGGGCGGGAGGTCAACGGCAGGTGTGGAAGGGGCCATGCTCCAAGCTCACCGCATGCGGAGGGCGAAAACCAGCAGCCCCGCGGCCGCCCTGTCTGGAATCCAAGATCGTCAGCGTCTGCCGGCAGCAGGGGCTATTGTGGAGCAACCCCTTCCCCCGGGGACCCCATCACCTTTTGCGCCGGACGGCGCATCAGATTTAGGCCGGAGAACAGTCCCGTGTTTGAAGCCCCCAGCATCCTCTTTGCTGCCGCCGGCGCGGCCGTGTTTACCGCAGCTGTCCTCCCCAAGCTCCTGCGCAATATGCCGTTCTCCATGCCCATGGTTTTCCTTGGTGCCGGCATGGCGGCGTTCGCCCTGATTCCAACGCTTCCGGACCCGGATCCCATGGCACACAGCGACTTTGTGGTGCACCTGACGGAGATCTGCGTCATCATCTCGCTGATGGGCGCCGGGCTTGCCCTGGACCGCCCCGTGGGCCGCAAGCGCTGGGCCACCACCTGGCGGCTACTCGGAATCGCCATGCCGCTGTGCATCGTCGCCCTGACCCTGCTGGGCCTGTGGTTCCTGGGCCTGGGCCTTGGCGCTGCCCTGCTCGTGGCCTCGAGCCTGGCGCCCACGGACCCGGTCCTGGCCTCCGAAGTGCAGGTGGGCGAGCCCGCGGACGAGGAAGAGGGCGCGGACAAGGAAGATGAGGTCCGCTTTGGCCTCACGTCCGAAGCCGGCCTCAACGACGGCCTGGCGTTCCCCTTTGTGTACCTGGCCATCGCCATCAGCATCGTGGGCTCATCCCCGGGGGCCTGGTTCCCGGAATGGTTTGGGGTGGACGTCCTGTGGCGGCTGGCCATCGGGTTGCTGCTGGGCTTCCTCACCGGCAAGCTCCTGGCGCGGCTGTTCTTCTCTGCCCGCGTGGACAGCCTCCGGCTGTCCAACCACTCGGAAGGCTTCGTGGCCCTCGCCGCAACGTTCCTCGCGTACGGCGCCACCGAGATGATCGAGGGCTACGGTTTCATCGCGGTGTTTGTCTGCGCCGTGACCATCCGGGCCGCTGAGCACACGCACGGCTACCACCGGGTGCTGCACTCCTATGTGGAGCAGCTGGAGCGGCTCATGACGGTGGTGATCCTGGTGCTGCTGGGCGGCGCGATTGCACGGGGGCTGCTTGCCGGCATCGGCTGGACCGAGGTGCTGGTGGCGCTGGCCTTCCTGATGCTGGTGAGGCCGTTGGCAGGCTGGGTGGGGCTGCTGGGCGGCAAGACCGGTCCCCGCGAGCGGATCGCCCTCTCGTTCTTCGGGATCAGGGGTATCGGATCGCTGTACTACCTCTCCTATGCGCTGGGCAAAGGCGAGTTCGCCGGCCAGGCGGAGGAGCTGTGGGCTTTTGTGGGGCTGGTGGTGGCGCTGTCCATCGTGATCCACGGCGCCACCACCTCGCCGCTCATGAACCGCCTGGACAAGCTCCGGGAAAAGAAAGCCCGCGCGTTGACCGGTGATGAAGGCCTGGCGCCGAACACTCCCGTGTAAGGCGCCAGGCCTGGGGTTTTTCATGCAGCCGGAGCCGCGGGCTACATTCCCAGTGCCGCCTCGATGGGCCCCACAGCGAAGAACAGCAGGAACGCGCCGGCTACGGCCCACATGAGCGGGTGGATCTCCTTGACCCGGCCCTGGACGGTGCGGATCAGGACAAAGGCGATGAAGCCGGCGCCCAGGCCGTTGGCGATGGAGTACGTGAACGGCATCAGGGTGAAGGTCAGGAAGGCCGGGATGGCGATGCCCCAGTCCTGCCAGTCAATCCTGCCCACCTGGGACACCATCATGAAACCCACCACCACCAGGGCGGGGGCCACCGCTTCGAAGGGCACCAGGTTGATCAGCGGGGTGAAGAACATGGCCACCAGGAACAGCAGCCCGGTGACGATCGAGGCCACGCCCGTGCGGGCACCTTCGCCGATTCCGGCGCCGGCTTCCACGTAGATCTGGTTGGAGGAAACCGAAGCGCCGCCGCCCACGATCGCCCCGAGGGCATCCACCTGCAGCACGCGGTCCACGTCCGGGATGTTGCCGTGTTCATCGACTGTTCCGGCCTCGTTGGCCAGGCCCACCATGGTCCCCATGGCATCGAAGAAGATGCTCAGCAGGATGACGAAGGCGAGCAGGGTGGCGGCAACGAAGCCCAGGTGCTCGAAGGCGCCGAACGGGTTTGCCTTGCCAATCAGGGACAGGTCCGGGGCGGCCCAACCGGTGAAGGTCGGCGCCACCAGGGACCAGCCCTGGGGGTTGGAGGTCTCGCCGTCGAAGCTCGGTCCGATGTGCAGGGTCATCTCCAGGAGCACCGAGATGATGGTGGAGGTGATGATGCCGATCAGGATGGCGCCCTTGACCTTGCGCACCACCAGGGCGATGGTCAGGATCAGGCCGAAGATGAACACGGCGGTGGGCCAGCCCAGGAGCTTGCCGTCGTAGCCCAGGCCCACGGGCACGGTGGTGCCGGCGACGTCAGGGATGCGGCGGACGAAGCCGGCGTTGACCAGGCCGATCAGCGCGATGAACAGGCCGATGCCCACCACAATGGCTGTCTTGAGCCCGTCCGGAACGGCCTTGAACACGGCGGTGCGGAATCCGGTGAGCACCAGGATCAGCATGGTGACGCCGGAGAGCACCACCAGGCCCATCATGTCCGGCCAGGTCAGGCCCGGGTTGGTGGCCACGGTGACGGCCACGAACGCGTTGACGCCCAGGCCGGTGGCAAGCGCGAAGGGGTGCTTGGCCCAGGCCCCCATCAGGATGGTCAGGATGCCTGCCACGAAGGCAGTCACAGCGGCAACGGCGGTGAACCCCAGGGTGGTGCCGCTGGAGTCCGGTCCGGAGAGAATCAGGGGGTTCAGCACCACGATGTAGCTCATGGCGAAGAAGGTGGCGAAGCCGCCGCGGATCTCGCGGGAAAGGTTGGAACCGCGCTCGGTGATCTTGAAGTACCGGTCCAGGGCAGAGCCTTGCTTAAGCATTAGTCCTCCGGGGAAGTCTGTGGGGATACCTGCATCCTATGGGGGCGGCGGCTGGGCGGCAGGCATTTTCGCCTAGTCTGTAAGGAAGCCAACACAAGGAGCCGCCACAGCATGCGTCCCATCCGCCAGATCCTGACCCTGGGGCTCGGGCTCCTCGTTTTCGCCGCCGCGGTGCTGGGCCTCGCCGCTCCCGCCGCCGCGCATGACGCCGCGGAATCCAGTGCCCCCGCCGCCGGCGCGTCGCTGCCCGCCCCGCCCGAACAGGTTTCGGTGACCTTCAACAACACTCCGCTGGGTATCGGCGCCGCGTTCTCCGTCAAGGACGCCGGCGGCACCGAGTGGGCGGAGGGACCCGTGGACATCGTGGACAACGTAGCGTCCCAGAAGCTGAAGGCCGGAGGCCCGGCGGGGGAGTACACGGTGGCCTGGCGCGTGGTCAGCGCAGACTCGCATCCCATTGAGGGGACGTTCACCTTTACGGCCGCCTCGGCCGGGCAAGGTGCCGCGCCGGCAACAAGTCCAGCGCCGGCTACAACTCCAGCGGCCTCAGGAAGTCCGACGGCGGCGGGTACAGCCGCCGCCCCGGGCGCCGGCACAGGCACCGCCCCCGCGATGGGGACGGCCCAGCCGGGCACCACGGGTGAGCCTGAACAGGTGGGCTCCGGGGAGCCGTTCCAGTGGAGCATCGTTATTTTTGCCGCCGTGGCTGTGGGGTTGCTGGCCACCCTTGCCATCCTGGCCCGGCGCCGGCTGGCGGCGGGCACGGACGACGAACCGTGACGGGTGCCGGCGAAACCGCCGGCAGGGACGCTGGGCGGCGCTAGCAGGGCAGGGCCGCAAAGCTCCCGGTGGCGGGATATGCCACGCTGTCCGGGTGCACCCTGGCGGAGATCGCCTGGCCGACTGTCTTGGCCTGCCGCAGGACTTCCTTGGGTGAGGGCGTGATGAGCTCGCCCACGCCCACCAGGTAGATTCCGATGGCCCGCATGGCTGCGGTGAGGTTCCGGCCCACAGCCATGCCGAAGTCACTGACCATGCGCCGGAGCTGGCTGTGGGCGCAACGGGTCAGGACAATGTGGTCCGCAACCAGGATTCCCGTGGGCGTGTGCACTTCCCACTGCGGGGCCGAAGCAAGCGGGGAGCCGCCGTTCACCATGGTCAGCTGGATGGCGCGGGTGGTGTTGCGGACGTCGACGTGGTGGCTGGCGGCATAGTTCCGCAGGTGCCGCAGGATTTCGTTGCGCTCGCGAAGGTTGACGGAGTCCGCCGCATCGCACCGCTGGAGGGAAGCTGTGTTGGCCGGTTGTGCGGCGCCTAGGAGGTCCAGTCCGTCCACCACTATCGAATCCACGCCGCGTCGGCACAGCTCGGCAGCCACGGCGAGGCCGGACAGGCCCGTGCCAATAATGACTGTGGTGGTCTGTTCGGTCCCGGCATTCCCAGGCATGCTTGACACTACAGTTTCCCTCCTTCGAAGTTTCGGCAGGTGCGGGCGTCCTCGCCCGCGCGCGTCCCGTTACCCCCAAAGTCCGGCCGCAGTGCGTGGCCGGGCAGCTCTGACGGAAAGAGGCAGTAGGCGTCCCGGACCAACAATGTCCTGAAGACTACAGAAGATTCGCGGCCAGGGATAGCCCAATTCTGAAACATTTTCAGCCGTGTGAAGGCGCTTTCCCGGAGACTGCCCACGGCCTGTGGACAAGCGCCCTTTCCCCGGGCCGAAGTGGCTTGCTAAGGCAGTGCCTACGGAGAATAGTGAGAAGCGGAAGCAAGCCTTTCTTCCCAGCTCAGGCAGGGGTTCGGGTGCACGGGGAACGGCCCGCTTCTGGCAGAATAGCCGCAACATCAGGCAGTATCGCGAGGAGGCGGCCCCATGGGCGCACAAGAGTTGCATCGGGACCCGCAGGACGGCGGCAGTCCTGCCGCCGCCGAGGGAATCGTTGTCGGCGTGGACGGTTCGGACCACGGCCAGTGCGCACTGGTGTGGGCTGCACGCGAGGCCCAGCGCCGGCGTCGTCCGTTGCATATCGTCACCGCCTATTCCGTCCCCATCTTTGCGGCTTCGGGCCTGGACGGCGGCTACGCCACTGTGGACGACTCCGTCATTCGGGAAGGCGCGGAAGCGATCGCCAAGCAGGCCCTGGAGAAGGTGGCCACCTACGACATCGACGCCACCGCGTCCGTGGAGAACGGCGACGCCTCCGGCGTGCTGCTGGAGATGTCCCGGACTGCCGAGCTCCTGGTGTTCGGTACCCGCGGCCGCGGCGGCTTTGTGGGCCGGCTCCTCGGTTCGGTGAGCAGTGCACTGCCGGCCCACGCCAAATGCCCCACCGTGACGGTGCCGCTGGTCTGCTCCGACCGGCTTGGCGAGACAACCGAGGACCGGCACATCAAGGCGGAGCAGGCCAAGGCGGGCCACCAGCGCGTGGATAACGTTGTGGTGGTGGGCGTGGACGGTTCGGAGCAGGCGCGGGTGGCCGTGCTGGAGGCCGCAGCCCAGGCCGAGCGGCTGGGTGCCACCCTGCGCGTGGTCTGCGCCGTGCCGCAGTACAGCGGTTCCCTGGCGTGGGTTCCTGCCCCCATGGACCGCAAGGCGCTGTTCGCCGACATCCAGGTGACCCTTGACGCGGGAATGGCATGGCTTCGCAGCCACTACCCGGACCTCCCCACCGAATCCGAGTTGAGGGACGGCTCGCCTGTGGACGTCCTGGTGGACGCCAGCCGCCACGTGGAGCTTGTGGTGGTGGGTACCCGCGGCCGCGGCGGCTTCACCGGGATGCTCCTGGGATCAACCTCGGACGGGGTCCTCCACCACGCCAAGGGCCCCGTCATGGTGGTCCCTGACCGGGAGGACCCGCGCCTGGCGGACCGCGCCCGGTTTGGGCCCGTACTCGGGGCAGCCTGACCGCACCCGGCCGAAGGGGAGCGCCACCATGGCCGCTGACCGTCCGGAAAGCACAGGAAACGGCAGGCAGGACTCCCGCCCACCGGACGGGAACTCCGCCCCCGCCCTGATTCTGCGCCTCAACCAGATCGACGGCAGCATGCTGCCCCTCGTGGGAGGCAAGGCGGCCAACCTCGGTGAGCTGATGGCTGCGGGACTTCCGGTGCCCGACGGGTTCTGCCTGACCACGGCGGCCTACCGGGAGGCTGCCGGGACGGTCCGGGACGGTGTGCTTGCCGAACTCGGCCGTCTCCAGGCCGGACTGCAGCCCTCCGATCCGGGCAGGACCGCCCAGCTCGCCATCATGGCAGGAAGGGCACGCGAGGCCATCCGCGCCCTTCCGGTTCCGCCGCGGACCGCAGCCGCCGTGGAGCAGGCGTACGCGGCCCTGGGCGGGGGTGCCGTGGCGGTGAGGTCCTCCGCCACCGCCGAAGACCTTCCGTTCGCGAGTTTCGCCGGCCAGCAGGACACCTACCTGAACGTGGTGGGCAGCGGCGCCGTCCTGGACGCCGTCCGCAACTGTTGGGCCTCCCTGTGGACGGACCGCGCAGTCGCTTACCGCGCGGCGCTAGGGATCGCGCCCCACGAAGTAGCCCTCGCCGTCGTGGTCCAGCGGATGGTTGACGCCGAAGCGGCGGGGGTGATGTTTACAGCCGATCCACTGACCGGCAGGCGTCGGGAAGCGGTTATCGATGCGGCGCCGGGGCTCGGTGAGGCCGTGGTGTCCGGAGCCGTCAATCCGGACCACTTTGTGGTGGACACGGAAAAAGGACGGGTCCTGGAGCGAAAGCTGGGAGACAAACGCATCGTGGTCCGCCCGCGGCCGGGCGGCGGAACGGAAAGGCTGGATGTGCCCGGCCATGTTGACGGTTCCAGCCTTACGGATGAGCAGGCCGTTGGGCTTGGAGCCCTGGGGATGCAGGCCGAACGGCACTTCGGCTCGCCACAGGATACCGAGTGGGCCATCGACGCCGGGGGTGCCCCCTGGCTGACGCAGTCCAGGCCGATCACCACGCTGTACCCCGTACCCCAGGGGCGGTCTGCAGGCCCAGGGCCCCGGCTATACATGTGCTTTAGCCTGGCCCAGGGCCTCACCCGCCCGCTGACCCCGATGGGGCTGGCGTCGCTGCGGCTCATTGCTTCCTCGGTGGCGAAAGCCGCCAGGTTCCCTGTTCCGGAGCCCCGGCAGGGCCCGCCGCCGTACGCGGAGGCCGGCCAGCGCATCTACGTTGACCTCACCACGCCGGTCCGGAGCAGTGTGGGGCGCCGCATCCTTCCCCGGGTGTTCGACATTATGGAGGCCCGGTCCGCCGCGGTGGTCCGCCAGGTTTTTGAGGATCCGGAGTTTTCCGTGACGCGCAGGACGCCGTTCGGGTTCCTGCGGCATGTCCTGCCGGCAGCGGTGCGGGCCCGGGTGCCGGAGACCGCGCTCCGGGCACTGTTCCGGCCCCGGGCGGCGCTCCGCCGCCTGGACTCGTTCACCCGGCGCTATGCCGAAGACCTGGAGCCTGGGGGAGGAGCGGGTCCCCTTGAACGGCTCGACCACGCCGAGCGGCTGCTGGGAGGCAGGCTCTTCGCGATTGTGCCCGCCGTACTGCCCCTCCCCGCAGTGGCATTCGCGATGCTTTGGCTGGCGGGACGGCTGCTCGGAGGGCAGGACCGCCGGAAGGACCTGGAGAAAGTGCTCCGCGGCCTGTCCGGCAACGTGACCACCGAGATGGACCTTGAGTTGTGGCGCCTCGCCTCGGCAGCAAAGGATGACAGGGACTCGCGAACGGCACTCGAGGCCCGGGAACCGTCCGCGCTCGCGGCGGAGTTCAGGAACGGCACCCTGCCACCGGCCCTGCACTCAGGGCTGGTGCGGTTCCTCGAACGCTACGGTCAGCGGGCTGTGGCCGAAATCGACGTGGGCATGCCCCGGTGGTCCGATGATCCCACGTACATCCTGGGCGTCCTGGCCAACTACCTGCGCCTCACCGATCCCGCCATGGCGCCGGACGTCCAGTTCAGCCGGGCCCAGACGGAGGCGGAGGCGGCGGTGCAGGACCTGGTGGCGGAAGCACGCCGCCGGGGCCCGGTCCGTGCGTTCCTGGTGCGTGCAGCCCTCCGCCGGACCAGGCTGTACGCCGGCCTGCGGGAACTGCCCAAATACCAGCTGGTCCTGGGACTGGCGGAAGTCAGGAAGCAGGTGGCCCTGGTGGGAGCCGGGCTTGCGGCCGACGGCAGGCTGGACAGCCCGGAGGACATCTTCTTCCTCGACTTCGCAGAGGCAAGGCAGGCGCTCCAGTTCCCGGACCCACAAGGGCCCGGGCTCCGGGAACTGCGCGAACTCGTCGTGGAGCGGCGCAGCGCTTACGCCCGAGAGCTCGGCCGGCGCCGCATTCCCAGGGCCCTGCTCTCGGACGGCACCGAACCCGAGGTGCTGTATGCCACCGCAAGTGGTGCGGCCGGCAGTGCCGCGCTGTCCGGCAGCCCGGCATCAGCGGGATCAGCCACCGCCCGGGCCCGCGTCATCCTTGACCCTGTCGGTGCCCACCTCGAACCGGGGGAGATCCTGGTGGCCCCGTCCACCGATCCGGGCTGGACTCCCTTGTTCCTGACAGCCGGCGGCCTGGTGATGGAGATGGGCGGGCCCAACTCGCACGGCGCCGTGGTTGCCCGGGAGTACGGCATCCCGGCCGTGGTGGGGGTCCCGGAGGCAACGGTCCGGATTGCCACGGGACAAAGAATAACGGTCGACGGCGGCGCTGGAACCATAGTGCCAGGGTAGGCCCCCGCGGCCACGGACTGCGCCGCAGGCAGGTGTGGGGAGCCGCACCGAGGCGTACCCTTGAGCTATGGACTCCCATCAAGGAGACGGCCGGACAATGAACGATCCGAAGACGGGCGGGCCCCACAGGATGGGGGCTGCGACTCAGCGCCGGAACCGCGCGTGGCTGCGGTGGGTTCCTGCCGTTGCCGCCCCGGCAGTGATCGCCGCCGGCGTGCTGGTGGGATCCATCCCTGCACGCGCCGGAGACGCCCTGGCGGACAAGACCCCGGCCGATGTTCTTGCCCTGCTGGCCAGCCACAAGACCCACACGTTCTCGGGCACTGTTGAGCAGGCCTCCGAACTGGGGTTGCCGGAACTGCCGGCAACGGGTCCTGGTTCCGGTCCCGCATCGGATGACCCCGCCGCATCCGCCATCGAGATGCTCACCGGTGAGCACACGGCGAGGATTTTCATGGACGGCAAGTCCAAGGTCCGCATTCAGGTGGTGGACAGGTTCGCCGAGCGGGACGTCATCCGGCGGGACAACGATGTCTGGTTCTACTCGTCCAAGGACAACTCAACAGCGCACCTGACGCTCCCGGCCCACGCCCGCGACCTCCCGCTGGAGGGCCCGGCACTGCATGGCACCAGCCCTGAAAGCACCAGCCCCGACGGCACCGGTCCTGATAGCAGCATGGTTCCGCCCACGCCCCAGGACCTCGCCGCGAAGTTCCTCGCCGCGGCAGACAGCTCAACTGCTGTGTCTGTTGGCCCGGACGTCCAGGTTGCCGGGCGCGCCGCCTATAACCTGGTGCTCGAGCCGCGTACCGGCAACACGCTGGTGGGCATGATCTCCATCGCCGTCGATGGGGAAACGGGCATGCCCCTCTCCGTGGAGGTGACGGCACGCGGGGCAGGAGAGCCTGCCTTCAGGACGCGCTTCACCAGCCTGTCGCTTGATGCGCCGGATGCCGCACTCTTCAATTTCGTGCCGCCGCCTGGCAGCGCGGTTGAAGAGCTGCAGTTCCAGCATCCATCACATCAGGCCACGGGCCAAGGGTCTTCCGGCTACCCGGAGGCGGACACCGACCCGGACCAGCGTGCGGCCGGCATCAAGGACAAGGCCGGCTCCTACCTGGCCGGAAGCGGCTGGGAAACCGTCGTGGAACTGCCGGCGGAAACCGGAGCCGGGGCAAAGCTCAGCACCGCGCTGGCGCAGAATCCGCTGCTGGGCCAGGCCGCCGTCGTCGTTCCTGGCGGACGGCTGCTCTCCAGCGCACTCTTCAACGTCCTGCTGACCGACGACGGCCGTGTCTTTGCGGGGATGGTCCCCGCGGACAGGCTGCAAGCCGCATCCTCCGCCCCGTGACGGAACCCGCGGGGGTTCCGGGACAACGGACGTACGGCCTGACCATCGAAACGCAGGGCCTGACCAAGCGCTTCGGGCAGCAGGTGGCCGTGGACAGCCTGGACCTCGCGGTGCCGTCCGGGGCAGTTTTCGGGTTCCTGGGCCCCAACGGCTCGGGGAAGACCACCACCATCCGGATGCTGCTGGGCCTCGCGGCCGCCTCAGCCGGGACCGTCAGGCTGCTGGGCCGGGACATGCCCGGCAGCTTCCAGGATGTCCTGCCACGGGTGGGGGCGCTCGTGGAGGGGCCTGCCTTTTATCCATTCCTTTCGGGGACTGCGAACCTCCAGCGGCTCGACTCCGCCGGCCGGCACGCGGATCCCGCCACGCGCCGGGAACGGGTGGGCCTGGCACTGGAACGGGTAGGGCTTGGCCACGCCGCCGGCAAGCGCGTCCACGCGTACTCGCTCGGCATGAAGCAACGGCTGGGCATCGCCAACGCCCTCCTGTCCCCCCGCGAACTGCTGGTGCTGGACGAACCCACAAACGGCCTGGACCCGCAGGGCACCCGTGAAGTGCGGAACCTGGTCCGGTCCCTGGCGGCAGACGGGACCACCATCTTTGTTTCCAGCCACTTGCTCGCCGAGGTTGAACAGATCTGCACGCACGCGGCCGTCATGAGCGCCGGCCGGCTGGTGGCGCAAGGCCCGCTCGCCGAACTGCGGCGGTCCGGGAGCTCGCGCCTGCGCCTGCTCACCCCGGACCCCGGCCCGGCGTCGGCGGTCCTGGCAACGCTGGGGCTGTCGCCGGAAGCAGGAGCCCACCAACCGGACGGGGAAGTGGTGGTGGCGGCACTGGCGAAGCCGGGATTGCCACCGGAGGCCGCTGCCCCGCATCCCGCCCCGGAAGACATCGTGGCGGAGCTCGTCAAGGCAGGGGTCCGCGTCCGCGGTTTCGCGGTGGAACGGGAGAGCCTCGAAGACCGGTTTGTTGAACTGACGGGGGAGGGGTTCGACGTTGCCCAGTAGCGTGAAGCCGAAGGCGGAGGGCATGGCGGCCGTGGCAGGGCCGCGGGGAGCCGGGATGTCCCTCCTGCTGTCCGAGATCGCGGTCCTGTTCCGGCGGCGCCGGACCTGGGCGCTGCTGCTCGCGCTGGCCGCCATTCCGGTGCTGATTGCGGTGGCTGTGAGGGTCTCCTCGGCGGTTCCGCCTGGGCGCGGCCCGGCCTTCCTGGACCGGATCACGCAGAACGGCCTGTTCGTCGCGTTCACCGCAATGCTGGTCTCCGTCCCGCTGTTCCTGCCGCTGACGGTGGGCGTGGTGGCGGGTGACACCATCGCGGGCGAGGCCAACCTGGGAACGCTCCGGTACCTGCTGGTGGCGCCGGCGGGCCGGGTCCGGCTGCTCCTGGTGAAATACGCAGGCGCCCTGGCGTTCTGCCTGGCCGCACCGCTCACTGTTGCCATCGCCGGGGCCGCCATCGGTGCAGCCCTTTTCCCCGTGGGCCCGGTGACCCTGCTGTCAGGGGATGTTATCCAGCCGCCGGAGGCCGTGCTCCGGCTCCTCCTGATCTCGGCGTACCTGGCCGTCTCCCTGGCCGGGCTGTCCGCCATAGGGCTCTTCCTCTCCACCTTGACCGTGGTGCCGGTGGGCGCCATGGCTGCCACGGTGGTGCTCTCGGTGGTTTCCCAGGTCCTCGACCAGCTGCCGCAGCTTGAGTGGCTTCACCCGTGGCTGTTCAGCCACTACTGGCTGGGCTTCGGCGACCTGCTCCGCCAGCCCGTGCTGTGGGACTCGTTCGCCAGCAATGCGCTGCTGCAGGCGGGATACGTGGCCGTGTTCGGTGCCCTGGCTTACGGGCGTTTCGTCACCAAGGACGTTTTGAGCTGAGCAGGGCCAGGAACCCCGGCCTGCACGCGGCCTCAGGCGTGCTGGTGCGCCTCATGTTCAGAATGGCTGGCGGGCTCCAGCTGGAATGTGCAGTGGTCCGTATCGAAGTGCGAACCCAGGCAGGTGATCAGCTTGTCCAGCAACTGGTCGGCGCCGCGGGCGTTGAGCACCCCGTCCTCCACCACCACGTGCGCGGAGAAGACGGGGACACCGGAAGTGATGGTCCAGATGTGGATGTCATGCACGTCCGTGACGCCCTCCACGGAGAGGATGTGCTCCCGGATCATCTGCACTTCCACGCCCTTGGGGGTGGCCTCCAGCAGCACATCCACCACGTCGCGGAGCAGGCTCCACGCCCGGGGCAGGATCATCAGGGCGATCAGGACGGAGGCGATGGTGTCCGCCGCCTGGAAGCCGGTCACCATGATCACCACGGCCGCGGCAATGACGGCGAAGGAACCGAGGAGGTCGCCCAGGACCTCCAGGTAGGCGCCCCGCACGTTCAGGCTCTCCTGGTGTGCTCCGCGCAGGATCACCAGGGAGGCCACGTTTGCGGCGGCGCCGAGGACGGCGGCGAACAGCATGATGTCTGTCTGGACTTCAGGCGCCGCACCGATCCGGCGGATTGCCTCGCTGAAGATGACCACGGAGATCACGATCAGGATCAGGGCATTTGCCAGCGCTGCCAGTACCTCGGCGCGCTGGTACCCGTAGGTTCGTTGATCGCTGGCGGGCCGGCCGGCTATCCACGCAGCCAGCAGGGCAATCGTTACGCCCGCTGCGTCGGAGAGCATGTGGCCGGCGTCGGCAAGCAGGGACAGCGAGCCGGAGAGGACCGCGCCGGCAACCTGGACCAGGACCACGGCCAGAGTGATGGCAAGGACGGCAATAAGCCGCTTCCGGTGCCGGCCTGTTGCTGTGATGCCGTGGGTGTGGCTGTGGTCGTGTCCCATGCCTACAAGGCTAGCCCCAGCCGAGCTCGTGCAGCCGGTCGTCATCAATGCCGAAGTGGTGGGCTATCTCATGCACCACCGTCACAGCCACTTCGTGGATGACGTCCTCCCGGGATGCGCAGATGTCCAGGATGGGCTCCCGGAAGATCGTGATCCTGTCCGGCAGGGACCCGGCGTCCCACCAGGAGTCCCGCTCGGTCAGGGGCACGCCTTCGTAGAGTCCCAGCAGGACGGTGTCCGCATCCTCCCCGGGCTTCGGCACATAGTCGTCCTCGATGAACACCGCCACGTTGTCCATGGCGCGGGCCAGCTTGTCCGGGATGCTGTCCAGGGCGTCCTGGACGGCAGCCTCGAATTCGTCCTCGGACATGGTGAAGCGAAGGGGCTCGCTGGGGCCGGCAGGAACAATTGGCAGGCCCGGCGGCAGGCTGGCTGGCATACTCCGACTCTAGCGGGAACCGGCCGCCCCGGCTCCCCGCGGATTCCGGCTCCTGCGCCGGGTCAGTGCCACTCCCACCAGGCAAACCAGGCCGCCAGCCAGGCCGAGGAATGCGGGGACCTCACCCAGCAGCAGCCAGGAGATCAGAATGGTGGTCCCGGGAACCAGATAGGTGGTGGCGGCCAGCTTCCCGGCGTCCACCAGCGAAAGCGCGTACGCCCAGGTGGTGAAGGCGATCGCCGTGGGGAAGATCCCCAGGTAGACGAGTCCCCACGTTGCCTGCGGCGGGGCGGCCTGCACTTCGCTGGCCAGCTGACCCGCAAAGGGCAGGCAGCAGAGCGCACCCACCAGGATCCCGAACCAGGTGGCCTGCGCGGCCGGAAATTTGCGCAGCACAGGCTTCTGGACGATGACGCTCACGGCGGCGAGCACGGCGGCAAGGAGGCACAGCAGCACGCCCGCCACGTCCGTCGTCGGCCGTTCCCCCGGCCCGGAAGACTGGGCTGATCCGAAGGCGATCAGCGCCACGCCGGCAAAGGCAACCAGGCTGCCGATGATGAGCCACCGCGGGAAGCCCTCCTTGAGGAAGATGCCGGCCATGATGGCCACCAGGATGGGGTTGACGTTGATCAGCAGGGCGCTGGTGCCCGCGTCAAGCACGTGTTCGGCGGCGTTCAGCGCCACGTTGTACCCGCCGAACCACATCACCCCGTAGGCCAGGATCGGCCACCATTCCCGGCCCCTTGGCAGGAGCCGGGTCTTCAGCAGCTGCGGCAGGACCAGCAGGGAGAGCACGACGGCGGCGATCGCCAGCCTGCCCAGCGTCAGGGAGCCGGGGGAGAAGTGGGGGCCGATCGCCCGGATCCCCACGAAGGCCGACGCCCAGAGGACCACGGTGACCACCATCGCTGCCACGCCAAGGGCCCTGACCGGGGTTGCAGCGGTCTGGGCAGGTGCGGGGGCTGTCGGCTTGGCCGGGCTGGTTGGAGGCATGCAGCAAATCTATCCGGGGGCAAGGGCAGCTGACTGGCGGATATCGGCCACGTCTGCGCAACTTCCTGCCAAAAAGTTCCAGGGGACGTTCCCGGGTGCCGTCCCGGGCCGCGACGCGGGACGTAGTGGCAGCCCGTGCCCCGGCAGGTTCAGCGCGGCGCCGCCCATTCCAGCAGGCGTTCCAGGGGCCAGGTGGTGATGATCCGGTCGGCGGGAACGGCGTTCTTCTCCGCGCGCTCGGCGCCATACTGCAGGAAGTCGAGCTGGCCGGGTGCATGCGCGTCGCTGTCGATCGAGAACAGGCAACCGGCGTCGAGGGCGAGCTGGATCAGCGCATCGGGCGGGTCCTGGCGTTCGGGCCGGGAATTGATCTCCACCGCCACGTTGTGTTCGGCGCAGGCGGCGAACACCTCCTTGGCATCGAAGTCCGACGGCGGCCGCGTACCGCGGGACCCCTCCACCAGGCGCCCGGTGCAGTGGCCCAGGACGTTGGTGTGCGGGTCCTGGATACCGCCGAGCATGCGGCGGGTCATGGTCCTGCTGTCAGCGCGAAGCTTCGAATGGACGCTGGCCACCACAATGTCCAGGCGGTCCAGCAGTTCCGGCTCCTGGTCCAGTTCCCCCGATTCCAGGATGTCCACCTCGATGCCTGCCAGCAGCCGGACCGGCGTGCCCGGCGTGCCGTCGCCGCCCGGAGGGGGCCCCGCGTTGACCGCATCCACCACATCCAGCTGCTGGAGCAGGCGTTCGGCGGAAAGCCCGTTCGCAATGGTGAGGTTGGGGGAGTGGTCGGTCAGTGCGAGGTATTCCCTTCCCAGCACGCCGGCGGCTGCCACCATCAGCTCAATGGGGGAGCCGCCGTCGGACCATTCACTGTGGCTGTGCAGGTCACCCCGCAACATCTTCCGCAGCCCTGCGCCCCCGGAGGCCAGCGGCCGGGCACCCTTCTCCCGGAGATCCGCCAGGTAATCCGGAACCTGGCCCTCCACGGCCTGGCGGATCACCTGGTAGGTCCGGTCGCCGATGCCCTTCATGGACTTCAGCCGGCCGTTCACGGCGCGCGCGGCCACTTCCTCCGGCGGCAGCGGGCTGATGGCCGCCGCCGCCTTGCGGAATGCCTGGACCTTGAAGGTGGCAGCGCGTCCGCGCTCCAGCCAGAAGGCGATCTCGTTGAGTGCTGCTACGGCATCCATCCGTCCATCTTCACCCGTTCCGCCCGCTCCGTCGCGGTGTTTTTCGCCGATTTTGGATAATTCCTGACTAGGCCCTATAGTTTTAGAGTCCAGTTCGGAGAAACGCAAAGGACAAAGACGGAAAGCCTTGCTTGACGCCTTTTTATTTTGTTCCGAACGGGTTCTGGCCCCCATCGTCTAGCGGCCTAGGACACCGCCCTTTCACGGCGGCGGCACGGGTTCGAATCCCGTTGGGGGTACGCAAGGAACTGGTCAAGCAGACTGAAAATGTCTGGTAGGCTGGAAGCCTTGAAAAAAGCGGTAGAGATACTGCTGAAGCAAGAAACGCAAGGCCCTGTAGCGCAGTTGGTTAGCGCGCCGCCCTGTCACGGCGGAGGTCGCGGGTTCAAGTCCCGTCAGGGTCGCTCTGATTGTTGGAAGAGATTCCGGCTGTCATGGTGACTAGTCACCTAGGCTCTGTAGCTCAGTTGGTAGAGCGTTCGACTGAAAATCGAAAGGTCACCGGATCGACGCCGGTCGGAGCCACCACTGGGAAGCATCAGTTCTTCGGAACTGGTGCTTTTCTTATTTTCCGGGCCTACAGTTAGTGGGCCGCACAGAGCACGTCTCGATCCGGCATCAATACCCCCGGGGCCGGCCACTTTCCCGCCCCGCGGCTTTACGGATTCCGTAAACTTGCTGGCTGCACGGCCGTAGACACGCGGCAGCGGCACATAAGAACACACAGGAACAGACGAACGTACACGAGACGAACCTGCACAACGCAGTCTGAGCGCACACAGCGCATAAGGAGAAACTGGGAATGTCCGCCACACCTGGCACCAGGACCATCAGCCAACCACCCGGGGAAACACCTCCCGCCCTGAAGAAGGAGGAGGGGCAGCCGCCCCAAGCCGGCGGCCCGCAGCTCGCACGGTGGGTCTTCTGGCCCGCCGCCGGAACCATCATTGTTTTTGTCCTCTTCGCCACGATTTTCCCTGCGGCTGCCACGGAGATCTTCACCACCATTCAAGGCAACGTCATCAACTGGTTCGGCTGGTACTACGTGGCAGCCGTTGCACTCTTCGTGGCGTTTTCCCTCTGGATCGGCCTCAGCCGCTATGGCGACATCAAGCTCGGCCAGGACGATGACGAGCCCGAGTTCTCTGTAGTGTCCTGGTTCGCCCTGCTCTTCGCGGCGGGCATGGGCATCGGCCTGGTCTTCTTCGGTGTGGCCGAGCCCCTGAACCACTTTGCCGCGCCCCGGCCCGGTGTGGAGGGATCCCCGCTGGAGCTCGCCCAGCAGGCGATGACGCAGACCTACCTTCACTGGGGCCTCCATGCCTGGGCCATCTACGTTGTGGTGGGCGTATCCATCGCCTACGCGGTGCACCGCAGGAACCGCCCCATCTCTATCCGCTGGACACTTGAGCCGCTCCTGGGCCGCAAGCGCGTTTCCGGCGGGTGGGGCAACCTGATTGACGTCGTGGCCCTGGTAGGCACGCTGTTCGGTGTTGCCACCTCCCTGGGCCTTGGCGTCCTGCAGATCTCCGCCGGACTTGAACAGGCCAACATTGTCCAGGCCACCACCATGACGCAGATCGGGTTGATCCTCTGCATCATCACGCTGACCATCATTTCGGTGGTGTCCGGTGTGGGCAAGGGCATGAAGTGGCTCTCCAACACCAACCTGGTCCTGGCCGCACTCCTGATGCTGGTGGTGCTGTTTACCGGCCCCACGCTGTTCCTGCTGCGCGAGTTCGTTCAGTCGATCGGGCACTACCTCCAGAACGTTGTAGGCCTTACTTTCAACACGCTGGCATTTTCCGGTGCAGAGGGCGAGGCATGGCAGGCCGCCTGGACCACCTTCTACTGGGGCTGGTGGATCTCCTGGGCGCCGTTCGTCGGTATCTTCATCGCCCGTATTTCCAAGGGTCGCACCGTCCGGCAGTTCGTGGCCGGCGTGCTCCTGGTACCCACCGCCATGGGCTTCCTGTGGTTCTCCGTCCTTGGCGGCGCCGCCATCCACCGCGAGCTGTTCGGCAGCGGCGGACTCATCGCCGATGACGGCACCGTGGACACCGAGGGCGCCCTGTTCAACCTGCTGGGCAGCCTGCCCGGCGGGGTTGTCCTCACCGCCGGCGCGATTCTCCTGATCGCCATCTTCTTCATTACGTCGGCAGACTCCGGTGCCCTGGTCATGGGCATGATCTCCACCGGGGGAGACGTGGAACCCCGCAACTGGCTGCGCATCTTCTGGGCGCTGGCTGCCGCCGCTGTTGCCATCGCCCTGCTCCTGGCCAATGGACTGCAGGCCATCCAAACCGCGGCCATCCTCACCGCCGTGCCCTTCAGCGTGGTCATCATCCTGATGTGCATCTCCACGGCCAAGGCCTTCCACCGGGAACATGAGACCCTGATGCGCGCACAGCGCAAGCTGGCGCGGGACCAGATGGCTGCCCACGTCACGGAGCAGGTCCAGGACTCCATGCATGACTCGGTCCAGGAGCACTACCAGGAGCACGTCGCGGAACAGATCCAGGACTCCGTCCAGGAGCACTACCAGGAGCACCTGGCGGACCAGGTCCAGGACCAGGTCAGTGAAGCCGTGGAGGCACAGCTGACCGAACGACTGGCCGCAGGTGAGGCTGCAGACGCTACGGCTGCGCGAACGCCCAAGGCGTAGGCCTCCGGCGTCACGCACGGCCCGATTCCGGGCGAAGGGGAGGCACCTGTCCAGCCGGGCAGGTG
The DNA here is from genome assembly GCF_044755505.1 of Pseudarthrobacter sp. NPDC092202. Taxonomy (NCBI): domain Bacteria; kingdom Bacillati; phylum Actinomycetota; class Actinomycetes; order Micrococcales; family Micrococcaceae; genus Pseudarthrobacter; species Pseudarthrobacter sp. NPDC092202. Next base: position 59,377 of record NZ_JBIVRG010000015.1, on the reverse strand, counting down.
CCTCCCTTTTCCGTGCCCGGACCACAAAACGGTCCCGGCCAAGGGGTGGCATTTCTCACCTTTGCGCGGCCAAAAGGCAACATTTGATCTGGGCAGAATGTTGTGGCACGCGCGCGTTAGGGGTTAGGTGTAAGCGCTTGCGCAAAAGTGGCCAATGCCCCGAATCGGCCGATGAAACCTGGTTTGATCTCTGCCTTGGAGCCTGTCTACGGTGGAATCACGGCCAGGAAAGCACCACAGTCCGGGCCTCTTCTACGGGGACTACCCAACCCCGTTCCCCCTTGATACAACGGCGTCCCCGATGACGCCTGCCGTGTCCACGGGGCCGCCGGAGTTCGAAGGGCATGGGCATCCGCCCGTCTTCCACGAACAGTTATAACTCCGCGAGAAGAGCAACAATGCACAAGCACCCCCAATCACCCCGGATGCTGCGGTGGCGCCCCGCCGCCGCAGCACTGGCCACAGCCGTGGCTGCCTCGGCCTTCCTGGCCGTTCCCTCGGCACAGGCCAACGAGCCGGCAGATCCGCCGGCCGCCGAGCAGATGCCGGCCCCCACCCCCGGATTCCCCCTCCCCACGGAACACACGCAGGAAGCCTTCGACCCAGCGTCGGACTTCACCTCCAAGTGGACCCGCGCCGACGCCAAGCAGATCATGGCGCAGAGCGACCCCACCGTGGCCCCCGGTGAGAACTCCATGAGCCCCGACGTCACCATGCCGGAAATCCCCGAGGATTTCCCCGCCATGAACGACGACGTATGGGTCTGGGACACCTGGTCCCTCACCGACGAAAACGCGAACCAGATCAGCTACAAGGGCTGGGATGTCGTCTTCTCCCTGGTGGCCGACCGCCACGCCGGCTACGGCTTCGACCAGCGCCACTGGAACGCACGCATCGGCTACTTCTTCCGCAAGACCAACGCGGATCCTGCCAAGGACAAGTGGAACTACGGCGGCCACGTCTTCGCTGACGGCGCCTCCATCGGCAACACCGAATGGTCCGGATCCACCCGCCTGATGCAGGGCAACCAGGTCAACGTGTTCTACACCGCCACCACCTTCTACGACGTCGCCGAGCGCAACGCGGGCGGCGGCGGAATCGCCCCGGACGCGGCCATTGCCAAGGCACTGGGCAAGATCCATGCCGACGAGAACGGCGTGACGTTCGACGGGTTCCAGCACACCAAGCTGCTGGAACCGGACGGCGAGATGTACCAGACCAAGGAACAGAACCCGGGTTTCGCCTTCCGCGACCCCTACACCTTTGCCGACCCGGCCCACCCGGGCAAGACCTTCATGGTCTTCGAAGGCAACACCGGCGGCACCCGCGGCGAGTACGAATGCAAGCCCGAAGACCTCGGATACCGCCCCGGTGACGCCAATGCCGAGTCCGTTGACGAGGTCAACAGCAGCGGAGCCTACTACCAGACAGCGAACGTGGGCCTGGCAGTGGCGGACAACAAGGACCTGACCAAGTGGTCCTTCCTGCCGCCGATCCTCTCCGCCAACTGCGTGAACGACCAGACCGAGCGTCCGCAGATCTTCATCCAGAATGAGGGCGGCAAGAACAAGTACTACCTGTTCACCATCAGCCACCAGTTCACCTACGCAGCCGGCATGCGCGGCCCGGACGGCGTCTACGGCTTCGTCGGCGACGGCGTCCGCTCGGACTACCAGCCCATGAACAACAGCGGCCTGGCCCTGGGCTCGCCCACGGACCTGAACCTGCCGTCCGAGTCCCCGGAGGCACCCACCCCGAACCAGAACGGCCGCCAGTTCCAGGCGTACTCGCACTACGTGCAGCCGGGCGGACTGGTCCAGTCGTTCATCGACAACGTGAACGGCGTACGCGGCGGCTCGCTGTCGCCCACCGTGAAGATCAACTTCCGGGACGGCATCTCGCAGGTGGACCGGAGCTTCGGCCAGGACGGCCTTGGCCCGTTCGGCTACCTGCCCACCAACGTCCGCGTTGGCGGCGAAGGCCACTACAAGTAGAACCCACTGCCCAACAGGTGCAGGGTACAGGCAGGGACGTCCGGATCACGGGCGCCCCTGCCTGCTGCCGTTAAGTCACCGCCGGGGATAGGGTGGGGATCAAACAGAAGGGGGAGTGCCTGATGGAATACCAGAACCCACAACCCAACCAGGGCATGCAGCACCACACCGTGCCGGCTCCTGTACCCGGCCCCGGCCGTACGGTAATTTCCGAGACAGCCGTCGCCAAGGTGGCGGGCATAGCTGCCCGCTCCGTCCCCGGTGTCTACTCCCTGGGCTCGGTTCCGTCACGCGCGCTCGGTGCCATCCGTGACGCCGTCGGCAGTTCAGACCACGCCGCCGGGGTGCGCGCCGAAGTCGGGGAAACGCAGGTGGCCGTGGATATCAGCCTGGTGGCGAGTTACGGGACACCGCTCCACTCGCTGGCCAACGCCGTGCGCGCCGCGGTCTACCGGGCGGTCGAGGAACTCGTTGGACTGCAGGTGATCGAGGTCAATGTGGAGGTCACCGACGTCTACATTCCGCCACCGGTCAAACCCGCAGCTTCCGGACCTGCTGACATGCCCGGCACAACTGAAAGGGAGGCGCTGCTGTGAACCTCACCGTGGCCGGCGCAGCGATGGGCGCCTTCGTCGCCTTTATGTCCCTGCAGTTCGGGTTGTGGGGCTTCCTTGTTGCCCTCCTCTTTATGGCCATCGGGGCACTCCTGGGCCGGGCCGCGGAAGGGAAACTGGACCTTCGCGGCGTCCTGGACGCCATCATCGGCCGGCGCTCGTCCTCATGAGCTCCACAGCCCCGGCGGTCCGGGGCCAACAGCTGAGCGGCCACAACCGCATCAGTACCCAGGCCCTGACAAGCCTCGCCAAAGCCGCAGCAGCCCACTTCCTCGGGGTGGAACCGGAAGATGTCCGTGCTGACTGGACGGACGACGACGGCCTGCTGGCGCTGTCCCTCGTCGCACCGATCAGCATGCCGCCGTTGAGTGCGGTGGTCCAGAATCCCTCGCGCGTTGAGGGGACCGGTGGTTCCATTTGGGACCGGACCGTGAGGGCAAAGGCAGGCATTTTGGCGGCGGTGGCGGAGCTCAGCGGCTCCGGGCTGAGCCGGGTGGACATCCGGATCACCGGGGCAAAGATCAGTGAAGGGGGGCGGGTGCGATGAACCGCAACGGTGAAGGCCAAAGGCCGGATATGGACCGGATCCTGCGCCGTGAAACCCGGTCAACGCGTGCTGCGGTGGCCACCGTAGCAGCCGTCCTGGTCATTGTGCTGTCAGCCTATGGGCTCCTCGAAGCAGGCGTCCACGCAGTAGGGCAACCGGCCTGGCTGATTGAACCGCAGGTGGCAGCGGAACGCCTGGTTGCCCTGCCGGCAGGAATTCCCTCACTGTTGCTGGGTGCCATCGGTGCTGTGCTGGCAATGGCCGGCCTGGTCTTCCTCCTCAACGGGGTTTTGCCCGGGCGCCGCGCCCGCCACCGCATGGGTGGTGGCCCGGGCGCCGGCGCCCCGGCCGTTGTGGTGGACGATGAAGTCATTGCTTCCTCGCTGGCGCGGCGGGCCCGGCTTGCCGCGAACGTCACGCCGGAACAGGTCATGGTTGTGGTCTCCCGGCGGCAGGTAATGGTGAATGTCCGTCCCACCTCGGGTGTGCCTGTAAACCAGGATTCGGTCCTCGCGGCAGTCCGGAGCGAAGTGGACGCCATGGCACTGGAGCCCTCGCCCGAGGTTCGCGTGAATGTGGCAACCTCCGGAGTGATCGGCGCATGAACAGTACCCCCACCCTCCTCAACCGCATCCTGGTTGCGGCCTTGGGCCTGCTGCTGCTTGGAGTTGGCTGCCTGCTGATGTTGCTGGCCGCCGTACCGGCCGTAGCCTCCTGGTGGCGGGCATGGTCAGCGGACGCATGGAGCGGAATCAACGCGGCGTTTAACGCCACACGGTTTCCCGGGCGGCCCGAGAGTTGGCTGTGGATCCTGGTGGCACTGGCCCTGCTGGTGCTGATCGGCCTGATGGTGGCCTGGGTTGCCCAGCAGGGCAAAGGGCGGGCCGACGTCCTGGCCGTCGAGTACGATCCCGGTGAGGTCCCGGGCGATGTGCGGATCGGTGGGGGAGTGGCGGAGCAGGCGCTGAAGCATGCGCTCGCGCACCGTCCCGACCTCGCCGGCGCCACAGTTACCACCTATGACGTCAAAGGCATGCCCGCGCTGAAGGTCCGGCTCCTTCCGCGGCAGGGTGTTGCCCCGCACCTGCTCGCAGATGAAGTGTCGGTGCTGGTGTCAGCCCTGGAACGGGCGGTGGGAAAGGACATCCCCGTATTGATCCATATCGGGGCCGGAGCGCGGACGCGCTTCCGCAGGGCAGAGCGCGTCCGCTGACCGTCCCCTAGTTCCGGGTCAGGTACACGGCGCAGTCCACGGGAACCTCATTCATCAGCTCCCACTCTGCGGCAGGCTCCGGCCCGCTGGAGAGCGCCACGGACCAGCCTTCGGGGATGGGCGCAGACGCGAAGCCCATGTTTGCGATCACCAGGACGTCCCGGTTGTGGAAGGCTAGCAGGCCGCTTTCCGGCGCGTGGACCTCGGCCCAGGCCAGGGATCCAGTGCCGAGGCGCCGCCCGGACCGGATGGCGAGTGCGGCGCGGTACAGCTCCAGGGTGGAACCTTCCTCGCCATCCTGCTGGTCCGCGGCAAGCGGCCCAAATTCCGCAGGCTGGGGAAGCCAGGGGGACGCAGGTCCGCCCGGGAACGAATCCGCGAAACCGTAACCGGGCTTGTCCGCGGCCCAGGGAAGCGGCACCCGGCAGCCGTCCCGTCCGGTTTCGGCGCCCTGGGTGCGGAAGAAGGTGGGGTCCTGCCGTGCCTCGGCCGGAAGCATGGTGTGCTCGGGCAGTCCCAGTTCTTCGCCCTGGTACAGGTAGGCCGAGCCGGGCAGCGCCAGCTCAACCACTGTTGCGGCCCGGGCGCGGGCCAGCCCCAGGGCAGTGTCCGGCTGTTCGTCGTCCGCGGCGATGCCCTTGGGGAACGTGGTGGGATCCGCCAGGCCGAAGCGGGTGCAATGGCGGACGGTGTCGTGGTTGCTCAGCACCCACGTGCACGGGGCACCCACCGCTGCGGCCGCCTTCAGCGACGCTTCGATCGCCTCGGCCATGCGCTCGGCATCCCAGCCGGCCATCAGGAAATCGAAGTTGAAGGCCTGCTGCATCTCATCCTGCCGGACGTAGAGTGCCAGCCGTTCCGCCGGTTCCACCCAGGCTTCGGCCACCATCATCCGGTCGCTGCCGTACTCGGACAGGACACGGTGCCAGTCCCGGTAGATATCGTGCACGCCGTCCTGGTCGAAGAAAGGCGAGGGCGGATACACCGGGGATACCGCGCGGTGCGGCTCCTCCGCGTTGGTGTGGGCCCCGGGTGCATCACCGGGAGGGGATGGTTCCCGTGGAACCTCGGAAGTGCCCTCCACCATGGCGGCCACCCCGTCCCAGTCGGGAAGGCCCTGCTCCTTGACCATCCCGTGGGCTACGTCCACACGGAAACCATCAACACCGCGGTCCAGCCAGAAGCGGAGGACAGAGCGCATTTCCTCCCGTACCTCCTGGTTTTCCCAGTTCAGGTCAGGCTGCTTGGTGTCGAAGAGATGCAGGTACCACTCTCCTGCGGAACCGTCCGCCTCGGTGACCCGGGTCCAGGCGGCTCCGCCGAAAATCGACTTCCAGTTGTTGGGGGCACGGTTGCCGTCACCGGAGCCAGGCACCTCATCCTTGCCCGGGCGGAAGATGTAACGGTCCCGTTCCGGGGACCCGGGCGGGGCGCTGAGCGCAGCCCGGAACCACTCGTGCTCGTCCGAGGTGTGGTTGGGGACAAGGTCCACGATGACCTTCAGCCCGCGCCGGTGAGCTTCCTGCAACATGGCGTCGAAGTCCTTGAGGGAACCAAAAAGGGGATCCACCTGACGGTAATCTGCCACGTCGTAGCCGCCGTCGGCCTGGGGGGACTTGTAGAAGGGGGAAAGCCAGATGGCATCCACGCCCAGCCGCTCCAGGTAGGGCAAGCGGCCCAAAACCCCGCGCAGGTCACCCATGCCGTCGCCATTGCCGTCGGCGAAGGAACGGGGGTAGATCTGGTAGACGACGGCGTCGGCCCACCATTCCCCAGTTTGGTCAGAGGCAGGAACGCTCGGCTTGGACATTAGGTTCCTCTCAGATAACTTTTTGATGTAAACGCTTGCATTGCCGACAGCAACCTTACTAGTGTGATGGTCACCACAACAACCTCACCACAACAACCGCACTGTCGACTTACTTGTCACTCAGCGAGGAGCTTCAAGCTAATGAAAACCCCTAGATTCCTACTCCCGGCTGCCACCGCCGGCGTCCTGGCCCTGACCCTCACCGCTTGCGGCGGGGGAGGTGGCGGCGGAACCACGGGAGGCGGCAGCGACGCCGAAGCCAACCTCGAAGGCCGCGGGCCCATTACGTATGTACAGGGCAAGGACAACAGCAACGTGGTCCGTCCCCTCCTGGACAAGTGGAATGCGGCGCACCCGGATGAGCAGGTGACGTTCAAGGAGCAGACCGACCAGGCAGACCAGCAGCACGATGACCTGGTCCAGAACTTCCAGGCCAAGAACGAAAACTACGATGTCGTCAGTGTCGACGTCGTCTGGACTGCAGAATTTGCAGCCCGCGGATGGCTGCAGCCGCTCGAAGGCGCCATGGCCGTCAAGACGGACGGCATGCTTGAGCCCACTATCGAGGCCGGGTCCTACCAGGACAAGCTGTACACCGCGCCCGTTTCATCCGACGGCGGCATCCTCTACTACCGCAAGGACCTCGTTCCGGAAGCTCCCAAGACCTGGGCCGAGATGATGGACATGTGCTCCATCGCCAAGGAAAACAACATCGGCTGCTACGCCGGCCAGTTCAAGCAGTACGAGGGCCTGACCGTCAACGCTTCCGAGGCCATCAACTCCGCCGGCGGCTCCGTGCTCGGCGATGACGGCAAGCCCAACCTGACCACGCCCGAGGCTGAGGAAGGCCTCAACAACCTGATTGACGCCTTCAAGAACGGCAACATCCCGGCCGAGGCCATCACCTACCAGGAAGAGGAAAGCCGCCGCGCGTTCCAGGAAGGCAAGCTGCTGTTCCTGCGCAACTGGCCTTACGTCTACAACCTGGCCACCACTGAAGGATCCTCGCAGGTGAAGGACGTGCTGGGCATGGCTGCACTGCCCGGCAAGGATGGCCCCGGTGCTTCCTCGCTCGGCGGACACAATGCTGCCATCAGCGTCTACTCCAAGAACAAGGCCACGGCCCTGGACTTCGTGAACTTCCTGATCGAGGAAGAGCAGCAGAAGTTCTTCGCCACCCAGGGTTCGCTCGCTCCGGTCCTTGGTGACCTCTACGAAGACCAGGAACTCGTCGCCAAGCTGCCGTACCTGCCCGTCCTGAAGACCTCCATCGAGAACGCCGTACCCCGTCCGGTTACCCCGTTCTACCCGGCAGTCACCCAGGCCATCCAGGAGAACTCCTACGCTGCACTCAAGGGCGAGAAGTCTGCTGAACAGGCCCTGGCGGATATGCAGAAGTCCATCGAGTCCGCCGGCGCAGGATCGTAGTTCCATCATGGCAACCGAATTGGGCCCGACGCCGGTAAAAGGGCCGGCGTCGGGCGGGACCCCGGTCCACCACGGACCCAAGGGCGTAGGGGAAGACAACAAGATCCTCAGCCAAGGTAAGTGGGCCACATGGCTTCTTGCCCCGACCGTCATTGCGCTGGGCATTGTGATCGTCTACCCGATCATCAGCGCCATCATCATGTCCTTCCAGAAGGACGCCGGGCTCGATCCGGCAACCGGACTCTTTACCGCCGGTGGCCCGGCCGGCATTCAGAACTACGTGAACTGGCTTGGCCAGCAGTGTGCCGCCCCCGGCGGCGGCACCGTCGCCTGCCCGCCCGGCACGCTGGGCGGCCAGTTCTGGTCAGCCACCGGAACAACGTTCCTTTTCACCGTCATCACGGTCACTTTCGAAACAATCCTTGGTTTCTGGATGGCCATGATCATGGCGCGGACCTTTAAGGGCCGCGGACTGGTCCGTGCGGCAGTGCTGGTTCCGTGGGCCATCCCCACCGCCGTCACCGCCCAGCTGTGGCTCTTCATCTTCGCTTTCGAGGGCATCGCCAACAAGCTGTTTAACGCTTCCATCCTGTGGACCGGAAGCGAGTGGCCGGCAAAGTGGGCCGTGATAATTGCGGACACGTGGAAGACAACGCCGTTCATGGCGCTGCTGATCCTTGCGGGCCTGCAAATGATTCCGGCGGATGTCTACGAGGCAGCGAAGGTGGACGGGGCTACTGCCTGGCAGCGGTTCCGGCTCATCACGCTTCCGCTGGTGAAGCCGGCGCTGATGGTGGCTATCCTGTTCCGTACCCTGGACGCCCTGCGCATGTTCGACCTTCCGTACATCCTCACCGGCGGTGCCAACAACACCACCACGCTGTCCATCCTGGTGATCAACCAGATCAGGCAAGGGTTCAACTCAGCGGCCGCCCTGTCCACCATTACGTTCTTCATCATCTTCCTGGTCGCATTCATCTTCGTGCGGTTCCTTGGTGCGAACGTCGTGGAGCAAAGCGGAGCCACCGGTAAGGGGAAGAAATGACAACCACAGCTGCCTCCACGGAACTGCGGGCACGGCAGGACAAAGGCCGCAAGGCTGCCCAGAACCGGGAGAAATGGGCGCAGGCACGCACGTACATCAGCGCCGTCGTCATCCTGATCTGGTGCCTTGCGCCGGCCTACTGGATGGTGGTGACGGCGTTCCGCGAGGTGGGCTTCACCTACGACACCTCGCTGCTGCCCACCCACGTAACCCTGGACAACTTCGCTACTGCCTTCGACACCTCGTTTGGCAACCGTTTTGGCCAGGCACTCCTGAACAGTGTGTTTATCGGCGTCACCGTCACGGTGATCTCCCTGGTGATCGGCGTCTTTGCGGCTTATGCCCTGGCACGCCTGAACTTCAGGTTCAAGTACTTGGTATTGGGCTTCATTCTGGGCGCCTCCATGTTCCCCGGTGTTGCCCTCATCACCCCGCTGTTCCAGCTGTTCACCAACATCGGCTGGATGGGTACGTACCAGGCCCTGATCATCCCGAACATCTCCTTCGTCCTGCCGCTGACTGTCTATACGCTGACGTCCTTCTTCCGCGAAATGCCGTGGGAGCTGGAGGAGTCAGCCCGTGTGGACGGCTGCACGCAGGGACAGGCGTTCCGGAAAGTGATCATGCCCCTGGCGGCGCCGGCGATCTTCACCACGGCAATCCTGGCGTTCATCTCCTCCTGGAACGAGTTCCTGATCGCCAGCCAGCTGTCCAATGACGCCACGCAGCCGGTGACGGTCGCCATCGCCAGCTTTGCCGGTGCGCAGCCGAACCAGATCCCCTACACGGCCATCATGGCCGCGGGCACCATCGTCACCATTCCGCTGGTGATCCTGGTGCTCGTCTTCCAGCGCAAGATCGTGGCCGGCCTTACGGCAGGTGCGGTCAAGTGACGGGCAACGCTTCCCGCTCCCGCCCCGCGGGGGCGGGAAGCAACCGCCGCAGGGCCAGGTCCGGCGAGGATTTTGACATCATCATCGGGTTCCTTGGCTTTTGGGCCCTGGTCCTGTTCGTAGTCACGCTGTGGATGGAGCTGACGGCCCAGCCTGCCCTTGGCTGGGCGCTGGGCCTGCTGGCCACGCTCCTGGCGCTGTACGGAATGGTGCGCCTGCGGCGGCGGTTGCCGGACCGGAGGTAACACTTCCGGTCCGGCCCGCCGCCGGGCACCCGGGCAGGTAACACTGCGATGCAAGCCGGCGCCCGCAATACCATGGCAGAGGGCATCGCACAGAAGCAGGGCGCATGCCTGCAGGAAGTACATGAGGGGACACCGTGGGACGCACAAGTGAAAGGTCTCAACGGGGCGGCCACAGCGGGGTCAGCATTGAAGACGTGGCGGCAGCCGCGGGAGTGTCCACCGCCACCGTGTCCCGGGCGGTGCGGGGACTGCCCCGGGTGTCACCGGCAACGCGGCAAAAAATCCTCGAAGTCGCCGGAGATTTGGGCTATGTGGCCTCAAGTTCGGCGTCGGGCCTTGCGACCGGCCGGACCAAGACCATCGGGGTGCTGGCGCCTTTTGTGAGCCGGTGGTTCTTTTCCAAGGCCATCGAGGGTGCGGACCGGGAACTGCACGCCCGCAACTACAACCTTTCCCTGTTCAACCTGGGCGGGCACGGCAGCAACCGGGAACGGCTCTTCAGCAAGACCATGGTCTACAAGCAGATCGATGCGCTGCTGGTCCTGTGTATGGCGCTGACCCATGAAGAACTCGAGCACCTGCAGAAAATTGACATACCCCTGGTGGTGGTGGGCGGCCATGTCGAGGAATGCGCCTACATCGGGATAGACGACTACGCAGCTGCCTCCACGGCCGTCCGGCACCTGATCGACCTGGGCCACCGGGACATCGCGCTGCTGCACGGCGACGACGAGACAGACCTGAACTTCGACGTTCCCCGCGTGCGCATCCTGGCGTTCCAGGACGTGATGACGGCGGCCGGGCTTCCCACCAGGCCCGAATGGGACGAATGGGGCGACTTCACGGTCCGCAGCGGCCAGGCCGCCTTCCGCCGCCTCTGGTCCAAGCCCGGGACGAAGCCAACCGCCATCTTCTGTGCCTCGGACGAGATGGCCATGGGCGTGATCTTCGAAGCTTCCCGCCTCGGCGTCCGGGTGCCGGAGGACCTGTCCGTGGTGGGCATCGACAACCACGATTTCGCCGAGGCCGTGGGCCTGACCACGGTGGGCCAGCGGCCCGACGAGCAGGCCGAGCTGGCCACCAAGATGCTCCTTGATGAACTGGACGGGCAGGCTGGATCGGTCCAGTCCGCCGTCGCGCCCCATGAACTGATCATCAGGAGGACCACGGCGCCGCCCCAGCCCTAGCCGCTCCGGCCCTGGGCAGCTAGGAGGCGCGCGCCAACTGCCGGATCGGAATCCAGCGGGACGCCAGCCGGCGGTAGGCGGCAGCGGCACCGGTCATGTCGCCCTCTGCCAGGCACTCGATGCCCAGCCTGATGTCCATGGGGGATTCGTCCGGGTACACCTTGTCCGCAACAGCACCGTAATCAAGCTCCACCATGGAGTCCACGTGGAACAGTTCAAGCCACTCGGTGAGCTGGGCAAGATCGTCCAGCATGTCCAGGTCCGGCGCCGCCAGTGCCAGGTTGGCCACCGCGTAGCGCGCACGCTCCAGGGCCTCGGTGATGGGCGCCCACACCCGCACCGTGACGATCCGCCCCCCGGACTCCACAACGTCCTTATGGTCCGATTCCATAAACAGCGAGAACCAGCTGAACGGGATTCCCCACGTGGAGGCCCGGGTGTGCACGCGGGTGGAGCCGTCGCGGGCCTTCACCTGGTCGATCCGTTCCTGGTGCTTGTCCCGCTGTTCCTCGGGAATCAGCAGTTCCGCCAGCGGGCCGTGGATGCCCTCCATCAGGGCATTGGCCGCAAGGCCGGCACGCAGCACCAGCTGGCTGGGGCAGTAGAGCAGCACAGGCTCCGCGGCATCGCCGTCGGCGGGAGGTTCACCGGCACTGCCGCCGGAGGGTGCCGGGACGCTCGTGACGCGTACCAGGTCAGTGCGGCCGGTGGGGAAGGGGTCGCCGCCGGAGCGCGTGATGCGCCCCAGCGAGGCAAGCAGTTCGGCGTTCTCGACGGCGGCGCGGGAGGCAGTGCGCGCCCCTGCCTCCTGGATCGCCTGGCGCTGCTCTTCGGGGAAGGCGTCCAGCGGTTCGTAAACGCGCAGGGTTGACGAGAACGGCAGGCCGGCCTGGCCCCGGTAAAGGCTTCCGGTCATGACGGCCTCCTTGCGTGGGTCCAGGACACGGTCATCAGTCCGCCAGTTCCACCAGAACGGGGGCGTGGTCCGACGCGCCCTTGCCTTTGCGCTCCTCGCGGTCAATGGAAGCGCCGGTGACCCGTGCTGCCAACGCCGGGGAGGCCAGCACGAAGTCGATCCGCATGCCTTCCTTCTTGGGGAAGCGCAGCTGGGTGTAGTCCCAGTAGGTGTACACGCCCGGACCCGGTGTGAAGGGGCGCACCACATCGGTAAATCCTGCCGACTCGAAGGCATGGAACGCGGCGCGTTCCGGCGGGCTGACGTGGGTATAGCGGTTGTTGACGAACAGGTCGATGTCCCACACGTCCTCGTCGAAGGGCGCGATGTTCCAGTCGCCCATCAGGGCCACCTGGGCACCCGGGTCCTTGGTTACGAGCTCCTGGGCGTGGGTCTTCAGGCTCTCCAGCCACTTGAGCTTGTACGGCATGTGTTCGTCATCCAGGGAGCGGCCGTTGGGGACATAGAGGCTCCAGATGCGGACCCCGGCGCAGGTTGCCGCCATGGCGCGGGCCTCCTGGACCGGGTCTTTCCCCGCCTTGCCGAAAGAGGGCTGGTCAAGGAACGTCCGCTCAACGTCCTCCAGGCCCACGCGGGACGCGATGGCAACACCGTTCCATTGGTTCACACCGAAGTGTGCCACCTCATAGCCCATGCGTTCAAAGAGTTCCCACGGGAAGTTATCGTCCTTGCATTTGGTCTCCTGGATGGCCAGGACGTCGCAGTCGCTGCGCTGAAGCCAGGCTTCAACGCGATCGGCGCGGGCACGGAGCGAGTTCACATTCCAGGTAGCTATTTTCACAGTTCCTAACCTACCTTGAGCGCCGGAAATGCGGACGGGGCAGGGCTCCAAAACGGGGCACAATGGCGCGGACACGCCCGCGCATACAGCTCCATCCGGCAGGAGCCGGCGCCAATGTGCCCCGGGACGGCGGCGCCTGGCGCATGCCCGGGCTGGAGGGGCAGGGACGGGATGAGGCCGGTGGAAGTTAGTAGGAAGTCCGAGTATATTCGCAACCAGAAATGACCTGCATCACATGCGAAGGAGCGTGCAGTCATGGTCCGCGAGCTGTCCCACTACGTCGGCGGCCACCACGCAGCAGGCCTCTCGGGCCGCTTTGGCGACGTCTTCGACCCCTGCGCCGGCCAGGTCCAGGCCCGGGTGCCGCTTGCCGGCCGGGAAGAGGTTCACAGCGCCGTTGGCATTGCGGAAAAGGCGCAGGTGGAGTGGGCGGCCATGAATCCCCAGCGGCGGGGGAGGATCCTGCTGCGGTTCGTGGACCTGGTCAACCGGGACCTGGACCCGCTCGCCCGGCTCCTGTCCTCCGAGCACGGGAAGACCCTCGCCGACTCGAAAGGCGACATCCAGCGCGGCCTGGAGGTGGTGGAGTTTGCCGCCGGGGCGCCCCACCTGCTCAAGGGTGAGTTCTCCAGCGACGCCGGTCCGGGGATAGACATCCACTCTCTCCGCCAACCCCTGGGCGTGGTAGCCGGCATCACGCCGTTCAACTTTCCCGCCATGATCCCGCTGTGGAAGTCCGGCCCTGCCCTGGCCGCCGGTAACGCGTTCATCCTGAAGCCCTCCGAGCGGGACCCCTCGGTACCGCTGCGCCTGGCCGAACTGTATACGGAAGCCGGCGTCCCGGACGGGGTGTTCAACGTGGTCAATGGCGACAAGGAGGCCGTGGACGCGCTGCTGGAGGATCCGCGCGTCAAAGCGGTGGGCTTTGTGGGTTCCACGCCGATCGCCCGGTACATCTACGCCACGGCCGCCGCCCACGGAAAGCGGGCCCAGTGCTTCGGCGGGGCCAAAAACCATATGGTGGTCATGCCCGACGCCGACCTGGACCAGGCAGCCGATGCCCTGATCGGCTCCGGGTACGGCTCCGCCGGGGAACGCTGCATGGCCGTTTCCGTGGCCGTGCCGGTAGGGGAGGAAACAGCGGAGTGGCTGGTGGCCAAGCTCAGGGACCGCGTGGCAGCCCTCAAGGTGGGCCACAGCTTTGAGCAGGAATCCGACTTCGGCCCGGTGGTGTCTGCCGACGCCAGGGAACGCATCGAAGGCTACATCCAGGCGGGGGTTGACGCCGGCGCCACGCTCCTGGCGGACGGCCGGGGGCTCAGCGTGCCGGGCAACGAGGGCGGCTTCTGGGTGGGTCCCACCCTTTTCGACCACGTCACACAGGACATGCCGATCTACCGCAACGAGATCTTCGGTCCTGTCCTGTGCGTGGTCCGGGCGGCGGACTACGACGAAGCGCTCGAGCTGTGCACCAGGAACGAGTTCGGCAACGGCGTGGCCATCTTCACCCGCGACGGTGATGCCGCCCGCGACTTCGCCACCCGGGTGGATGTGGGCATGGTGGGCATCAACGTCCCCATCCCCGTACCAATCGCCTACTACACGTTCGGCGGCTGGAAAGCCTCGGGCTTCGGCGACCTGAACCAGCACGGCGCGGACGCCTTCCGCTTCTATACCAAGACCAAAACGGTCACCACACGGTGGCCCTCGGGAATACGGCACGGAGCCAGCTTCGTGATGCCGGAAGGAAGTTGATGACGGACAATGCGGCACAGGGCACGGCTGATGAAGGGGCTTCAGGCGAAAGCGGCGAGGTGCTGTTCGAGCGCCGTGGCCGGCTGGGCGTCATTACCCTGAACAGGCCTAAGGCGGTCAATGCGCTCACGGCCGGCATGGTGGGGCAGCTCCTGGAGCAGCTCACCGCGTGGGCGGACGACGACGGCGTTGCCACGGTTTTGGTGCAGGGCGCCGGAGACCGGGGCCTCTGCGCCGGCGGCGACATCGTGGCGATCTACCGGGACATGCTGGCGGGCGGGGAGCAGACCGCCCAATTCTGGGCCACCGAGTACCGGGTCAATTCACTGATTGCCCGCTATCCCAACCCGTATGTGGCCCTGATGGATGGGCTGGTGCTGGGCGGAGGGGTAGGAATCTCCGCGCATGGGTCACTCCGGGTGGTCACGGAACGCACCCGGACAGGGATGCCGGAAACCACCATCGGCTTCGCTCCTGACGTGGGCGGGACGTACCTGCTGTCCCGCGCCCCTGGCGAAACGGGCACCCACGCAGCACTGACCGGGGCCCACCTGAGCGGAGCGGACGCACTGTTCCTTGGCCTGGCCAGCCACTTCGTCCCGTCCGACAAACTGCCCGGCCTCGTGGCGGCGCTGGAACACGAAACGGCGGAAGCCGCCGTCGTGCGTTACAGCACGGAAGCCCCGCCCTCGGCACTGCAGGGACAGCAGGACTGGATCGACGCCTGCTACTCCGCAGATGACGCAGAGGAAATCGTCCGGCGCCTGCGGGGACGCGAAGGAGAGGGAAGCGCCGACGCCTTCCAGGCGGCGGACGCCATCGAGGCGAAGTCGCCAACGTCCGTCAAGGTGACGCTGGACGCCCTGCGCCGCGTGAAAGGCCGCACCCTGGACGAGGCCCTGGCGCAGGAATACCGGGTGGGCCTGCGGTTCCTGGAGGCACCGGATTTCCGGGAGGGCATCCGTGCGCAGGTGGTGGACAAGGACCGGAACCCCCGCTGGAAGCCGCCCACCCTGGCTGAGGTGGCGGCGGACCAGGTGGAACACTTTTTTGCGCCGCTGGGCAGCCGGGAACTGGACCTGCAGGGCGTGGAACCGCAGCAAAAAGGAGCCCGACCATGACCGAAAAGTACACTGTCGCCTTCCTGGGCCTCGGCCACATGGGCGGCCCGATGGCCGTAAACCTGGTCAGGGCCGGCTATGCAGTGGCCGGCTTCGATGTGGTCCCGGCAGCCCTTGAAGCCGCCAGGGCCAGCGGCGTGCCGGTTGCCGGGAATGCCGCTGAAGCCGTCTCCGGGGCGGACGTGGTCCTCACCATGTTCCCCAGCGGCCGGCATGTCCTGGACGCTTACCGCGGCCAGGAGGGGCAGCCCGGACTGCTCGCGGCGGCGAAGCCCGGGACCATGTTCCTGGACTGCTCCACCATCAACGTGGACGAGGCCAGGGAAGCGGCATCCCTCGCCGTTGACGCCGGCCACCGCTCCGTGGATGCCCCGGTCTCCGGCGGGGTGGTGGGGGCGGAAGCAGGCACCCTCACGTTTATGGTGGGCGCGGATGCCGCGGACTTTGAGGCGGTGCGGCCGCTGCTGGACATAATGGGCAAACGCGTTGTCCACTGCGGCGCCCACGGCGCAGGCCAGGCCGCCAAAATCTGCAACAACCTGATCCTGGGCGTCTCCATGATCGCCGTCAGCGAGGCATTCGTCCTGGGGGAGAAGCTGGGCCTGAGCCACCAGGCATTGTTCGATGTGGCCTCCGCGGCGTCCGGACAGTGCTGGGCCCTCACCACCAACTGCCCGGTGCCTGGCCCCGTTCCCACCAGCCCCGCCAACCGCGGCTACCAGCCAGGTTTCGCCGGCGCCCTGATGGCCAAGGACCTCTCGTTGGCCGTCAACGCCCTCAACAGCACCGGGGTGGCTGCCCGGATGGGCCCGCTGGCCGCGGAGATCTACGGTACGTTTGCGGCAGGGGAGGGCGCGGGAAGGGACTTTTCCGGCATCATCACCGACATCCGCGATATGTCCGGCCACAGGGCGGACGGCGGACCACACAACCCAGCTGGCAGTGCACCGCACGGCGCAGCGCAGGACGACGGGAGCCCGGAGTGACCGAATACGCCAACATCCTCGTGGAGCAGCGGGGGCGGGTGGGCCTGGTGACATTGAACCGCCCGCAGGCCCTGAATGCCCTAAACAAAGCCACCATGGAGGAACTGGTGGCCGCGGTGAAGGCCATGGACGCCGATCCCGGAGTGGGGGCGGTTGTCATTACCGGCTCCGGCAAGGCCTTCGCAGCGGGAGCCGACATCAAGGAGATGGCGGCGCAGGGCTACATGGACATGTACGCCGCCGACTGGTTCCGCGGCTGGGAAGACTTCACCCGGCTGCGCATACCCACCATCGCTGCCGTCTCGGGCTTCGCCCTGGGCGGGGGCTGCGAACTGGCCATGATGTGCGACCTGATCATCGCCGGAGACAACGCCAAGTTCGGCCAGCCGGAAATCAACCTTGGTGTCCTGCCCGGCATGGGCGGCTCCCAGCGGCTGACCCGTGCCGTCGGCAAGGCCAAGGCCATGGACCTGATCCTTACGGGCCGGTTCATCGGGGCGGAGGAGGCCGACCGCTGCGGCCTGGTGTCCCGCGTGGTCCCCGCCGAAGACGTGGTGGACGAGGCCCTGAGGGCCGCGGAGGTGGTTGCTTCCAAGTCCAGGCCCGTGGCCATGGTTGCCAAGGAGGCCGTGAACGCCGCCTTCGAGACCGGGCTGGCCCAGGGCGTCCTGTTCGAGCGCCGGCTGTTCCACTCCCTCTTCGCCACCGAGGACCAGAAGGAAGGCATGGCGGCGTTCACGGAAAAACGCCAGCCGGAATTCAGGCACCGGTAGGCGCCAGAGCCCTCCTGTAGGCGTCAACATCTGCTGCCAGCTCCTCAGCCATCAGGTGGTTGTTGATAACGACGGCGGTCCAGGCGGCAGTTGCCGCGGAGGCCAGCACCTGGGCCTTCAGGTCCGTGACATTGCCCGCGGCCCATACGCCCGGGACCTGCGTGCCGCCGTCGGCATCCGTTTCAAGGTAGGTTCCCGCTCCTGACGGGTGTTCTGACGGAGCCAGGCCGAGGCCGGCGAAGGCGTTCAGCCGGGCATGGACCCGGGGCCCCACCACCAGCGCTTCCACGGCAACCTCGGGGCCTCCAGCCAAGGCGACGCCCCGCAGCCGGTCCTGTTCAACCCGGACGGCCTCCACCGCTCCGGCCATCACCCGGATTCCGCGCGCCGCCAGCTGTTCGTATTCGGCCTCGGACGGGGCAACCCTGTTGTTCAGGAACAGCGTGATGGTGCTGCTCCATTGCCGGAAGAGCAGGGCCTGGTGCACTGACCACGGGCCGTTCCCCAGGATGCCGATGGCCTGGTCCCGCACTTCCCAGCCGTGGCAGAACGGGCAATGCAGCACGTCCCTGCCCCAGCGCTCACGCAGCCCGGCGACGGCGGGCAGCTCGTCGGTGAGCCCGGTGGCAACCAGCAGGCGCCGGCCGCGAAGCTGCGTGCCGTCGTCGAGCGTTACGTCGAAGCCCTCCGCCAGGCTGCCGCCGGCAGCCACTACCCTGCCCTGGAGCACTGCTGCCCCGTAGCTCTCAGCCTCCGTCCGGGCGACGGCAAGGAGCGCGCCGGGGCTGATCCCGTCCCGGGAAAGGAAGCCGTGGACCCCGGCGGCAGGGGCGTTGCGCGGTTCCCCGCTGTCCACCACGGCTACGGAACGGCGGCTGCGGCCCAGCATCTGGGCCGCGCTCAGTCCGGCAGCGCCAGCGCCGACTATCAGGACGTCATGGAGTGTCTCTTTGTTTTCAGTCATGGCTCCAATGCTGTTGCGTTTGCCGCTGGACTGGCAAACATTTTTGCTGGAATGGCAAACTTGATGGATGGATATCGGGGACGAAAGCGTCATGGACTCGGGAACAGACGCGGTGCTCGCATCAGTGGGGCCGCGCCTCAAGGCGCTCCGGCTGGCCCGGGACATCACCCTGTCCGCGCTGGCTGGCGCCACGGGCATCTCAGTGAGTACCCTGTCCAGGCTGGAGTCCGGGCAGCGCCGGCCAAACCTTGAGCTGCTGCTGCCCCTGGCGAAGGCCTACCACGTCCCGCTTGATGAGCTGGTGGGTGCGCCGGAAACGGGCGATCCCCGCGTGCACCTGCGGCCCATCACCGCGCGGGGGATGACCATCATTCCGCTCACCCGGAAGCCGGGCGGCATCCAGGCCTACAAGCACATCCTGCCGGCAGGGCCCCTGCAGCAGCCCAATCCGCAGGTGCACGAAGGCTATGAGTGGCTGTATGTCCTGAACGGAAAGCTCCGGATGGTGCTGGGCAGCCAGGACCTGGTCCTTGGGGCGGGGGAAGCCGCCGAGTTCGATACCCGCGTGCCGCACTGGTTCGGCCGCGCGGATGGAAGGCCCGTTGAATTCCTCAGCCTTTTCGGGACCCAGGGCGAGCGGGTGCACATCCGTTCCAAGCCATCCTGACCTGAGCTCCAGCTTTTTCCCAGCTGCGTAAGGTAGACAGGGCGGGACAGCCGGAAGCGGATGGGGGAGCACAATGTTGGGAATGGCGTCAGACGCTGGCGGCTCGACAGATAATTTGACCGGCCTGGTGGGCGTGGCTGCGCGGACCATCGAGCACATGGGCGAGTGGGGCGTGGGTGCTTTTACCCTCGCCGAAACCGTGGTGCCGCCCATCCCCAGTGAAGTGATTTTGCCCTTGGCCGGCTACCTTGCCAAGCAGGGGTCCCTGCAGCTGATCCTCGTTTTTATCACCAGCACCCTCGGCGCGTATCTCGGTGCGCTGTTCCTCTACTGGCTGGGCGCAAAACTGGGCCTTCAGCGTTCCATCCGCGGGCTGTCCAGGCTCCCCCTGGTGGACCAGGAGGACTTTGAGAAGGCCGCGGGATGGTTCCGCCGCCACGGCAGGTCCTCCATCTTCTTTGGCCGGCTGCTTCCGGGTGTCCGCAGCCTCATCTCCCTCCCGGCCGGAGCATCCGGAATGCCCCTGGCCACCTTCAGCGTGTACACCCTGGCGGGCAGCGGACTGTGGAACGGGGCCCTGATCGGCCTGGGATACCTGCTGGGCACCCAATACCAGTTGATCGAGCAGTACTCCAGGTTCCTGAACTACGCGGTTTACGCTGCGCTGGGCGTGACGGTCCTCCTGCTCGTGGTGCGGCGGCTCAAGCGGGAGAAAGTCCGGCGCTGACCGGCCAAACCCCAAGGCGCCCCCACGCCTCCGTCACCCGTCAAAGTCGCCGGCGTTCCGGCGGAAGGCGCCAAGGATGCGGATCAGGTGGTCCAAGTCGCCGGGATCAAACCCCGGGGCGCTGAATACCTCGGCGTTGAGCGCCGCCGTCGAGCGCTTTGCGAGCGTGCGCCCCGCGGTGGTGAGCTCAATCAGCGTGGTCCTGCCGTCAGTGGGGTGCGGGGACCGGTCCACCAGACCCGCACGCTCAAGCCGGTCCACGGCATTGGTGATGGACGTGGGATGGACCTGGAGCAGTGCGCTCGCCTTGTTCATTGGCAGGGAGCCCTTCCTGGCGAAACTCAGCAGGGCCAGGAGTTCGTAGCGGGCAAACGTCAGTCCGAACGGCTTGAGCGTGGATTCGATCCTGGCCAGCAGGATCTGCTGCGTCCGCATAATGGCTGTGATGGCAGCCATGGGAGCGGCGGCGTCGGCCCAGCCCTGTTCCTCCCAGTTCCGCCGTGCTTCAGCAATGGGATCGCGGGGCAATGGGGTACCCATCGAACACCTTTCTTCCACGTGACGCGCATCACTCATGTACCAGCTGTGTGAATATACTAGGACATCCAATGGTTGGGCGACGCGGAGGTGGATGCCGGTGGGTCCCGAAGGACGCGATGAAGCACTCCCCTTTCCCGACGCCGACCTCATGTACGTCGCGGACCTCCTGGCGGGACCCGAGCGCCAGCGCTACCTCCGCATCCGTGAGTTCCTGCAGGACCACGTGCGCGGGCCCTCCATTCCCTACTGGAACCGCGAAGCGTTCCCTTTTGGCCTCCTGGCCGAAATGGGCGGCTACGGCCTGGGCGCCCTCCAGGTGGACGGCAGTTCCACCCTGCTCAAGGGCCTGGTCTACGTGGAGCTGGCCAGGGCGGACGTGTCCCTTTCTGCCCTCGCCGGCATCCACAATGAGCTGATCGTCGGCACCATCAACGAGCTGGGATCCCAGGAACAAAAGCACCGCTGGCTGCCGGGCCTGAAAGCCTTTGCCAGCCTGGGGGCGTTCGCGCTGACGGAACCGGACCATGGCTCCGATATCTCCGGAGGGCTGGAGACCTCCGCCAGGCTGGACGGAGGCGAGTGGGTCCTGAACGGCGCCAAGCGCTGGATCGGGGCCGGCACCATCGCCGACTTCGCCCTGGTCTGGGCACGCGATGCGGCGGACCGGCAGGTCAAGGCCTTCATTGTGGAGACGGACCGGCCAGGCTACGCTGCTGCCAAAATCTGCAACAAGATCGGCCTGCGGATCATGCAGAACGCGGATATCACGCTGCAGGACGTGCGGATTCCGGCGGCCAACCTGCTTCCCGGTGCTACGTCCTTCAGCCAGGCCAACGATTTATTGCGGGACTCCCGGGCCTGGGTGGGCTGGCAGGCTGCCGGAATCCAGCTCGCCGCGTTCGATATAGCCCGCGCCTACTCGCTGGCACGCCGGCAGTTCGGCAAGGAACTGGCGCAGTTCCAGCTGGTCCAGCAGCAGCTCGCGGACATCCTGGGAAACGCCACGGCCTCCCTGGCGCTGATGGTGCAGCTGGCGCGGATCCAGGAGGAGGGGAAGCTGGAAATGGCGCAGGCAGCCCTGGCGAAAGCCACCACCACCAGGCTGGCCCGTGCGTCGGTGGCGATGGGGCGGTCCCTGCTGGGCGGCAACGGTATCAGTGCTGACTTCGAAATGGGCAAGCTGTTTGGCGACGCTGAAATCCTGTACACCTACGAAGGCAGCTACGAGATCAACTCCCTCATCGTGGGGCGGGCCGTGACGGGAAAGTCCGCGTTCGCCTAGAGGTGCTCTTCCGCGTAGGCCAGCAGCGCGTCCCGCACAAAGCGTGCGCCCGGTCCGCCGCCGTAATTGGCCGCAAACCGGGCATCGGCGACGTACATTTCCGCCAGGCCCACAACGTACCCCTTGATGGCCCCGCTATCCTCAGCCGCCGGAGTGCCGGGGATGGACTCCAGCCACTCAACGTGGCGCCGTGCAAGGTCCTGCGCATCGGCGGACACGGGGGAAACGCCGGAAGCAGCCGCGGCAATCCAGTCACTGCCCAGTTTCGCCGCGCGTGACTTCCACTCAAGCTGCCCTGCTGCGCCCAATCCACGCCACCACGCATCGCTTTTCGCGTAGGTGTCCTTGCCCCAGCGCCCTTCCACCTCGTCTTTGTACTGCGTGTGGTCGAACCCGTCGAACATCTTTTCCGCCACCATATCGCCTCCGCCTTTCACTGTTTCGATTGTTTGCCGGACGGATGCCATTTGCCGCGTGAGCCGTTCCTGCTCCTGCGCCAGCCACTCCAGGTGCCGGGCCAAGGCCGTGACGGGATCTGTCTGCTGGCGGAAGACCTCGGCAATGGCCGGCAGGCCTAGGCCAAGCTCCCGGAGCAGGAGGATTCGCTGCAGCTGGAGGAGGGTGGCGCCGTCGTAGTAGCGGTAACCGTTGCTGCCCACGCGGCTGGGTTTCAGCAGCCCAATTTCGTCGTAATGCCGCAGCGTGCGGCTGGTGGTGCCGGCGAGCCGTGCTACGTCCTGGATGGACCAGTCAGGGGCCGCTGTCGCATCTGTTGCATCCATGATCCGAGCGTAGGGGTTGCCGTTGCGTCAACGTCAAGCAGGTTTTTCCGGGAAGCCGTGCCCGCGCGGACGGCGGTGTCCGGACCGGTTGCGGGCCTGCGCCACGAGGCGCCGGAAGGCGAAAATGAACACTGCCTCAATGGCCAGCATCAGGCCCACGAGCAGCCACTGCCCCCGGGCAGCGAAGACAATGCATCCGGTCACGGCCAGGACAGTTCCCAACGCAAGCGTGTATACGGCAAATCCCACGGCCACGCGCGCGCTGCGGACTCCGGTCCGGAACCCGAAGCCCAGGGGTTCACCGCCGGGGTGCCCGGGAACCCGGTCGGGCGCGCCCGGCCCCAGCCTGTCGAACTCATCCCAAGGGTCCTGGTCCTGTCCCGTCACCCTCCAATTGTCCCAAATCCGGAACCGGAAGGGTTGGTGGCCAGGGGACCGCGGGCAATAAAAACAGCGGCCCCTCCAGCAAATGCTGGAGAAGCCGCTGCAGGATACGGGGTTCCGCCGGCGCGGGGCCGGCGGTCACCTAAGCCTTAGAGCGGGCGGATGTTCTCCGCCTGCGGGCCCTTGGGGCCCTGGGTCACATCGAATTCAACCTTCTGGTTCTCATCGAGTGAGCGGTATCCGCTGCTGGCGATTGCGGAGTAGTGGGCGAAAACGTCAGCGGACCCGTCATCGGGGGCAATGAAGCCAAAACCCTTTTCGGCGTTGAACCATTTAACTGTGCCTGTTGCCATGGCTGCATTCCTTCGTGTGACTCTGATTCTCTCCCCGTGCCATCGGCCCGGAGTGCGAGGAGAACGTCCCCCGCAGTCCCCAACGTACGGGGCGCAGGCCGTGCTTGCAAGGGTTAGGCAACATTTGGCGAGGTCAGCGCATCCCTTCGCGGCGGATTGCGGTTGCTATTGCGGCTGCCCTGGTCTCAACCCCGAGCTTGGCGTAGATGTGGGCAAGATGCGTTTTTACGGTGGCTTCGGAGATGAAAAGACGCCGGCCCAGTTCGCGGTTGCTGAGCCCTTCGGTGAGGAGGCTCAGCAGTTCTGCCTCACGGGGAGTGAGGATTTCTTCGGGATTGCGCAGTTGCTGGAACAACCGCGATGCCACCGGCGGGCTCATGACGCTCTTGCCTTGTACGGCGCCGCGGATGGCGGAAAAAATCTCTTCGGGCGCGGCATCCTTCAAGAGGTATCCCATGGCGCCGGCATCCACCGCCCGCACGATGTCCGCGTCCGAGTCGTACGTTGTGAAGACCAGGATGGCCTGGCTTCTGTTGCGCTCGCGGATTCTGCGGATGGCCTCGATGCCGTCCATCCCGGCACCCATGGCGAGGTCCATGACCACCACGTCAGGGGAATGCTCCTGGACCCGGTCCATGGCTTCTTCCCCGGATGCGGCCTCGGCAATGACGTGGAGGTCCGGCTGCGTTCCCAGCAGGGCCCGCAGCCCGCTTCTCACCACCAGGTGGTCGTCCACCAGCAGCACCGTGACCGGGCTCATGCCGGTGTTCCCTGGACGCGGTGCCCGCCGGAGGGCACCGGCAGCTGTGCTGCGATGATGGTCCCTTCCCCGGGTGCGCTTTGCACGGAGAAGGTGCCGCCCAGCTGCTCCACGCGCTGCCGCATGGCGCGCAGCCCATAGCCGCCGGCGTTCGACGGCGCTGCTGCCGCCGCCGGATCGAAGCCGTCGCCGTCGTCGTAAACATCCAGGGTGACCGCCTCCGGAAGGAAACCTACCGTCACGGTGGCTGCGGCTGCGGAGGCGTGCAGCCGGATGTTGGAGGCAGCGCTCTGCACCACCCGCAGCAGGGCGTGACGGAGTTCGGCGGGGACTGGACGCGGGTCCCCGGTCACCAGGAGCCGGGCTTCGGGGACGTACTGCCGGGCCGCGAGGAGCAGCGCGTCAGGAAGCGGGGAGCCCTCCAGCCCGGGAGAGGCAAGCTCGTGCACCAGGGCGCGGGTTTCGGCCAGGTTGTTCCGCAGCAGCGCAGTGGCTTCAAGGAGGCCGGCCCGCGCTGAATCGTGCGGCCACGACCGCCCTGACGCTTCGAGCAGCAGCAGGCTGCTGGCAAGGCCCTGGGTCACGGTGTCGTGGATTTCCCGGGAGACCCGCTCCCGTTCGGCAATGGTGCCGGCACGGCGTTCACTGGCTGCCAGCTGTCCCTGCGCCAGGGAAACCTCGGCGTGCAGGCGGCGCTGCTCCTCGGCGTCGTGCTGGATCCGGTCATAGATCAGCGTCAGCATGACGCCCACTGCCAGGGGCCCGAGGAGCATCGCCAGGTCCGTGCCGTTGCTCAGCCGGAACAGCCCGGCAGCGGTGGCTGCGGTTGTGACCCCTGCTGCGGTGTAGGCCGCGGCGCCTGCCAGGGCGCTCCGGCTGAGGAAGAAGAGCGCAAACGAGCACCAGGCAAAGCTCGGTGCAGCGACCACCAGGACAGCCCAGACTGCCACCAGGGCAGCCATCCACGGCACCCCGGGCCGCCCCCGCCGGGCCAGTACCGCCACGACGGCGTACAGCAGGCAGGCGGCTGCGGCCAGGCCGAGGACCATGACGTTGTCAGCGGGGCTGTGCCGCATGACGTACCGGACCAGCGAGGCCACCAGGAGCACGGCGAACCCAAGATGTACGGCCATATCGATGCCGGCCAAGGAGGCACGGCCCGGAGCCGTAGGGCCTGAGTCCATGCCGGGGGATGGGGCTGGGTGCTCCACGACGGCGTGATCAGGGGTGCGGGCGGAGGGTCGGGTAGGCATGGGATTTCCGGTTCGGGTGGGAGAAGGCTATCCACAATGCTATTGCCCCCGCCTTTCCGCGTCTCTCAGCCTTTTGGCTGATACGGCTGGCCTTGTGGCGCAGGATGTGGCAGCCAAACGCCTGATGGCAGGGCCTGGCGGCGCCGCAAGGATGGAACCGTACCCGAACCGAACATTGCCCGAGAAGGAAACATCATGAAGAAGTCCACAAAAGCCCTTGCCGCCGCAGCTGCCGGTGCGCTTGCCCTCACCGCCGGCGTGACGGCCGCCGCCAATGCCGGGCCCGGTTCAGCTCCGGCAGCCGTCCCAGCCGCAGACATCCAGCCCGTGCCGGAAAACGTGGTGCAGCATAACCGCATATCGGCAGGCGCCTCTGCCCGGGCCGTGCAGGCGGCACTTGCCAAATGCCAGGCGGACAAGCTGCCGTTCGTCACGGTGGCGCTGGTGGACCGATTTGGGACAGTGCAGGCGCTGCTGCGTGGGGACAACGCCGCCGAACACACTATCGAGGCCGCCCGCCAGAAGGCCTACACTGCTGCGGCCTTCGGAACCCCCACCAGTGAGCTTGCCAAGCGGATCAACGGAACCGGCCCCAGCATCGCCGACCTTCCCGGCACGCTCTTCCTTGCGGGCGGCGTCCCCCTCAAGGTCAACGGGGCTTCGGTGGCCGGCATCGGCGTCGGCGGCGCTCCCGACGGTGCCCTGGATGAGGCCTGTGCTGCGGCCGGCGCGGATGCCATCACGGTGCCCGGCGCAGCCCAGTAGGCCGGGCTGATGCGGTGGTTCCTGGCCCTGTGCGTGGCCTCCTGCCTTGCCGTGTCAGTAGCGGCGTGCCAGGCGGCGCCGGGGGAGGGGCAGCAGCCGCCGGCTCCTCCGCCGTCGGCCGTTGCCGGTCCTGAAATCCCGCCGCCAGCGGTGCCGGCTTCCGCTGCACCATTGCTGTCCGCAGCGGAACAGGCGCAGATTGACCAGGAACTCGTCACGGCCGCCAAAGCCAACAATGAACTTCTGGTTGCTGAGCTGATAGGCCGTGGCGGTGACGTGAATGCAAAGGACGCAATCCAGGACTCGGCGTTCCTCTACGCGGGCGCCGAAGGGTTCAACGGGGTGCTCCGGCTGACGTTGGCTGCGGGGGCGGACGTCGCCAGTACCAACCGGTACGGCGGCACCGCGCTGATACCTGCCAGCGAACACGGACACGTAGAGACGGTGCGGATCCTGATCGACGCCGGAGTGCCGGTCAACCACGTCAACAACCTGGGCTGGACGGCCATGCAGGAAGCCATCCTCTTGAACAGCGGCGGCCCGCGGCAGCAGGAGGTGGTCCGGCTGCTCCTCGACGCAGGCGCAGACCCGGATATCCGCGATCCCGAAGGCAGGACCGCCCTGCAGAATGCGGAACGCCTGGGTTTCGCGGAAATCGCAGCCCTGATCCGCTCCCGCGGCTAGAGTTTTTGTCCAGATATGGCGGGTTCCAGGGCGTTCAAGTCGCCATATCTGGACAAAAACTCTTCGGTCTAGACGGCTTCGAGGATGCTCACGTAGTTGGCGATGCCCACGCCGCCCATGTTCTGGACGGCGGCGCGGCGGGGGTTGGCAAGCTGCATCTCACCGGCGGTTCCGGTGAGTTGCATAGCGGAGATGACGTGCTGCGACACTCCCGTGGCGCCCACCGGGTGGCCCTTGGCCTTCAGCCCGCCGGAGACGTTGACGGGCAGCTTGCCGTCTTTGTACACCCAGCCTTCTTCAATGGCCCGGGCGCCCTGGCCTGGCCCCGTCAGGCCCATGGCCTCGTACATGAGCAGTTCCGCGATGGTGAAGCAGTCGTGGACCTCGGCGAAGTCCAGGTCCGACAGACTGACGCCGGCCATCGTCAATGCGCGCTGCCAGGAGACGCGGGTAGCTTCGAACGCCACGGGGTCCCGCCGGGCCGCCGGGAAGAAGTCGTTTGCCTGGCCAAAGCCGGCCAGGCGCACGGGTGCGGTGGCCCCGTTGCTGGCGGAGGTGGACAGTACGACGGCGGCCGCCCCGTCCGAGACGGGGGAACAGTCCGTGCGGCGCAGGGGGTCGGCCACCATGGGGTTCTTGTCCGAGACCGTGCGGCAGAACTCCTCGCCGAGGTCCTTGCGGAGCTGGGCGTAGGGGTTGTCCACCCCGTTGCGGTGGTTCTTCGCGGCGATGGAACCCAGGACATCCCCCAGGTTCGCATCGCCGTACCGCTTCCCGTAGTGCTTGGCCACCTCGGCGAAGAGCCCGGTGAAGCCGGTGGTGGAGGGTTTGCCAGCCATGTCGTAGTCCGCGCCCAGCAGCCCTGCCCCCACAACCTCGGCCCCGGCGTGGGTCATCTTCTCGGCCCCAATCACCAGCACCGTTTTCGCCGTGCCCGCGAGCAGCGATTTGGTGCCCTGCTGGAACGCGGCGGAGCCTGAGGCGCAGGCGTTCTCCACCCGCGTTGCTGGCACGTTGGCAAGATGGGGCGAGACCTGGAGCGCCAGCGACGACGGGAACGCCAGCGGCATCATGCCGGAATTGAACTGGCCCAAGTAGATTTCGTCGATCTGGCCCGGCTCGATCCCGGCATTCGCGATGGCCTCGGTGGCCACCTGGACGATCAGGGACTCAAGGGTTTCGTCCGCCAGTTTGCCGAAGCGGCTGTGCCCCCAGCCGGTCAGCAGGACATCCTTGCCGAACTGTTCCTGCAGGCTCATGCCGGTGCTCCTTCCACGGCCGGTTGCGGCAGCGCCACCGTGAATTCCGCCTCCGTCTTCTCCTGGATTTCCTCAACGGTGACTCCGGGTGCAAGGCGGGTGAGCGTGAGCCGCCGCCCGGCCGTTTCCTGGCCGCTGCCCGCCCCGCCCTGGACCAGGTCAAACACCGCGAGGTCGCTGATGATCCGGTCCACCACCCCGAGCCCGGTCAGGGGAAGAGTGCATTCCCGCACGATCTTGGCACTGCCGTCTTTGGCGTTGTGTTCGGTGAGGACCACCACGCGGGGCGTCCCGGCCACGAGGTCCATGGCTCCGCCCATGCCCTTGACCATCTTGCCGGGGATGGTCCAGTTGGCCAGGTCGCCGCTGCCCGAAACCTGCATAGCCCCAAGGATGGCTACCTTCACGTGCCCGCCGCGGATCATGCCGAAGGACGTGGCGGAATCGAAGATACTGCCGCCGGGCAGCACGGTGACGGTCTGCTTGCCGGCGTTGATCAGGTCGGCGTCCTCCTCGCCCTCATAGGGGAAGGGCCCCATGCCCAGCAGGCCGTTCTCGCTCTGCAGCACCACCCGCACGCCGTCCGGCAGGTTATTGGCCACCAGCGTGGGAATGCCGATCCCCAGGTTCACGTAGTCGCCGTCGTTCAGTTCTTCGGCCGCGATGGCAGCCATTTCATCCCTGGTCCAGGCCATGGGGGTTCTCCTTCGGGTAAGTAGGGTAGCGGTCAGGCCGGCACGGCTTCGGGCGCGTGGCGGCCTGCGGCCGGACGCACCGTACGCTGCTCGATGTCCTTGACGCGGCCGCTGGCCTGCACCAGGCGTTGCACATAAACGCCGGGGGTGACGACGTGGTTGGGATCCAGTTGGCCCGGTTCCACAACCACCTCGGCTTCGGCGATGGTCAGGAGGCCGGCGGTGGCAACAACGGGGTTGAAGTTCCGGGCGGTGTAGCGGTAAACGAGGTTTCCGTCCGTGTCTGCGGTGTGCGCATGGACAAGCGCGACGTCGGCACGGATGGCGCGTTCGCGGACGTACGTTTCGCCGTCGAACACCTCGTGCGGCTTGCCTTCGGCAACCAGCGTGCCCACCCCGGTCCTGGTGTAGAAGGCGGGGATACCGGCACCGCCTGCGCGGAGCCGTTCGGCGAGGGTGCCCTGCGGCGTGAACTCCACCTCCAGCCTGCCGGCCAGGTACTGCTCTGCAAACAGCTTGTTCTCGCCAACATAGCTGGCAATGACCTTCCGCACCCGGCCCGCATCGATCAGGATGCCCAGGCCTTTGCCGTCCACGCCCATGTTGTTCGAGACCACCGTCAGGTCCTTTACCCCCGAGTCGCGGACGGCCTCAATCAGGTCCGCGGGGATTCCGCTCAGGCCGAACCCGCCCACCGCGAGGGTCATGCCGTCCTGCAGCACGCCTTCCAGTGCAGCGGCGGCAGTGGATTGAAGCTTTGTCATGAAGTCTCCTCATCGAGCATCCGGGGTCATCCACTTTGTGGACAGGGGTTCTGGAAGTGGACACTACGATGGTTCCCCAAGGCTGTCAAGGAGCACATTTTTCACTGAAAAACAGGAATTTCATAGTATGGACGGTAGGATAGAGGCTATCCATAATGTGGACATAAAGGGAGAATATGAAAACGTCGCCGGTACAGGGAGCCCAAGTGGTGAGCCGGATAGCAGGTCTGTTACGGCTTGTGGCCCGGAGTGCAGAGGGCATGTCCCTCGCCGGCCTCGTCAAGGAATCCGGCCTTACCCGGCCAACCGTTCACCGCCTCCTGTCGTCACTGGCGTCGGAGGGGCTGCTGGACCACGACCCCATTTCCGGCAACTGGGTGCTGGGTCCGGAGATCCTCCTGATGGGGTCGGTTGCATCGGCGCGGTTTCCCCTTGAGGAGATCGCCCGGCCCAGCCTCCGCCGGCTTGCCGAAGCCACCGGCGAGAGTGCCTTCTTTTCCATCCGCCGTGGTTCCGAAACCGTGTGCCTGCTGCGCGAGGAGGGCAGCTTCCCGGTCCGGTCCTTCGTCCTGCACGAGGGGGTGCGGTTCCCGCTGGGTGTCGCCTCGGCGGGCACCGCGATCCTGGCCTTCCTGCCGGAAACTGAGCAGGAAGAGCTGCTGGGGAACTGGCAAGGGCACGCAGGTGCTTTCGCTGCCTCACACACCAGGGAACTGGTCCGGGCCAACCTCGCCCAAACCCGGATGTCCGGCTACTCCGTGAATCCGGGCCTTGTCCTGGAAGGGAGCTGGGGAATGGGCGCGGCGGTCTTTGATGCCTCCGGCAGGCCCGCCTGGGCGCTTTCCCTGACCGGCATCGAGCCGCGTTTCAAGCCCGAACGGCAGGAGGAGCTGGGCGGCCTCCTGATGGCCGAGGCGCACCGCATCACCCAACAGCTCGGCGGGGAAGGAAAGGGGGCGCGGCCCCGCTGAGCCTCCCCGCCTGTGCCGGGAAAGCACGACGGCGCGCCCACCTTCGCGGTGCGGCGCGCCGTCGTGCGTCCCCAAAGGCGGGGAATTCAGCGGTGCATCAGCTGGTTCCTACAGCCCGGTCCGCGGTTCCTCCGGGCCTTCGTGCTTCCACCACGTATCGAAAATGCTGACGGGGACGGTGCGCTTGTGGCGCGTCCGCAGGTATTTCTCCTCGATTGACGCAGCCACGGATTCAGGCACGTCCCGGCCTTCGAGGTAATCGTCGATCTGGTCGTAGCTCAGGCCCAGCTCGTCCTCGTCGGTGCGTCCCGGCCTGTCGTCCAGGAGGTCCGCCGTGGGCACCTTCTCCCACACGCGGGCGGGCGCTCCCAGCTCGGCCAGCAGCGCCCGGTTCTGCCGCTTGTTCAGGCCGAACAGCGGAAGGATGTCCGCGCCGCCGTCGCCGTATTTTGTGAAGAAGCCCGTCACCGACTCTGCGCCATGATCCGTGCCGATCACCAGGTAGTTGTGTTCTCCCGCCAGCGCATACTGGGCGATCATGCGGGTGCGTGCCTTGGTGTTGCCTTTGTGGAAGTCGGAGATTTCAGTGCCCACGGTCTTCTCGAACTCATCCTCGAACCCGTCCACGGCGGCGGAGATGTTGAAGGTCCACTCGGTCTTGGGCTTGATGAAGTCGAGGGCTGCCTGGGCGTCTTCCTCGTCATGCTGGACGCCGTAGGGCAGGCGCACCGCCACGAAATTGGCTTCCACTCCTTCGGCTTCAAGCTCCTCGACAGCCAGCTGGGCCAACTTTCCGGCGAGGGACGAGTCGAGGCCTCCCGAAATGCCCAGGACGAAGCCCTTGGTGTGGGTGGCCTTGAGGTAGTCCTTCAGGAATGTGACGCGCTTGCGCACCTCCCCGGCGGGGTCGATCCGGGGCTGAACGCCCATTTCTTCAATGATCTTTGCCTGGAGTTCGCGCATGAGGTCCAGACTAGCCAGCTGCGGCGACAGGCCTCAAGCATCCACACCGGCCCGCCCGCACTAAACTGGAAACCATGACTTCCCCCAGTGACACTGCAGTGGATACTGCAGCCGCCCGCGCCCGACTGCTGGAACTGATCAAGGAACTCGCCGTGGTCCGCGGCAAGGTAATCCTCTCCAGCGGAGCCGAGGCTGACTACTACATCGACCTCCGCCGGATCACGCTGCACCACGAGGCTTCAAAGCTGGTGGGCCAGGTGATGCTGGCCCTGGCGGACGACGCCGGCATCGACTTTGAGTGCGCCGGCGGGCTCACCATGGGCGCTGACCCGGTAGGTACCGCGGTCATGCACGCCGCCGTGGATGCCGGGCGGACCGTCGATGCGTTTGTGGTCCGCAAGGCCCAGAAGTCCTACGGCATGGGCCGCCAGGTGGAGGGCCCGTCCGTGGAAGGCCGCAACGTCCTGGTCCTGGAGGACACATCCACCACCGGAGGCTCTGCGCTGACGGCAGTGGAAGGCGTCCGGAAAGCCGGAGGCAACGTGGTGGCTGTAGCCGTCATCGTGGACCGCGACACCGGAGCAAAGGAAAAAATCGAAGCAGAAACCGGTGTGCCCTATCTGTTCGCGTTCGGCAAGGACGAGCTCGGCTTGTCCTGAGCCGCTTTCGCCGCCACGCCACGCAGGTCCAACAGGCCGGCTGCCCCGCAGCGGCCTGTTGGACCGCAACGCGGGGCTGTTCTATCATGTGCGATAACCCCTTTTTCCCGTACGGAGAACGTGCACCATGCTCCCCCCTGAACAACCCCTGAGCACAACCGACCAGGTCCAGAACCTCATTTTGGAAAGTGCCGACTTCGAGGACTTCCTTAACGAACTGGCACGTTTTTCCGCGCACCAGATGGCCGGCAACGGCGAAGACGCCCTGTGCGGCATCACCCTGCTCCGCGACCGCAAGGCCGCCACCATCGGCTGGAGCAGCGATTCGGCCCGGGAAGTGGACGAGATCCAGTACTCCCTTTCGCAAGGACCTTGCCTCACAGCGGCCAAGGAGGAACGCGAAGTCAACGTTCCGGACCTGTTTGACGAGAACCGCTGGGGCCCTGACTACGCTGCAGCCGTGGCCTCCCACGGGTTGCGCTCGGTACTGTCCCTGCCCTTCAACCTCCAGGGGGAGGCAAAGGCGGCGCTCAACCTGTACTCCGACGCTCCGCACAAATTCGATGAGCGTGCCGTTGCCCGTGCCCGTGAATTCACCCGCGAGATCTCACAGGCGCTCCGCCTGGCGGTGCGCTTCTCGCTCCACACCGACAGCGCCGCCAACCTCCGCGCCACCCTGGAGTCCCGGACCATCATCGACCTCGCCATAGGCATCGTGATGGCCCAGAACAGGTGCAGCCAGGAGGCAGCAGTTGCCATCCTCACCGAGGCCTCAAGCAACACCAACACCAAGCTCAGGGACATCGCCAAGTCCCTGGTGGACTCGGTGGGAGGCACCGGGAGCCGCACCCACTTCCAGGAGCCCGGAAAGCGGCAGGCTGACCAAAGCGCCTAACCGGCAACCAGCACACCTCGTTGTTACTGGCGGGTTGTGCCCGGCTTCCGTGGGGGGTTACGCTTACCGAGGTTGAGCCGTCGGCCATAGACACCCTCTTTTGGAGTACCTATGGACCGCGCCTTAAATGCATTCGTTAACCTTGATGTCCCCGCCGACGTCGTCCGCGTTGATATCAGGGGCACCTTAAACCAAAGCTCCCGCCCTGAACTCGTGCACATCGTCCGGCGCGTCCGGCGGATGGGCATCCGCTCCCACATCCGCGTTGACCTCTCAGGGGCTGGGAAAGTGGAGTCTTCTGCCCTTGCCGGCCTCCGGAGCGACCTCAACGCCATCGACAGCGATACGCTGCCGGGAATTTATGGCAACGGGGTTTCATTGGCCTTTTCCCCAAGCGCCGATGTTTGGGCCACCCAGCCGAACCCAACCCAGCCGCCGCTGGCACTCATCGACGTCCTCACCGACCTGACGGAGGACGGAGAGGATTTTTCCGACGGCTACCCGCTGGTGCCCACGGGACGCCTGGAAGAGTTGTGCGGCCGTGCACTGGAGGAATACTCGGACGCTGAACTGCTGACCGCCAGCGACTGGATTTTCGGCCTGCTGGACACCCCCACTGCCTTTGCCGGCCCGGATCTGCTGGGCCGTTACAACGATATTGGACTGGAGTTCCGGAGGCGCCGGCAGCAGGCAGCACCCCTTCCCGCCTCGGAGGACCAGGCCGCCAGCTGAGGGGCCTGCTGGTCCCGGCGTCACCCAATGGTTACACCCGGATTCTTGCGGCAGCGTCTTCGGGTGTGCCTACGGTAGAGCCGTGCCGTATGAGGGGGAGGTAAGTCCACAGGGCCGGCCCGGGGTCCCGGGTGCCCGGCTGCTGGCAGAAGGTGCTGCCCTCAAACAGTTCTCGCGGCGCGGTTTCCTGGCGGGGACCGGTGCAGCCGGCCTGCTCGCGGCAGACATGCTGCTGACCCGGCAGGTGCAGGCCCAGCGCCGCACGGACCGGATCCTCCCCGTCGCCGACGACTTCGCCGATGCTTACTACCCGGATGCCAGCTGGTTCCTGTTCCCCGGATACAAGACCAGCTGGGAGGAAGCGCAGTGGATCCTCAATTCCCTCCGGGGCGCACTCAACAAGCGGGCACGGCTGGCGGCCGTGGGGTACTCCAACCAGGGCCTGGACATTGACAGCATCGTTATTGCTGTCATCGAGTATGTCCGTGCCCAGAAACTCACCAAGCTGTTTTTTTACGGCCACAGTTTCGGCGGGATGGTGGCCACCCAGGTTGCCGCGCGGCTCCTGGAAATCCACGGTGTGGAGGTCCAGTTCATCGTGCTGGACTCAAGCCCCTACAGCAAGCACGATGTCCTGGATCAGAGCTGGTTCGACGGCGTGGTGTTCCTCTACGAGCGGGGCTTCCGGTTCCCGTCCACCCTGCGCGGAGGGTACGAACTGGGGGAGCGGGTCATCCACAAGGACGAAAGGAGCTGGCGCCAGATCCTTGACCAGACCCTCGAGCAGCTTTCCCCGATTGCACCCTCAAGCCTGCTGATCCAGTCCGAATCTGCCTATATCTACTACTTCGACGGCAGCAGGTTCGCCGGCAGGCTGGCTGGCGCCAAGATGGCCTACATCGGCAACCCCCGGGACCGCACAGTCCGGTACCAGACGGCAGTGGAGGCATGGGCCGTGGCGTTCAAGGCCAACATGGTCTCGAGCAGCCTTCACACCGAAGGCGCCAGGCCGGCCCACGCAAGTCCCGGATGGAACCCCAACGTGTACCGGCCGGTCCTTGAACAGCTGCTGGACGAGCACTTCCCGCTTCCCCGCGGCGGATCCCGGGTAACGGTCTTCTAAGGCTCCTGTTAGATCTGGTTTTTCAGGTCCGCCACGGAGTTCAGGACCTGGTTGGGCCGGAACGGGTACGAGGCAATCTCCTCGCGCTGGGTGATGCCGGTCAGGACCAGGACGGTGTGCAGGCCGGCTTCCATGCCCGCGATAATGTCCGTGTCCATCCGGTCCCCGATCATCGCCGTGGTTTCGGAATGGGCGTCAATCTGGTTCATGGCCGAGCGGAACATCATCGGGTTGGGCTTTCCCACAATGTAGGGCTCGCGTCCGGTTGCCTTGGTAATGAGCGCGGCAATGGCCCCGGTGGCCGGCATGGGGCCGTCCTTGGACGGCCCGGTGGCGTCCGGGTTGGTGGCGATGAACCGGGCGCCTGCCAGGATGAGGCGGATGGCCATGGTGATCGCCTCGAAGGAATAGGTGCGGGTTTCGCCGAGTACCACGAAGTCCGGATCCTGGTCGGTGAGGATGAAGCCTGCCTCGTGCAGCGCCGTCGTAAGTCCCGCCTCACCGATGGTGTACGCGCGGTTCCCGGACCCCGAACCTTCCACCTGGTTCTTCAGGAACTGGGCGGTGGCCAGGGCCGAGGTCCAGATGTTCTCCTCCGGGACCTCCAGCCCGGAAGCGCGCAGCCTGGCAGCCAGGTCCCGCGGGGTGAAGATGGAGTTGTTGGTGAGCACCAGGAAGCGCTTGGACGTGTCCACCCAGCGCTGGATGAGCTCGGCGGCGCCGGGGACTGCCTGGTTCTCGTGGACCAGGACACCGTCCATGTCCGTAAGCCAGCACTCGATCTCCTGGCCGCTGCGGTATACCGCCGGGTTTCCTGCTACCTGGTCTGCTTCTGCCACGACTACCTCCACGGGTGATGAATGCTCCAGTGGTCCAGTCTAGTGTTGAGGGGTGAACCAAGCGCCCGGCCTCCCAGACGAACCCGACCCCCAGCCTGAGGGGGCCGGCCCGCACACGGTGGAGGTCGGCGTCGGGCCCTGGGAAGGTGAGCTGCCGGAAGGGGACCACTGGGATCCGGATCTCCTCGCCGACGGCGACCGCCGCAACGTGCTGGACAAGTACCGGTACTGGAAGCACGAGGCGATCGTGGCGGAACTCGACTCGCGGCGCCACAACTTCCACGTAGCCATCGAAAACTGGCAGCACGACCTGAACATCGGCACGGTGGTGCGGACCGCCAACGCGTTCCTCGCCAAGGAAGTGCACATCATCGGACGACGCCGTTGGAACCGGCGGGGCGCCATGGTCACCGACCGCTACCAGCACGTCCGCCACCACCCCACGGTTGAGGACTTCGTGGCCTGGGCGGAGGGGGAGGGGTTGGCGATCATCGGGATCGATATCTTCCCCGATTCGGTTCCGTTGGAAACCTACGAGCTGCCCAGGGACTGCGTCCTGGTGTTCGGCCAGGAAGGGCCCGGGCTGACGCCGGAAGTCCACGAGGCCGCCGTGGCCACCCTGTCCATCGAACAGTTCGGCTCCACCCGGTCCATCAACGCGGCTTCCGCCGCCGCCATCGCCATGCATGCCTGGGTGCGCCGGCACGTGTTCAACCAGCACGTCTAGCTCCGCGAGATGGCACTTGACGGCAGTCCGAGCGGCCCGCACTGCCGTTAAGTGCCATCTCGCACGGGGTGAGGAGGCCCAGGCTGTGGATAACTCAAACCGTGCACCACGGACGAGCCAGAATGAGGGATGCGCAGGGCCATCCTTCCGGACCATTTGAACAGTGGTTCGTTCTCCCTCCGGGCCTCGGACAAGGCTGGAGTCACACGTACCCGGACGGCGGCAAAGGACCTGGTGACCGTCTCGCGGGGGATCCGGGTGCCCGTGCAATCCGGCGCCACGGGATCAGCAGCCCTGCGTGCGTACACGGACCTTGACGACACCTCCATCCTCACGTCATTGTCGGCGGCGCACGTCTGGGGCGCGCCCTTACCGGCCCGATGGAGCGGCGACTGGCGGATCCACCTTGCCCGGCGCCGCGGCTTCAGCTTCCCACGGCGGGCCAACGTCGTTGGGCACCTGCTGACCTTCCTCCCGTGCGAGGTGGTGGAGTACGACGGCGTCCGGCTCACTTCGCCCGCGCGGACGTGGCTGGACCTTGCAGGCCTGCTGACGGTGGAGGAGTTGGTAGCCGTTGGTGATCATCTGGTTTGCTGCCATGGGCCAGAGTTTCCCCTGCCCAGGCAGGCCATGTGCAGTATCGATGAATTGCGGGACATCACCGGCCGGCACCGGGGAATGCGGGGCGTCCGAACAGCGCGGGAGGCAGTTGAGTTGATCCGCGTGGGCAGCGACTCGGCCCCTGAAACCAGGATGCGTCTTGCGCTCGTTGATGCGGGGCTGCCCGAGCCGGTGCTTAACCACGTGCTGTTTGACGGCCGGGGCGTCCCGGTCCTGTGGCCGGATGCGGCTTATCCGCCCTGGGGCATTGCGTTGCAGTATGACGGCGGGCATCATGCAGCCGAGGAGCAGCACTTGCGGGACATTGACCGGCAGGACCGGACCGACATATGCGGCTGGCTGGAGGTCAGGGTTGGCAAACATCATCTCGAAGGTGACCGTCCCGCCGTCGTATCCAAGGTCCGAAGGGCGTTGCAGAGCCGGGGATGGAGGCCAGATGACACATCACAGCAATGGACGGCAGCAACATTGCTGTGAAGTGCCATCTCGGGTGTGGCGGGCGGAGCGTAACCCAGAACACGCCCGGCCCGGAAATGACTAGGATGGTGCTAGCCGTAAGCGGTACTCCAGGGTTACCAGCCCACAGACGAACCTCAGCATAGGAGTCAGCATGCCCATTGCAACCCCAGAGATCTACTCCGAGATGATCGACCGCGCAAAGGCGGGCGGCTTCGCATTCCCGGCCGTGAACGTGACGTCCTCGCAGACGCTGAACGCTGCCCTGCGCGGCTTCGCCGAAGCCGAGTCCGACGGCATCGTCCAGGTCTCCACCGGCGGTGCAGCCTACTGGTCGGGCGCCTCCACCAAGGACATGGTCGCCGGTTCCCTGGGCTTCGCCGCCTTCGCCCGCGAAGTTGCCAAGAACTACGGCGTCAACATCGCCCTGCACACGGACCACTGCCCCAAGGACAAGCTGGACGGTTTCGTCCTGCCCCTGCTGGCTGCTTCCGAGGCTGAGGTCAAGGCCGGCCGCAACCCGCTGTTCAACTCGCACATGTGGGACGGTTCCGCAGAAACCCTGCAGGAAAACCTCCGCATCGCCCGTGAGCTGCTCGAGCGCACCGCTGCCGCCAAGATGATCCTCGAGGTCGAAATCGGCACCGTGGGCGGCGAGGAAGACGGCGTCGAGAACGAAATCAACGAGAAGCTCTACACCACCGTTGAAGACGCCCTGGCCACCATCGAAGCCCTCGGCGCCGGCGAGAACGGGCGCTACATCACGGCCCTTACCTTCGGCAACGTGCACGGCGTCTACAAGCCCGGCGGCGTGAAGCTGCGCCCGGAGATCCTCAAGGACATCCAGGCCCAGGTGGGAGCGAAGATCGGCAAGGACAGCCCGTTCGACCTCGTGTTCCACGGCGGCTCCGGCTCGTCGGACCAGGAAATCGCGGACGCAGTCTCCTACGGCACCATCAAGATGAACATCGACACCGACACCCAGTACGCCTACACGCGCCCGGTTGCGGACCACATGTTCAAGAACTACGACGGCGTCCTGAAGGTCGACGGCGAAGTGGGCAACAAGAAGACCTACGATCCCCGCGTCTGGGGCGCCTCCGCCGAAGCCGGCCTGGCAGCCCGCGTGGTGGAAGCCACAAAGCAGCTCGGTTCGGCCGGAAAGACTTTCTAGATGTCGGACGAGTTCCGCCGGAACCTGATGGGCCCGGAGCCAACGCTCCTGCCTGCCGAGACCGAGGTCTACCAGCAGCTGGAGGCGGGCCAGGAGGCCCTGGACCTCGTGGCCAAGCACCCCACTTCGTCGCTGTTGTGGGCCGTGCTGGCCGAGGAGGCCTGGGCTGAGGGCCGGACTATCGATTCCTACGCCTACTCCCGGGTGGGCTACCACCGGGGGCTGGACTCGCTGCGCCGCAACGGCTGGCGCGGCGTGGGGCCCATCCCCTGGGAGCATGAACCCAACCGGGGGTTCCTGCGTGCCCTTTACTCGCTGGGCCGGGCTTCGGCCGCCATCGGCGAGGCAGAGGAACCGGAGCGGATCGAGAAGTTCCTCAACGATTCCGATCCCTTGGCGAAGGCAGCCATCGAGGCGAAATAGCAGGCGCTGGTTAAAGCGCGACGGCGGGTGGTCACCTTTTCAGGAAAGGTGGCCACCCGCCGTCGTTCGTCCGGGAGTTTTTGTCCAGATATGCAGCCTAAAACGCCATTTTGGGCTGCGTATCTGGACAAAAACTCAGAGCGGTGGGGGTTAGCTGGCTTTCTGCAGGCCCGTCCGTGCCATGGCGTCGGCGTAGGCCACGCGCATGTCCTCGAGGTACTCCTCCTGGCGGGCGGGCGAACCGGCGAACGCGCGGCCGCTGAGGGAACGCACCTTGTAGGTCTTCAGGCCGCGGCGCCAGAGCAGCGGAACTTCCGTCTTGAGCAGCAGGTTCGCGAGGCGGTTGGCCTCGGTGCCATGCGCCACAATGACTGAGGCGCGCGGGACAAGTGCCAGGAATTTGAGCAGCGGCTTCAGGCCGGCAGAGATCTGGTCCGGAGTGAACTTGCCGTTGGGCTCGCCGGGCAGGTGCCACGGGTGGACGTTCCACGGCATCACGAACTCCGGGCGCAGGCCCAGCTTCCACTGGATGCCCAGCATCCGGGTGGCGGCGTCGTGGTCCCCGGGGGTGATGAAGCCGGACTTGTCCGCCTCCCCGATGTTCGAATACAGGCTGATGATGCGGCACTCGTCCACATCGTGCATCGGGTCTACGTAGGGCACCACGGTGCCGGGCTTGGTATCCCGCAGGGAATCGCACAGTTCATTGACGGCTGCGACGTTGGGTTCGTAGCGGCGGCTCAGGAGTTGCTCATGGAAAGATTCGGGTGCCAGGGCTGTCATGTAGTGCTTGATCTCCTGCGGGGATTGTTGTTGCTTCCGCCGGTGAAAATGGGCGCACGACGGCACAGCTCATCAACGGCGGTTAATTGGAGTGGGCCGATTCCTGGTCGGCCTTTCCCAGTTTAGCAAGCCTCGCAAAACGAAACGCCGGGCCGGGCCACCCAATAAGGGCACAGGCGCATAGTTTCGCAACGTAATAACTGACTGCAGATAACTGTCACGTCCATTGACAGCAATCGTTGAGGTTGATTGGCTTCTGTCACAGCCTGCACATGGGGGATCACGGCCGGCTGGACACACCCCA
The DNA here is from genome assembly GCF_044755505.1 of Pseudarthrobacter sp. NPDC092202. Lineage (NCBI taxonomy): Bacteria > Bacillati > Actinomycetota > Actinomycetes > Micrococcales > Micrococcaceae > Pseudarthrobacter > Pseudarthrobacter sp. NPDC092202. The sequence goes on along the minus strand of NZ_JBIVRG010000015.1, from coordinate 19,460 downwards.
ATGCACTCGAAAGAGGTACCGCACCGTGAGAAAAACCCTGGCAACCTTCAGGACCCTGGCACTAACGGGAGCCCTGGCCCTGGCAGCAGTGACCGCCCCGGCGCCGGCCCTCGCCGTCGGCGAAGGCCCCAACTATGACGGCAACGGCCAGATCACCACGTCGAAGCTTGCCACCTACGAGCAGATGGTTACGTTCCTCAAAGACCAGGACGCCCGCCAGCCCGCCATGGAGCTGGAAGTCATCGGCCAGACGGTCAAGGGCCGCGACATCCACCTGGTCAAGTACATTTCGGACCCGGCCAAGCCCACCATCCTCTACCTGACGCAGCAGCACGGCAACGAACAGCTCACCACCGAGGGAGCCCTGGAATTCGTCAAGCACCTCGGCACCGGCAAGTCAGGGGACATCCTTGGCGGAGTTAACATCCTGGTTGTTCCCATGCTCAACGCCGACGGTGCCATGGGCGACGTGAACTTCTCGCTGGAGGACTACATCGCCAAGGGCGACCGCAACATGACCCGCTACAACGCCGAAGGCGTGGACCTCAACCGGGACCACGTGGCCAAGGTCCAGCCCGAAACCCAGGCGCTGCACAACAACGTGATGCGCAAGTACCAGGTGGACTACATGATCGACCTCCACCACCAGGGCACGCGCAGCGAACGGGACGGAGAGCTGGTCTCCGGCTCCATCCTGTACCCCACCACGCCGAACGCCGATCCGGCAGTGGTGGAGAAATCCAAGCAGCTGGGTGCCGTGGTCTTTGACAACGTTGACTCCACCGGCTGGGGCCACCTGGGCAAGTACGTGGGCGGCAGCGCCGAAACGATCAGCCGCAACGGCATTGCCGTGGAGTACGGCATTGCGACGCTGCTCTTCGAAATGCGCGGAATGTCCGACCACTACCTTGACGGCTATGCCCTGGGGCTGCGCAGCAACGGCTACCTGATCAAGCAGACGGTCACCACCCTGACCGCCACCGCCGCCGCCATCGCCGACGGTTCAATCGCCGACGCCGACACCTCCTTCTGGGACAGCCTTGCCACCCAGTCCTCCCGCCCGGGAGAGGAAGCCGACGACGAGTAGCACCACCCGCTGGCGGCCCGCCGCGGTTCCGTCCTGTACCAGCTCCCGGGCTGCAGGAAGGGGCCGCGGCGGACCAACGAGTGGACAAAGTCACTCATCGGCTAAACTTGGGTGGTAAGAGCCCCGGAACTCTTGCGTCGCTGCGCCTCCGCGGAACAGCGAAGGGCGGTACGTTCGGGGCATTCTCATGAACGGCGCTGCGCAGGACCGCCACACGTGGCCGGAACCGGGCAGCCCGAACGAATGGGGGAGGATCCCATGCCAGCAATTGTGATCGTAGGAGCCCAGTGGGGCGACGAAGGAAAAGGCAAGGCCACCGACCTTCTGGGCGGCCGTGTTGACTACGTCGTCAAGCCGAACGGCGGCAACAACGCCGGGCACACCGTCGTCGTAGGCGGTGAAAAGTACGAACTCAAACTGCTGCCGGCAGGTATTCTCAGCCCCAACGCAGTGCCCATCATCGGCAACGGCTGCGTGGTCAACCTTGAGGCCCTCTTCCAGGAAATCGACGGCCTGCAGGCCCGCGGCGCCGACACTTCAAAGCTCCGTGTCTCCGCCAACGCCCACCTGGTGGCCCCGTACCACCAGGTCCTGGACAAGGTCACCGAGCGGTTCCTGGGCAGCCGCGCCATCGGCACCACCGGCCGCGGCATCGGCCCGGCCTACATGGACAAGGTGGCCAGGCTGGGCATCCGCGTGCAGGACGTCTTTGACGAATCCATCCTGCGGCAGAAGGTGGAAGGCTCCCTCCGCCAGAAGAACGAACTCCTGGTCAAGGTCTACAACCGCCGCAGCGTGGTGGTGGACGAGATCGTGGACTACTTCCTGTCCTTCGCCGACCGGCTCCGCCCGCTGGTCATCGACAGCACCCTGGTCCTGAACACCGCCTTGGACGAGGGCAAGGTGGTCCTGATGGAGGGCGGCCAGGCGACCTTCCTCGACGTGGACCACGGCACCTACCCGTTCGTCACCTCTTCCAACCCGACCGCCGGCGGCGCGTCCGTGGGCTCGGGCATCGGGCCCACCCGCATTTCCCGCTCCATCGGCATCATCAAGGCCTACACCACGCGCGTCGGTGCCGGGCCGTTCCCCACGGAACTCTTTGACGAGATGGGAATGTACCTGCAGAAGACCGGCGGCGAGTTCGGCGTCAACACCGGCCGGCCGCGCCGCTGCGGCTGGTACGACGCCGTCCTGGCACGGCACGCCTCGCGGGTCAACGGCTTCACGGACTACTTCGTCACCAAGCTGGACGTCCTGACCGGCATCGAGCAGATCCCGGTCTGCGTGGCCTACGACGTGGACGGCGTTCGGCACGACGAAATGCCCATGACGCAGACCGAGTTCCACCACGCCGTACCCATCTTCGAGTACTTCGAAGGCTGGACCGAGGACATCACCGGCGCCCGCACCCTCGCTGACCTCCCGGAGAACGCACGCAACTACGTCCTGGCCCTTGAGAAGCTGTCCGGGACACGTTTCTCCGCCATCGGCGTGGGCCCGGACCGGGACCAGACCATCGTGGTGAACGACCTCATCAACGACTGACAGGTCCGCAACCGGCGGCCAAAAGGCCAGGCATTTTCGACGGCGGCGGGGCACTTCTGCAGGAGTGTCCCGCCGCTTCTGTCTGCCCGGGCGGCCTGGCGGCAATTTACACAGGGTTAACGTGGTTGGTCTTGTAAGGCTGCCGGGCAGCCCGCCAGACTCGTCTGTACACCCTGTGACTGCGAGGAAGGACTTGCCATGGCCGGGAAATTCGAGGCATTTGTGGACGCTGATTCGTCTTTCAGGTTCCGGCTACTGGCCCCTGACGGCGCAGTCATGGCGGTTTCCGGCCCCTACCCGGACAAGGCCGCCCTCGCTGCTGGAATAGCCGCCGTCCGGGAGTGCGCCGGCACCGGCCTGGTCACCGATCTTTGTCCTGCCGGTGTTGCCGCCCGCCAGGCTCCTGCCCACGCCCCTGCACCGGCGGTAAAAGCGGCCAAGGCCCCGGCCCGGACGGAATGTGAGGACCAGCGCGTCCCCGCCGGCGGACACACGTTCGTTTTCGCCAAGGGACTGCGCCGCCAGGGCGCCCGGCCCCGCTGGACTGCCGCCGCCCGCTGACCCGGCCAAAAAAGTTTTCAAAGTTTTTCCGTCCACGCGTAACCCTTTGCGTGCCCCCAGCGATTACCCCTATGTAGCGCCGGCCTGGAACTTGTCCCCCATCACGTTCCAGGCCGGCTCTTTCACTTTCCGACGGCAGGGGCAGCTGCCAGGTCGGACCGGCAGCAAACGCGTGGCGGTCCGGGGCGGTGGTTACTGGGCGGTAAAGTGATGCACGGAAAAGGCGTTCCGCAGGCCGGGCGGCTTTCCTCCTCGCAGACACCCCCGATCTTTGACCGAAAGCCCCACGTCCGTGACCGATGCCCTGACAGACGAGGCCCTGGACGGCCCCGCCGGGACAGCAGCGTTCAGCGCTGTCTACCGGACGTATGCAGCACAAGTCCTGGGCTATTTGGCGGCCCGGGGAGTCGAGGACCCGGAGGCGGCCATGCAGGAAGTGTTCCTCTCCGTCCTGCCCCGCCTTGGATCGGTGCACGGGGGAGACGCCGGGCTCCGCACATTCATCTTTTCGGTAGCCCACGCCCGCATGGTGGACGATCACCGGCGCCAGAGCCGCACTCCCGCCAGGCTGCCGTTTGAACCCGAACTGGACCAGCGCGAAGATTCGTCGGCTGAAACGGAAGCGCTGGAACGGATAGCGCCGCAGGAGGTCCTTGCCCTGCTGGATGCGCTGCCGCAGGACCAGCGCGAGGTACTGGCCCTTCGCCTCGTGGCCGGGCTTACCGTGGAGCAGTCTGCGGAAGCCATGGGCAAGAGCGAGGGTGCCGTGAAGCAGTTGCAGCGCCGGGCTCTCCTGAAACTGCGTGAACTTGCGGACGTGAAGGAATACCTGAAGCCATGACACCACAAACGCACCACACAGCGGACGCGGTGGAGGAGATGCTCCTCGACGCCGGCATGGGCCAGGACGCGGACCTGCGCCGGGCCCTCCTGGCCGTGGGCTCTTTGGCGGACCTCCCCGTGCCGGAACCCACAGGGCAGCTGGCTGCCCTGCTGGCCGGTACCGGCGGGGCGTCCGCGAACGTCCCGCAGCACAGCGACGCCGTGGAGACCGTCCCGGGTGATGAGCTCGGACGGCGCCGCCGGCTGCGCGCGCACCGGCCCACCGTCGTCGGGCTTGCCCTGGTGGCGGGCATGGGGATGGGTGTTGGCACCGTGGCAGCGAGCTCCCCAGGTCCTGCCCACACCGGCAGCCCCTCCGTCCAGCAGCTGCTCGAAGACTGGTCGCCGTCCTGGACCATCCGCGCCCCCCAGGCCGCCGCACCCGTACCACGCCAGGCGGACAGTAATGACGCTGCCGGCCGGCAGGAGGGCAGTGGGCTGGCAGGAAGCAGCAGTACGCCAGGCGGGGAGCCGCCGGTGACGCCGCAGACCGTGGAAGGGTCCTGGAAGGCACCAGACTTCCAGCCCCCCGGCCGGGGCCGGGAAGAGCCCGGAGACGTTCCTGCGGTTGATGGACGGGACCGGACGGGGGAACCGGACAATCACGGCCACGCACCTGAGCAGGAGGTGGAGGCAATGTTGGAAGGGACAGGCGCGCCGGGTTCCGGGACCAGCAACGCCGGCGATTCGGACAAGCCAAGGCAAGGGCCAGGCGATGATCCTGGCCAGCCGGAAGAAGCCGCACAGGCAGCAGAAGGGCAAGGAGCCGGCCCTGCCGCCGGAGGGAAACCGGTCCCCGGTGCCAAGTGGCTGGAAAAGTTCGTCCGCTAGCTGTTTCGCCCAAGGACCCTGCGGGGGTTCACGCTGATGGCGTTCCCTCCGCGTAGGCTGAACCCATGGGCCACACGAACGATCCCGCAGTCATAGAACGCCTGATGCGCACCAAGGGACGCTGGGCCATCGTCGGCCTGAGCACCAATGAATGGCGTGCAGCCTTCGACACTTCGCTGTTCATCCGGGACCGGATGGGCATGGAAATCATCCCCGTCAACCTGCCCGGTGACCCCGTCCACGGCGAACCCGGGTACCGCAGCCTCTTGGACATCCCCGCCGCCAAGCGGCCCATCGACGTCGTGGACTGCTTTGTGAATTCCCACAAAGTGGGGGACGTCGTGGACCAGGCGATCGCGGTAGGCGCCAAAGCCGTCTGGATGCAGCTGGGAGTGGTTGATGAGGCTGCGGCCAAGCGGGCCAAAGAAGCGGGACTGGACGTGGTGATGGACAGCTGTCCCGCCCAGCAGGCCTGGAAGTTCAACCTCTGACAGGCGTTCAGCCTCAGCGCTTCAGCAGCTCCGGATAGTGCCGTTCGGTGACATCCGGGTGCGCCCGCATCCTGCCTTTGAGCATGTTCATCCCAAACGAGGCCAGCAGGGGGTTCGCCGGGTCATCCGTGATTCCCCTCGCTGCTGCCTTCAGCTCCGGCGGCAGCGGCACGGGCTCGATCACCGCATCCAGCCTTGGGCACCAGAAAAACGGAACGGAGTACCGGTCCACCCCCGGCGGCGGTGCCTGCACCCGGTGGATGGTAGCCGCCAGGTAGCCTTCCGTCGCCACTTCAAGCATTTCACCCAGGTTCACCACCAGTGCCCCCGCGAGGGGTTCCACCGGAACCCACCCAGCCGCTCCGGGCGGCAGGACCTCCAGCCCGCCCACGTCGTCCTGGAGCAGCAGCGTGACGAATCCGTAGTCCGCGTGCGATCCCACACCCTGGTCTCCGGCGGCCTCCACCACGCCGCCCACGTAGTGAACCAGCTTGCCCATCCATGCCGGTGACCCCCGGAACGGCTCGTCGAAGTAGTCCTCCGGCAGCTGCAGGGAGACAGCAATGCCCCTGAGCAGCTCCATCCCCACCCTGGACATCAGTTCGGCCCAGGCCATGGCCACCGGGCGAAGCTCGGGGAACGATGCGTCAGGCCAGAGGTTGGGACCCTGCAGCAGCCAGAAAGGCTGGTCCTCCGGATAATCCGTAACAGGCTGCCGCTCCGGCGAGTAGTCGATCTGTTCCCGGGCATCCGCCCTTCCCTGGGTAACCTCGGTGCCCATCCGGGTGTAGCCGCGGAAATGCGGCGACAGCCGGTTATCCAGCTTCAGCCGTTCCTCGAGTGGAAGGCTGAAGAAGCGCCTGATGGTGTCCAAAAGCTGTTCAGGCTGGCCGGGGCCCGCACCATATCCAGTCACCTGGAAGAAGCCCACGTTGTGCGTGGCGTACCGCAACTGCCCGATGAAATCCGGGTTGAAGGACCCGCCGGATTGCCGGGCCGTGCCCAGGTCCAGAACAGGTATGGACCCCTGATCGCGTGCCATCCTCGCAGACTAGCACCGGAGGCGATGGCTTTATAGGCTTCGTGGATGGACCCAGACGCACTGCGGAAAGTTTGCCTCTCCTTCCCCGGCGCGTACGAGGATTATCCCTTCGGGCCGGAGACCGCCGTCTTCAAGGTAAGCGCCGGCGGTTCCCAGAACCAAGGCAAGGTCTTCGCCTTGTCATCGATGAGCCCGGACGGTTACGTGAACCTCAAGTGCGAGCCGGGCCTGGCGGTGCAGCTCCGCGCCGCACACCCGGAAATCACGGGGGCGTGGCACATGAACAAGACCCACTGGAACGGTGTCCGGCTGGACGGGGGACTTCCCGACGACATGGTCAGGGACATGGTGGAGGACTCTTACGACCTCGTGGTGGCAGGCCTGGGAAGGAAGCAGCAGGAGCAGCTGGGATGGGCGCGGCTGAGCGGATCGGCAGGTGGAGCACGTGGCTGAGAAAAGGCTGGCCGCGAGCGGGCTCAACTATCCCGGGATTGGCAGCACCGAACGGGGCACCGCCCCGGCAGGGTACCCGCGTGTACTGGAGGAAACGTTCCTGGGCACGGGCATGGGGGTGTACCGGTGGGTGGCTGCAGGCATCCTTGGGTGGGAACTGCAGCGGCGGGCAGGGCTCCGCGTCCGTGCCGATTCACCTGTGGCGGTGCCGGGGGCGCGGGTGGTCAGCGGCTTCGGCGCGGGGCCTTTCCGGCTGAACGCACCCTGCGAGGTGGTGTGGGTCCGGGAGCCTGCGCCCGGGGGGATGCCGCAGTCAGCAGGATTCGGCTACGGCACGTTGCCCGGGCATCCGGCGCGGGGGGAAGAATCCTTCGAAGTGGAGATCAACGGCCGCGGGGAGGTGTTCCTGCGGATCCAGGCGTTCAGCAAGCCAGCCAACTGGTTCTACGCTGCCGGCGGACTGGTCACCCGTGCCGCACAGCGCCACGTGACGTCCCGGTACATTGAAGGGGCACGCAGTCTCGCCTCGGAAGGAATGCCCACGTGATCTTCATTGTCGTCAAGTTCAAGGTCAAGCCCGACTGGTCGGAGCGTTGGCTCGACCTGGTGGCCGGCTTCACCCAGGCCACGCGGCAGGAACCGGGAAACCTGTGGTTCGACTGGTCCCGCAGCGTGGACGATCCCAACGAGTTCGTCCTGGTGGAAGCCTTCAAGGACGACGCCGCGGGGGACCACGTCAACAGCGCGCACTTCAAGCAGGCCATGGCGGACATGCCCCAGGCCCTGGCCGAGACACCCAGGATCATCAGCCGCCAGCTCGACGGCGAAGGCTGGGACCGGATGGGCGAACTCACCATTTGAGCCCATCGATTGCTCCGTACCTGCCGTTTTGAACGCCCTAAACGGCAGGTACGGAGCACTCGATAGCATGAAGGCATGTGGATCGGCTGGATCGAATTCGACATCCTCCTGGGCGATGTCCAAAGCCTCAAGGAAAAACGCTCGGTGATCAGGCCGCTGCTCGCCGAGATCAGGCGGCGGTTCGACGTCTCCGTTGCCGAGGTGGGGGACCACGACCAGTACCGGCGTTCGCAGGTGGGCGCCGGCCTGGTGGCGGCCGACCGCGCCCACCTCGTGGAGGTGCTGGACGCCGTCGAACGTTTTGTGGCAGCCAGGCCGGAGTTCGAACTCCTTAGTGCCCGGCAGCGTGACCACCACAGCGAGGACTAACCCCTCATCGATTGTTGAGTACTTGTCGTTTTCGCCCGCGAAAACGACAAGTGCGGAGCAATCGATGATGGGTGTGGATAACTTCTGCGGTCTTTGCCCGATTCTGGTCTCATGGACCGATGAAGACGCCTCGCCCGTTGCCGGACGAACTCCGGACCCGCCCCTTCACCATTGCAGATGCGGCCCTCGCCGGGGTCTCCCCGCGGCGCTGGCGGCACGGTTCGTTGGAACGCCATGGCAGGGGCGTCCGCATGGAATGTACGACGGCGGACCTCCCTTTGAGTGCCAGGGTGCGGCCCTTCATTGAGGTCAATGAGCGATGCGCCGCGTCGCACCTCACTGCGGCGGAGCTCCTTGTCCTGCCGCGACGCCAGCAGAAAGGGGGCCCGGAAATGTTCCACATCATCAGGCCCGAGGGTGCGGCCCACCTCAACAGGCCCCATGTCATCGTGCACAGAATGAAGCTCTACAGCGACGAAGTCACCACGGTCGATGGGATTCCTGTCACCACCCCGGAGCGCACGTGGCTTGATATGGCAGAGATGCTGACCCTGGACGAGCTCGTGGTCATGGGGGACAGCTGCGTCCGGGTGCCGCGGGAGGCTTTTGAGGAAAGGGACGTGCCCCTGTGCAGCATCGCTGACCTTCAGCGCATGATCGACAGGCACAAGGGAAAGCGCGGACTGCGGAAAGCCAAGGAAGCCATCAAGCTGGTCCGCGTTGGCTCCGACTCGCCCCAGGAAACGCTGCTCCGTCTGGCAATAGTACGGGCCGCGATGCCGGAGCCCGAGCTGAACGTCTCCATCATCTCTGAAGACGGGACACGGCACCACGAGCCGGACCTCTCCTACCGCAAGTACCGGATCGGGATCGAATACGAAGGCGAACACCACGGTGAAGCAGGACAGATTGTGCGGGACATAGACCGGTCGGAGCGCTACGCCGCCCTGGGCTGGACCGAAGTCCGGATATCCAAACGCCATATGCTCAACGACGCGAAACCAGCCGTCGCCAAAATCAGGACGGCCTTGGTCCAGGCAGGCTGGCGAAAGGGCCATTAAAAACGATTGCTCCCCACCGGCTCCCGGCCTTCGCAAGCTCAGGCCGGGTCCCTCGCCGGTGTGGGCCCCCGCACTTGTCGTTCTGAGAGGTCAAAACGACAGGTACGGAGCAATCGATGGGTGGGCCCACGCCGCCAGGGTTCCCTGGCCGAGCTTGCGAGGCGAGGGTGGTGGTGGGGACTAGCCGAAGTACTTCGGCAGGGTCCCTTCGTGTGCTGCGCGGAGGGCGTCCAGGGGCAGGCTCTCCACGCCGTTGATCTCCAGGGTGCCGCTGGCTGCATCCACCACGCCGATGCGGGTGTGCGCGAAGCCGCGGGCGGTGCACATGTCCGTGAAACGGATTTCTTCGGAGCGGGGCACGCCCACAATGGCACGGCCCTGGGACTCGGAGAAGAGCGCCGTGAAGAGGTCCACGCCGTCCCGGTCCAGGACATCCTGCAGCGCGATCCGGGCGCCTACGCCGTACCGCAGCGAGGACTCCACCAGGGCTGCGGCGAGGCCGCCCTCGGAGAGGTCGTGCGCCGAGTCGATCATGCCGTCGCGTGAGGCGTTGATCAGGATCTCGCCCAGGGCACGCTCGGCTTCGAGGTCGACCTTGGGCGGCTGCCCGCCGAGGTGGCCGCGCATGTTGGCCCACTCGGAACCATCCAGTTCAGCGCCGGTGGTGCCCAGCAGGTATATTGCCTGGCCATCCTCACGCCAGCCCGACGGCGTGCGGCGGGCAACGTCGTCGAGCTTGCCCAGCACTGCCACCACAGGGGAGGGGTGGATGGGCGTGGTGCCCGTCTGGTTGTACAGGGACACGTTGCCGCCCGTGACCGGGATGCCCAGCACCATGCACGCGTCGGACAGGCCGCGGATGGCTTCGGCGAGCTGCCACATTACGTCCGGATCCTCGGGGGATCCGAAGTTCAGGCAGTCACTGACGGCCATGGGCACGGCGCCGGAGGTGGCCACGTTGCGGTAGGCCTCGGCCAGGGCCAGCTGCGCGCCGTGGTACGGATCCAGGTAGGTGTAGCGGCCGTTGGCGTCGGTGGCCAGGGCAACGCCCAGGCCGGTTTCCTCGTCGACGCGGACCACGCCGGCGTCGTCGGGGAAGGCCAGGGCGGTGTTGCCGCCCACGTAGCGGTCGTACTGGTTAGTGATCCAGTCCTTGGAGCACATGTTCGGCGATGCCACCAGTTCGGTGACGGCCTTGGCCAGTTCCCCGGGCGCGGCCGGGCGGCCTGCGTCCTGGACGGAACCGGTGAAGGTGTCGGCCTGGACGGCGTCCTGCCACTCGGGCCGGGCGTACGGACGGTCGTAGACGGGGCCGTCGTGTGCCACGGTGCGGGGATCGACGTCGACAATCACGTCGCCTTCCCAGGTGATGATCAGGCGGCCGGTGTCCGTCACTTCGCCCAGCCAGGAGTACTCCACGGCCCACTTCTCCATGACGGCCTCGAACGCCTTGACGTTCTCCGGCGTGACCACGGCCATCATGCGTTCCTGCGACTCGGACATCAGGATCTCGCCCGGGGTCAGGGTGGGGTCGCGCAGCAGGACGGACGTCAGCTCAACCTGCATGCCGCCGTCGCCGTTGGAGGCCAGCTCAGACGTGGCGCAGGAGATGCCTGCGGCGCCCAGGTCCTGGATGCCCTCAACCAGGGAGCCCTTGAACAGCTCCAGGCAGCACTCGATCAGGACCTTCTCGGCGAAGGGGTCACCCACCTGGACGGCGGGCCGCTTGGACGGCTTGGTGTCGTCGAAGGACTCCGAAGCCAGCACGGACGCGCCGCCGATGCCGTCGCCGCCGGTGCGGGCACCAAAGAGGACCACCTTGTTGCCCTTGCCGGAGGCGTTGGCCAGGCGGATGTCCTCGTGGCGCATGACGCCCACGGCCAGGGCGTTGACCAGCGGGTTGCCTTGGTAGACGGAGTCGAACACCATTTCGCCGCCGATATTCGGCAGGCCCAGGGAGTTGCCGTAACCGCCGATACCCGCGACGGCGCCGTGCATGACGCGTGCGGTGTCCGGGTGGTCGATGGCGCCGAAACGCAGCGGGTCCATCACGGCAACGGGGCGGGCACCCATGGAGATGATGTCGCGGACAATGCCGCCAATGCCGGTCGCGGCACCCTGGTAGGGCTCAACGAACGACGGCGAGTTGTGCGATTCGATCTTGAAGGTTACGGCCCAGCCGTCCCCGAGGTTGGTCACGCCGGCGTTTTCGCCGATGCCCACCAGCATGTCCTTCTTCATTTCCTCGGTGACCTTCTGGCCGAACTGGCGCAGGTGGTTCTTGGAGGACTTGTAGGAGCAGTGCTCGCTCCACATGACGGAGTACATGGCCAGCTCGGCGCCGGTGGGGCGCCGGCCCAGGACCTTGACGATCTCGTCGAATTCGTTCTGCTTCAGGCCCAGCTCGGCCCAGGGAAGCTCCGTGTCCGGAGTCTTCGCAGCATGCTCGACGGTGTCGATGTTGAACTTCTTGGTGGTTTCCGTGGTCACTTGGCGCCTCCCACAATCTTGTTCAGGACGGAGGTGAAGAAGCCGAGGCCGTCGGTGTCGGACCCGCCGATCCCATCGAGGGACTGGGGGCCGAAGCCAACCTCCACTGCGTGCTCGGGGTGCGGCATGAGGCCCACCACGTTGCCGGCGGCGTTGGAGATGCCGGCGATGTCCCGGCGGGAGCCGTTCGGGTTGAAGCCCACGTAGCGGAACACCACGCGGCCCTCGGCCTCAAGGGCGTCCAGGGTCTTGTCATCGGCGATGTACTGGCCGTCCTGGTTCTTCAGCGGGATAGTGATCTCCTGGCCCGCCTCGTAGTCCAGCGTCCAGGCGGTGTTGCTGTTCTCGACGCGGAGGACCTGGTCGCGGCACATGAATTTCAGGTGGTCGTTCTTGATCATGGACCCCGGCAGCAGGTGCGATTCCGTGAGGATCTGGAAGCCGTTGCAGATACCGAGCACCGGCAGCTTGGCATCCGAGTTGGCGGCATCGATAATTTTGGTCATCAGCGGGGCGAAGCGTGCGATGGCGCCGGCGCGGAGGTAGTCCCCGTAGGAGAACCCGCCGGGAATCACCACGGCGTCCACGTCGCCGAGCCCGGTGTCTGCGTGCCAGAGTTCGACGGCGGTGCCGCCGGCGAGGCGGACGGCGCGGGCGGCGTCGCGGTCATCAAGGGTGCCGGGGAAGGTGACGACGCCGATCCGGGCGCCGGCGAGCCTGGCGCCGGAGGCGTCGGCAGGTGCTTCGCCGATCAGGGGAAGTTCAGTCATGTCAGGCCTCGACGACCTCGACGTTGACGACGTCCTCGATTACCGGGTTGGACAGGAGGGTTTCCGCGGCATTCCGTGCCTGGGCCAGAATTTCCTCGGTCACCTCGCCGTCGACCGTCAGTTCGAAACGCTTGCCCTGGCGGACAGAGCTGAAGCTGGTGAAGCCCAGGCGGGGGAGAGCGCCGACGATCGCCTTCCCCTGCGGGTCCAGAATCTCGGGCTTGGGCATGACGTCAACAACGATCCGGGGCATCCGGTAACTCCTGTGCGTGAGCTTGGGTAAGGGCGCAGCGGAGTGGTGCCGTCTCACGCCGTTCCGGGCCTGGGACACGTTGACTTAAACAGTTCAGGCCGTGAGTTCAGACAATGCGTTCAGACATGAGGACGGGCGCTCCGCGAGCTTGCTCGTCCATTCTACCGGCCGAACGGCCACAGCCTGTATTCGGGTGGTTCCGGCAGGACAGCCGCAGGAAGCCGGGTTGCCGTACATGTGGCAGCGGCGCTTTCCGGCCCCGTGCTGTGGAGTTGGACGTGCGGCTTCACTAGGATTGCTGAATGGCTGAAAATTCGAAATCCGTGCTGTTGCCCATGGTCGCCGCAGCAGTGTTCGCGGGCCTGGGCCGCATGGTGTTCCAAAAGATCAAAGCCGACCGTTTCGCCCGGGAGAACAGGGTGGCAGGGCCGGTGGACGAAAAGACCCGGCAGTGGATCAGCGACGTCGTCCGCACACCACGCCAGTAGCGACGGGCCCCGGCCTTTCCGCGGTTCCAGGGCGTCTTTCCGGGCGCCCTTTTTCGTGCCCGTTTGCCGGCCTCCCGGCTGCCGGCCGGCGCCAGGAGGGCTGATGTATGACTGGCGGAATTTTCCGGTTTGTGTCCTATGTCATATTCAGCTATCAGTCTGTACTCTGTGAATCGGCTGGTCTCACGAAATGACAAGATCTGTAACTTCGCGTGCCATGCCAAGTCGTTTCGGGCCCCCACCCTGGCTGGGCCGGTACATCGTGAAAGGTTTGCATGTGAGATCTACTGGAAAGAGCCCCACGCGGGGCGGGGGATTCCGGAAGGCAGCGGCGCTCGCCGTCGGCTTGCCGCTAATCCTCACCTCGATGGCCATAACGCCCGCCACCGCGGCGCCGGACGGGCAGGACACGGCAGTAAGTGCCGCGGAAAATGCACCCGCCGAGTTCAAGGACGGCCGCTACATTGTTGTCCTGGCGGGGGCAGCAGCGGCCGCCTACGAAGGGGAAACGCCCGGACTGGGAGCAACAAAGCCCGGCAATGGCAGGAAACTTGATGCCGGCAGCGCCAATTACAGGGCCTACGACGCACACCTCCGCAAGCAGCAGCGGGAGGTCGCTGCCAGCAAGGGGGTAACCCCGGCCAAGCAGTACACCGCCGCACTGAACGGCTTCACGGCAGAACTCACTGCCGCCCAGGCGATGGAGCTGTCCAAAGACGATCGCGTGCTGGTTGTAGCCCCGGACGTGGAGAACGCCCCGGATTACACCACCACCGACTTCCTCAAACTGACCGGCCCCGACGGGGTCTGGGCCACGCAGTTCGGCGGCGAAGCGAACGCCGGCAAGGGCGTGGTCGTGGGCGTCATCGACTCCGGCTACGCCCCGGACAACCCGTTCCTGCAGGGCGAGCCGGTCCAGCCGCTGAGCGGGCCCGCCCAGGTAGGCGTTCCCTACCGTACCGCGGAGGGCCGGATTGCCATGCTCAAGGCTGACGGCACCACCTTCGAAGGTGAATGCCAGAAGGGCCAGGGAACGGGGGCTTCCTTCGACGGCTCCCTGTGCAACTCCAAGGTCATCGGAGCCCGGTACTTCGCCGACACCTTCCTGCAGTATGTCGCCCCGGGGAACCGGGCGCCCGAGGAACTCATCTCGCCGGTCGACGTCGGAAGCCACGGAACGCACACTGCCACCACGGCCGCCGGCAACGCCAACGTGGAGCAGGTGATCGACGCCTCAAGCTTCGGCAAGAGCTCAGGCGTCGCCCCTGCTGCCAAGGTCTCGGTGTACAAAGTCTGCTGGGAAGACACCAACCCCGACACCGGAGGCTGCTACTCCTCGGCCTCCGTCGAGGCAGTGGAAGCCGCCATCAAAGACGGCGTGGACGTCCTGAACTACTCCATCTCGGGCAATAACAACAACACCACCGACCCCGTAGCACTGGCGTTCCTCAACGCCGCAGCTGCAGGCGTGTTCGTCTCCGCATCAGCCGGGAACTCGGGTCCCACCGCGTCCACTGTCAACCATGCCTCGCCGTGGCTGACCACGGTTGCCGCATCGACATTCCCCAGTGACCTGCTGGGCACCGTCAAGGTTTCGGACGGATCACTGTACCGCGGAGCCTCCATCATGAAGTCGGAAGTGGCTGACGCTCCTGTGGTGGTTGCGGCTGCGGCCGCAGCGGCAGGTGCCGCCAATCCCAACCTCTGCGCGCCGGGCTCCCTGGACGCGGCCAAGGTGGCAGGCAAAGTGGTTGTCTGCGACCGCGGCGTGGTGGACAGGACGGCCAAGAGCCAGGAAGTCCAGGACAAGGGCGGCGTGGGCATGATCCTGGTGAACCTCACCAGCAGCTCCGAAGACGCCGACAACCATGTGCTGCCCACCGTGCACGTCAATGCGCCCAAGAGCCTGGAACTGAAGTCAAGGCTGGAAGCCAACCCCGCTTTGACCGTCAGCCTGGTCAAGGGCGACCTGACGGGTGAACCGCCGGCCCCGGCGCCGCAGATTGCCGGCTTCTCCTCCCGCGGGCCCACCCTCGCCGCCGGCGGAGACCTGCTGAAACCGGACATCGCCGCACCGGGCGTCAACGTCCTGGCGGGTGTATCCACCATCGGCAACAACGGCGACCAGTTCGGCTTCATGTCGGGCACCTCCATGGCCGCCCCGCATATTGCGGGATTCGGAGCCCTGGTGCTCAGCAAGCAGCCCAGCTGGTCTCCCGCCACGGTGAAATCGGCCATGATGACCACCGCATACCCGCTGGTCAATGCCGATGGTTCGCCCAACACCGACCCATTCCAGGGCGGCGCCGGCCACATCGATTCAACCCGGGTCCTGGATCCGGGCCTGGTCTACGACTCCGGCATCAAGGACTGGCTGGGCTTCCTCAACGGCCAGGGTGTGGACACGGGTGCACCGCAGGCCGGCACCATCGCCGCCCGTGACCTGAACGTGCCGTCCGTTGCGCTTGGCAGCCTGGTGGGAGAAGTCCAGGTCAAGCGCCAGCTGACGGCACTGGTTCCGGGTATGTACCGCCCGGAGGTCAACATGCCCGGCTTCAACATCCAGGTGGAGCCGAAAGCACTGAACTTCGCCAAAGCCGGACAGACCCGCGAGGTCACCCTGACCATCCGGAACGCCAGTGCTCCGGTGGGCAAGTTCAGCACGGGCACCCTCACGTGGAAGGGCCCCCGCACTGTCAGCTCGCCGATCGCCATCCGGCCCGTGGATGCACAGATCGCTCCGTCCTTCTCCTTCAGCTCGGCCACGGGCAGCGGGAGCGGCACGATGGAACTGGTGTCAGGTTCGGACAGCCCGATCAACGTGGGTGTGGAGGGCCTGGCGCCGCTGAGCCAGACCGCCATCACCAAGACTCCCGGTGAGTACGCACCCAGGAACGACGAACACAACGCGCTCCTGCGGGTGACTGTTCCGGAAGGGGCGTCCTTTGCCCGCCTGGGCGTCCAGGCGGCGTCGGACGACGTCGACTGGGACATGGTGGTCTACGCGCCCAACGGTTCGGGCGGGCTGACAGCCACCCAGGTGGCGACGGCTTCCGCCAGCGAGTTCCTGGACCTGGAGTCTCCCCGCGCAGGAACGTACTACCTCGCCGTCAACCTGTACTCCACTCCGGATAACGGGCCGGCCAGCGCCTCCGTGCAGGCGGTGACGTTCGCTGGGGATGCGGGCAACCTCACCGTGGAACCCAACCCGATCGTGGCTCCCAACGGAACCGCCACCTCGGCCACTGTGTCCTGGACCGGCCTGTCCGAGGGCGCCTACCTGTCCCGGCTCAGCCTGGGCGGCAACGGCATCAGGACCTGGGTCAACGTCCAGGTGGGTGCTGCGCCTGTTGCCCCGTCCGGAGCCCCGCAGGTGGCACTCGCAGACGCCGTACCTGCGGTGTAACAGTCTGACGGCATAGAAAAAAGACAGGATCCCGGGCGGTTGAACCGCCCGGGATCCTGTCTTTTGCTCTTACGGCTCAGGTGGCGCCGGATGCCCCGCCCTCGCCACCGAGCAAAGGGGCCATGGCATTCCAACGCGAGATTTCGCAGCCATCCGTGCGCGAAAACATGGAATCGACCGTGCGCCCATGGAAAGTGCCCGTGACCACAGCTACCTGGGGTCCGCCATACTGCTGGGTGCAGAGCCGGGGTGGCCCGGGCCTGGGAAAGAAGACGCCCTCGCCGTACTTTTCCACGGCTGCCAGGGCCGCATCCGGGTCCGGCAGGGTGGTGGAGGGCTGGACACGGCCGCCGTCGGCTACCAGCCGGAAGACGTGTTCGACGGCGGCAGGATCTTCCCGCAGCCTGACGGTCAGGTCGATCATGCCCGAACAGTCCGGGGCAATGCGTCCAGCTCAACGGCCACTCTCTCCCTGAGTGCTGCAGCTTCGGCGGCGAAGGAGCGCTGGTGCTCTACATACTCAGCCTTGCCCTGCGGCGTCTCGATGGGAATGGCGGGATAGCCCCATTCGGCGAGATCGTATGGCGATGCCTGCATGTCCATCGCGCGGATCCGCCAGGACAGCTCGAAGCAGTCCATCACCAGTTCGCTGGGCAGGGCCGGCAGCAGCTTGTACGCCCACTTGTACAGATCCATGTTGGCGTGGAGGCAGCCGGGCTGTTCGAGGTGGCGCTGGCTCTCGCGGCTGGGCGCCACTTCATTCAGCGGGACGGCGTCCGGCGTGTAGAAGCGGAACGCGTCGAAGTGGGTGCAGCGGATCCGGTTGTCCTCCACCACCTTGTCCGTGCCGGCTGATCCCAACCGCAGTTGCAGGTACTCGTGGCGCAGGTCGAACCTGTCCTGGTGGTACACCATGGCCCATTCGTGGAGCCCGAAGCAACCGAACTGGGCGGGGCGGGCTGCAGTTCCGCGCAGGATGATCTCCGCGAAGGCGAGTGCCTCGCTCCGGTCGGCAAGAAAGGCGTCCCGGTCAAAGGTGACCGCGGTACTGCCTTCCGGCAGCCCCAGGAAGGCAAGTTCGCCGTCGTCGAGCATCCGGTAGTGCTTCCAGCCCTGGCGTCCAGCCGCTTCCGCACCCAGCAGGATATGCCCTGCGCCGGGGTGCCACCGGCGCAGCTGGCCGGGCTTCTGGGTGTAGTAGGTGAAGAGGAAGTCTTCCACCGGATGTTTTTTGCCGGCCGACCTTCGGGCCAGGTAGGGATCCGCATAGCGGCTGACGCGCAGCTGGTGGGCCTTTTCCAGCTCCTGCCATTCGTCCGCCGCGAGGAGCCTAGGCTCCACCGGCAACACCCAGGACATCCTTCGCAGCATCCCAGGCACTTATTTCACAGCCATTGGTGCGCGAGAATTCTGTGTCCACAGGGACGCCGTCCACAACTCCCGTCACTGTGGCTTTCTGCGGGCCGCCCCACTGCTGTGTGCAGGCTTGTGCGGTTCCCGGGGTGTGCGGGCCCAGCATCCCTGCGTTTTCCTTCAACGCTGAGCACGCGTCATCCGCGCCGGGATGCACGCTCTCGGCGGCAGGGATCCCGTCAACGCAGACCAGGGTGTAGCTCGCTTCGGGTTCTCCCTCGGCTGCGGTCACGATGATGGACAGTTCGGCATTGCCCTGGCCGGGACCGGAGGGTGCAGGCGAAGTTTCGGGAGCGGGTGCAGGGACGGAGGTTTCGGCGTCGGCGGACGGGCTGGCGGTTGGATCGGCAGTGGCGGAGGCTGTGGGCGTTGCGGAAGGTTCGCCGGAAGGGCCCCCGCCGCCCTGTTCCGGGGAGCACGCCGGGAGCAGCGTTGCCGCCAGCAGCAGGGCGAGCGCCGTCTTCCTCATGGACCGTGGCCTGTCCGTCATCCCATCATTCTACTGCTGGTATTGGATCTGTCTCCTGGCCGGAGGTGGCCGCAATCAGCCCCATCATGGAGGTGTGCAGTTCGGTGACCTGGGCGCGGGTCAACCCCAGGCGTTCCATCATGGTTCCCGGGACTTTGAGCGCCTCCTGGCGCAGCGCGGCGCCTTCGGCGGTCAACTCGACGGCCAGCGCACGCTCGTTGCCGTCCATCCGCCGACGCGTAATCAGGCCGGCAGCCTCAAGCCGGCGGAGCAGTGGGGAGATGGTGGCCGGTTCCTGGGCGAGGGCATCGCTGATGTTCCGGACGGTGCGCGGACTCGCTTCCCACAGGCACAGCATCACCAGGTACTGGGGGTGGGTCAGGTTGAGTCTTTCGAGGACTGGCTTGTAGGCGCCCACAACGCTGCGGGCAGCCACTGTAAGGGCGAAGCACAGCTGATGCTCCAGAAGCAGGTCTTCCTCCTGCCCGGTCTCGATACGGGCGGCCGTGTCCATGGCTCCTCCAATTGTTAGTGCACTAACTATTAGCGTACACTTCAACTAGGAATCATGTCGGATAAGGAGCCGGTTTTCATGGGTAAGGGCAACTCAGCAGGCAAGGAGAACGCCTCGCAGCGTTTCATGCGGGCCACCGGCAGGCTCCGGGCTATCTTTGGTCCGGCCAACCGCTCTTCCCTGGCGCACGACATGACGGAGGAAAACCGGAGGCTGCTTGCCCAGCGCGAAGCGGAGACCCAGCAGTGGGAGACCGTTACCCGGCCTGACGGCAGCACCTATGTAGTGCCACGGAACCCCGAAGATAAATCGCTGCGCTAACCCTGCCAAAGTGGGATGCGGGCGGGAGCCTTTTCCTGCCCGCAGGCATAAAATAGGCTCTTCGCAGTTGAGGGTGTAGTCGAGGGTCGGCGGCTGGTTCGTGGATAGACGTCGAGGTCTTCCAGGATGGAAGTTCTCACACTGCCCATC
>NZ_JBIVRG010000014.1:0-102886 GCF_044755505.1 Pseudarthrobacter sp. NPDC092202 | reverse complement strand
CGACGCCCGGAACACACCCCTGCCCGCGGCGCATCATCTCGCACCGGTCACGCCAGGACGGCCAGCCGAAGGCTCATCGGTGGATCGAGGCTAAGACAACAGGCCTTTGTCACTAGCCCACGCAAGGAGACACGATATGGCGCGCAACATACGCTCGCTATCTCTGGAGCGCACTATGGTCCTGTTTTCGCCCACCTTCACCGTGGTGAACGCCGGCCAGACCGCCGTGCGCGCAATAGTCAGCGGCGCCAACAAGGTCGCGGTCCGTAAACGCGTACAAGCCTTGGCAGAAATGCTAGGCAGGTACGACGTCCCGGGCCGCGGCCGCCTGGTCGCGACCAATGATTCGCTTCTTGTGGAGTTCGACCCCTCCCTCATCGAAGCTTCCGCCCTGAAACGACTAATCAGGCTCGCCGACGCATCCGCTTCCCCGACTGAATCTATCTAGCACGAGCCGGTCACCTGCACCCCCGTTTCTAACGCCGCCGAAAACATCGATGACTCGATGCCTTGTCCGGTCGGCTAGGCAGCACAGCAAATAGCAGGAATATCGCGGGCCCCACCAACAGACCACTCGAAGGAAGAGCAATGACCGAACAGCCGGCATACAGTCCAGTGAATGAACTCGTACTTGCCCAGGGCAGCCTTACTGGAGTGACCTTTGAGCAACGCGTCGCGGCAGCGGCTGCGGGCGGATTCACCGCAATAGGCTTGTCCTTATACGAATACGATCGGCTCCTCGCGGCGGGCACCACTGACGAAGAGATGCTCTGCATCCTCGCCGTCTACAATGTCAAAGTCGCAGAACTGGACGGCTTGCACGGCTTTGCAGCCGCCGACAATCAACCAGGGGTGAGAGTTGGCTCAAGCAAAGCGCAGGACGACCATACGCTGGAGCGCCTACTGGACCTGGCTGATCTCTTCCACGCCCGGCACCTGCAGGTATTCGGCACCCCAAACACCGACAAGCTCGAAGATGATGCGGTCGAGAAATTCCAGGATATCTGCGACCAGGCAGCGCAACGGCGCCTGGAAGTCAGCCTAGAACCCAGAACCAACACAAACATCACCTCCATCAGGACTGCAGCAATGATCGTGTCGCGCGCTCAGCGCAGGAATGCTGGGCTCTGCATCACCACGGGGCAACATTTCAGGGCGAAAAACGCAGCCGGGGACCTGCTTGCCATTCCAGCCGATCTCGTATCGGCAATCCGGCTCTCACATGAAGTGACCGCACCGGGGGCTTTGGACTTTACCAGCAGCGCTATAGAAGATGGTCGAGGCACCGTCGAAGAGGATCCTGAGCTGATTAGGTTCCTGCAGACGATCACTCAACACGGCGTAGGTGTGACCCTTTCAGTGGACGCCACCTCATACCGTCCGAATCAAACGGATCCCTTTGCCTTCTGTGCCCTACTTGAGGACAAGACAGCCTCCATCTGGAACCAGGCCATCCGAAACTGAGACTGCGGAGATACTTCGTGGAACATTCGTAGGCGGGGTCCAAGCTATATCTACCGCGAACCCTATGCAAATTTCGTAGCCTCATCACAGCGTCGTTGATGTCCCCGAGAAGTCGGCCAAGTCGAACCCCGCCTCCTGCCAGACCAAGTTCGCATCTCAGGAGACCTGCCCATTATGGGAACGACAGTTATGCGTACACCCCAACCTGACGTCAAAACCGCCTGACAAGGGAGGATTAGCCCTGGGGGCGGAGTTCCTGCTTGTTCTCAGTGGCCCGTCCAGTCACGACATGTGGCATAACCACCCCCTGCCCCAAACGGACTTCATCAAGTCCAGATTCTTTGGACTATTTCGACGATTCTCGAGCCACCCCACCCTGTTTCCTTCCCCTCCGACTGTCAGGCTGGGATCTGAGAACATCATGAGCCACCGTCAATAAAACCGAATTTCACACTATTCTGACGCCAGCACATGAAGCGGCGGGTCCCGCCGGGTGATGAGAACATGAGGACCTAGGGCCAGAGCGATGATGCATGACTTGGCGGCCAGCATCAGCCGCGCACCCGTGCCCCTTGACTTCGCATGCCAAATGACTCTCGGTCGCGAGTCTTCGGCGAGGCGACCTCCGAGTATCCGCGACCGAGGCATGAAGGGGCCCCCTTGCTATCGTTTCCGCTCCCCAGGGCATAACCCGACGGCTACGATCTCAAGGACGCCTTCCGGATGCTCGGCCTGACTTGGAGGATTGAATAGTCCGCTCCCCCGCCGCTCCTCGCCCTAGCTTGACTGAATATCCGTTATCGGCCCTTGAAAACGGGCAAGGGGAGTGCCTGCTCAAGGGCTGAATAGATGGCGTGTGCATCAGCGTGCCCGGCGCGCTACCGTGCGCTTATCCCTGTGACAGCGGGTTCGAAGCCGGCTGCGGACGCTGTGAGGCGGATCTCGCCGGGACCGGTCCGCCGTACAATCGCCACCAGCCGCCCGTCGTAAGTCGTACAGGAGGGCCCCGCGAAAGACTCCTCCGTGCGCGCCCGTCCCGAGCCGATCCCGGCGAGTTCGCCGCCGGAAACTTCCACTGTCACGAGGCAGTCCGCGTCGCAGACGACGGTGCCTTCGGCGTCTTCGATGGTGATCTCGACGTATCCCAGATTCTCGTTCGCGGCGATCTCCACCCGCTCGGCACGAGCCGCGAGTAACGGCCTGCCAGCGGTGCGCAGGTTTGTCCTGGCGACCTCTGCGCCGTCTGTGTAAGCGACGGCAGTGAGTTCACCAGGGTGGTATTCGGTTTCGAAGCGTGCGACCAGCGGCAGCGGCTTTCCGACAGCAGTTCGTGCGAGCACGGTTCCGTCGCGTCGCAGTTCGACCTCTTCGGCGTCCGCGTATACGTCGACGGTCACTGGCGATCCGGCGGGCACGCCCCACGTCCAACTGGAGACAACATCGTCCCAGGACCATGGTGTCTTTGCGGTCGGGCGACCGTGGTGCTGCGGGCGATGTACTGCGATCACTGGCTTGGCCCCAAGACCGTAGGCGATCTCGCGATAGTACGACGCCGGAAGGCGGTGGCCTGTGATGTCGATGTCACCGCAGGCGCCGAGCAGATACGGATAGAGTCCGGTTGTCCCGGTGGGCTCGTACCCCTCGCCGTCGGTGTAGTCGACGCGACCGATGCCGGCCTCCCCGATGTAATCCCAACCGGTCCAGGTGAAGTCGCCGATCACGTGAGGGAAACGACGAACGTCGTCCCACAGCGACGCGATGCGGTCGGGGAACGTCTCGGACCCGACAATTACGCGATGAGGGAACAGCTCCGCATCAAGCGCGTAGCGGGAATCTGCATAGTTGAACCCCACGACGTCGAGCACCGCAGCGGACTCCTCTGTCGAGTCGGTCACCAAGGACGAGGCGTTCATGATCGCCATCTGCTCGCCCATGTTCGCCATCATCGTGTTGGGATCCGAGGCTTCAGCCTCTACCATCACCTCCGCTATTCGGTCCAAATTCGCGATGACCCCGTTAATGCCGTTCGTGACAAACCGCGTCGGGTCAAGCGAACGTAACTCCTCAGCAAGGCGTCGGCTCCACGTGGCGCCGTGCGGCGTGGCCAGCTCGAGAATTTCGTTGCCGATCGAGTACATCACCACACTGGGGTGGTTGACGTCCTTCGTGACGAGAGCCGCAACGTCGCGCTGCCATCGTTCGTCAAACCCGATGGACCCATCAAACGATGTCTTGGACTTCACCCACACATCGGTCAGCTCGTCCATGACGATCACACCATGTAGGTCGCAGGCATCGAGCAGGGCGCGACTGGCCGGATTGTGGGCACTTCGGATCGCGTTGAACCCGGCGGCTTTGAGCAACCGCACGCGGCGTTCCTCCGCATCCGCGATCGAAACCGCACCGAGCGGGCCATTGTCATGATGGATGCACGCACCCCGCAGGTCCACTGTGGCGCCGTTGATACGCAAACCGTGGGTCGTGTCCAGTTGCAGACGACGTATGCCGAAGCGCACCTCGTCCGCATCGACCTCAGTGCCGTCGAGTTCGGTCAGCACGGACCGTACGCGATAGAGGTGCGGCGCATCCGGACCCCACAATTGGGGGGCAGGCAGCGGCAGGCGCACCCGCGCGATGGCGCTGACACCGGGCAACACCGTCACCGGCGACGTACCAGTGGCCGCTTCGGTGCCGACCTCGTCGACCACGATCCAGTTGAGTCGCTGCGTGACCGTGTGGCGGGTATCGTTCTCGACGCGCGTCGCGATCTCCACGATCGCCCGCTCATCGTCGATGTCGGTGCTCGTGGCGCTCGTGCCATCGAGCCCTATGTGCACGGGGTCAGCCACAATGAGATGAACCGGGCGGTAGATGCCGCCCCCGGTGTACCAGCGACTGTCCTTATGTACGCGGGCTTCGACCGTGATCGTATTTGACTTCCCGAAGTGGAGGAAAGGATCGGCGTCGACGACGAACGCGGCGTAACCGTTCGCTTCATGTGCGGCGAAGGCACCGTTTATGTAGACGGTGGCGTCGCGGTATACGCCCTCGAACTCGATGTGCACAGACTTGTCCCGCCAGTGGAGCGGCACGTCGAAAGTTTTCGTGTACTCGAAGACTCCGCCCGGGATGTAGCCGCTGTGCACGCCCTGGGTGCTGTCAGCCGATCGGGGCAGGTCGCGCAGCGCGTCATGCGGGAGAGCCACCGGCACAGCAGCGGTCGTGGCATCGCGCGACTCGAAGGCGCCGAGCTTGGGACCGACCGTCCAGCCATCGACGAAGGAAATACGTTTCACAGCTGTGCCTCCTCGGCATCGAGCATGGTGAAGTGCGGCACTGCACGAATCCTGACGGCAATGAACTGCCGGCCCGGGAGATCCACCCGGAACCGTCCTTCTACTGTGCCGGGCAGGGTATCAACGGTCATGTTCCAAGTGTCGATGACGTCCACTTCGTAGGTCCGCCCGGCCGGCATCACAAAGTTCCGGTAGGTGGGCTGGTTAAAGCCGAAGTAGCTGAGTTCGTACTCATAGCGAATGCCGGCGGTGGGAACGTCCCAGGCGCTGGGCAGGGGTTCCAGGAACCCGCCCGGCGTTTCTTCTATGATGCGCCGCAGGAAGGCGATGCGCTCGGGGCTGCTGCCGTGAAATTCTCCGCCCTTGGCCCACCACAGGATGTCCTCCGGTTGCATGTAGGTTTCACCGTGGCCGACGTAGCCGCCGCGCATGGCTCCTTCCCAGAACCGCCGGGTCATTTCCTCGCCGGTGATGTTGCCCCAGCCCTGGTCGATGTTGCCTTCGTAGGCGCACTCGTCGATGACCACCGGTTTCTGCCAGCGGTCACGCCACTCCCCCGTGAATTCAGCAGTTTTATGCACGTCTTGGCGCTGGATGCTGCTGTGGGTGATCCATGGGCGGCTGTAGTCGTAGAAGTCCTGGCAGTTGTGGATGGACAGCAGGTGCCCGTTGGGGTCGTTGGCTTGGACGATACTGGCAAAGCGTTCCCAGTCATCGGTGGTCTTTCGGAACAGCAGGTCGTACTCGTTGGCCAGGGACCACCAGATATTCCGGTGCGAGGCGAGACGTGCTACAACGTACTTCAGGTAGCGGTCATCCTGGCCGGGGGTCATGGTGGAGAAGCCCCAGCGGTCATAGGCATGGAAGAGGATAAGGTCTGCTTCGATGCCGAGTTCATCCAGCTGAATGATCCGCTGTTCGAAATGGCGGTAGAACGCAGGGTTGGGGCGTTCGTAGTCGAAGCCAGCGGTCAGGGACCCCTCGAACGGGTACAGGTCCGGCTCATTCTCGTTGAACAGGTAGGACTTGGGGAAGACGCACATCCGCATCTTGTTGAATGGGCTCGCTGCCAGAGTCTCAAGGGTTTGTTTCTCCAAGGCGTCGCCCTGGTGCGTCCAGGCATAGGCGGTGGTGCCGATGGGCAAGTAGGGGGTGCCGTCGTCGTAGGCGAAGTGGAAGGTGTTAGCCACACGCACTACACCCTTGGCCCCTGCTGCGGGTTCGTCGGCGGTGAAGCAACCGGTGATGCCGTCCAGTGAGCGGGCGTTGCTGGAGGTGGTGAAGGACCAGTTCCCGGCTTCCGGAACCAGGAGCCGTACCTTGTACAAGCCGTCGCCGTCGTAAAACCCGGGGACGTTGAGCGTCCTGCCGGAAGGCGTAAGGCATTCGGCGCGAAGGTCGACGTCCGTGAACGGGTTGCCGTGCGAGGGGCCGGCAAAGGTGATTTCGAAGCGTTCCTGCGTTGCCGCCGTCGTTGGCAGGGAAAGAACCGCGGTGCCGCGTTGTACGGTTTCCGGCTCATAGCCGGCCGCCGGCGCGGGAACATCGACGGCGGCCGCTGCCGCACGCTGCGCCACGGTGTCCTCCGGTTCCAGTTCGCCAATCAGGCGGAGGATTTCCGAAACTTTGGCGGGCTTCCCTTTTAGGGCTTCCTCGGTTCCAAGGATCATGCCGACCTCATGGAAGTAGAGGGTGTGCAGCAGGGGGTTGTTGGTCAGGGTGGGGACATGTTCGTTCAGGATGCGGTTACCTTCGGCGTGGCTCATTACAAAGTACAGGGGGCTCTCAGCGGTGAAAGTTTTCATCGATGCCTTCTTGGGTGTCGGGACTATGCAGATCAGGAGTTGCTGGCGGTACGGGCAGAGCCACGGTCAGTAAGGGCAGCCAGAGCGACGGCTATGTCTTCCTTGACCGCAGGTGGCGTGAAAAGCAGGCCCTGGTCCAGGCTGGTCTGCCGGTACCAGCTGGTGTCCTTCCGGAATGCTGCGGCAGCCGCGGGCTCGTGCGCTTCAATGGCCTGCCAGACCGCAGC
This sequence comes from Pseudarthrobacter sp. NPDC092202, assembly GCF_044755505.1. Classification (NCBI taxonomy): domain Bacteria; kingdom Bacillati; phylum Actinomycetota; class Actinomycetes; order Micrococcales; family Micrococcaceae; genus Pseudarthrobacter; species Pseudarthrobacter sp. NPDC092202. The sequence goes on along the minus strand of NZ_JBIVRG010000014.1, from coordinate 96,094 downwards.
GTAGGCCACCGGGTCGTCCATGATGTCCGCGAGCGGCGTATGCAGGGACACGGCACCGCGTTCATTAGGGGGCGGCACGGCAACGTTCCACTCGTGCTCTCCTGAGCCCACTTCAAACTCCGCCGAGCCGTCCGGCAGTGACACAACCGCGGTGGTGCCGGATGGCACGGCGGCTTCCACGAGGATCCGGTCCCCTACCCGTTTCCAGGCCACCCGCGCCTGGCCGTAAGGCGTCTCGTGTGATGTCGAGGCGTGGTCCAGGGTGTTCAACGGGCGGGGTGCGATGGCCAGTTCCCGGTAACCGGGCGCTGCCGGGGCGAGGCCAGCAACCGTGCGGTGCATCCAGTCGGCGATGGCCCCTAAAGCGTAGTGGTTAAAGGAGGTCATCTCACCGGGGTTGACGCTGCCGTCCTCGAGGATGGAGTCCCAACGTTCCCAGATGGTGGTGGCGCCCTGGGTTACCGGGTAAAGCCATGAGGGGCACTCGGTCTGGGTGAGTAGCCGTTCGGCAGCGTCCAGGTGTCCGGTAACGGTCAGTGCGTCGGCGATCAGCGGTGTCCCGACAAAGCCGGTGGCGATCCGGTAGCCGCCCAGCCGGGCGAGTTCGGCGAGCCGGTCGCCCAGTGCCTGGCGCTGGGCCGGATCGGTGCTGATGCCGAACATCAGCGCCAGCGAGTATGCCGTCTGGGCATCCGAAACCATGCGGCCAGCGGGTGTCACGTATTCTGCCAGGAAGGCCTGCCGAGTGTCCTCGGCGAGTGCTGCGTAGGTGCCGCGGTCGGCGTCGGCACCAAGGACTTCTGCCGCCCGGGCCACCAGGTCCAGGGACCGGAACAGGTAGGCGCTGGCCACAATGTCGCCGTGGGTGCGGGCGGCGCCGGGCTTGTCCGGCGGCGCGGCGGGGTCCAGCCAATCACCCAGCTGCATCTGGCCCTGCCACAAGCCGGAGCTGTCCCGGACCTTAAGGAGGGCGTTGGCCCAGTCCCGCATGCTGTCGTATTGCCGGCGGAGCAGCCCGGTGTCCCCGAAACGCTCGAACAGCACCCAGGGAACTACTGTAGCGGCGTCACCCCAGGCGGCCACCGGAGCCTCCATCATGTTCAGCACGGATGGGACGATGATCGGTACAACGCCACCGCGGTGGCCCTGTTCAAGGGCCAGGTCGCGAAGCCAGGAGTCCAGGAACCCCAACGAGTCATACAGGTAGCTGGCCGTAGGGGTGAAGACTTGGATGTCGCCGGTCCAGCCGAGCCGCTCGTCCCGCTGCGGGCAGTCTGTGGGCAGGGCCAGGAAGTTGCCGCGCATACCCCAGAGAGCATTTTCGTGAAGGCGGTTCAGCAGCGGGTCTGAGCAGTCGAACCAGCCGGTGCGTCGCATGTCATTGTGAATCACGACGGCGGTGATCGCCGACGGATTCAGCTCTCCGGGCCAGTTGTCCACCTGCGCGTAGCGGAAGCCGTGGAACGTGAAGCGCGGCTCCCACTCCTCGGGGCCGTTGCCGGCGAGGGTGTAGGTGTCAGTGGCGGCGGCCTGCCGCAGCGGCCGTAGGGACAGTTCGCCGTCCTCGAGGACCTCGGCGTGCCGGAGGGTGATGGTGTGCCCCGCTTCGCCGGAAACGTTGATCCGCAGCCGGCCCACGAGGTTCTGGCCGAAGTCCAGCACGGTGGCGCCGGAGGGCGTGGCAAGGACTTCCCTGACGGGCAGTTCCTCGATTCGGCGCACCGGCGGGGCACTGGCGGGGGTGGCCTCCGCCCATGCCCCTGGCTCCTGGACGGAAGGGACGGCGGCGGCGGGGAGCCAGTGCGCGTCGTCGAACCCGGGTTCGGACCAGCCTGCTTCGCTGCGCCGGGCGTCGAAGGATTCGCCGGCGTAGATGCCACTGGATACCAGCGGGCCGCCAGTGAAGGCACGCCAGCCCGGGCCGGTGGCCACGGTCTGCTGCGTGCCGTCGGCGTATTCGAGCCGCAGCTCCACCTTGGCCTCGGGCTGCTCGCCGTAGAACGGCTGGGCGAACCCGTGGAAGCCGTACTTCTCGGTGAACCAGCCGCCGGCGAGCCAGACACCAATGGCGTTGGCACCAGGGACCAGCAGGGCGGTGACGTCCGTGGTTTCGTGGTTGAGCCGGTCGGCGTATGCCGTCCAGCCCGGCTTGAGGACCTGGTCATCCACCTCGGAGCCGTTTATTTCGGCCTGGTAGACGCCGTGGGCGGTGGCGAAGAGGGTAGCTTTTGCCAGTCCCTCCCCCACCGTAAATTCATGGCGCAGTTGGCCGGTCTGGCCCAGCACCTGGTTTTCCCGGGCAGCCGGAAGGCCGATCGCTTCGGCCTGCCAAGGGCCATCCACGTAACCGCCCACCAAAACCAGGGGTGCGCTCCAGTCCGTTGTGTTGCCGTCGTTCCCGGACACGCGGACTTCCACGTGCACCTGTTCGCCGGCAGCGATGGCGCCGAAGGGCCAGTCCACCAGTACGGATTCCGGGCTTTCGTGCACGGCGGACTCCACCGTCCCGTCCCGGGTCAGCCGAAGCTCAGCCCGGACCTGCTGCCAGTCCCGGCTCCCGGTGGCGGTGGTCCAGCTGAGCCGGGGCCGGGGAACGGCAACGAACGGCGTGTCCGTCCGGTACTCGGCGGTTAACCGCGCGACAGCGGCCTGCTGGCGGGCCGCTGGCTGCGGTGTCAGGAACGTGAATGTCACAAACGACCTTTCTGGGGAGGAGCAAAGATGCCGAGATGGCACTTCACGGCAATCCGGAGCAGCAACACTGCCGCGGTGCCATCTCGCGCAGAGGCTGGTGCCATGCCGGGGCTACTGAGGTTCGCGGCCTTCGCTGCGGAACCAGTCGAAGGAGACCGTGCCGTTGCTGGCAAACACGCCGGCGACGCGCCCGGTGAAGGACGCAGCGGTCTCAGCGGAGAGGTACCGGCCGTCGAGTTCCGCGAGGGTGACCGGTTCGCCGCCGATGACTGCCTGCAGCGCCACCGTGTCTGAACTCAGGCTGCCGATGGCATTGTCCGGGGTGGGCTCGCGGGTTTCGATCCGCAGTTCCACCGGTCCCCCGGGCGCGGGGCGGGTCCACGTCTGTTCAATCGAGGAGATCCTGGCCCGGGCGGTGATGGTGGTTCCGTCCGTTTCGATCGAGTAGTGGTGGGCCTCGTCATAGCGGACCGCCAGGCCGCCTGCGCCCTTACCGGACTCAGGCGATCCTGCGTCCACCAGCGCGGCGATAGTCTCCACCTGGGACTGCTGGCGGCGGCCCAGGAAGGCGGGCCGGGCATCATCCAGGCCTGCCCCGTCGCTGGTCAGCGTGAGGCGCCCCGAGACTTTCTCGGTGGAGGCAAAGGCGCCAGGGAAGCGCCGGACTGCAATCCAGCCACCGTCGAGCTCTGCCTGCGCAAAGTCATCCTTATACGCGAAGCCGCCGTCGCGTGGGTTCAGGATGACCGGCTTGGCAACGGGCCAGCCGTCCTCCCAGATGACCGGCGTAATGAAGGTTTCCCGGCCTAAAGCTGAAAATGCGCGGGTCATGCCCTTCGGGCGCATGCCCAGGAGCACCATGGCCCAGCCGCCGTCCGGTGTTTCCACCAAGTCGCCGTGGCCGGTGTTCTGGATGGGGCGGTCGGTGCTGCGCGCACTGAGGATGGGGTTGGCCGGGTTGTTTTCGAACGGCCCGGCCGGGGACGTTCCGCGGGCGATGCTGACGCTGTGGCCGCGTTCGGTGCCGCCCTCGGCGATCATCAGGTACCAGTAGCCGCCGTGCTTATAGAGGTGCGGCGCTTCCGGGAACATCAGGCCGGTGCCGGACCAGACGCTACGTGGTTCCTCCAGCGCTTTGCCGGCTTCGAGGTCGACGCGGACCTGGAGGATGCCGCCGTGCTCATGGATGTTGCCGGTGACCGTGTCCAGCCCAGAGTAGGTCATGTAGGCGGTGCCGTCCTCGTCCCAGGCAAGGTCCTGATCAATGCCGACGGCGCCTTCGATGGCCAGCCCGTCACTCCAAGGCCCTGCGGGGTCCTGAGCGGTGAATACCAGGGTTCCGCGTGCCATTGCATCGGTTACGGCGACGTAGAACAGGCCGTCATGGAAGCGGATGGTGGGAGCCCAGGCGCCCCCCAGCGTGGGCACGTCCCGTGAATCCAACTGCCCTTCACGGTCCACCACATGGCCGATCCGGCGCCAGTTCACCAGATCAGTGCTGTGGTAGACGGGGATTCCGGGCAGGTATTCGAAGGTGGAGGTTGCTAGGTAGTAGTCCCCGCCGACCTTGACGATGCTGGGGTCCGGGTTGAAGCCAGGGATCAGCGGATTGGGCAGGCTCATGCGGCACCTTCCGTGCTTGCTGTGGACAGCGTCAGTGTGATTTCGAGGGGCAGGTCGGTGACCGAGGTGCCGATGCGGAGGGTGTAGCTGCCGGTTTCGTAGGTCCAACCGTTGTCCCAGTAGGCAAGAAGCTGGGTGGGGACCACCAGGACGGCGGTGGCGGTTTCTCCGGCGTCTGCCCGGACGGGGGCGGAACCAACGAGCCAGCGGACGGGTCGGTCGACGGCGGAGCCTGGCTTTTCGGCGTAGACCTGCACCACGTTCTTCCCGGGCCGGGCGCCCGTGTTGGTCAGTGTGACAGTGACGGGAATGGTCTCCCCGGGGGCCGCTCCTGCGGGGGCGGCGGCGCTGTCCAAAGTCCAGTCGGTGTAGCCGAGGCCATAACCGAACCCGTAGGCGGGTGCCGTTCCGGCCTTGAGCCAGGCGCGGTAGCCGATGTGGATGCCTTCGTCGTAGGTCAGGGTCCCGTCCGGAGCGGGTGTTACATTGATGACGGGAACGTCTTCCTGGGTCGCGGGCCAGGTGGTGGGGAGCCGGCCGCCGGGTTCGGTGGCGCCGGTGAGGATGTCGGTGAGGGCGTGGCCGAATTCCTGGCCGCCGAAGTAGCCGATCAGCGTCGCGGCTACTTCGTTGCGCCAAGGCAGCAACACCGGGGACCCGGAGTTGACGATGACCACTGTCCGCGGGTTGGCCGCTGCAACTGCGTGGACCAGGCGGTCCTGCAGGCCCGGCAGCTCCAGGGAGGTCCGGTCGTAGCCCTCCGATTCAACGCGGGAGTTTGTCCCCACCACGACGACAGCGACGTCGGCTGCGCGGGCACCTTCCACTGCGTCGTTGATCAGGGAGTCCGGGTCGGCGTCGTCCGCTTCCAGGCCGATGGTGATGGCGAGGGCGTTTGACAGGGCGCCATCCCGGCCGGCGGTGTCGAGTTCGATCCGTACTTCCAGCGGGACCCCGGCCGAGGCTTGGACCTGGACGGAGGCGGACGGCGGGGCCAGGAACGCGGCGCCGAGGTCGGTGCCGGTGGCTTCGATGGTGGCTTCGCGGGCCAGGACGCCGTCCACGAAGATCCGGCCGTGGCCCACGGTGGAGAAGCCGAGCCGGACGGGTCCGGTCTCTTCCGGGGTGAAGTTGGTGTGGATCTGGACCGTGGAGGAAGCCGCGATCGGCGCGTCACCGCCGAACCAGACCAGGGCGGTGGAGCGGCGGTCCTCGGCGAAGAGCTCCTGGCCGTTGGCGTCAAGGAAGCGGACCCGGACGCCCGGGGTGCCGGTGACCGGGTTGGTGATCTGTTCCAGCGGAAGTTCGGCGATCCCTTCCTGGACCACGGCGCCAACACTGTAGGTGACATTCTCCGCACCGAAAGCTTCGCGGATCCCGTCGAGCGGGGTGACGATCTTTTCCGGGACCACGGTGGCGGAGCCACCGCCCTGGGTGCGGGCGTTACGGGCATTGTGCCCGATCACGGCCACGCGGGACACCGAGGCAGGGTCCAGCGGAAGCACGCCGTCGTTCTTCACCATCACGGTGCCCGCGGCGGAGGCTTCCCGGGCAAAGGCGATGGGGTCCTCCTGGTCCACGGGCTCGGCCGCGACAGCCTCAAAGCCCTCCAGGGCACCTACGCGGGCGGCGAGCTGCAGGATGCGGAAGACCTTGCGGTCGATGGCTGCTTCGGGAACCTGGCCGGCTTTCACGGCCACCACTAGGGCTTCGCCCCAAGGGCCATCCGGCCCGGGCATGGCCAGGTCTTGGGAGGCGTTGGCGCTTTTGACGCTGCGGACGGCGGTCCAGTCGCTGATGACCACACCATCGAAACCCCATTCGCTGTTCAAGGGGGTTTCCAGCAGGTCGTTTTCGGTGGCGGTGGTGCCGTTGACGGAGTTGTATGCGCTCATCACCAGCCAGGCCTTCGATTCGATAATGGCCTTTTCAAAGGCGAGCAGGTAAAGCTCGCGCAGGGGACGGTCCCCCACCTTGACGTCCACCGTGAACCGGTCCGTTTCGGAGTCGTTGGCAATGTAATGCTTTGGGGTGGCGCCCACGCCGTTGCGCTGTACGCCGGAAACGTAGGCCGCTGCAAGTTCAGCCGTGAGGACAGGGTCCTCGCTGAATGCCTCGAAGTGGCGGCCACCGAGCGGTGAGCGGTGCAGGTTGATGGTGGGGCCCAGAACGACGTCCACGCCTTTGCGGCGGGCTTCTACGGCGGACGCGGCGCCGAGCCGGTCGGCGATGGCCGGGTCCCAGCTTGAACTGATTGCGGCGGCGGACGGGAAGTTCATGGACGGTTGGCGCTCATCCCACACTTCGCCGCGGACGCCGGTGGGGCCGTCGGAGAACAGCATGCGGCGCAGGCCGATCTTCTCCAGTGGCCATGTGGTCCAAAAGTCGCGGCCGGTCAGGAGCTGGACCTTCTCCTCGAGGGTGAGCTGGTCCAGGAGGGCCTTCAGTCGCAGATCTGTGGCACTCGTGTCAGCGACAAGGGTTTCGGTGGTGAGGGTATCCATGACGGCTTTCGTAGAAGTTTCTGTGGCGGTGGTTTCGATGCTCATGCAGTGGCACCTGCAGTCAGCGGGGCTGCCGCAGGGCGCAGTGCCCCGCCGTTGCGGGTGGCGATGGTGTCCCGGTACCAGTAGGCGCTCTGTTTGGGGATGCGAGTTTGGGTGCCGTAGTCCACGTAGATTGGTGCCTTTCATCGAATTCAAAGGTTGGAAAAGAATGCGTCAGGCGACGCCGGACTGGAGGTCCTGTTCCCGTTGGAGTTCCAGGAGGCGGAGCCTGTCGGCCCGATGCTTGGCCTGCCGGTCGGGGTCGGGAATCGGTGCTGCCATAAACAGCCGCTGCGTGTAAGGGTGTTCGGGTGCCCCGGTTACCTGTTCGCCGTCGCCCCATTCCACAATCTCTCCGTGGTACATCACGGCAACGCGGTGGCTGAGGTGCCGCACCACGGCCAGGTCGTGGGAGACAAAGAGGTAGGCGACCCCGGTGCGTTCCTGGATCTCGATGAAGAGTTCCATTACGCGGGCCTGGGTGGAGAGGTCCAGTGCTGAGACCGGCTCGTCGCAGACGATGAGCTTGGGGTCCAGGGCCAGGGCCCGGGCGATGGCGACGCGCTGACGCTGGCCGCCGGAAAATTCCCGGGGCAGCCGGTGTGCGGCGCCGTGCGGCAGCCGGACCTGGTCCAGTAGATCTGCAACGCGTTTGTTGGCGGCTTGGCGCTCCACTTTCCGGACGGTGAGTGGTTCTGTAAGGATCTGTTCGATGGTCATGGACGGGTTCAGTGAGGTGTACGGGTCCTGGAAGACCACCTGGATCTCGTGGCTGAGTTCCTTGCGCTGTGCCCGGTTAACCTTGGAGATCTCCTGGCCGCGGTACTTGATGCTGCCTCCGGTGACCGGTGCCAGTCCCAGCACCGCGCGGCCCAGGGTGGTCTTGCCGGAACCGGACTCTCCCACCAGGCCGACGGTTTCACCCGGCCGGATGTCTAGGGATACCCCTTTGAGCGCCCGGAAGGGTGGGCGGCGGAAGCCCTTGAGCGGGTACTCGACAACGACGTCCTGGACGTCGAGCAGCGTCTCGGTCATGACGTCACTTCTTTCAATTCCTTGGGCGTGCCTGTGGTGACCAGCGGGCCGCGGGGAGCGGTGTCCTCGAGGATTGCGTCCAGCAGTTGGCGGGTGTATGGGTGTTGTGGGTGGTTGAAGATGGCACGGACGGGTCCGGTTTCAACTACCCTTCCGGTCTGCATCACGGAGACGCGGTCGCAAAGGTCGGCCACGACACCGAAGTTGTGGGTCACCAGGATGACGCCCATGTTCAGTTCGTCCTGGAGTTCGCGGAGCAGGTTCAGGACTTCGGCCTGGACGGTAACGTCGAGTGCAGTGGTGGGCTCATCGGCGATCAGCAAGTCTGGTTCACAGGACACTGCACCGGCGATCAGGACGCGCTGGGCCATGCCGCCGGAGATCTGGTGGGGGTAGGCGTTGAAGGTTCGTTCCGGGTTGGGGATGCCCACCTTGGCCAGTAGGGCAAGGGCGCGTTGGCGGGCTTCTACCTTGGAGATGCCCAGGCATACCCGCATGGGCTCCATGAGCTGGCTGCCGATGGTGAAGGCGGCATCAAGGTTGGACATCGGTTCCTGCGGGATGTAGGCGATGCGCTTGCCACGGATTTTGGTCATCTCCTTTTCGGAGAGGTGTGCCAGGTCCTTGCCCTCGAAGAAAATGGAGCCGCCGGTGATGCGTCCACCCTGCGGCAGGAGCCTGAGGATGGCGAAGGCGGTTTGCGTTTTGCCGGATCCCGATTCGCCGACCAGGCCGTGCACTTCCCCGCGGCGGACGGTGAGGCCCACGTGGTTCACCACGTGGGTGGTGGAGCCGTCAGGCTGGTCGTAGCCGACGCCGAGATCGGTGACTTCCAGCAGCAGCTCACCGGAGTTGCTGTGGGGTTCTTCGGGGTGGACGATAGCGGCGGCGCCGCGCTTTTCAGTGGCACCTTCGGCCTCGGCTGCGGCCGCGGCTGCTGTTGCCTTCCGGCTCTTTTTGGCCGGTCCGCGGCTGCGTTCCAGCTCATCGCGCATGGCGTTGGCCAGCAGGGTAAGTGCGACGCAGACCAGTCCGATGGCCAGGGCGGGCCACAGGACAAGAGTGGGTGACTTGAAGATGTTGATGAAGCCGTCGTTGAGCATGCTGCCCCAGGTGGGGATGTTCAGGTCGCCCAAACCGAGGAACTCAAGGCCGGCCTGGATGGCGATGGCGATGCCCAGGACCATGGCGGATTGGATGATGACGGGGGCGCGCACCACGGTGAGGATGTGGCGGCCGATGATGCGGAAATCGCTGAGCCCGGAAACACGTGCTGCATCCACATACAGTTCGTTGCGGACGGCGGTGACGGAGGCGTAGACCAGACGGAAGAACGCGGGTGAGAGCAGCACGCCGAAGATCATCATCGAGAGCCACATGGAGGGGCCAAGCACGGCGCGGGCTGCCAGCAGCACCACCATGCCGGGCAGGGCCATCATCAGGCCGGTGAGCCAGGAGGAAAGAGAGTCGAACCAGCCGCCGTAGTACCCGGCGATCAGGCCTGCGGTCACGCCGAGGGCCAGTGCCACGGCGAGGGCCACCAGGGCGCCGGCGAGGCTGAACTGGCCGGCGTACAGAAGTCGGCTAAAGACGTCGCGCCCGGCGCTGTCGGCACCGAGAACATGCTCGGTGCCGGCCTTGGCCAACACGTCCTGCAGGCTCGCGGTGTTTGGGTCATGCGTGGCCAGAACGGGCGCCAGGATGGAGGCGAGTGCCACCAGTAGAAGGACAAACAGGGAAGCCGCGCCCGTGGGGTGGGTCAGCAGCCTGCGGAAGAGGGAAACCTTGGCTGCCGTGACAGGCAGTGCGAGGGGAGTTTCGATCATGACAGCCGAACTTTCGGATTGAGCCAGCCCTGGGCGAGGTCGATAATGAGGTTGACGGTGACCACGATGGCGGCCGTGGCGACAACGACACCCATCACGACCGGAATGTCCCCCTGGCCGGTGGCGGCGACAGTGATCTGGCCGAGGCCGGGCAGGGCGAAGATCTGTTCAACGATGACGGCGCCGCCCAGCAGGCCAATGAACTGCACAGCGAGCACAGCCAGGGCAGGGCCGCCTGCGTTGCGCAGCACGTGCTTGTAGACCACCCGGTTGAAGGAAAGGCCGCGTGCGCGCAGCGTCCGGACGTAGTCCTGACGCAGGGCATCGATCAGTGAACCGCGGATTTGCTGGACCACTGCGGCGATGCAACCGATGGAAAGCGCGATGATCGGCAGGGTAACGGTTGCCGCCCAGCCGCCGAACGAGGTTGTGATTGGTACATAACCGGTGGCCTTGAACCACTTGAGGTTCAAGGCAAAGAGGGACACCAGGCCCAGCGCGATCAAAAAGCCCGGGATGGCGAAGCCAAGGACACCCACAAACTGGACCACACGGTCAACCCAACCACGGCGCACCGCCGCCCAGACGGCCACTACTACCGAGACGACAGCAGCGATGATGGTGGCCCCAAGCACCAGGGAGATGGTAACGGAGAGACGGCTGCTGACGCCCGCGCTGACTAGCTGGCCGTTAAACCAGGACCGGCCAAGGTCGCCGGTCAGGGCACTGGTCAGCCAGTCCCAATACTGGATCACGAGGGGACGGTCGAGTCCCAGTTGGCTGGCCTTCAGCGCAACCTGGGCATCACTGGCAGTAGGGCCCACGATGCGGCGAGCGATGTCGCCGCCGCCGGCATACAGCAGCAGGTAGGCGACTGTTGTGATGACGAACAGCAGAAGGACACCGGAGAACAGGCGCCGCAGCACGAATCGATACATTCGAAAATCCTTTGGGAGGGTTCCTGAGGCTGCCGGACCGGGGTTGGGTCCCGGTCCGGCAGCGAATCCGCTAGGAGGCGGGGGTGAAGGACCAGAGGAACGGGTAGGCGTTGCCCGTCTGGACCTGGACGTTTGTCTTGGCGTCGGTTACGAAGCTGGACTGGGGGCGGTACCACGGGGCAAACCAGGCCTGCTCCACGATGTACTTGTTCAGTTCCTTCGCCGCGGACTTCTGCTCATCCTCAGAGCCCAGGTGGATCTTGCTGACCAGTTCGTCAACCTTCGGGTCCTGGTAGTCGTACGGGTTCCACGGGGCGTTGGGGGTCAGCTTCATGTTGATCAGCTGCCAGTCAGACTGCTGTTCCAGGATCATGTAGCTCACGCCGAACTTCGGGGCCAGGAGGTCGGCGATGAAGTTGTTTCCGACATCCGTGAACTTCACGTCAATGCCCACGTCCTTCAACTGCTGGGTGATCAGCGCCGGGATGGTGTTGCCCAGCAGGGTGGAGGATGGCAGTTCCAGGGTGAGTCCCGTGGCATAGCCGGCCTCAGCCAGTAGGGCCTTGGCTTTGGCGGGGTCATAGGCGTAACGGGAGTCCAAGGACTCGTCGTAGGCGTCCGAGGACGGCGGGAACACCTGGGTGGTCAACTCACCGTAGCCCTGGCCAATGGATTTCAGCATCGCCTTCGTGTCGAACGCGTAGTTCAGCGCCTGGCGGACGCGGACGTCCTTGAGGGCCGGGTTGGTAGTACCGGCACGGTCGAAGAGGATCAGGCCTGACCAGTTCAGCTCGAACGGGTTCACCTTGTAGCCCGCCGCTTCGATCTCAGCCAGGGTGTTGTTGTCCACGGTGTTGGCAGCGTTAAGCGTGCCTGACTTGATGGCATTCAGCAGCGACGTCTGGTCACCGTACACGTTCAGTACCAGGTTGTCGTAGTGAACGAGGTCCTTGTCCCAGTAATCCGGGTTGGTTTTGTAGGTGTAAGAGGTTCCCGTGACCGTGGCCGCGGTGTCCAGGATGTAAGGTCCGGAGCCGACGGGGTTGGTGGCGATGTCGGCGTTGCCGAAGGACGCCGGGCTCTGCATGAACGATGCATCTTTGGACAGGTAGTTCAGGAACGCCGGGTCCGGGGCGGAGAGGGTCAGTTCCAGGGTAGTGGCGTCCACGGCCTTGACACTCTGCAGGGCTGCGAGGAACTGGGCGTCCGGCGAGGTGCCGGCCTTGAAGCGCTCAAGGTTTTGCTTGGCGGCGTCAGCATTGAAAGCCGTGCCGTCGGTGAACTTCACATCGTCGCGGAGCTTCAGGGTCAGGACGGTCTTGTCCTCGTTGTAGTTCCACTCCGTTGCCAGCATCGGCACCAGCGTGCCGTCCGGTTCCATGCGGATGAGGGTGTCGTAGACGGCCTGGTAGAAGGGCGAGAGGTTGGCGAATTCGGACTGGTCAGCGGCAAAGGTCTTTGGTGCAAGAAGTGTGCCAAGAGTAAGGGTTTCGGAGGCCTGTTCTCCGGCGGAGTCTCCGCCGGCAGAGCAGCCGGTGAGGCCAAGGGCAACGGCGGCAACAATTGCGGCCATACGCTTCGATCGGAACATCATTGGTCCCTTTCACGGTCAGTGGCGTCCACCATGGACGGCCATTGGGAAAGACCGTAACATGAATACCTAGTGGGCACTAGGTTTTTATTCGGGAATCTGGAACGTGATGAAATGTGACGGTTCCCACAGCGGTTGACCAATCGGTCACCACTTCCAGCCGAAGCTTGCTTGATAGGGTCTTGTGATGACGAACACGTCCGCCCTCGTGGTTTCCGAAGCTCCGCGCCGCGGGCGTCCGAGGGGCAGTTACGCCAAAACCGAGGCGCGCAGACAGGAGATCCTGGCGGCGGCCTTCGAGGTTTTCTCGACCTCGGGCTATCGAGCGGGTTCCTTGAAGGATGTGGCGGACAAGGTGGGGTTGAGCCAGGCCGGGCTGCTGCATCACTTTCCCAGCAAGGAGGCATTGCTCGAGGCGCTGTTGACCCTCCGCGACGAGGAGTCAGCCGAGCGTCTTGGTACCAGCGAGGCCAAGGGGATGGACCTGCTGCGCGGGCTGGTGGAGCTGACGCGCTACAACACCACCATCCCCGGCCTTGTGTCGCTGTACTGTGTACTGTCGGCGGAGGCAACGGACCCTGATCATCCCGCTCACGAATATTTCCTTCGCCGCTACACCTGGGTCCGCGAAATCATTGCCGAGGCCTTCGAAGAGGTGGGCAGGCAGGGCCGGCTGCGCCCAGGCGTCGTACCCCTCGCGGCCACGCGCCAGCTTGTCGCCCTGATGGACGGGCTGCAGGTGCAGTGGCTCCTGGACAAGGAATCTGTGGACATGCCCGCAGAAGTGGTCTCGTTCCTCGAGTCCATCACCTCGGAAAAGTTTCAGTGACTTCCCCTATTCCCGGGCCGGGCACCTGTTCTACAGGGCCGTTAGGCCGCCATCGACGGTAAAAATGCCTCCGGTGGCGTAGGCGGAGTCATCGCTGGCGAGGAACACCATGATTCCTTCAACGTCGGCTGCCGCGCCCGGGCGGCCCAGCATGGTGGAATTAACCAGTCCTGCACGGCTGGCGGGATCATCCGCGATCGCTTGGACCAGCGGTGTCTCCGTGTATCCCGGTACTACCGTATTGACACGGATGCCGACGCCCGCGTAGTCGGCGGCCACTACCCGGGCAAGACCATGGACTCCTGCCTTCGAACTGGTGTAAGCGGTGAAGGTTTGACCGCAACCTACTATGGCCGTTGGGCTTCCGGTGCAGATGATGGAGCCCCCGCCGGTTTCCAGGGCGCGGACAGCGTACTTAAGGGTGAGGAACGCGCCGCGCTGATTGATGCTGACAGTCTTCTCCCAGACTGAGAGGTCAAGGTCACCTACTTTGGCATCCTGGCCAAAGAGCTGGACTCCCGCGTTTGCCACGACTATATCCAGGCGGCCGTCCCTGGCGATCGTTGCGTAGCCGGCAGCCACACTTTCTTCATCCGAGATGTCCATATTGAGGGCGTGCGCGCTCACAGCACCGGTGGCCGCAGCAGCCTTTTCGGCGGCATCGGTATTGATGTCGGCGAAGTAGACGGTGGCCCCTTCGGCAATGAACCGGTGGGCAACGGCAAGGCCAATCCCGGAACCTGCCCCGGTGACCAAGGCGGTTTTTCCTTCAAGACGCAGACCCATCGGGTCTCCTTTCGCTAATGCGGTGCCGCCGTCGAGTGCGACAGCAAGTGTGTATCGTGGTCAGTTGCCCGCGGGGAAACGCACGACGCCGGCGGACCAGGGTCCGAGCGTCAGCCGCCCATGCGGATGGGCGGCCCCGTCGCCGGCAGTGAAGTCCAGGAAAGAGAAGGTGCCTTGGCCGAAGACCGCGCATTTACTCCCGCCGGGGTCGGTGCCGCTGGGAAGCTGGATGTCCAGGAAAACTTCGGACCCGGACAGATTTCCGGCGAACAGTGTGAGGGCGGCCGGTGACTGGACCGGGTAGAGCATGGCAGGACCTGCCGCGGAGTCGACAGAGAACACAGCTGAGCCCCGGAGTGCGGCCAGTTCCTTCAACAGTTCACCGGCCGGGTTCAGCTGGCCGGAGGCGTCGGAGATTCCGTTCGGGCCGGATGCCTCGAAGTAGCTGACGGAGGCCACACCATCCACGGTAAGTGCGCTGATGCTCGCCAGCAGCCAGGCAGCGGTGATGGGATGGCCCTGGAGTTCATCGGATTCGACCCCGGTCCCCTTGCCCGACGTGGCGACGGCATTGAACCTTGGCTTGAGGGTGACGGGCCCAACGTGGAGGGGCTTGCCTCCGCCCAGCCGCAGCGCGTTCTGGGCCACAACCCGTTGTATGGGTACACTGTCGATGATGTGAGCAGGCTCGGTGCTGTGCATTTGCGGTGTGATGCTGAACGTGAGCGCGTCGAAGTCCGACGGCATGCGCCCGCTGTTACGGTTCAGTTCCGTGAAGTGGGACCTGGCCCCGGCAAGGAGGCTGCCATTGAATCCCAAGGCATGGACCGCTGCCTTCAGGTCCTGCCAGGTGCCCGGTTCGGTGAGATGGCTGGCAGGGTGGAAGACCGCGAGCCGCTTGGCTTGGGGCAGAAACCTGGCAAGGTCCGGAAGCGCGGCGACCGGGTCCGCACTCACAGCCCGGATGTCCAACCCGCCTCCGAAGCTGGCGGCAGCGTCAGAGGCTGCCCGCAACTGATCATCCCAGCCGGCACGGGGAGCGGCGCTCGGCAGCTCGGCGAGTTCCACAACGAAGGCGTCGAGCCCTGGAATCGCAGGAAGCAGTTCCGGCTGCCCTCCGGCTCCTACTGCCAGCGCCGGCACCCGGCCCGCCGCACCTTCAATCCGCGCAATTGCGGGAGGCCTGTCGTCTGTTCCGCCGGGGACCGTGACGGCGGCCGCCTCCACACCCTCCTGCGGCTCGAGAGTGGCCGCCTCCAAAAGCACTGACTGCCGGACACTGGTTCCGGCGGCGACACTAACGGGAAACGGCCGCGACAGCGGAGTGCTGTAGGTCTTGAAAGACGCATCTGTCCAGTTCCGTTGATCCTCGGTCTCAAAGACGTCGCCGGTGAAGGTCAGCCGGAAGGCGGTGCCGGCATCGGCCCATTCGAGGGCCGTGACGTCCACAAACGGCTGATGCGGGCTGATGACGTCAGGAAACCGCGTGGCCGTGCTGCTGCCGTCGGAGTGTTCCACCGTTATATCCCGGCCGGCGTCAGAGGGAGGATGCAGCACAACAAGGCCGATCCGGTTGCTTCGGAACGCATGGGCAGCGACGCCCACGAAGTCAACCTGCACGGCCGCTGGAGTAAAGCTGGTCGTCAGCTCACCCTTGTACTCGACGCCGTAGCCGATGTAGTCAACGGTCCAGCGCGCCTGCACGCCGTCACCCCCGCGGGTGATCTCGAAATCACTTGCCGATGGTTGTGGCGTCTGCCAGTCCTGGTCGCGGACCACGGCCTTCACCGCCCGCAGGACCTGTCTGCCGGCGTAGCTGATGTGCGCCAGCTCGTCGCCGATAACTTCGGCGGACCAGGGTCCGGCAACCAGGGCTTGGCGCGGCGGCCGAAGGCGGGCATGGAGGGATGAGGACATTTTGGGCTGGTCCTCCTGCCCTGTGAACTGAAAGGACACGTCACTGCTCTCTGCCTTGCCCGCGGCCGACATGGCCCGAACCGGATGCGACTCGCACATTTAAGGAGCCTGTTACTCAGGCCACAGTCATTATGGAAGCGGCGGAGACCACAAGTCAACCGGTTGACCAAACCCGGGTCAGGAAAAAGCTACTGGGCGGCATCAAAGCCTAGGAGCAGCCGGCGTGATGCCGTCTCCATGTGGGAGCGCATTGAAGCTGTGACTGCTACCGGATCCCGGGACTCCAGAGCTGCGTGGATTTCCGCGTGTTCCTTTAGGGCAGCGGCGGCGTGCCCTTCGTCCGTCAGTGCCCGATCGACCCAGATTCGCAGAAGCGAACGGATGCTCTGCAGCAGTTCCTGGAGCACTTGGTTCCCCGAGCCTTCGGCGATTTCGCGGTGGAAAGCAGCGTCGGCCTCCACGAAGGCGGCCAGGTCGTTGAGATTGGCGGCCATAGTGGCCAGGTTGCCCTTCATCCTTTCGAGGGCTTCGCTGGTGATGCGCTCCGTGGCGAGCTGCGCCGCTTGAACTTCCAAGCCGCTGCGCAATTCCACCAGCTCGCGGGTTCGGGGCGCTCCCAGCATCATGCCCCAGCTCAGTGTTCGAGGCAGGAGCTCCGAGATCCCGTCACGCAGATAAGTCCCGGACCCTGGGCGGACCACGACAATACCCAGGATTTCCAGAGCAGCCAGTGCCTCCCGGACCGCAGACCGCCCGACTCCGAGGGAGGCGGCAAGCTGGCGTTCTGCCGGCAACCTTGTTCCCGCGGCAATATCTCCGCTAGTGAAGTACCCAAGCAGGCGCTCAGCCACTTCCGACACCACTGATCCCTGACCCAGGGAACCAAGGGCCTCGCTGATCTTGGCCGTGGACAGGGGCGAAGGGTTTATGGACACAACCCAAGCCTAGCAACGAGGACCGCTGTGAACTTGCCGTGTGAAAAATCGATCAACCGGTTGACCAATTTATTCCTTGCGCTTATGGTGGACCTCACACGCTTTAGCCGCCGGTTCGGTCCGCAGACCCTTCCTGGCGTTGAGACAGACCCCAGCCTCCAGTGACGGAGGGTCGGGCATTTCACTATCTAGGAGTCAACGTGGACACCACACAATCGGTGGTCGAAAAATCTGCAATCAGGAAAGTGGCGATCCGGCTTGTCCCGTTCGTTGCCCTGATGTTCTTTATCAATTACCTGGACCGCACCGCGATCTCCTTTGCCGGCCCGAACGGAATGAATGCCGATCTGGCCCTCTCGGCGGCCCAGTTCGGTTTCGCGTCCGGCGTTTTCTTTATCGGCTACATCCTGCTTGAGGTCCCCAGCAACCTGGCTCTGCACAAGTTCGGTGCCCGCCGCTGGCTGGCCCGCATCATGGTCAGCTGGGGTATCGTCTCACTGCTGTTCACCTGGGTTGGCAACGTGGAGCAGCTCTACGTCCTGCGGTTCATCCTGGGCGTGGCCGAGGCCGGCTTCTTCCCCGGTGCCATCCTCTTCCTGAGCCTGTGGGTTCCGTCCCGCCACCGCAGCAAGATCCTGGCCCTCTTCTACTTGGCCCAGCCGCTGACCACCGTGATCGGCGCTCCGCTTGCCGGCCTGCTCATCCAGCAGGATGGGCTCTTCGGACTTGAAGGCTGGCGCGTGATGTTCTTCGGCGTCGCCGTCCCGGCCATCATCGTGGGCATCATCGCCTGGTTCTACCTGGCGGACTCCCCCGCCACCGCCAAGTGGCTGACGCAGGAAGAGAAGACCTGGCTGACCGGTGCGCTGGAGAAGGAAAAGAAGGAAACGGTCGCCGGCAACAAGCACGTCAGTGTCCGCACCGTCTTCGGCAACGGCCGCGTCTGGATGCTTTCGGCAATCTACTTCGGTTTCATTTATGGCCTGTACGCCCTCGGTTTCTTCCTGCCCACCATCATCGCCGGCTTCGAAGGCATCTACGGCACCAAGTTCGATGTCATGCAGAAAGGCCTGATCACTGCGATCCCGTATCTGCCGGCAGCGTTCGCCCTGTACTTCTGGTCCAAGGACGCCACCAAGCGCGGCGTCAAGACCTGGCACATCGCCCTCCCCGCCCTGACCGGGGCACTCAGTATCCCGCTGGCCCTGTTCGCCGGGTCCCCGGCAGCAACCATCGCCGTCATCACCATCACTGCCATGTCCATCTTCGCGGCCCTGCCCAACTTCTGGACCGTGCCCACGCAGTTCCTGACCGGCGCCGCAGCGGCCGCAGGCATTGCCCTGATCAACACGGTTGGAAACCTGGCGGGCTTCAGCGCCGGCTACATCACCGGCTGGCTCAAGGACCTGACCGGCAGCTACACGGTGCCCATGTTCGTCGTCGGCGGCTTCATGTTCCTCTCCTGCATCCTCATGGTTGCCCTCAGCCGTGCCCGCAGGGTCAGCGAAGGGGTACCGGCCGAGGCGCTGGACCCGGCCGGAGCTGGAAGTCACTCCGAACCGTAACGATTCGAGCCCTAACAAGACCCGGTGGCGTCCCCCTCACCTGGGGACGCCACCACCCAAGCTGCCCCACCGACACACGACTTCCCTTTAGCTAGGCCCAGGAGCTTTCCATGACCCGCCTGTTCAACCAACCCGCAGCCTTCGCTGACGAAATGATCGAAGGCTTTGTTGCCTCCCACGGCCGCTGGGTCAAGCGTGTCTCCGGCGGCGTTGTCCGCAACACCAAAAGCACACCGGACACCGTCGCGCTGGTCATCGGCGGAGGCTCCGGCCACTACCCCGCCTTCGCCGGTTTGGTGGGCCAGGGCTTGGCCCATGGTGCTGCGATGGGCAACCTGTTCGCGTCGCCCTCTGCTCAGCAGGTCTACAACGTGGCCAAGGCAGCGGATAACGGTGGCGGTGTCCTGCTGGGCTATGGCAACTACGCCGGTGACGTCCTCCACTTCAATCAGGCCCAGGACCGGCTTCGCCGGGAAGGCATTGACTGCCGCAGCATCGCCGTCACTGACGACGTTTCCTCTGCCCCGCTGGCCGAGCGCACCAAGCGCCGCGGCATCGCAGGGGACCTGACCGTCTTCAAGGTAGCTGCCGCAGCAGCTGAAGCGGGCTACTCCATGGATGCGGTGATGGACATCGCCGAACGCGCCAACGATCGTACCCGCTCCTTCGGCGTCGCGTTCACGGGCTGCACCCTCCCCGGCGCGGACCACCCGCTGTTCACGGTTCCCCAGGGACGGATGGCAGTGGGCATGGGCATCCACGGCGAACCTGGCATTGATGAGACAGACATCCCGACGGCTGATGAACTCGCCGAGCTGCTCGTGTCCAAGCTCCTCACCGAGGTCCCGGGCGGAATCACCGCTACCGGCGCACGCGTGGTCCCCATCCTCAATGGTCTGGGCAGCGTCAAGTACGAAGAGCTCTTCGTGGTTTACCGCAGGGTGGCACAACTCCTCGCCGAAGCCGGACTGGAAGCAGTAGACCCCCAGGTGGGCGAGCTGGTCACCAGCTTCGACATGGCCGGCACCTCCCTCACCCTGTTCTGGCTCGACGACGAACTCGAGACCCTCTGGAACGCCCCCGCAGACACCCCCGCCTTCCGCCGCGGCGTAGTCACAGCCGCCGCCCTGGACCCAAGCGAAGCTGCCGACCTGGCCGACGTCGCAGTCACGATCCCGGAGGCGACAGCGGACTCCCGCGCCGGAGCCGTCCACGTCCTGAAGGCACTGCGTGCGGCGAAGGCAGTGGTGGACGCGACCGCCGACGAGCTGGGCCGGATCGACGCTATTGCTGGTGACGGTGACCACGGCATCGGTATGGAACGCGGCGTCCGCGCCGCCGTCGAAGCCGCAACAGACGCCGTCGGACGCGGCGCAGGGGCCGCCACCACCCTCTACATCGCAGGCGACGCCTGGGCAGACAAGGCAGGCGGCACCTCCGGCGCCCTCTGGGGCATGGCCCTGCGGGCAATCGGCGATGCACTGGGCAACACCTACAAGCCCGACGCCAATGCTGTGGCCACCGGTGTGGCGCAGGCGGCCGCCGCCATCATGGACTTCGGCAAAGCCAAGCCCGGGGACAAAACCCTGGTGGACGTCCTGGTCCCGTTCCGCGACGCCCTCACCTCCGAGGTCGTAGCCGGAAAGTCCCTCACCGAAGCCTGGGGAACCGCAGCCATCACCGTCCAAGAAGCCGCCGATGCAACCGCCAACCTTCTCCCCCTGATGGGCCGGGCACGTCCTCATGCCGAAAAGAGCCTCGGCACCCCGGACGCGGGAGCCGTATCCATGGCACTGATCATCCGGGCCATCCACACCACCCTCGTCGAGAACACCACTATTAAGGAGAAAGCATGAGCACCAAACTGCGCCTGGTCATCGGAGCCGACGACGCCGGTTTCGACTACAAGGAAGCCCTGAAAGCGGACCTGGAAGCCAGCGAGTTGGTGGAATCAGTCCAGGATGTCGGGGTGGACGCCACCAGTCACACCCCCTACCCGTCCGTCGCCATCGCCGCAGCCGAGCTCGTCGCCGCAGGCAAGGCCGACCGGGCCCTGCTGGTCTGCGGCACCGGCCTCGGTGTCGCCATCGCGGCGAACAAGGTCCCCGGCGTCCGCGCCGTCACCGCCCACGACAGCTTCTCCGTGGAACGCTCAGTCCTGAGCAACAACGCCCAGGTCCTCACCTTCGGCCAGCGCGTCGTCGGCCTGGAGCTCGCCCGCAGGCTTGCCAGGGAATGGCTCACCTACACCTTCGACGAAACCTCCGCCTCTGCGGAAAAAGTCACCCTGATTAAGGACTACGAAGGTGTCACTTCCTGCTAAGAACCCTTTGGCCAACGCCGGAGGACCCACGCCGACGGCCATCATCGGCGTCAGCCTGAAGATGTACTTCGGCTACCAGCGCTCGGTGGACTACTGCCGGAACGTAGCGGCCATTGCTGCGGAGCACCCGGCAGTGCAGAGCGGGGACATCGAACTCTTCATCCTGCCTACCCTCCCTGTCCTTCCCGAAGCCGCCCGAGTTCTGGGCCCGGCGGGAACGGCTGTGGGAGCCCAGGACATCTTCTGGGAAGACGAGGGCGCGTTCACCGGTGAAGTCGGCGGCAAGACAGTGGCTGAACTCGGTGGCCGCTACGCCGAAGTGGGGCACGCCGAACGTCGGCGAATCTTCGGCGAGGACGACCAGATCATAGGCCTGAAGACCGCCGCCGCCTACCGCAACGGACTCACGCCTGTGCTGTGCGTCGGGGAGCTGCAGCAGGGATCGGTGGAGGAAGCCGTGGCCCGTTGCTCGGGGGAGATCGATGCCGTACTCAACCGCGCCCAGTCCCTGGGACCCACGGGACGAACCATCGTGGCCTACGAGCCGCAGTGGGCCATCGGCGCCCCGGAACCAGCGACGCCGGAATACATCAGCGCCGTCATCACCGGCCTGGACGCACACCTGCGTGCCCTGCCCGGTCAGGAGGACAGCCGCGTGATCTACGGTGGCAGCGCCGGACCCGGATTGATTACGAAGCTCGAGCCCGCCGTGGCCGGCCTGTTCCTGGGCCGCTTCGCCCACGACCCCCAGGCGCTCAAGACCATCCTTGACGAGACCGCCACGAGGTTCGCTGCAGCGGAGGTGACCGTATGACCAGCATCGGGAAAAGCAGGATTGGACTGAGCAGCTACGCGTTCTTCTGGCAGCTCTCGGACAAAGTCTCCGCGCCGCTCAGCATCCATGATGCATTGGAGCGGACCGCGGAACTCGGCGTGGACCTCTTCCAGGTCTGCGACTACGCCCCGCTGGAAACCATGACGGACTCCGAACTGGAAGCAGTCCGGGCCACCGCGGACCGGCTGGGAATCTCCCTGGAGCTCGGCACCAAGGGCATCCGACCGGAGCACCTGCGGAAATTCCTGCACATCGCCCGGATCCTGGGCTCACCCCTGCTTCGGACCATGTTCAACACCCCCGGCCACACCCCCACGAACGAGGAAGCGGTGGGGATCTTCAAAGAAGTCCTGCCCGAATTCGAGGCAGCGGAAGTGAAGATCGCGGTGGAGACCTACGAGCAGGTTCCCACCTCCCGGATCCTGGACGTGATCCGCGGCGTAGACAGCCCATACCTGGGCATCTGCAGCGACCCCGCCAACACCGTCGCGGCGCTGGAGATGCCCCGAGAGGTGATCGACGCCGTCGCACCCTACGTCCTAAATATGCACATCAAGGACTTTGCGTTCAGCCGCAAGGACGGGTGGGTCGGATTCACGTACTCCGGCGCACCGCTCGGCGAAGGCCTCCTCGACTACGACTACATGATCAGCACCATCCAGCCCCACCAAAGAAACATCAACCAGATCGTCGAACACTGGCTGCCCTGGCAGGACACCGAATTGGACACCATCCGCCTCGAAAGCCAGTGGACCCAACAAAGCCTCAATTACCTAAGGAGCAAATGAAATGTCAGCAGAAAAATTGACCGTCGCCGTCATCGGAGCCGGAGGCAAAATGGGAATGCGCGTCTCCCGCAACCTCCAGAAGAGCGCCCACACCGTCTTCTACAGCGAAAACTCCCCCGCCGGCCAGGAGCGCATCCAGGCTGAAGGCCGCGACATCACAGCCACTGACGACGCCGTCAAGGGCGCCGACGTGGTTATCCTCGCCGTCCCGGACACCGTCCTGGGCGTTGTATCCGAGGGCGTTGTCCCCCAGATGAAGGCAGGTGCCATCCTGCTCACCCTGGACCCCGCCGCCGCCTACGCCGGCCTGCTGGCGAGGCGCGACGACGTTGTCCAAGCCGTCGCCCACCCGTGCCACCCCTCGGTGTTCCTCGAGCGCACCACCAAGGAAGAATGGGCCGACACCTTCGGCGGCGAAGGCGCACCCCAGAACGTGGTTGCCGCCATCGATAATGGCACTTCCGAGGAGACCAAGGCAGCTGCTGAAGCTATCATTCGGGTCATTTATGCCCCCGTCATCGACGTCCACTGGGTCACCGTCAAGCAACTCGCCATCCTCGAGCCCACCTTGGTGGAAACCGTGGCCTGCATGATCGGCACCCTTCTCAATGAGGCGCTGCACGAGACCGTCCACACCGCCGGCGTGCCCGAGGAAGCTGCCAAGGCCATGCTGTTCGGCCACGTGCAGATCGCGCTCACCAACGCCCTGCGCGGCTCCAACCCGTTCTCGGAGGCCTGCGAAATAGCCATCCAGTACGGCAAGGACACCATCATCAAGGACGACTGGAAGAAGATCTTCGACGACTCCGAGCTGGACAGCGTCATCGCCAAGATGCTCAAGCTCGAAGCAGTGAAGCGCTAGCCACCCGATGATTAGTAGCCCAGTGCCGATTATCGCGGCGCTGGGCTACTTTTTGCTTATTGGCGTCCTAATACAGCCGGGATTAGCCGTTTAGTCGCTACCGAGTAAGGGGTTCTTTCTAAAGCGGTGTGCGGGGAGCTTGCTTGTCCACATAAGGCACACCCCAACCTGACGTCAGGCCTGCCCCACGAAAACGTCAGATTAGGGTCTAATCTAGGCATTGCGGACACGCCTCGGGAAGGCCTCAGGCCTTAACCTGACACCCAGTTCAGCCGGCCTCGAGCCACATGGCGGTGAAAACAGCTTGCCTGCGAAGCCACCGCGGAGAGACACCGAGAGAACTCACGGAAGCCACTCCCCAGCGCCTCAGCCCTTCCGGTCCGCCCGGTACGCGCTGGGGCTCACCCCGTGCAGCCGGCGGAACTGGCGGGAGAAGTAGAACTGGTCGTTCAGCCCGATTTCCCGTCCCACCTGCGCAATCGTCAGGTCTGTTGTGTCAAGCAGGAGCCTGGCCCGTGCCATCTTCAACGCCGTGTGGTGGGCCAGCACTCCCCCGCCCGTCGCCTCCCGGAACAGCTTGCTCAAATGCGACGGCGAAACACCCACCACCCTGGCCAGGTCAGGCAGGCGGATGGCACCGTCCACCCGGTCCTCGAGGAATTTCATGGCCTGCTGCAGCGGCGTCCCTTGTTCCGGGAGGCGGCGGTCCACCGCCAGGGTGGCCAGCAGCTTCCAGGCCATCCCGGCCGTGGCCACCAGGCGGGCCGGCGACTGGTCCTGCTCCAGGGCAGTAATGATCTCGTCCAGCATGGCGGTCAGCCGGTCCACCGCCACCAGCGGGATGATGGGCCGGCCGGTGCGCGCCCCCGATTCTTCAACGAGTTCGGCAACATCGGACCCGCGGACGTGGCACCACCAGATGGTCCAGGGATCCTCAGCAGAGGCACCGTAGGCATGCGCCTCACCGGTGTTGCCGGGAAGTACGACGGCGGTTGCCTTGCCGACGTCGTAACGCGCACCCCCGGTTTCCACCCACCCCGCGCCCGCGACGCAGAGGATGACGATGGTTTCCTCCGCGCCCTGGGGACGGTACCGTCCATGTTCCCCGGCGGCGGGAAAAACGCCGCCGTCGGTGACCACCAGCCGCCGCGTGACGGGACGTTTCAGCGCGTCACGGACCAGGGGCCGGGGAACCACCACCAGGCGCTGGTTGGGAAACCCCGTTGCCCGCTCCACCCCGCACTCCCTCCGCCACGAAGTGTCCATGCTATGGCACAACGCGGCAGCTCAGGCGGGCTCTTCCGACCACCCGGTCCACTGGAGGAGCTCAAGCTTGTCCAGCGAAACCAGGTCACCGGCAACCGCGTCCCGCCGGCACTGCGCCCCGGCCGGCAGTCCAACCTGCGCATCCTTGGCGAGCGGCAGGATCTGGAGCCGGACGTCCGAGCCCGGGCGTATCCCGGCGTCGTTGGTTTCGATAATCCAAGGGGAACCGTCCCAGAACCTGTCCCCCACTACCGTCCCGTCAACTACCAGGCGGGCCACGTCCCCGGCCCAGGCAACCTCCAGTTCCGTATGCTCCCCGGACAGTACCTCCGCCCCCAGGTCCACCGCATAAACGGCTGCCAGCTCATCGATGGATGAGCCGGTGGGCGCGGCAGCACGGCCGGCGAGCGAACCGAAGGACGCCGGGACCGGCTTCGCGGCGCGGATCCGCTCGGCAGGCAGCGTCCAGCGAAGGGGTTCAGGTTTCAAGCTGCCGGTGCGCACGTCCTCGAACCGTCCGGCCGCAGTGGAGTAGCGCCGGACAGCGGGTTCCCCCTGCGACCTGCCGGCCAGGCGGCCGTCCGCACCAACCCAGAGCGGGTCTGCGGACAGGACCAGCTGGCGCCCGTGCGGTGTCTCCAAAGCCCACGCCTGGTCAGCCAGGTGGGCTGGCAAAACCAGGATGGCCACGGAGCCTTCGGGTAAGCTCGCCGTCAGGGTCACCGGGTGGGCCGCATCGATGGCGTACACGTTGCCATCGAGCGCGGCTGCCGGACCATCCAGAACGGTTCCTTCCTGCAGGCACAGCTGCGGCACTATCCCTTCCTCGGCAGCGAGGACCAGCGTGGGCGCACCGTCCGGGTCCAGCAGTGTAAAGGCCGACGCCGTTGCCCAGCAAAGGCGGACACCTGCCACTTCCAGATTAACGGGCCAGCGCGCGATGGTTCCGGCAGGAATGGTGAGGCCCCTGCGCGGAAAAATGAGTGTTTCCCCGTCCAGGAGGAGCCTGAACTGGGCTTCCGGGTAGTCCGGCACGGGGATGTGGGGCTGGTGCCAGCTGACGAACAGGAAGCCGGACCGGCCGTCCGAGCGCACGGCCCAGCGGAGCGTAGCCACGTCATCAATGCCGGAAGGAAGCGTGTCCGGCAGGGTGGACGGCATCGGGGCGAGCCGGGCACCGAAGGCCGCCAGGAACGCGTGCTGCTTCCGCAGTTCGGCGAAGCCCGGTGCCAGCCTTCCGGCCGCACCAATGGGGGCGTGGAAGTCATAGTCAAACACCGGAAGATCGTTGGGGTAGCCCGTTGCCTGGGACTCCTGCAGCCCGCCCGGCGGATTCGTTCCGCCCGTGAACATGTAATAGCCCTGCCATCCGGAGCCGCTGCCAATCTTGTTGTTGGCTGCCGCGGCAACATCCTTGCCGCTGGGCCATGGCCGCCGCTGGTAGGCCGTTGCCATGCCGCCGGTGAGTTCGCACGTTGCCGGCGGATAGAGCGTGGACGGGGAACGGGACGGTGCCGCGCCGCTACCCGAAAAGTGTTCACGCAGGTCCGCACCGATCCCAGGGTCATCCCACTCGTGGCTGAAGAAGTAATGCTCCCGGAAGGTGGGGTCCCACGGGGCGTCGGCATCAACCCAGAAACCGTCCCCGTAGCCACCGAAGACAGGCATGACGTCATCCTCCGGGATGTCGGCGGCGCCCCAGGCCGTGGCCGTCCAAATTGGTGCGCTCAGCCCTGCTGCCCTGGCCAGCTTCTTGAGCTCCGTGATGTGCCGGGGCTGGTCGTACAGCTCATTTTCCAGCTGGATGCCAATAACGTTGCTGTCCGGGCCGGTGAGGCCGTCCAGTTCCCTGCCGATGCGGTTAAACCAGCGCTCCACCATGGCCAGGTAGGCGGGGTCATTGGTCCGGTGCGCCACCGGCGCTGCCTGCACCCAGTCCGGGAAGCCGCCGTTGCGGACCTCGCCGTGGCACCATGGGCCTAGCCGCAGCACCACGTCCAGGCCAACGTCAGCGCAGAGCCGGACGAACGCGGCAACG
The DNA here is from genome assembly GCF_044755505.1 of Pseudarthrobacter sp. NPDC092202. Classification (NCBI taxonomy): domain Bacteria; kingdom Bacillati; phylum Actinomycetota; class Actinomycetes; order Micrococcales; family Micrococcaceae; genus Pseudarthrobacter; species Pseudarthrobacter sp. NPDC092202. The sequence continues at coordinate 69,697 of NZ_JBIVRG010000014.1, read as the reverse complement.
TCCAGGTTGCCGTCAAAGCGGGCCTCGCCTTCGGCCGGCTGGTGATGGATCCAGAAGACGTAGCACGCAACCACGGTGATCCCGCCGGCCTTCATCAGCCGCAGCCGCTCTTCCCAGCGGGACCGGGGCAGGCGGCTGTAGTGCAGCTCTCCGGAGACCGGCACCGCCGGAACGCCGTCGTGTTCCATGTACTGGCTGGTGAGCCGCCACCTTTTGTGGCGGTCCTCTGAGTTGCTCATGGGCGGGAACTGCAATGCCAGTTCGCGCGGCCGGTGCGCGGCGCTGAGCATCCCGGCGCTGAGCGTCCCAACGGTCCCTTGTTGGTTCTGCATGGAGGTTCCTTCAGCTTGTGGGGGCGGTAAGGATGCGGCGGTTCATGCGGAGTTGCCACGCTTCGTCAGCCCACATCGGGTGGTGCGGCGCCGCGTTTGAACACAGCACCATCCCCCAGACCCCATGGTCGAGCGCTGCCCCGATGCCGCGTTCGGCGAGGTCGCGCCCGATCGGTCCCTCCTCGAACGTGCCGTGAAGGGGCGTGTAACCGATCCATCCTTCACCGACGACGGCGGGGACGTCCTTCCAGCGCGCCCAGGCGGCGATGGCAATGACACGGGACTCGATTTCCCGCCGCATGACCTCCCTGAACTCACCAAACCTGTTGTACAGCCAGGCATCCCACGCTTCCGGATCGATCCAGTCGTACCCGTAGAACATCTGGTCCGTGACAACTGTTGCCCGGTATTTCCACTCGGCCAGCCGTCCGTACTCTGCCACAGAGGGTGCCCCGGGCCGCAGCAGGGCGGCAAGGTCAGGGTTGGGAAAGGCGGGGTTGGGAAAGCCGGCGGTACCCTCGGACCTGATGTCGATTTGCTGCTGGAGGGCATCCAGCACGCCGTAGCTGTAGACGTGGAACTGGGCTGCTCCCAGCCCGTCCGGAACTGTGTGCATGGCCAGGTGCGGAGGTTTGCCATAGCTCGCCGTGACCAGAAGGTCGGGATGGAGTTCCCGCAGGCGCTCCAGTTCCCTGGTGCCGCCCTCCGCGAGCGCGGGCAGGATAGAGAAGTCCACCTCGTTGTGCAGCTCCACCATGGCGATCCGGTCCCGGTGGCCCGCAGTTGTCAGCGCACCGATGAGCCGGTCCCACGAATCCGCAAGGACCCGGTACCTGTCCTGGAGCGGGACGCCGTCGATCGCCTCGAACCATCGCGGGGAACGGGCGAAGGCCGGTGACTGCTGGTACTCCCAGCTGGCGAGGATGACAACCAGGCCGTGGCGGGCGGCGGCGTCGAAGAGTTCCAGCAGCCGCTCGCGCAGATTGAGGCGGTAGCCGCCGGGAGCGTCGTACCAGCGCGTGCCGCGGCCGTAGAAGCCGCCGTCCGGCGCGGTTCCGAGCCCCTCGATCTCCAGGTCAGCGGCCAAGTCATCGGGGCCGAGCGCGCCGAAGAGGAGCAGCGGGGCGGCGCAGATGCGGACGGTGTTGTATCCCAGCTGCGCGGCCTTGGCACAGGCAGCGTCCAGGTCCGCGTACGGCCCGCCTTCTTCCGCCCGCGTGTACCAGGAGAAGTCCCAGAGGGTGATGGTCAGGCGGGAGGGAAGGTGCGACGGCGGCACGCCCGTCAGGGATGCAGCGTCAGGATCGCGCTCCATGGTTCCGGATCCGAGGTATCTCGGTGCGTCGGTCAAGAGTTTGCCTTTTCTTTGAGGTGGGAGCGGCCCTCTGCGGCCAGGGCGCGCAGGAGTGCGGCTGTTTCGAGGCGGGCTCCGGCCGTGTCAGTGTCGAAGAGCAGGAGTTCGGGCAGGGATGTTGCAAAGTAGTCAGGCAGCGCGGGGGCGGTCTCCAGTTCATCGGCTCGGGCCTCGAGCTGCCGCCAGATCCGTTCAGCGTCAGCGTGCCTTTCCATCCTGCTGCAGGCAATGCCTTTCCAGTAGTCAGCGGGTCCTGCTGAAGGAGGATCGACAGCAAGCGGCGAGCCTTCACGGCAGGCCTGCTTCCAGGCCTCGGTTGCCGCTTCAGTATCCCCTGCGCCGTTGAGGGCGTCCCCCAATGCCACCAGACGCTCGGCCAGGCTCCCGGCAGGGTGCCGCCCTTCGCCCAGGTTCGCCGGCGCCTCCATGCCTTCGCGCAGCAGGGCGATAGCCGCCGTCGGACTCTGCTCGGTGAGCGCGCGCGCAACCTCCACCGACGCCCGGTCATAGGCAGCCAGGGCCAGTCCTTCACCTCCCTCAAACGGCTGGAAGTTGCGCTTGGTTATGATGCCCAGGGCTTGGTCCGCCCGGCCGGCGTCAATCAGCAGGTTGGCATAGAGAACGGTTAGGTCGTCGCGCCGGAACACAGCGGAGCCGTGCCTTTCCAGGTCGTCGAGGCGCTCCTTGACTGGCACGCCCCGGAGGCCGGCCAGGACGGCACGCTCGAACACCAGCCGGGCATCATCCGGACCCAGCTCCAGCGCACGCTCAAAGAAGGAGTCCGCAGCTGCCGCCTCCCCGCCAGTGTTCACGTGGACGATCGCCGCGTTCCGCCAGACCACGGGGTCCTCCGACCCGTTGGCCATGGAGGCCTCCAGGTGGGTCAGCGCTTCAGGGGTGCGCCCCGCATCCAACAGCCAGCATCCCAGCAGTCCGTGCGCCACCGCGTCCCTGGGATGAGCCTGGAGCGCGCGCTGCAACGCGTCATAGTGGTCCAGTCCAGAAGGGAAGGCATAGGTGGTGTCGCTCCGCCGGGCAGCTGAGCGTTCCTGCGACGCCGCTTCCGGGTCCAACAGTTCGTCCAGCCAGCCGGCCCGCAGGTAGCGGCGAAGGGGCTCCGGGTTGCCGAACCCCTTGTCGCCGGACCGGGCCGGCTGCTCCGTCAGGTCCAGGGCAAGCTGCCACTGGCCCGCGGCAGCCAGCCAGCAGGCCACGGCCAGCGGTGTCTTGGGGTCCGAAACGTCAAGGGAGCCGTCCAGCGCATGGGCCACCGGGTCCAGCGGGTCGGCCTTGAGGATGCCCTGAAGCAGACGCGAGGCCTCGCCCCGGCGCCCCGCCCGGCTTAGTGCAAGGCAGAGCAGGTGCTTGGCCGCAGGGCTGGCCGGGTCCAGGCCCAGCGCCTCCTCAGCCTGCCGGAGGGCTTCGGCCGGCTGCCCCGACCGGAGGGCCAGGCGCGCCAGCGCAAGACGGGCCGGATGCGCCCAGGCCCTGTCCCAGGCGGCCTTCGCAAAATGTTCGGCGGCCTCCTCCGGTTGCCCGCTGCGCTCCAGCACCAGGCCGAGCCGGTAGCTGGCCTCGCCGCTGGGCGGATTCAGGTTGCGGCGGGTCAGCCGGGCCAGCGCGTTTTCCAGCAGCCTCCGCGCCTCCACATACTGGCCGGTGGCGTATTTCGCTGCACCCAGCGCGATCGATGCGCGTGAATCCTGCGGATCCCGCCGGAGCATCTCCTCGAAATAGGGCAGGGGCGACCTGGTGGGGTGCCGGTTCTGGGCCAGGTGTGTGCCGGTGACGTAGAGCTCATCCTGGCTTTCGATTTCCGCCGGCCGGCCAGGTTCGGTAGCCACCCACGGCTCCTCCGGGCCATCTCCGGACGGGGCATCACCGGACAAGATATCGCCGGACCGGGGCGGGGACCATGACAACACCTCCGCTCCCGCATCAAGGACCCGGAGCGTGAGGTCAGCAGCCGCAACCGGGCCGTCAAGGCCGCACACTTCCGTGAAGGGGTGGGCCGGGGAGATCCGGGCGTTCCAGGAGCGGATGGCCCGCCCCTGGTCCTGAAGCACCACCGTGGCATTGGCCCGGTCCGCCGTGCTGGAGACCCCCACTGTGGCGTTGCGCCCGGCGTCGTCCAGCTGGAGCGAGACGGCGACGTCGAGGTTCGCCTGGTGCGCCGGGCCCATCTTGCGGATCGGGTACCAAAATTCGCTGAAGGTGCGCGTCTCGCCGGGGGCGAGGTAGCTGAAGTCGGGCTGGTTGTCCGTAAAGACGCCGGACATCAGCTCAACGTAAGGGCCGTCGTCGTCCGTTAAGTGCGCGTCCCATGCCTTGCCCACCGGACCGTTGCCCCACGTCCACTGCTTCTTGCCCGGGGAAATGCCGCGGTCCGCCCAGTGGACGAACCCGGCACCCGCCGCATGGTCGTAGCCGCCGAAGAAGCTGTCTTTGGTGTCGGTGACCATGTAGGACGTGGGGATGGGGATGTTGGCACAGAAGTCGATGCGGTCCGCCTCCGGACTGCCCTCCCCTGCCAGGGCGGGATAGTCCACGCCGTAGTAGGGGCGGTCCGCGCGGGGGAAAGCCGTGATGGCCCGGCGGGCATGGTCCGCCACGTAGCGGACATCGGCCGGGAAGAACGACTGGTACTTTTCGTGGACGCGGGCCGCGGCGTTCGCCCACCAGAGGAAGGTCTGCGGCACGTCCGTGCAGTTGTAGAGCCGCGCCTCCACCTCGATCAGCGAACTGCCCGGGCGGAGCCGGACACCGTGGGTCCCACGCATCCGCTGCAGCGGGTCGAGGTCGCTGTGCCACACCACCACCGCCCCATCAGCGCCGCGTTCGATGGATGTTTCCACGGGAAGGAACGTCGCCGGGCGGTGGTGCTGGGGCCAGTTGAACTCCACGCCACCTGAGATCCAGGGCCCCGCAAGGCCCACCAGCCCCGGCTTGATCACGTTGTTCCGGTAGAAGAAGTCGTACCCGGCCGTCTTGTCGAAGCCGATGTGGATGCGGCCTCCGATTTCCGGCAGCAGCATGAGCCTCAGGTATTCGTTCTCCAGATGGGTTGCCTGCCAAAGCCGGGGTTCCTTCGAGCCGGCGATGCTGTCAATGAACGGCATGGGGTAGACCTTGCCGCTGGACCCCTGGTACACGCGGCGGTCCAGGAACATCGGGTACCGGTCCGGCACGCCGGGAGCGTAGGTGTCGATGGAGACCGGCTCGCTCCAGCAGGCAACACCTCCGGCCTCCAGGACAGCCCGCTGGTCCGGCGGCGCATCGGGCAGATGAATCTGGCTCTTGAAGTGGTTGGCGTCCGTCACCACTTCAGGCTATGGACAAACGCCGCGGCTGCCCATGGCAGAAAAGTGCAACTATATGGACGATCTTCTTCGAGTGCCCACCGGGATCATGTGACGGTTCAGTGCGCCAGCCGCTGCCCGTCAGCCATGGCAGGCATGGAGACCACTGGCATGGAACCGGTGAGAACCTCGATGACGGCCATCTGGCCCGTGGAGTCCGGGACACCCGGGAACTGGACCTGCGGATCCGCGGCCACTACCGGCGGGGTGCTTTCGGAGCGCATGCGGACAAGCGCGACGGCGGAGATGAGGAACCAGGCCACGTTCGTCACCACGGAAGGCCAGGCCCCGTGGAAGGTGCCGTTGATGATGAAGGCGACGGCGCCCACAAGATTCGCGGTCTGGAAGCCTTTGCCGGCCTTCAGCCAGCCCATGGAAACGGCCAGGTATGCACTGAGAATTGCAGCCGCGCCGGCCCAGCCGGCGGTTTCCCACAGCAGTTCCATGGGGTCCTTTCAAGGTGCTGCCCGCGCAGAAGTATTCGGGCAGGGTCTTTGACAGTGGTGAAAAGGGTTTGGTTTCGCCGGATGCCACTGCTCAAATGAACGGACATCATCCAGCACTGCGTTGACTCGAGCCCTGTTCGGGCGAGGACCTCATGCCGGCCGGCGGCACAATCATACCCTGCAAAAAGGGGGCGTTTTACGCAGCCTTCGCGCCGTCAAAAGTCTGGACAAGTTCCCGGCCTCGCACAGGCAGCTGCAGGGATCCAGCTGAAGTACGCCGGGCCGGCGCCTTCATTGGTTTTCCCTATCGGCGTAGTAGGGAACTCATCTTGGACGTGACCGCGGTCACGGATGCACAGTGGGTTCAAACCCTTACGACGAAAGGACGACGATGTCCGGCAACCTAACTGCATCCACGGCAGCCAGCCCTGCGGCCCCACGGACGGATGTCCGCGCAGCCCTGCTGGGCGGCAAGATGTTCAAGAGCCTGAGCGAGCAAAAGCTGTCTCCACGGGAGGAAAAGTTCGAGCGTGCCCGGCAGACCCTCGGATTCTTTCTGGCGCCGGCAGTTTCAATCATCTTCGCGCTTCTCCCCACCGGCATGGAACAGACCCAACAACTGCTCGCAGCCGTCCTGCTGGGCGTCATCATCCTTTGGATCTGCGAACCGGTTCCCATCCCGGTGGGCGGGCTCATCGGCGTCGCGGCGATCGTCCTGCTCGGGGTGGCACCAGCCAGTGACGTGCTGAGGCCCTTCGGCTCCACAACCATCTTCACGTTTATCGGCGCCTTCATCCTCGCCGCAGCCATGCTCAAGCATGGCATAGCCCAACGGCTCGCCTTCGCTGTCCTGTCGATTCCCGGCGTCGCCAAGTCCACCTACCGCGTCATCGTCGCCTTCGGGTTGATCACGTGCATCCTGTCCGCATTCGTCTCCAACACCGCCACGGTTGCCATGCTGATGCCCACCGCCCTGGGCATCCTGGCCGTCATAGCAAAACTGATGCAGGACCGTGGTGTGGTCAAGGCCGACTTCGACCCGCTGCGCCTTCGGGTGGGGGCAGCGCTGATGCTGATGCTCGCCTATGGCGCCAGCGTCGGTGGCCTCCTAACGCCCGTCGGCTCACCTCCGAACCTGATCGGCCGCGGCCTTATCGAGGAAGCAACCGGAATCCAGATTTCCTTCGTCCAGTGGACTGCCACTGTCGCACCCATCTGCGCAGCCATGTTCGTGGTGCTGGCACTGACCATGTTCCTGCTCAACAAACCGGAAATCCGCCGGATCGAAGGCGTGGACGAGTTCATCCGGGAGCAAAAAGCGCAGCAGGGAAAGATGTCCCGGGCCGAGGTCAACACGCTTATCGCTTTCGGCCTGACCGTCACGCTGTGGCTGCTCCCGGCCTTCGCAAGCCTCATCGCCGGCCCGGACTCGGAAATGTACACGCTGCTGGATGACCGCCTGGACGAAGGCATCGTTGCCGTCATCGGCGCTTCCCTGCTGTTCATCCTCCCCACCAACTGGAAGGAACGCCGCGCTACCTTGACCTGGGGGGACGCCGCCAAAATCGACTGGGGAACCATCATCCTTTTTGGTACGGGCATCATCTTCGGGGCCCTTCTCTCCTCCACCGGCCTGGCAGAAACGATCGGAAACGCTGCGGCAGCAAACCTCGGCGTCACCAATATCGTGGCGATCACCGCATTCTCGGCGATTCTGGCCATCCTCATCTCGGAGACAACCAGCAACACCGCGTCCGCCGCCGTCGTGGTGCCAATCGTCATCCCGCTGTGCGTTGCCATGGGCGTGGACCCCCTTGTTCCCGCCCTGGCTGCGACCTTCGCCGCATCGTTCGGGTTCATGTTGCCGGTCTCCACGCCTCAAAACGCCATAGTCTACGGCTCAGGCACCGTTCCCATCACCCGCATGGTCCGCACCGGATTCGCCTTCGACATCCTGGGCGCCATCCTTATCATCAGCATCGTCCCGGTGATGGTGGGCGTTGTCGGCCTAGGCGGCTGACCCGAGTCCGGCCAGCCAGGCCCACGTCACGCCACGCGCGGCTTGGACCTGGCTGGTTGCTGCGTGGAAAGCTTTACAACTACAGCGCCTGACAGGCGTAGGCCACCCGGCGGTTTCCGCAAGCCTGGGGCCCGAACCGCTGAAGGAGCCGGCGTGGATACACGAAAGCTGAAATACTTCCTCGCCGTGGTTGATCACGACGGCTTCAACAGGGCAGCCGAACATCTGCTGATCGCGCAGCCATCGCTGTCCCAGACGATTGCCGGCCTGGAAAAGGAGCTGGGCGTCCCCCTGTTCCACCGCGTCGGCCGCCGGGCCGTACTCAGCGAGGCCGGCAAGGAACTGGTGGGCCCGGCCAGGTTGGTGATGCGGGACCTCGATGCTGCACAATCGGCAGTACAGGCCCTTCGGGGCATCCGCAGCGGGCGCCTGGACATCATCACCATGCCCTCGCCCGGCATCGAACCACTGACATCGATGATCGCGGGCTTCACCGAGCTGCACCCTTCGGTCCGGCTGAATGTCAGTGCCGCGTTTACGCCTGAGGAAGTCATCGAGTCGGTCCGGTCCGGCAGTACGGAGATCGGCCTGGCCGGCTCACCGACGCCCGTGCGCGTGCCGGGAGTCCAGGTCCTTGAGCTGGAGCGCCAACCCCTGATCCTCATCGTCAATCCCCAGGCAGACACCTTCACCTCCGGCGAGGCCATCCAGCGGGAGGACCTGGGCGGACACCGGCTGATTGCCAGCCAGCGCGGATCCCTGATGCGCTGGCTGGTTGACGATGCACTGGCACACGGCGTAAAAACTGAAATCGTGGTGGAGGTCGCGCACCGCACCTCCATCCTGCCGTTGGTTCTCGCCGGGGTGGGCCACGCCGTCATGCCCTCCTCCTGGGCTCCCCTTGCCCATAAGTCCGGGCTCAGGACGCTGCTGATCGAACCGGTCTCCCACTTGGACGTGGCGATCCTCAGCCGCAAGGAGGACCTGACGCCGGCGGCCCGGGCTTTCCTTGCCGTGGCACAGCGCCACGCCTCCCCAAGTCCGAAAAGTGAAACAACCTCTCCCGATCGATAGGCCAGGCCTATCTGCCTTATCGAAACCTGGTCTTGGACGCCCCGCACGTACTGGCCGTCTACTTGAAGAGGAAGAACAGTGTGACTCGAGCAACAGAGGCACTGCCAACACTCAACGAGGAGGTAGGCACATGAGCGCCACCCAGAAATTCAGCATCGCTTCAATCCCCGCAGACGGTGTGGGCAAGGAAGTCGTTTCTGCCGGACGCCGCGTCCTGGACGCCCTGGCGGAGAACTCCAACGGAAAATTCGCGTTTGAGTGGACCGAGTTCCCCTGGGGCTGCGGATACTACGCGGAAACCGGCAAGATGATGGCCGACGATGGCCTGGAGACGCTGAAGGACTTCGATGCGATCTACTTCGGCGCCGTCGGCTGGGAGAACGTCCCGGACCACGTCAGCCTCTGGGGACTGCGGCTGAACATCACCCAGAACTTCGACCAGTGGGCCAACATCCGCCCCGTGAAGTTCCTCCCCGGCATCCAGTCCCCACTGCGCAAAGCAGACAACACCGAGCTCGACTGGGTTGTTGTCCGAGAGAACAGCGAAGGCGAATATGCCGGCCTCGGCGGCCGGAACCTGAGCGGCCGCGGCCCCGGCAACGAGGTTGCCCTGCAGACCGCGCTGTTCACCGAGAAAGGATGCGAGCGCATCATGCGCTTCGCTTTCGACCTTGCCCGCACCCGCACCGTGAAGAAGGTTTCCTCGGTGACAAAGTCCAATGCGCAGCAGTACGGAATGGTCCTGTGGGACGAAGTCTTCAACCGCGTGGCACTGGACTACCCCGACGTGCAGACCGAAAGCGTCCTGGTGGACGCCATGAGCGCCAAGTTCATCCTCAAGCCCGAGGACCTGTCCGTCGTCGTCGCCTCAAACCTCAACGCCGACATCCTCTCCGACCTCGGCTCCGCCCTCGCCGGCAGCCTCGGCCTGGCCGCGAGCGCCAACCTGAACCCGGAACGCCGGTTCCCGTCCATGTTCGAACCAGTCCACGGGTCCGCCCCGGACATCGCCGGCCAGGGTATCAGCAACCCCATCGGTGCCATCGCGAGCGCCGCCCTGATGCTGGACCACTTCGGCCTGCATGAGGAGGCCCGCAAGGTGGAGGCAGCGATCGAACAGACCACCGCTGCCGGGTACCTTACCCGCGACGTCGGTGGGAACGCCGACACCGCCGACGTCACCGACGCCATCATCAAGGCGCTGACGAACACCCTGGCAACGGTCTAGCCAGGACACGGCCAGCCGGGAACCTCCGGCGGCAGCAAACGCCCGGAGTGGGCGGCGGTGCAGCATTTCGCCGCCCACTCCGCCATGTCCCCTTACATCAGAAACTTCCAGCTACATTCCAACAAAGAGGTAGGAATAATGGACCACACCACCACCGCCGGCAGCGTTGCAGCAGCCAAGAACGCGGCCCCCAAAACACCCCTGTACCGGCAACTGTACTTCTGGGTTCTGACGGCGATCGTCGTCGGCATCCTCGTCGGCTGGCTCGCACCCAGTGTCGGCGTGGCCATGGAACCGATCGGCACTACCTTCGTTGATGCGATGAAGATGCTCATCGGCCCCATCGTGTTCCTGACCATTGTGGGCGGCATCGCCAGCGTCGCCGACCTGAAAAAGGTTGGCATGACGGGCCTGAAGGCCCTGACCTACTTCCAGGTGGGTACCATCCTGGCCATGATTTTCGGCCTGGTGGCCATCAACCTCTTCCGGCTGGGCGACGGCGTGAACGCGGATGCGGACAGCATCGAGACCTCCGAATCCGCGGCAAAGCTCATCGACGCCGGCGCAAACCAGGAGTGGTGGCAGTTCCTGACCAAGATCATTCCGGAAAGCATGGCTGCCCCGTTCGTCGAGGGCAACATCCTCCAGATCATCTTCATCGCCGTGGTCTTCGGCATCGCCCTGAACGCCATGGGTAAGGTGGGCGCTCCCGTCCTTGACGGCGTGCAGCGCCTCACCGGGGTCATGTTCAAGATCCTGGGCTTCATCATGAAGGCCGCCCCGATTGGCGCGTTCGGTGCCATGGCCTACGCCGTGGGCAAGTTCGGCGTCTCGTCTCTGACCAGCATGGGCGGGCTGATCGCCCTTTTCTACATCACCTCCATCCTCTTCGTGGTGATCGTGCTCGGCTCCATCATGCTCTTCCTGAGGTTGAACATTTTCAAGATGATCCGCCACCTCAAAGAGGAATACATGCTCATCCTGGGCACCTCCACCGCCGAACCGGCCCTGCCGGGCCTCATGCGCAAGCTCGAGCACGCCGGCGTCAAGAAGGAAACCGTAGGCCTGGTTGTCCCCACCGGCTACAGCTTCAACCTCGACGGCGCAGCCATCTACCTCTCCCTCGCCGCCCTGTACATCGCCCAGGCCACCAACACCGACCTGACCATCGGTGAACAGCTGGGCCTGCTCGCCGTCATGCTCCTGACCTCCAAGGGTGCCGCAGGCGTGGCCGGCGGCGGCTTCATCGCCCTCACCGCAACCCTCACCACCCTCGGCACCATCCCGGCCGCCGGCATCATGCTTATCTTCGGCATCGACAAGTTCATGTCTGAGTGCCGCGCCCTGGTGAACTTCACCGGCAACGCCGTCGCCACCCTGTTCATCGCCTGGTGGGACCGCACCCTGGACGCCGACCGCGCCCGCCGTGTCTTCAATGGAGAAACCGTTGAACCCATGCCGGCGGAGGACCCTGTCCACCTCGACGACGTCACGGACGTCGACGAGGACCTCACCGAATACGGCCACCACGGCCCCAAGCACCCGGCCGGCGCCCACGCGGTACCCGCGCTCTCCGCCGCCGTGGAACCCTCCCCCGCTGCCGACCGCCGTCCCGCCTACTCGGAATCCATCTGACATGACGCAGACCACCGTCCCGAAAACCGTACGGACGCTCATCGCGCCCGACAAGTTCAAAGGCAGCCTCACCGCCGGCGAAGTAGCGGATGCCCTGGCCGCAGGGCTTCGCTCCGCCACCGGATCCGGGGCGGTCCACTGCGAGCTCCTTCCACTCGCAGACGGAGGCGACGGCAGCGTTGATGCCGCCATCGCCTCCGGCTTCGCCCGGCGCCACTACACCGTGGCCGGGCCCACCGGACAACCGGTCCAGGCAAGCATCGCCTTCGACGGCGCCACGGCAGTTGTGGAGGTGGCCAACACCTGTGGCCTCGGACTGCTGCCAGGCGGAAACCCGGAGCCGCTGAACGCATCAAGCCGCGGATTCGGCGAGGCAATCCTGTTCGCGCTCAGCCTGAACCCGTCCCGGATCGTCATGGCCCTCGGCGGCAGCGCCAGCACCGACGGCGGCATGGGCATGCTCACTGCCCTGGGCTACAGCTTCCGGGACGCCGACGGCCGCCAGCTCTACGGCAGCGGCAGGGCCCTGGACCGGATCCATACGGTGCAACGGACAGTGTTGCCGGAACTGGCAGACACCGAACTCATCGTCGCCAGTGATGTCCACAATCCCCTGCACGGTGTCCACGGCGCACCTGCCGTGTTCGGGCCCCAGAAGGGCGCCGCACCTGACGACGTGGCAGCACTCGACAAGGGGCTGGCGCACTATGTCACGAAGATGGCTGGCGCCGGGCTCGCCGGTGCCGCCGCGATGGCAGAACACGAGGGTGCGGGCAGTGCCGGCGGCATCGGCTACGCCTGCCTCCTGCTCGGCGCCACACAGGTCTCCGGCGCCGACTACTTCCTGGATCTGCTGGACTTCAACGCGCGGAAGGAAACCTGCGACGTCGTCATCACCGGCGAAGGCAGCATCGACGAACAGACCTTGGCCGGGAAGCTGCCTGCCGCCGTCGCCCGCCGTTCCGGCTCCAGGCCCATCATCGCTGTCGCCGGCCGCTCGCTCCTCCCTAAGGAACGGTGGTCCGAGATGCCGCTGGCAAAGGTCTACGCTTTGACTGAATACACAGACCAGGACTCCTCCAAAGACCCTGACCTCTCGGCTGTCCTCCTCAGGAGGATCGGGCAGGAGATCGGCGAAAGCCTTCTGTAGCGCTGCGGCTCGCTGACGCAGGAGCCCGGGGAGCAGGCCTCATAGCCGGGTGTCTGGACAACTCCCCCGCCAGGGAGCACCATCTGAAAGGTGACTACCAGCCCCGCAATCGACCCCTACCTGCGCGAACTCATGCTCCTGCGCCGGGTCAAGGACAGGATCGACCGGGAGTACGCGCAGCCCCTCGACGTCGAGGCCCTGGCCCAGGGTGTCCACATGTCCGCCGGCCACCTCAGCCGCCGGTTCAAGGCCGCGTACCAGGAATCGCCCTACAGCTACCTGATGACCCGGCGCATCGAACGGGCCATGGCGCTGCTGCGCCGGGGTGACCTTTCCGTCACGGAGGTGTGCTTCGCCGTCGGCTGTTCCTCGCTGGGCACCTTCAGCACGCGCTTCAGCGAACTGGTGGGCATGCCGCCCAGCGCCTACAAGCAGGAGGCAAAGAGCACGACGGCGGGCATCCCCGCGTGCGTGGCCAAACAGGTCACCAGACCGGTCAGGAATCGAGAAGCGCCCGCTCCGGAGCCGCAACTAGCATGACAGCCATGGACAACATCACCATTTCCTCAACCTTCCTTCCGCACACCGACCCCGACGCTTCCCTGGCGTTCTACCGCGACGCGCTGGGCTTCGAGGTCCGCAACGACGTTGGCCGTGGCACCATGCGCTGGATCACGGTCGGCCCCGCGGGCCAGCCCGGCGTTTCCATCGTCCTGCACCCGCCGGGAGTGGACCCCGGCATCACCGATGACGAGCGCCGCACCATCGCCGAGATGATGGCCAAGGGCACCTACGCCACCGTGATCCTCTCCGCCCCGGATGTCGACGCCGCCTTCGCCCAGGTGGAGGCGAGCGGGGCCGACGTCGTGCAGGAACCGGTGGACCAGCCCTACGGCATCCGCGACTGCGCCTTCCGCGACCCCGCCGGGAACACCGTGCGGATCAACCAGCAGGCCTAGGCTGATACCAACGACGGCGACCGGAGGCTGCGCACGCGGCTTCCGGTCAGCGCAGCCCAACAGACAGCGCAGCCCAACAGATGGAGACCCGATGAGCACGGACACCGGCACCGATACCCAGGCCAACGGGCTGCACGTCGCCGACACGCACGACCTCATCCGCGTGCAGGGCGCGCGGGAAAACAACCTCAAAAACATCAACGTCGAACTGCCCAAGCGCCGGCTGACCGTGTTCACCGGGGTCTCCGGCTCAGGCAAGAGCTCGCTGGTGTTCGCCACCATCGCCGCCGAGTCGCAGCGGATGATCAACGAGACCTACAGCGCGTTCGTCCAGGGCTTTATGCCGAACCTCGCCCGCCCCGAGGTGGACTTCCTGGAAGGCCTGACGACGGCGATCATCGTGGACCAGGAGCGCATGGGCGCCAATCCCCGCTCCACCGTTGGCACCGCCACCGATGCCAACGCCATGCTCCGCATCCTCTTCAGCCGGCTGGGCACCCCGTACGCCGGCCCGCCCACGGCGTTCTCCTTCAACGTCCCCACCCGGAAAGCCAGCGGCGTCATGTCCACGGACAAGGGCGGGCGGGTGGAGAAGTCGGTGGTTAACCACGCCGTGTACCTCGGCGGCATGTGCCCGCGCTGCGAGGGCATGGGCAACGTCAGCGACATAGACCGCACGGCACTGTACGACGACGCCAAGTCCCTGACCGAGGGAGCGCTGACGGTTCCGGGGTACTCCATGGACGGGTGGTACGGGCGATTGTTCGAGGGCATGGGCCTGCCGATGGACAAGCCCATCGCCAAGTTCACCGCGAAGCAGCTGGACACCATGCTGTACGCGGAGCCCACCAAGATCAAGGTGGAGGGCGTCAACCTGACCTTCGAGGGGATCATCCCCAAGATCCAGAAGTCCATGCTGTCCAAGGACCCCGAGGCCATGCAGCCGCACGTGCGCCGGTTCGTGGAGCGGGCCGTCACGTTCCAGACCTGCCCCGAGTGCAAGGGGACCCGGCTGACCCAGCAGGCCCTCTCCTCCAAAATCAACGGCAAGAACATCGCGGAGCTGTGCCAGATGCAGATCAGCGACCTCGCCGGGTGGGTCCGGAACCTCAAGGACCCTTCCGTGGCTCCCCTGCTCAAGGGCCTCCAGCACCTGCTCGACTCGTTTTCGGATATCGGCCTGGGCTACCTCAGCCTGGACCGGCCGGCCGGCACCCTGTCCGGCGGCGAGGCCCAGCGCACCAAGATGATCCGGCACCTCGGCTCCTCGCTCACGGACGTCACGTACGTCTTCGACGAGCCCTCCATCGGCCTCCATCCGCACGACATCGAACGGATGAACCAGCTCCTGCTCCAGCTGCGGGACAAAGGCAACACCGTCCTGGTGGTGGAGCACAAACCGGAGATGATCACCATCGCCGACCACGTCGTCGACCTCGGTCCGGGGGCAGGCACCAACGGCGGCGAGGTCTGCTACGAGGGCACCGTGGAGGGCCTGCGGAGCAGCGACACCACCACCGGGCACCACCTGGAGGACCGCGCGGCCCTGAAGGAGGCCGTCCGGAAAGCCTCCGGTGCACTGGAGGTCCGCGGCGCGTCCACGCACAATCTCCAGGACGTCGACGTCGATATTCCCCTGGGTGTCCTGACCGTCGTCACCGGGGTGGCCGGCTCGGGGAAGAGCTCCCTTATCCACGGGTCGGTGGCCAAGCGCGAGGGTGTGGTGGTGATCGACCAGGGCGCCATCCGGGGTTCGCGCCGCAGCAATCCGGCCACCTACACCGGGCTGCTGGAGCCCATCCGCAAGACCTTCGCCAAGGTCAACGGCGTGAAGCCGGCGCTGTTCAGCTCCAACTCGGAAGGTGCCTGCCCCACCTGCAACGGCGCGGGCGTCATTTTCACCGAGCTCGGAGTCATGGCAACGGTGGAGTCACCGTGCGAGGACTGCGAGGGCCGCCGCTTCCAGGCCGCCGTGCTGGAATACACCGTGGGCGGGCAGAACATCGCCGAGGTCCTGGCCATGTCCGTGACCGAGGCTGCCGCGTTCTTTGCCGAGGGCGAGGCCAAGACACCGGCCGCGCGGACCATCCTGGCCCGGCTCGAGGATGTTGGCCTGGGCTACCTCAGCCTCGGCCAGCCGCTCACCACGCTGTCCGGCGGCGAGCGCCAGCGGCTCAAGCTCGCCACCCAGATGGCCGAAAAGGGCGATGTGTACGTCCTGGACGAGCCCACTACCGGCCTGCACCTGGCCGACGTGGAGAACCTGCTGGGCCTGCTGGACCGGCTGGTTGAGTCCGGCAAGTCCGTGATCGTGATCGAGCACCACCAGGCCGTGATGGCGCACGCGGACTGGATCATCGACCTCGGCCCGGGGGCAGGGCACGACGGCGGCCGGATCGTTTTCGAGGGCACGCCCGTTGAGCTTGTGGCCGGCTCCCCGACGCTCACCGGCAAGCACCTGGCCGCGTACGTGGGTGCCTGAATCCGTGCGTATGGTGGGGGCATGACGGAGGAGTACAGGTACGGCGTCGAAATCCTGCACCTGCTGGTGTCCCCCTCCCACGCCTATTTCGGCCGGGCGCGGGACGGGGCAGCAGATGTGCCCACCACGGATGCCGATGTTGCCGAGGTGGTGGCGGGCAAGGGCATCGTGGGCGACCGCTTCTTCGGCAAGGCGGCGCACATGGACGCCGCGGTGACCCTGTTCGCCGTCGAATCCCTGGAAGTGATGGCCGGGGAACTGGGCGCGGAGCCGTTCGATCCGTTGGCCACCCGCCGGAACGTTATCCTCCGCGGAGCCCACCTGGCCCCGCTGCTCAGCCAGGACTTTGTGCTGGAGTCGGGCGGGGACGCGGTGGCTTTTCACGGCGGCCGGCCCGCACACCCCTGCGCCTGGATGAACGAGGTGCTGGCCCCCGGCGCACACCCGGCCATGAGGGGCCGCGGCGGTATCCGGTGCCGTGCCCTCTCAAGCGGGCTGCTGCGCCGGGGCCCTGCTGTGCTGGTCAGCCCGGTGCCGTTGGACCCCTCCAAGGCGGGCGTGCCGAGCCTGCTCCGCCCGTCGCGGCTGCCGTAATCAGTCGTCCAGCCGGACACCCCGGAGGAGCAGGAGCGTCCCGCCCACTGCAGCCGCGGACGCCAGGAAAACCCCCAGCGCGCCAACACCTGCCGCTGCCACGCCGATAACACTCGGAAGCACCACCTGGCCCACCCGGTTCCCGGCGAGCCGGAGGGCAAGGGCACGGCCGCGCTGCCCGGCAGGTGCCTGCGCCGAGAGCCAGGACATGGTGAGGGGCTGGCCAATGCCAAGGCCCAGTCCGAGCACGGCCATGACCACAAAGAGCAGCAGCACCGGCATGGGAACCGCCATGGCGGCCAAAGCGATGGTCGACAACACCAGGCTGGCCACGAGCAGCCGCTTGCGCCCCAGCTTCCGGGATACCTGCCCCAGCAGGATCCGGGACACCATGGAAAACACGGCACGGACGGCGAGCAGGGCGCCCACCGTTGCCGCCGTGAGCCCCCGTTCGGAGCCAAGCACCGGGAGGTAGACCATGGTCAGGTCCACCACGGCAAGGACGGTGGCGCTGGTGGCCAGGGCCCGCGCCACGCCGGGAGTCTTCAGCAGCGAGGCCACGTTGCCTTTGCCGCTGATCGCCGGGGCTGCCGTTCCCTTCCTGGCGCCGACCGTTGCGGAGATGCCGAAGGTGGTCACCAGGAGCACCAGCCCCATGCAGGCCGAGAGGAGGAAGATCGCCTGGGTGTCGGGGCGGATGGCCGTGCCTCCCACCAGGGAGATGGCCAGTGGCCCCACGGCCTGCCCAAGGGAGGCAGCGAAGGTGAGGTAGCCGAAGGCGGAATCCATCCGGGAGGCAGCCGCGTTGTTGGCCACCACCGCCTGTTGCCCAACCACGCAGGTCAGCTGGCCGACGCCCAGGAGGGCGGTTCCGATGATCAGTGCAGCAATTGACGAACCCCACAGCAGCAGGAACAAGGCGCTGGCCAGTACGACGGCGGCTCCGGCCGCCATGAGGCGGCGTTCACCCAGGCGGTCCACCAGGGCGCCCGTGGGGACGGCGAGCAGCAGCGGGAAGACGGCGTAGCTCGCCGCCAGCAGCCCCAGGGCAAAACCGGGAACGTCCAGTTCCAGCGCGCGGTAGGTGGCAGCGGGCCGCAGCAGGAAAGTCAGGGCCTGGATCAGTGTGGAATGGACCAGGAGGGCTGCAGTGGACCGGCGGCCCAGTTCGCCGATCATGCAGGGTTGCCGGACATGGCCCGCACCGCCGCGTCGCGGGCACCCATGACGTGGTCGAACGCGATCCTTGCGGCCCGGTCCGGGTCGCCGGCAGCCACGGCCGCCACCAGGGTCCGGTGCTGGGCAAGGGCCTGGTCCCGCCGCTCCTGGGTGCTGTTGGTGAAGTGCCGGTACCGCTCCATCTGGTTTGATATCTGGTCATGGAACCGCCGCGCCCACGCATTGCCAGCGATCGCGGCGATTTTCCCGTGCAGCGACATCCCCTGCTTCATCGCCTCATCCGCGAAGCCCACCATGGCAGCGTTGCGCTCAAGGATGCCCTCGAGTGCGTCGATGTCAGCCAGCGTGGCTTTTAGGCAGGCATTGCGCGCCATCAGCGATTCCATGGCCGCGCGGACTTCATACAGCTCGGATATTTCCGCCTCGTCCAGGGCGGGCACCAGCACGCCGCCGGTCCGTTGCTGTTCCAGGAGGCTCTCCGAGATCAGCCGCCTGATGGCTTCCCTCAGCGGCGTGCGGCTCACCTGCAGCGCAGAGGCCATGGCGGGTTCGTAGACGCGTTCCCCCGGCTTCAGCTCCAGGCTGATGATCTGCCGCTTCAGCTCGGCATAGACGAAATCCGCCCCTGTATTGCGGGTGGTTGCACCAGACATGTCGTTACCTCCTCGGCTACTCTAGCCTTTGATGCATACTTGTATACAACTCGAGGAGGACCAGTGGCGCGCATCCTTATCACCGGCTCCGCGGACGGGCTGGGACGGTACACAGCCGAAACGCTTCTGCAGGAGGGTCACCGCGTCGTCGTGCATGCCCGCAGTGCGAAACGCCTGGCTTCCGCCCAGGAACTGCTGGACCGCGGTGCGGACGGCGTTGTTGGCGACCTGGCGGACATGGACCAGGTCCGCGATATCGCCGCCCAGGTGAACCGGCTGGGCCAGATGGACGCCGTCATCCACAACGCCGGGGTGCTCCACGGCCCGGACATTTTCCAGGTCAACGTCGCCGCCCCCTACCTCCTCACCGCAATCATGCAACGGCCGCGGCGGCAAATATATGTCAGCAGCGGCATGCATCGCGGCGGCCACGCACACATCCAAAACCACGCCCAGGTGACCTATTCGGACAGCAAGCTCTACCTCACGGCCCTGGCAGCCGCCGTCGCCCGTTTATGGCCGGACGTCCCCAGCAATGCCGTGGATCCCGGCTGGGTGCCCACCAGGATGGGCGGCGCCGGCGCGCCGGACGACCTCCGGCTGGGCCACCGCACGCAGGAATGGCTGGCCGCCAGCGATGACCCGGAGGCCCTGACCAGCGGCGGCTACTGGTACCACCAGCACCGGGAAAAGCCACACCCCGCCGTCCGCGATGAGCGGTTCCAGAACGAACTCCTGAACCACCTGGCCGGCGTGACCGGCGAGAGCCTGGGCTGACCCGACAGGCCCGCCGGCAGGCCTCACACCAAGGCAATGGCGTTCGCCGGCGATCCGGTAGCGCCGGTGATGTTCAGCGGCTTGATGGTGATGAAGGCGTCCCACTGGCCTGTGCTCCGCATGTGCCGGGCCAGGGGACCCAGCCGCCACAGTTCGCCCAGGGGCATGCCAAGCTTGGCCAGGAGCTGCTGGTGCATCATGCCGTGGTCGTTCGGTGCTGACTTCCGGTAAGGGCTTGCGGGCACGGCGGGAAGGCATTCGACGGCGAAGTTGTCCGCCGCGAGGAGCGCCAGCCGATGGTCCCAGGCCCAGGCGACGAATTCCTCCGACTGCGCAACACCGGTGGCGCGCCTGCTGTCCCGCATGCGTTGCTTCTCTTCCGGCGCCAGGCCAAGGAACCATTCGCACCAGCCCGTGTGCAGCATCAGGATGTCGCCCTGCCGGAGCTTCACGGACTGGGCGGACAGCGCCTCCTCGATCAGGTCAAGGCCCAGCGGTTCACCGGCAGCATGGTCAATCGGAGCGCCCTGCCCGGCCCGGTACCCGGCCAAGTCCACCAGGACTCCCCTGCCCACGATGGGATGGTCTGCCCATTCCTGGATCCCCAGGTCCGGCGTGCCCTCGGTGATGCGGTCATCCTGCGTGCCGTTGTAGAAGCCGGCGTCGTCCGCCCGGCGGTGCCGCAGCCCGTCAATCTGGCTTGATCCCTGCAGGTAGTACCCGTCCAGGAAATCATCGCGGTGGGCCGGGTGCGAGGAGTAGATGGTGTGCCGGGGCGCGCCGCGCTTGAGGGACATGCCGGGATCAAAGGCATCGGCCGGATAGTCCAGGCCAAAGGCGGTGCCCGTGCGGATGCAGGTGCGTGCCGCCAGCACCGCCTGGGGAGTAATGAACGACGGCGTCCCGCGGGTTGGGTCCGGAAAGAGTCCCCAGGAGGTCCCCGCCAGGGCACCCTCCCGCTCCAGCAGTCGGGCGAACGTTGGGTAGTGCCCGTCTCCGGCGGAAGGACTCACCGCGCCCCTGCTTCCTGCCGCTGTTCCTGGTTCTGGTGGCGCTTGTAGCTGAGCAGGAACCCGGCGACGGCGCAGATGGACGCCGCAATGCACATCGGCGCCTTGATGGTGTCGTTAAGCAGTGCGAGCCAGTCGCCCTGGCCCGCCGCCAGGGCGATGGCCTGCCCGGCCACGAACAGAATGCCGCCAATCAGGAGCGCTGCGAGGGTGAGGACGAAGAGGACTTCGATGGCCCTTCGGATGGTGTGCATGGTGGTGGTCCTTAGATGGGCAGGATGCCGAGGATGATCAGCACGCCGATGCCAAGCAGCGGCAGGGCGTAGTGGGTGAGCAGCCGGAGGAAGGTTTTGATGGGGTCCACGTCTGCGATGCCGCACGCCACGTACAGCGGGGCACCGCCCGGCGGGACCGCCGCCTCGCAGGAGGAGAAGACCAGGACGGCCACGGCTGCCGTGGTTGCCGGCACTCCGGCCGCCACCAGGGCGGCCACGCCGACCGTTCCGACGGCGGCCATGGTGGCCGTCGCGGACAGCGGTGCAGCCACCGCGATGACAATCAGCCCGATCAGGATGGCCAGGAGCCACAGCGGCAGGTTCATCCCGTTCAGCAGTTCCGTCATCTGTTTGGGCAGCCCGGTGGCGGCCAGGGCGTTGGCGCCGGCGAAAGCGAACACCACGGTGACGCCCACGATCCCGAAGCGCGGCGCGGAGTCCTGCAGCAGCGCCCACCACGCCCGGCCATCCCTGGGCAGCTTCTTCCGGCCCAGCAGGAGGCCGGTGATGATCAGGACCACGGGGATCCACACAATGACGCTGACAGCCTTGGTGACATCGCCCCCGGTCCAGCCGGAAAGACCCTGGGCGATGGCACCGGAGGTGATGACCAGCGGAATGGCCACCACAACGAAGAGCAGCAGAGTGGCCCAGCCGCGGCCAAACGCCGCCCGGACGGGCAGCCGGTGTGCTGCATCGAGGGGGGCCATGCCGCTCTTGCGGACCAGCAGCCAGGTGACGATCAGCCGGTGCAGGAAGCACCACAGGCCGCCGAACAGCAGCGGCAGGACCAGCGCGTTGATGTCCAGGAGGGGCCCAACTGTGGCCGACCCGACTAGCACGAACATCGAGGCGCTGAACGGAAACGTGATGCCCATTCCCGCGTTCCCGGCCACCAGGGTGGCCGCCGCGGGCTTGTCCAGCCTGGCTTTCTCCATCCAGGGGATGGTGACCGAGCCAACCGTGGCGGCGATGGCGGCCTGGTTGTGCACCACGCTGCCCAGCCCCGCTGACGCCACGGTGGACACCCAGGCCGGACCGCCCCTGACTCCGCCGATCAGAGAATTCAGCAGGTCAATCAGCCGGTCCAGCACCCCGGTCCTGTCCAGCAGGTACCCCATGAAAACGAACGCCATGGTGGCGTAGACGATCTCGTCCGTGGCGGCTGAGTACAAGGCCTCCCAGCCGGTCTGGGCCGCAGCCGCCCCGGTGAACGGAAGCACCGCCAGGAAGCCGAGGATCATCGCCTCGCCCACGCTGCGTTTAAGCACCGTGGTCCACAGCAGGATCACGGCAAGGTAGGCGCCGAGTGCCCAGATGCCGATCATGCTGCTGCTCCTGACGGCGGGACGCCGGTTAGGTGGTGGATCACGTATTCCCCGTTCCTGATTCTGCCCGACTCTGCCATCAGCGCAAGGCGGGCGCCGGTTCCTGTGCCATCCGGCCCAGGGCGGCCGCGGACGCGGTGGTCATCTCTGCGGGCACCCCAAGATCACCCAGGTAGTTGGCAGTGTCCTGCATTTCCTTGGAGCGGCGCACTGCGTGCTTGGCAGTGCCGGTGAGGAACCGATCGATGACGGCCTGGCCGTCGCCGGCCAGCTGGCTGGCGATCTGGGCGCGGATCCACTCTTCGAGTCCGGCTGCGCGGCCGGCAGTGACGGCCTCGACCACCACCGAGGCCAGGCCCTTCATCAGGACGCTGCGGAGGAGCTTGTGGGCCATTGCCGCTCCGGGTTCACCCCCGGCAATTTCGACGTCGGCGCCCAGCGGGGTGAGGAGGTCCGCCACAGCCTTGGCTCCAGGCCCGCTGGTCATCAGGGGCGTTTTCTCCCCCAGCGCGGAGACCGGGCCAAGGATGGCGACATCGGCGAAGTCGGCCCTGCTTGGCAGCTGTCCGAGTTCCTGCATGACTCCGGGAGAGGACGAGGTGAAGTCCGCGTAGCAACTGCCGGCCCCCAAGACCGGAAGGCACTCCGCGGCGACGCCGCGCGCAGCGGCAGCCCCTGTCATCACCAGGACGATGTCCGCTCCGGCGCAGGCTTCTGCCGCGGTGGCGGCCCGGGTGACGCCGGCAGGAGTGGTGGGGGCCACGGGGTCGAACCCCGTGACCTTGTGGCCGGCGGCGTGGAGCGCCGCGGCGTAGGTGGCTCCGGCTTCGCCGAGGCCAATGACGGTTACCGCTGTCATGGTACTCACTGTCTTTCTTGCTTTAGGACCGGGCTGCGACGATGGCTTGCCGGCGGTTTGTTTCGTCGGCGAAGACTGCTTCGGCAGCCTCGGCGACGGCGGCTGCCTGGTCACGGGGAACCACCACCACGCCGTCCGAATCGCCGATGATCACATCGCCGGGAAGGACGGGGACACCGCCGAAGGCGAGCGGCGTCCCCACGCGGTAGGGACCG
The DNA here is from genome assembly GCF_044755505.1 of Pseudarthrobacter sp. NPDC092202. Classification (NCBI taxonomy): domain Bacteria; kingdom Bacillati; phylum Actinomycetota; class Actinomycetes; order Micrococcales; family Micrococcaceae; genus Pseudarthrobacter; species Pseudarthrobacter sp. NPDC092202. The sequence continues at coordinate 46,768 of NZ_JBIVRG010000014.1, read as the reverse complement.
TTCTTGTAGGGGCCGGCAGGGGAAGTACCCCGGGCGAAGACGGGCATGCCGATCTCACCCAGCGCTTCGGCGTCGCGCGCTGCCCCGTCCAGCGCGAAGCCTGCAATGCCAAGATTGATGGCACGCTCGCCGATGAGCTCGCCAAGCAGCGCGCGGGAGGCATCGGCGCCCCCGGCGACGACGATGACGTCTCCGGGCCGGGCCAGCTGCAGGGCCTTGTGGATGCCCTGGTTGTCCCCCGGCCTGGTCCACACCGTAAAGGCAGGGCCGGACAGGAGGGCACCCGGCCAGATGGCCTGGATGGCAGAATCTGCAACGCCGAGCCGGTCCATGGCGTCGCCGATGTTGGCGGCGGGGAGCTTGGCAAGGCGTTCCACCACGTCCCTCCCGGGACGGGGGAAATCGGCGTCGATGGTGTCGGTTGCGGGCGTTGTCATGGGTTTCTTCCGTCCGGTGATAGCGGGGTCAGTCGGTCTTCTGGACCAGCGGGAGGACCTTCTTGAAGTCCTCTTCCTGCCCTGCCCAGTACTGCTTGTAGTCCTCGCCGGAGAGGTAGCTGGTCTGCAGGCCAAGATCCTGCATCTTCTGCACCACGGCGGGGTCCTCGATGGCCTTCTGGAGTGCAGCCTCAAGCTTCTTGGCCACCTCTTCCGGCAGCCCGGCGGGGGCCGAGTACCCGCGTGTGGTGCCCGCCTCGAGGTCATAGCCGGATTCCTTGAAGGTGGGAACGTCCGGCAGTGCCGGCGCGCGTTCCGAGGTCATGACACCCAGAACGCGGGCCTTGCCCTGCTTTGTCAGGTCAACAACGTCGCTGACATTGGCCACGAGAATGTCCACGTGCTTGCCCAGGAAGGCGGTGGTGGCCTGCGAAGCCCCCTCCGAGAAGTGCACGGGGGCGAATTCGGAGCCGGTGCTTTCCTGGATCTGGGCCATGGCGAAGTGTTCACCGGTCTGGAGCCCGGTGGTGCTGGCGGTCATGGACTTCGGGTTCGCTTTTGCGGCGTCCAGGAGGTCCTTCAGCGTCTGGTAGGGGCTGTCCGGCTGCACTGCGATGACGGTGGGGTCGATGACCTGGCGGCCCAGGGGCTGGAAGCTGTCCCGCGTGTACTTGGCACCGCGTGCGGGGTCCAGCGGCGAGACGACGACGGAGGGGGAGCCTGTTGCGCCGATGGTGTAGCCGTCGGGGGCGGAGCTGGTCAGCTGGGTGTAGCCGATCTGCCCGCCTGCGCCGGGCTTGTTGATGACCTCAACGTTGGTGCCGAGTTCCTCTTCCAGGATGGGCTGGATGAGCCGGGCAGCCGTGTCCACGGCGCCGCCGGAGGAGAACGCCACAACCAGGTCGATCGTCTTGCCCTTCTTCGGGAAGTCGCCGCCGGCGGCGTTCGTGGCTCCGGCGTTGGCGCCGCAGCCGGTGAGTGCGATCAGGGATGCCGCGGCGAGTGCGGCGGCGATGCGGGAACGGGTTTTCATGGGTGTTCTTCTCCTTTGAAGGGGGTATTCGGGTGTTGGGGTGAATAGGGTGTTGTTTACGTTTCGGGGTCTTCGTTGAGCGCTTTGGGCTTCCGGATCTTCAGCAGCGGGCTGAAGATGATCAGCAGCCCCAGGCCGATCAGGACTGCCGAGATGGGGCGGCTGGTGAAGATCCCGAAGTCGCCCTGCGAGATTTCGAGGGACTCCCGGAGCGAGCGTTCCATCAGCGGACCCAGCACCAGGGTCAGCACCATAGGTGCCAGCGGGATGTCCAGGTGCCGGAGCGCGAGGCCCAAGAGGCCGAAGCCGATCATGACAAAGACGTCAAAGACGCTGAAGTTGATGGTGTACGCGCCGATGACCATAAAGAGCAGGATCAGGGCGGTGAGGATGGTGGTGGGAACACGCAGGATGGAGGTCCACAATCCAACCAGCGGAACATTCAGGACCAGCAGGAGCAGGTTCCCGATGAAGAGGCTGGCGATGATGGCCCAGGCAATCTCGGAGTGCTCAGTGAAGAGGGTGGGCCCCGGGGTGAGGCCCTGCTGGAGGAAGGCGCCCATCAGCACGGCGATGGTGGGTGATGCCGGGATACCAAGGGTGAACAGCGGGATCAGGGCGGCGTTGGCGTGGGAGTTATTGGCCGTTTCAGGCCCGGCCACGCCTTCAATGGCGCCTTTGCCCAGTTCGGAGCGGTGGCGGGAGAACTTCTTTTCCGCGCCGTAGGCCAGCAGGGATGAGACGGAGCCGGTCATTCCCGGGATGAGGCCCAGGCCGAAACCGATTCCGGTTCCGCGGGCCATGGCGGGCGCGCTCCGGCGCCATTCCTTGCCTGTGGGAAGCAGCGAACGCAGGTTGGGTGCGTGCACGTTGGGGGTGGTGCTGCCCTTGCGGTAGGAGAGCAGTTCAGAGAGGCCAAAGACACCCACGATCACGGCAACAAAACTGACGCCGTCCAGGAGCCGGTCCATTCCGAAGGTGAAGCGCGGAGCCCCGGCCACGGGGTCGATACCAACCATCGCGATCAGCAGGCCAAGGGCTCCGGAGATGACGGCTTTGACCATGGACTTGCCGGCGAGCGCCACAAGCAGGGAGATGCCCACCACCATCAGCGCAAAGAACTCCGGCGGGCCCACCAGCAGCCCCAGTTCCCCCAGCGGCTTGGCGGCCAGCACCAGGCCCAGGGTGGCAACAGTGCCGCCCACGAAGGATCCGACGGCGGCGATGGTCAGGGCTGCCCCGGCCTTGCCGAGCTTTGTCATGGCATAGCCGTCGATGGTGGTGATGGCGGAGGCCGCCTCACCGGGGGTGTTCAGCAGGACGCTGGTGATGGTTCCGCCGTAGGCCGTGCCGTAGAAGATGGCGCAGAGCATGATGATCGCCCCGGTGGCATCCAGGTTCAGTGTGAGCGGAATGAGCAGTGCAACGCCGGCCACGGGGCCGATGCCGGGCAGCACGCCGATGATGGTGCCCAGCAGGCAGCCCAGGAAGGCAAACAGCAGGTTTTGCCAGGTCATGGCGGCCGCAAAGCCGCCCATAAGTTCGTTGAGGGTATCCACGTTCAGAGTCCGATCGTGTTCAGCAGGGGAAAGGCCGAGACGGGCAGCGCCACGTTCAGGCCGTAGTTGAAGGCGTAGAACGCGCCCACGCTGCCGGCGAGGGCGGTGACCAGGGAGGAGGGCCAGGCCCTGCGGCCACGCAGCTTCAGGTGGTACATGAGGAAGAGGAACATGCTCAGCTGGAAGCCGAGCAGGTCCATGACGGCGGCGAGGACCACCAGGCTGGCGACGACGGCGACCACCAGTCGGCGGTCAACCCCCTCTGCCGTTTCGCTGGGGCGGCGGAGTTCCTGGAGGAGCCAGACCGCGGACATCGCGGCAAGGACTGCGCCCATGGCAAAGGGGAACAACCCGGGGCCAGGCCCAAGGGAGGTCCACAGGCCCAGACCGATTGAACTGACCAGGACATACACGCCGACGGCGGCGAACGCACCAATACCTGCCAGCACGGAAGGTGCCACCTTGGCGGCGCTCTTTGATGTGGCTGTGACTGACTCCGTTGTCATGCTTCCTTCTCACTGGACTTCTATTTCACGCTGGGCCGGATTTCACTCCGTGTCGCTGCATTTCACAGAATGAAACTATATTGCGTACTGAGAAATAGTGACACCAGACACAGAGGCTGTCAAGCGCAAGGAAGTTACATAGAATGAAAGAATGGCGACGACGACTTCCTCCTCCCCCCACACCCCGGCAGAGGAGGGACCCAAGGCGTCCAACATGCGCTCCCTGTCCCGGGCGCTGGAGGTCTTTGCGGAACTGCAGCGGGCCGAACGGCCCCAGCGGCTCAGTGATCTGGCAAGGAACTGCGGCATGAGCCTGCCCACCACCCTGCGGATCCTGCGCGTACTGCAGGATTTCGGCATGGTGAGCCAGACGGACAAGTCCTATCGGATCGGGCCGGCAGTCCTGCCCGCCGCGCGGAGTTTCCTGGAGAACGATCCCCTTGTCGTGGCGGCCCGGCCCATCCTGCAGCAGGTCGCCTCGCAGACCGGGCTGACGGCGTCGCTCTACACGCGGCTGGGGTTCGAGCGCATCCTCGTGGCACGCGTGGACGGCGAGGTGCCCCTCCGTTATGACCTCCCGCTGGGCAAGCGCCTCCCCCTCACGGCCGGCGCCGCCGGCAAGATCCTGCTTGCGTCATCGTCCGACGACGAGCTTCAGCAGGTGGTTGCTGCGGCTGTTGCCGGCGGCCATGAGGATTCGGGGCTGACCGCAGCCGCTCTGCGCTCCCGGCTGCCGGAACCCGGGGCCGAGTATGCCTACTCCGCCGATGAACGGGCTACCGGGGTGCTCTCCGTGGCCGTGGCCGTGCCGAGCAGGCCGGGACGCCGCCCCAGCGAATCCATCTCGCTGACCAGCCCGGTGGAGGCTGCCAGCGAGGAAACACTCAGGGCCGGAGTCCCGGAACTGCGCCGCGCCGCCGGCAGGCTGGCGGAGCTCCTTGAGGGGTCCGTCTACTAGGACGGACTGATATTGCTTCCCCGGCCCGAGGCGCCGCCGGCAGCCAGGAGTGCATCCAGCTGAGCGGACTGATGAGCCTGGAAGGCCTTGTCGGCGCTTGCGTTCGTGCTGGCGAGAAGCGGTATGTCGATACTCGCGTTACAGCCACGGCAGCGGATCTCGTCCGTCCACACCCAGCTGTACGCCGCGTGCCGTTCCCGCACCCTCTGCATCGCTGAGGTGATTGCTTCCGTCTTGGCCGCAAAGTGCGCTGCGTCCTCATTGCTGAGGCTTGTACCAATCTCGATGTCGATGCTCATCGTGCCTCTTCCGTCGTCCCCGATGGTGCTGTCGACAGTAGCGGGCGCCGCACCGGGAAGGAACGACCTGAAGGTCACGGTTACCTAACCCTTCACACCGCCCTGCCGGCTCAAGGAACTGCGGAATGTCAGCGCCGGACCCTAGACTCTCTGCATGGACAACAACAAAGAACAGGAAACACTCGGCAGCCCCACACCGGAACCGGACGCAGGCCTGGACCGGGACCCGGAAGACTGGGTGACCGGTGATGAACCCATGACGGCAGCGCAGCGGAGCTACCTGGATACGCTGGCCCGTGAAGCAGGGGAAGAACTGCCGGCTGACCTCAGCAAGGCGGAGGCGTCCAAGCACATTGACCGGCTCCAGCAGCGCAGCGGAAGGGTCTCCGGAAACAGTTCCGGCACAACCGCCGACAGCTAAAGCTCCGGTTCCCGAACGGGCACGCTCGAACGGGGCGCCGTCGAGCTAGAGGCGCCGTCGAGCTGGAAGCGCCGTGGAACTACCAGGCCTGCTGTTCGCGGGTCAGGCCGAAGGGGACAGCCTCGCTGAGTGCCACGGTGAACTTGTCCACGCCGTGCCGTGTCACCAGGATGCCGTGGCGCTTCTCGGCGAGCGCGTGGGCCTTGGCGGCGGTGACAGCGGCGTCGAGCTCGCTGTCCATGCTCGCGCGGTCGGCAACGGTCAGGGTCAAGGGGAAGTCAGCGGTCATGGATGGGGCCTTAGTGTTCTAGGGGTGGGAGACGCGTCTTTCGCTCCCCCAAGCTGCCGACGCGGCAGGGCATCATACTGCCCACCTCATGATGCCCCAGCATCGGGCCACCAGCAACTTGAAAAATCAAGTAACAAAGAACCGCACGTCAGCGCTGCGTGCTCCGCCGTGCAACCGCAGCAATTACGGCCCGCTCGGGCTGGTCAATTACAGTTGATGGGGAGTGGAAGCTGTTTTTGGACGCCTCCAATGCCACCGGAGAAGCCTCCCGGCAAGACCCGTGCACCACTGCGCAACACACGGCTGTGCAACGACCTGATAAGGATCCCGCCATCTCTACGGACGCTTTCTTCGGCAGACTCACCCGGATCCGCAACGCCGTCCTTCCCACGCCCGCCCGGGCCCGGCTCAACACCGGCCGCGGACTGCTGGGCGGTTTCATCGTGGTGCACCTGGTCTTCCTGGTCTTCGCGGCCTCGCTCTCGCTTCGCGGTGAGGCCTTCAGCGATACCTTTATCTACCGCGACTGGGCCATGGCCGGGTTCGACGACGCAAACCTCACCGGCGGGCCCAGCCCCTGGGTCTACCCGATCCTGGCGCTCATCCCGATGGCCATCGCAGGCATCGCCGGCCCAGGACCCTTCTTTTTCCTGTGGGTCCTCATGACCACAGTCCTGAACGGCTGGGCACTGCTGAAACTTACCAACCGCGGCCGGGACCGCCAGGCCATCCCCGCCGGCTGGTGGTGGCTGGTGTTCACCTTCCTCATGGGCTGGCTGGGATTCGCCCGCGTGGATGGCCTCACCGCCCCGCTGGTCCTGGTGGCCCTTGCGTATGGCGTCGGCCGGCCGTTCATCGCATCCGTCCTGCTGGCCATCGGCACCTGGGTGAAGGTCTGGCCCGCGGCCGTCATGCTGGCCCTGTTCGCCGTCGTCAAAAACCGTGTCCTGGTGGTGCTCGCCGGCCTTGCGACGACGGCCGGGGTGGTTGCGCTGGCCGCTGCGGTGGGCAGCGTCCCCAGGCTTCTGAACTTCCTCACCCAGCAGGGTGACCGCGGCATGCAGCTGGAGGCCACCTTCACCACGCCGTGGCTCTGGCTGTCCGTCCTGAACATCGGCGACTCCCGCATGTACATGAACACGGACATCAACTCCATGCAGGTGGACGGCCCCGGAACGGCAGTGATGTCAGTACTGATGCAGCCCCTCCTGATCCTGGCCGCACTGCTGGTGGCCGGCCTGACCTTCTGGGCACTGCACAACGGGAAGCAGCACAAGGGCCAGCTCAACGGCGGCGTGGACCGCACCGAGCTGCTCCTCGCCGGGGCCCTGACCCTGGCCACCGCGTTCGTGGTGTTCAACAAGGTGGGATCGCCGCAGTTCATGGTGTGGCTCGCGCCGGCCGTCGCCGTCGGCCTCGCCCACAGCTGGCGCGACTGGCGGGTACCGGCCGCCATGCTGATCGTCATCGCCGTGGCAACGTACTTCATCTACCCCCTGTTCTACGACGCCCTCAGCCACAACAACCCGTGGATGGCCCTGGTGCTCACCATCCGCAACGTCCTCCTGGTGGTCCTGTTCATCTGGAGCGTCCGGCGCCTGTACCTGTTGGGCAAGAAGGCTCCCGCAGCCGCCCCCGCGCTCAAGGAGTCCTAAGATTTCCACGAGGTTCTTTGACCGCCTGGTCTCCGTCCGCAGCAACCTCCTGCCGGCAAAGGCGGTTGACTGGTTCGCCCGCCCTTCCAGCGTGTGGTGGGGATTCGCCGTCGTCCATCTCTACTTCCTTGGCTGGATGGCGTCCTTCTTCCTGCACGGCGACACGTTCAGCGACACGGAGCAGTACCGCCAGTGGGCCACGGACGGCTACAACCCCGAGGACCTCGACGGGAAAATCAGCCCGTGGGTGTACCCCGTGTTGGCGCAGATCCCCATCTTCCTGGCCAACATCGCCGGGCCAAGCCTGTACCTGCTGGCCTGGTTCCTGATCATCACAGCCCTCAACGCCGTCGGACTCGCCTTCCTCACCCGCGGGCCGCGGAAGGTGGCCGGCATCGCCCCGGCCTGGTGGTGGCTGTTCTTCACCGTCTTCATGGGCTACCTCAGCTTCGCCCGCGTTGAAGGCATCACCGCGCCCATCGTGCTCATCGCCCTGCTCTATGCGGCGCAGCGGCCGGTGGTGGCCGGCGTCCTGCTCAGCATCGCCACCTGGATCAAGGTGTGGCCGGCGGCCGTGCTCGTGCCCATCGTGATTGCCAGCCGGAAGCGGGTCCAGGTGGTCCTTTCCGGCGTGGCGGTAACAGCGGTTGTCACCCTGGGCACCTGGCTCTCCGGCGGGCTGCCCCACATCATGGACTTCCTCCTGAACCAGGGCGAGCGCGGGATGCAGCTCGAAGCCACGTTCTCCACGCCGTGGGTATGGCTGAGCGTCTTCAACATTGCCGGTTCCAGAATGGCGGACAATACCGCCATCAACTCCACAGAGGTCTACGGCCCCGGAGCGGACACCGCAGCCTTCCTGATGCAGCCCCTGCTGATCCTCGCTGCCATCACCGCTGCAGTGCTGCTGGTCCGCGCCCTGAACCGCGGCGCCGAACGGGAGGAACTGTTCCTTGAGGGCTCCCTGATGATGGTCACCGCGTTCATCGTGTTCAACAAGGTGGGTTCCCCGCAGTTCATCATCTGGCTGGCGCCGGTGATCATCGCCGGGCTCACGCATGACTGGGAGCGGTGGAAGGTTCCTGCGGCGCTGCTGATGGGCATCGCAATAACCACCTTCGTCATCTACCCCCTGTTTTACACGCCCCTGATCCACGCCCATCCGGTGATGGCAGCCATCCTCACCACCCGGAACGTCCTCCTGGTGGTGCTGCTCTGGTGGTCCGTGAAACGCACTGCCGAACTGGGCCGGAAACCTGCGGCGGTGCCCGCGGGCGCGTAGCTGGCAGCTCAGGAAACCCCTGGTGCATCTTCCGCCGCGCCCTCCGGCACCAGGTGGCGCGAGAACCATTCGGTGGCCAGGGCCGCGACCCGGGCGAGCGTGCCCGGCTCCTCGAAGAGGTGGGTGGCTCCAGGGATGACCTCCAGGTGTACCGGCGCCCGCATCAGGTCCATGGCCTGCCGGTTCAGTGCCAGGACCTGGGTGTCCGCACCCCCCACAAGCAGCAGGGTCGGTGCGCACACCGCCGCAAGTCGCGGCCCGGCAAGGTCCGGCCTGCCGCCGCGGGAAACCACGGCGTCCACCTGCGCGCCCGGTTCGGCCGCCGCCCACAGCGCGGCGCCCGCCCCGGTACTGGCCCCGAAGTAGCCAACCCGGCATGCTGCAGTCTCATCCCTGCCCTTGAGCCAGCGGGTTGCTGCGCTGAGCCGCTGTGCCAGCAGGGGAATGTCAAAGACGTTTCCGCGGTCCACTTCCTCTTCGGGGGTGAGCAGATCCAAGAGCAGGGTGCCCAACCCCGCTTCCTCCAGGACGGAAGCAACGTAGCGGTTGCGCGGGCTGTGCCGGCTGCTGCCGCTGCCATGGGCGAAGACCACCACCGCCCGGCACTGGTCCGGAAGATGCAGGTCCCCGTTGATTGACGCCCCGTCCAGTGCGATGCGGACGTCCTGGCCAGCGGCGGCAACCTGCCCCGGGCGTCCCCGGAGCTCCCGCCGCGCCGCGGCGTCGAGCAGGTGGACCACTTCCTCATCGGTTGTCGGTGAAAAGTCGCGGTAGTAGTAGCCCACCGCCTCGAAGTCGCGCGGGGAGACCAGGGAGAGGACCTGGTCCGCCTCGGGCAGGGAGTCCATGGCCCGTTCCGGCGCCACCGGGACGGCCAGGACCACCCGTGCTGCCCCCAGCTGGCGGGCCACCTTGCATGCCACCCGGGCCGTTGACCCGGTGGCGATGCCATCGTCCACAATGACGGCCGTACGACCCTTGAGGTCCATGGGGGCCTTTCCCTGCCGGTACCGTTCCAGCCTGGAATCCAGCAGCGCACGCTCGCGCGCCTCAACCGTCCGGAGATCAGCGTCCGTGACGCGGGCAAGGGACACCACCCGCCGGTCCAGTACCCGGGCTCCGCCTTCCCCGATGGCACCCATGGCCACCTCCGGCTGGAACGGAACCCCCAGTTTCCGCACCACAATGATGTCCAAGGGAGCATCCAGGGCGTCCGCAACCTCAGCCGCCACGGGAACACCGCCGCGGGGCAGCCCCAGGACCACCACGTCCTCCCCGCGCAGCCCGGCCAGGGCGAGCCCCAGCTTCCGGCCCGCTTCAACCCGGTCCCGGAACTTATACATCCGGCCACCTCCTCGTGGGAAGATCAGTCATGCTCCGCTGCAGCGTGGAAGGCCTCCAGTTCCTGCAGGCGGGCTTACTCTTCCTCGGCCACGACATCCGGGGACGCCGACCAGGACATTCTCAGGACGAAGTGCCCGTCCGCCGTGTTCCGGGCGATCACCGCCCCCGCGGTTCCCGCGAGTTTCACGCCGAATTCCACTTCCATGTGTTCGGGTGCGATTTCCCGCATGGCGTCGACGACGGCCGCTGCTGCGGGGCGGACGGCGGCCAGGGCATCCTCCAGGCGCCGGCCCGCATCCAGGATGCCCTGCTCGTTCCTCGCAGGGTGTTCCACGCCGTAGCTGTTGGCCGCCACTTCAACCAGGACAGTCCCGGAGCCCACCTCGTACCGGACTACCTCAGTCATGCCAAGCACCCTTCTCCTCTGCTCCGGCCGGGGCGGGCAAGAGCCACGGGCGCGGGGGCCAATACCCCTTCACTAGACACCTGCCCCTGCCGGCGCAACAGGGTCAAAAGGCCCGGACGGCTCAGCGGCTTCCCAGCTTCTCCCGGCCTGGCTCCTCCGCCCGGCCACGCCTGGCATCCCGCATAGCCAGCAGCCACCTCCAGCCCCGCCTGGCGAGGTCCAGGGGCCTGCCTTCGATCAGCAGCTTGCGTGTATGCACGTCAAGGAATAGAAGGTAGAACGTAAATGCCAGCGCCGTGATGAACGCCAGCGACGACGCATCGATGGGCAGCTCCACGAAGGACCAGACGGAGAGCTGGTCCTGCGCCCCGAACACCACAAAGAACGTCACGCCGACGTACAGCGACCTGATCTGCCAGTCGTCGCGGATACCCGTAACGGCCAGGAACGGCAGGAACCACAGGATGTACCACGGCTGGATGATGGGCGAAAGCATCACGACGGCGGTGAACGCCAGGGCCATCCGGCGCACCGCCAGCGAATAGTCGCCCCGGAACATCAGCAGCAGGACAAGGCCGATCGCGGCCCATTTCATGCCCGTCCGCAACAGGGTGGCGAAGGTCCCGCCGGGGAGTCCCAGGACGTTGGCGAGGAACTCCACCTGCTGGCCCAGGAAGCCGGACGGCGAGTAGCCGGTGTACCCCGGCGTGGGGTCCATGATGGCCCAGGTCCAGCCGATGCCGAGGTTGTAGGGGATGCCGCTCAGGACCAGCACGCCGAAGCTGATGCCCGCCGTCGCAGCCCAGATCAGGAACTTGCGCGGCCAGGACGCGGACGGGCCCGCCCACATCACGCCGATGAACGGCAGCAGGAGCACGGTAATGGGTTTGATGCCGATGGACGCGGTGACCAGGAGGATGCCTGCCAGATAACGGCGCGTGGCGGCGAAGTAGACCCCGGCAACGGCGAGGCCCACCATGAGGGCGTCGTTATGGGCACTGGCAATGAAGCTGATCAGGAACAGCGGGTTGGCCACCGAGATCCAGAGCGCCCGGGCGCCGTTGATGCCATGGAGTTCCGCCAGTTTGGGGACGTAGATGACGCACAGCAGGACGCCGACGCCGGCCAGGAGGCGGAAGAGCAGCACGGACACGTCAGGCTGGGCACCGGTCAGCCCCACCACCCCGCGTGCCAGCCAGAGGAAGTAGGGCCCGTAGGGTGTCCGGTTTTCCGCCCATGCCGGGTCCGCTCCCAGCGAGAACCAGTTGCTCAGGCTGGAGATACCCACTTCGTAGGGATTCTGGCCCTCCATCACCAGCCTGCCCTGGCCTGTGTAGGCGTACACGTCCCGCGAGAACACCGGGACGCAGAAGAGCAGCGGCAGTGACCAGGCGGAGATGGCGACCACCACGGACCGCAGCGAGGACTGGCCCCAGTCCGCCAGCCGCTGGCCCAGCCGAAGCCAGGAACGCATCAACACCATCGCACCCACGGTGAGCAGCACGGTGGACACCGTGACTCCCCAGCCCTCGGTGCGGAGGGCGATGACCACCGGCTGGCGGATCATGGGTGAGCCGTTGGCGATCCAGCCCGTGCCGATGGAGCCGATAAACATCATGAGGGCTCCGATGAAGCCCTCAATGGTGGCAAGGTAGGCGCGGCCTGTAGCCGGGCCGGAGGCTTTGGCCGGCGCGCCCGGCTGAGTCTCCGAAGTCCCGGGGTGTGACCCGCCTGCCGTCATGAGTGTCTGGTCCCTTACTTGGTTACGGCGCTGGTTGGACCAGCAAAAAGGCCGCCCTGCAACCCCGCCATTTTATCAGCAGGGGTTCCCGCTCCCCTTGGGTTACGGACCGCCCGGAAGCCACAGTTTGGCAACAGGCCCGGGAGCATGGCCTGCACAGCCCCCGCTTCCGCTGGCCCCTGCTAGCGCATCCGGTCGCTGCGGGCGGTCTGGTTCCGGCCCAGCGACTTGGCCATGTACAGTGCGGCATCGGCTGAGGCGATCAGGCGCTCCACGTCCGTCGCGGCGCCGTCGTACGTTGAAATGCCGTAGCTGACGGTGGGCATTTCCATCCCGTCCGCGGTGGTTGCGGCGGCAAGGCGGTTGCTGATCGACGAGGCGATGAGTTCCGCCCGCTCGGCGCTGGCGCCGGGAACGAGGAGGACGAATTCCTCCCCGCCGTAGCGGCCCACCAGGTCGGTGGGACGGACAGTGGCCGTGCACGCATCGGCGAAGGTCTGGAGGGCGAGGTCCCCGGCGGCATGCCCGTAGGTGTCGTTGACGGACTTGAAGTGGTCCAGGTCCGCCAGGACCAGGGCGCCCGATCCCCTGGTGATGGACAGGTCCGCCAGCTGTTCCGCCGCCATTTCCAGGAAGGCCTTGCGGTTCAGCAGCCCCGTGAGGTCGTCGCGTGAGGCCACCATCCGCAGGGCCCGGGTCTGCTGCTCGCTGCTGAGGGCTGCCATGCTGAAGGAAACCACCACCAGCAGGACCATGGTCACCAGGGTGGTGACCGCAGAGCCGAACACGCTCTGGAAGATCGGCCCGTTTTGGCCCTCCAGCATGAAGGCAAACCAGCGCAGGAGGTAGAACACGGAGAGCCCGCCGGCGGCAACGGCCATGGGAATCCGGACCCGGGTATATCCCGGTTCCAGGCGCCAGAGCTCGCGGGACGCAAGTCCGATGGTGAGGCTCATCGCCGCCAGGAACACCGGCCCGCCGGACCAGGTGTTGGTGGCCGGATTATCGAGGGCGGAGGCCACCAGCGTGACCAGGGGGATGCCGGTGAAGGCCCACTTTGGCGGCGCCACGGTCCGCAGCGACCGGGCACCCGCCCACACTGCCACCCCGCCGTGCACCAGCAGCACGTTCCCCAGCGGATTGGCCCAGACCTGGTGGGCCGTGCCGTCCAGCAGGAAGCAGGCCGATCCTGCAAGGAAAAACAGCAATGCCAGGCACCACCAGCCGCTGTATGGCGAGCGCGTCACCCGGTAGGCGGAGAAGTAGAAAAGGAACACCAGCACCAGCGCCATCAGGCCGAACGCAATGCGAAGGGTCGCCGTATCCAGGACCATGTTTGCCGAAATCCCCCTGATAACGAACATTGCGCGGACCCCCAGTATCGCACCGCTCCGGGAGGCTGTCAGGATGGGCTATCGGCTGGTCCAGGGCCTAATGTTGTCAGGACAGCCAGCAGGACTGCCCCGAAAGGCCAGACCCATGTTCCTCCTCTTTGGTTTCAAGACGGTACTGACGGCGCTGCCCGGCAAACCGGCCACCTGCCAGTACTGCCGCTCCTTCGCCCACCACCGCCTTGAAGAGCGTGCCACCAAGTTCACGCTCTTCTTCATTCCGGTGTTCACCACGTCCCGGAAATACAACATCACGTGCACCAACTGCGGGTACGTTTCGAGCATCTCGGCGCGGCAGAAGCGGGCGCTGGAACTGCAGCGGTAGCCAATTAGCCTTGGCTAGAGGCAACAGCCGTCAGCCGCCGAAGAGCGGCGAAAGGGAAGTCCAGAACTGCCGGATGCCCAGGACGATGAACAGCAGGGCGCAGAGCCCCAGCGCGATGTTGGAGTGGAGCTTGTTGGCCCAGGCCTTGGGGATCCGCCTGCCGTTTAGCAGCCCCAGCAGGGTCAGCGCCAGGAACGGCATGAACAGCGAACCCAGGGCCCCGTACAGCAGGATCAGGCCGATCGGCTGGCCCAGCGCGAAGAGGACCATGGGCGGGAAAGTAAGCCACAGGATGTAGAACCTGAAGTATTTTCCGCCCACGCGGGTATCCGGGTGGCCGGACTCCTTGCCGCGCATGTTGCCCCAGAAGTCGGCGAACATCAGGGAGACGCCGTTCCAGACGCCGATGATGGAGGAGAAGGACGCGGCCCAGAAACCCACCAGGAACCCGGTGCCCACAATGTCTCCGTATTCCGCCTTCAGCACACCGTAGAGATCCAGCAGCCCTTCGTCGCTGGCGCTGAGGGATACCCCTGCCGAGCGCACAACCTCCGCACCCACAATGAGCATGGCGATGACGAAGATGCCGGTCATTACGTAAGCCATGGAGTTGTCGATCCGCATGACCTTCATCCACTTGGGCGTGTACCAGCCCTTCTCGCGAAGCCAGTAGCCGTAGGCGGCGAGCGTAATGGTGCCGCCCACCCCGCCGGCCAGCGCCAGCGTGTAGAAGATGCCGCCGTCCGTGGAGGGAATCATCGGGATCAGACCGGCAAGCATTTCCGGAATGTTCGGGGCGGCAATCACGGCCAGCCCCACCACGGTCACGAACATCAGGCCCACCAGCACGGCGGTGATCTTCTCGAAGGTAGCGTATTTTCCCCACCAGACCATCGCAAAACCGGCGAGTCCCATCAGGATGGCCCACGCCCACAGCGGCAGGAACGGGAACACTGCAGCCAGGGGCAGCGCCGCAGAGGACATGGCTGTGGCCCCGTACACGAACCCCCAGATCATGATGTAGGGACCGAAGTACCAGGTGGTCCACTTGCCCAGGGAGCGCCAGCCCTCAAAGATGGTCTTTCCGGTTGCCAGCGTGTACCGGCCGGCCCCCTCGACGAGGATGATCTTCAGGACCACACCCACAATGACTGCCCAGAACAGGCCGTAGCCGTAGCGGGAGCCCGCCACCAGGGTGGCCACCATGTCAGCGGCACCCACGCCGGTGGCAGCCACCACCAGGCCGGGACCGACGATGCGCCACTTCGCCGGACGGCCGCCGTCGTCATCGATCCTGTCCGCGTGGCTGCTTCCGGGCCCGCTCTCCTTGCCCGCGTTCAACACGGCATCGTTCCTTGCAGCGGCCCGGTCCATGGCGTCATCGCCCATGGTTCCTCCTCAATTCGTGCTGCGTCCCTGGAAAACACAACTGCAGCCAACCTATGCCCGAACCGGCGCCCCATCAAAGAACAACGTGCTGGTCCGGGGCACATTCCGG
The DNA here is from genome assembly GCF_044755505.1 of Pseudarthrobacter sp. NPDC092202. NCBI lineage: Bacteria > Bacillati > Actinomycetota > Actinomycetes > Micrococcales > Micrococcaceae > Pseudarthrobacter > Pseudarthrobacter sp. NPDC092202. Next base: position 31,624 of record NZ_JBIVRG010000014.1, on the reverse strand, counting down.
GATTTACGGGTTGGGTTCAGGGCTCTGGTGGATTCCGGCGGCCGGGGCTAAAGTGGGTTCCGCCGGATGCTGCCGGCGGAACCCACGGGACCTGACGCCGGTCCCCACGGCTCGAGAGGGAGGTGGTTTTGATGACTGTTGCAGCCCTGCGCCTTGAGCGCTCCGCACCCATCATCCAGACTCTTCCCCTGTACCGCACCGGCCCCGCCTGACCTCACCGCGGAGCGCCAACACCCCCCAGGCCAATGACGGCCGGAGCGCAGGGGCCCTTCCCTGAGGTATCACAGTGAAATCATCATCAGGCCACGGCCTGGACAGCATCACCACGTCAAGCAGCACCACTCCGCACACCAGCCCTGCCAGCAGCAATGGCCCAGGCAACAACGGGCCGGTTGCCTACGGCTACACCGCGGCGGTTGCCCGGCATTTCAGCAGCCACCCCCTGCCGGGGGCAACGGAGCGCGGCCGCGTGGTCCGCGTGGACCGGTCCCGGCTGCTGGTGGCGGCTGGACCAGACCTGCTCCACCTTCCGTATCCGCTGACCGGTGAAGCGGCCGTCACCGGCGACTGGGTGTGGATGGGGCCCAACAGGGCCGGGGAACGCCAGATCCTCGGCGTCCTTCCACGGCTCTCGGAGCTCAGCCGCAAACGCGCCTTCGAGGACTCCTCCGCCGCGCAGGTCCTGGCCGCCAACATGGACACTATTGGCGTGGTGGTGCCGGTGGACCGGCCGTTGACGCACAACCGGCTGGAGCGCACCCTAGTGGCCGCGTGGGACTCCGGCGCCACTCCCCTGGTGATCGTCACCAAGGCGGACCTCGCCGGGGTGGCGGACGACGTCGTCGGGAAAGTCATCCTGCAGGCGGCGGGCGTGGAGGTGGTCACCACCTCGGCCGAAACCGGCGACGGCGTCCCCGAACTGCTGGCGCACATCCCGGCGGGCGGCACCATCGTCCTCCTGGGGCCGTCCGGCGCCGGAAAGTCCACGCTCATCAACGCCCTGGTGGGCCGCGAAGTCCAGCACACCGGGGAGGTGCGGTCCGGCGACTTCAGGGGAAAGCACACCACCACCTCCCGGGAACTCGTGCCCCTACCCAACGGGACTGTCCTCATGGACACCCCCGGCGTGCGGGGTTTCGGGTTGTTCGACGCCGAGGACGGCATGGGCGGGATGTTCGATGACATCGAGGCGCTGGCCGGCCGGTGCAGGTTCTCGGACTGCGCCCACCAGGGCGAGCCCGGCTGCGCAGTGCAGGAGGCCATTGCGGTCGGTGCGCTGGAGGAACGCCGCTGGCACAACTACCTGAAGCTGCAGCGGGAGCTGGCCGCCCTGGCCCGCCGGCACGACGCCGCAGCGCAGCGTGCCTACCAGCGCGAATGGCACCAGAAAGTGGTCATGGCCGGCAAGTCCCAGCGTTCCGCCGAGCGCGGGCTCCATGAGCAGCAGGACCGGCAGGACCGGGCCGGGCGCAAGCGGCGTTGAATGACGGCGGTGCCCTGCAGGGGCGGGCACCACCGTCGCAGGGCACCACCGTCGCAGGGCACCGCCGTCCCCTCCGACCGGTTGAGTCGATTCAACGTTGTAAAGTGGGCGGTACTGGCCTGCGGGCCGCGGTTGAACCTAAGGGACTGGGATGGCGGCAACTCTTCACGATGTGGCGCGCGTGGCGGGCGTATCCTTCAAGACCGTCTCCAACGTGATCAACAACCACCCGCACGTCCGGGACACCACCCGCGCCAAGGTGGAGAAGGCCATCGCGGAGCTGGGCTACCGCCCCAACCTCACCGCCCGCAGCCTCCGCTCCGGGCACACCGGCGCCATCACCCTGGCCCTGCCGCAGCTGAGCCTGCCGTACTTCGCCGAACTTGCGGACGCGGTCATCGAGGCTGCCGCCAAGCACGGGCTGGTGGTGCTGGTCGAGCAGACCGGCGCTGACCGGAAGCGCGAGCTTGAGGTGATGGCCAGTCCGCGGCTCAAGATGTCCGACGGCCTGATTTTCAGCCCGCTGGCGCTCGGCCAGGAGGACGCAGGCCTGATCAAGGCGGACGTTCCGATTGTCCTGCTCGGCGAGCGCATCTTCGGCAGTTCCTCGGACCACGTCACCATGCAGAACGTGACGGCCGCCCGGGCCGCCACCGAACACCTGCTGGACCTCGGGAAGAAGCGCATCGCCGTCGTCGGCGCCCACGAGGGCGAGGTCATCGGCTCGGCCGGCCTCCGCCTTCGCGGGTACCGAGAGGCACTGGAAGGGCGGGGCATTCCGTACGACGACGGGATCGTCGCCTACGTGGTGGACTGGCACCGGTCCAACGGCGCGGCGGCCATGCACGACCTGCTGGACCGCGGCGCCTCCTTCGACGCCGTCTTCGGCCTGAACGACACCCTGGCGCAGGGCGCCGTGCGCGTCCTGCAGGAAGCCGGACACCGGGTCCCGGACGACGTCGCGGTGATCGGCTTCGATGACCTCGACGAAACCCGGTACTCCCTCCCCACCCTGAGCACGGTGGACCCCGGCCGGACCGAGATCGCCGAGACCGCCATCCAGATGCTGATGGAACGGATCAAGGACCCGGACGGAATGCCGCCCCGCGAAGTGGAAACGGCGTTCCGAGTAGTGCCGCGGGAATCCACCGTGGGCGCCGGCCGGGGCGGGGCGCGGACCGGCTGACAGCCCGGTCTGACCACTCCGCTCTGCCGGTGCCGAACTATCCGCCGTGCCCCACGGTGCTGCCGCGGACAACCAGCTCGGCCGGGTAGATGACCGGATCGAGCTGCTCTTCCGGGTTTTCGATCACGCGGATCAGGAGCTTCCCGGCGGTCACGGCCATGTCCACCATGGGCTGGGTCACCGTGGTGAGGCCCATGCCGTTGGCGGCCAGGAGGGAATGGTTGTCGAACCCCACAACGGCAACATCCTCCGGAACCTTCCGGCCGCCGCCCCGCACCACGTCGATGACGCCCAGCGCCATCAGGTCAGAGGCGGCGAAAACACCGTCCAGCTCCGGCGACCCGGAGAAAAGGTCCCGTGCCGCTTCGGTGCCGCCCGCCGTCGTAAAGTCACCGTGGATGACCGGGCCGGGCTGCAGCCCGGCCTCCCGGACACCCTGCATCCAGCCTTCCAGGCGGTCAACTGCCGCCGTCATGTCGGCGGGTCCTGCCACGGTTCCCAACCGGGTGCGCCCGGCGTCCGCCAGGTGGCGGGCGGCAAGCCGGCCGCCCTCGAAGTTGTCCAGGTCCACATAGGGGACCCCGAACCCCATGGCCCAGGGCCTGCCGATGAAAACGGTGGGCAGGCCCGTTGTGCCGAGGGTCTCCGCCCAGTCGTCCGCCTTGTGGAACGAGACCACGATCGCGCCGTCCACGTGCCCGCCCCGCAGGTAGCGCAGGGTCCGGGCGGAGTCATCCCCCGCCCGGGACATCAGCAGCACCAGCTGCATGTCGGTGCCCCGGAGGGCTTCGTTGACGCCGGTGATGACGGCGGCGAAGAAGGGGTCCATCATCACCCGTGCGTCCGGCTCCGGAATGACCAGCGCAATGGACCCGGTGCGCCTGGTCACCAGGGACCGGGCCGCACGGTTCGGCGTGTAGCCGAGTGCCACGATGGCGGCGTCGACGGCGGCCTGGGCTTCCGGGCTGACCTTCAGCCCCCCGTTGATCGCACGGGACGCGGTGGAGCGGGACACTCCGGCGGCCGTGGCAAGATCTTCAAGCGTCGGGCTGGGCCTCCCGGCTTGCAGGAGGCCGGGCCGGCGGGACTTTTCGTTCATTACACAGACAATACGACACCCGGCTCCGCAGGCGACACGGGGCTGCTGCCGGCCGGAATCGCGTTCGAGGCCGCCACCGCCGAGTACCACAACGCGCTGGCTTTCGGGATGCGCTCCTGGGTTGAATAATCCACCCGGACCAGGCCGAAGCGCTGGTGGTAGCCGAAGGACCACTCGAAGTTGTCCAGCAGGGACCAGGCCAGGTAACCGCGAACATCCACACCGTCCGCGATGGCCTCGTGCACTGCCCGGAGGTGCGCCGCGAAGAACCCCAGCCGGTCCTGGTCGTCCACAAAGCCCGCCTCGTCAGGGACGTCATCGTAGGCTGCACCGTTCTCGGTGATGTACACGGGGATCCCGGCAGGGCCGGTGTACTCCGCCTGCAGCCGGTTGAGCAGGCGCCGCAGCCCCTCCGGCTGGACCTCCCAGCCCATTCCCGTCACCGGCAGGCCGTGGGGCACCGAACGGACGCCGTCGGCTGCCACGAACGGGGAGGACACCGGCCGGTCCGCCTGGCCCGGAGCCGACGTCGTCTCCTGCCCCGCCCGCTCCCCGGGATCCACCGGGTCCTTCGTGAGGGATTCCCCGTGGTAGTAGTTGACGCCGAGGAGGTCCAGCGGCGTGGAGATGATGTCCAGGTCGCCGTCCTGCACGAGGTCGGCCAGGCCAAGGTGCGCAACGTCTGCCAGAAGGTCGGCCGGGTACTCGCCCCTGAACAGCGGGTCCAGGAAGATCCTGTTGAACTGGCCGTCGATCCGCCTGGCGGCGTCCCGGTCGCCCTCGCTGCCGGGATCCCGCGGATCCGGGACCGTCAGGTTCAGGGTGATGCCCACAGAGGCTTCCGGATCCTCGCGGCGGAGGGCGCGGGCTGCCAGGCCGTGGCCGAGCAGCAGGTGGTGTGCGGCAGCCAAAGCTGCCCGCGGGTCCTGCCGTCCCGGCGCATGGACACCCGCCGCGTACCCCAGGAAGGCCGAGCACCATGGTTCGTTGAGGGTGGTCCAGATCCGGACCCGGTCGCCCAGGACGCCGTGCATGAGTGCCGCGTACTCGGCGAAACGGTAGGCGGTGTCCCGGTTGGCCCAGCCGCCCTTGTCCTCAAGCGCCTGGGGCAGGTCCCAGTGATACAGGGTCAGCCAGGGCATGATTCCGGCAGCCAGCAGTTCATCCACCAGGCGGGAGTAGAAGGCGATCCCCTCAGGATTGGGCGTCACGCCGTCCGGCATGCAGCGGGCCCAGGACGTGGAGAACCGGTAGGCCTTCATGTGCAGCTGGTCCATCAGCGCCACGTCCTCCTTGTAGCGCCGGTAGTGGTCGCAGGCCACGTTCCCATTGTGGCCGTCCGCTACGGCACCGGGCAGCCGGGCGAACACGTCCCAGATGGAGTCCTGCCGCCCCCCGGTGTGTGCTGCGCCTTCGATCTGGTACGCAGCTGTTGCCGCGCCCCAGAGAAAGCCCTCCGGAAACGGAAGTTGGGTGGAACTCATCCTTTTACTGCTCCTTGCATAATTCCAGATACGAGTTGACGGCCTGCCGCGATAAACAGGAGCAGGAGCGGGACGGTGGCCAGGACGGCTCCGGCCAGGACCACGGAGTAGTCCACGAAGTGGGCGGCCTGCAGCAGCTGCAGCGCCACCGGGAGGGTGGGGTTGGACGGGTCAAGGACGATGAACGGCCAGAAGAAGTTCGTCCAGGTGGCCACGAAAGTGAACAGGGCGAGCATGGCGGCCGCAGGGCGGGCTGCGGGGAATCCGATGTACCAGAAGGCCTGGATCATGGAGGCCCCGTCCATCCGCACGGCCTCGATGAGCTCATCGGGGAGGGCGTCACGGAGGTATTGGGTCATCCAAAAGACGCCGAAGGCGGTGACCACGCCCGGGATGATGACGGCCCACAGCGAGCCGGTCCACCCCAGCCTGGACATCACGATGAACAGCGGGACCACGCCCAGCTGGGTGGGAACCGCCATGGTTGCGATGACGAACACCAACAGCCCCTTGCTGCCGCGGAAGCGCAGCTTGGCAAAGGCGAATCCGGCAAGGGTGGAAAACACGACGACGGACGCCGCGGTCACGCACGAGACGATGAGGCTGTTGCCCATTGCCTTCCAGAACGGGATGCTGTCAAAGACTTTCGCGGCGTTGGCCAGGAAGTTTCCGCCGGGCAGCAGCGGGATGCCGCGGCTCAGGACCGTATTGTCGTGGCTGCCCACCAGGAAGGACCAATAGAGCGGAAAGAGGGACGCCAGCAGGACGGCACCCAGGAAGCCGTAGGTGAGGAAACCCGGCCGGCGGGCACCGCCGTGGCCGCCCCCCGAGCGCCTGGCCCCTGGTCCGCGGCGGGCTGCTGCCCTGGCGGCCCCCTTCCCGGCGGTCTGTTCGATCATGGGGATGGAGCTCACTTGCGGCCTCCCTGGCTTGCAATGCGCTTGGTGATGAGGAAGTTGAGCAGGGCGATCAGCACAATGATCAGGAAGAGCAGCCAGGCCACGGCAGAGGCCCTGCCGAAGTTGCGCTGGCCCCAGCCGAGTTCCCAGATATACATCGTCAGCGTCTGCCACTGCCTGTCCGCACCGCCCAGGCCGGACTGGTCAAAGACCCGCGGCTCGTCGAAGATCTGCAGTCCGCCGATGGTGGAGGTGATCACCACGAAGATCACCGTTGGCCGCAGCATGGGCACTGTTACGGAGAAGAACTGCCGGAGCCTGCCGGCGCCGTCGATGGTTGCCGCTTCGAACACGTCCCGCGGGATCGCCTGCATGGCCGCGAGGAAGATCAGCGCGTTGTAACCGGTCCAGCGGAAGTTCACCATGGTGGCAATAGCCAGATGGCTGGCAACGGAATCGGAATGCCACCGGACCGGGTCCAGCCCTACCGCCGTCAACATCCCGTTAATCAGCCCAAACTGGTCTGCGAAGAGGTTGTTGAAGATCAGGCCCACCGCCACCGGCGCCACGACGAACGGCACCAGGACCCCCATCCGCCAGAACGTCCGGGCCCGCAAGTTCGCGTCCAGCACCGCCGCTATGACCAGGGCGATGACAACCTGGGGCACCGAGGACAGGATGAAGATGCTGAAGGTGTTGCCCACGGCATTCCAGAAGTAGGGCTGGGCCACAACGAAGGCGTAGTTTTCCAGGCCCGTGAACTTCCCCTGCCCGCCGATGAGGTTCCAGTTGTGCAGGGAAACCCAAGCGGTGTACACCAGCGGAAAGAGCCCGGTGACGGCAAACAGGATAAAGAACGGTGAGATGTAGAGGTAGGGGGAGAGCTTGACGTCCCACTTGGAGACCTGCTGCGAGAAGGCCAGGCGCCGGACACCCTTCGTGTCATCAGGCGGGACCTGCCCCGCAGCGCTCCGTGGCCGGACCCGGTCGGTGACAGCCATGCCTAGAGGGACTTCACTGCGGTGACGAACTTCTCCCAGGAGGAGGCGGCGTCGTCCGACTTGTCAACGTCCACGCGGGTGAGGGCCTGCTGCATGGCGTCGTTGATGGCGAAGTACTTGGTGCCCTTGAAGGGCGTGACCTCAACGGCCTTGGCGCGTTCGGCAAAGATCTGGCCGGTGGGCGCACCGTTGAAGAACTCATTCGTCTGGCCCAGCAGTTCGCTGCTTTCCAGCGCCTCCTTCTGGCTGGGGAAGGTGCCCTTGGCGGTGAAGGCCTTGATCTGCTGCTCAGGGGCGGTCAGCCAGCCTGCCAGCTTCTTGGCCTCGGCCTGGTGTTCGCCCTGGGTGGGGACCGTCAGGTAGGACCCGCCCCAGTTTCCGCCGCCGCCGGGGAAGACATTGGCCACATCCCAGCCGGTGACCCCGGCTGCGTTGCCCTCGATGACGCCCAGCATCCAGCCCGGGCAGAGGGTTGTTGCGAAGGCGCCTGTCTGGAAGCCGGAGGCCCAGTCGTCGCTCCACTGGCTGAGGTGGGCGGACAGCCCGTCCTCGGTGGAGGCCTTCAGGACCTGGTTGTAGGTGTCCTTGACCTTCTGGTTCTCCGTGGCGATGACGGTGCCGTCCTCCTCCTCGTAAACCTTCTCAAGCTGGTTGCTCATGCCCTGGTAGATTGCCCCCGCTGAGTCGAACCAGGCGGAATCAGGGTTGGCGGCCTTGTAGGCCTTGCCGGCTTCGAAGTAGCTGTCCCAGGTGGTCCCCAGCATTTTGGCAACTTCCCCGCGTTCGCTGGGCATGCCGGCCTTCTTGAGCAGCTCTGCGTTGTAGCAGACAGCTTCGGGGCCGGAGTCAGTCCCGTAGCCAAGGAGCTTTCCGTCGGCGGTGGTGGCGGCCTCGGCCTTCCAGTCCAGCCAGCGTCCTTCCACGGCGGGGTCGGCAAGGTCGGCAAACCGGTCCGGGTACTGCAGGAGTTCCGGAAGCCAGTCCACCTCAACGGCCTCAATATCGGACAAACCGGAGCCGGCTGCCAGGCGCGTGGTGAGGTTGTCCCGTGCTTCGTTGGTGGTTGCCGCCTTCTTGTGCTCGATGGTCACGTTGGGATTCAGCGTTTCGTACTCTTCAAAAAGCTCCTCGTAGCCGAACTCGTTGAAGGTGCCCACCGTGAGCGTGACGGGATCTGAGCCGGTGGCGTCGTTCACGCCGCCCTTCTCGGGCGCTGCTGATCCGCAGGCCGTCAGCGACAACGCCAGGCAGGCGGCCGCGGCGGACAGCACGGTGAACGTGGTTGGGTTTTTCACGGGGAAGACTCCTTTGTCAGAAAAATGCCTTGCCGATCCGCGTGGACGGCTGAAGGCGGAGAAGTGGTGAGCGGCGTGCCGGGGTGGTGACCTTGGGTGGGAGCGCTCTCACCACATGGTGTCGCACCTCACAGCTTCTTGTCAAGAAGTGGTAGGAGCGCTTCCACGCGACCCTTGCCCACACCACTGGGCGGTGTTACGCTTCCCCGACGAGAGCGCTCCCACGGCCGCCCCGATCAAGCCGCCTGCAGTCAGCCTCGACGAATCCCACCAAAGAACAGGACCAGCAATGCCGCTAGCCCATCTCCCCCATCCGCCGCGCTCCGGCAAGCCGCAAGACCCGCCGCTGCGGCGCACGCAGGGCAGGGGCCGGCATGTCGCCGGCGCCGTTGCCCTCCTGGTCGGCCTGATCGGCAGTGGCGGAGGCATGGCCACCGCTGCCGGGACCGCCACGCCGGCCGCACCGCAAGCGCCGGCACCCCAGGCCCCTGCACCGGCCGCTCCCCCGGCCCTTCCCCAAAGCGTGGAACCGGACTTCGGCCCCAACGTCCGCATCTTCGATCCCAGCATGCCGGTGGCTGAAATCCAGGCCACGGTTGATTCCATCGCCGCCGAACAGGTGGACGACGAGATGGGGTCCAAACGCTACTCACTGCTGTTCAAGCCGGGAACCTATGGCAGTGCCGAGGAGCCGCTCATTGTCCAGGTGGGCTACTCCACCGAGGTGGCGGGCCTGGGCGCTTCCCCCACGGATGTGACCATCAACGGGCACGTGGACGTCTACAACCGCTGCCTCACTGCGGATAACTGCATTGCCTTGAACAACTTCTGGCGGTCCCTGTCCAACCTCACCATCAACGTCACCGGCCTCGAGGGCTGCCGCAGCTCCGCCAATTTCTGGGCGGCCTCACAGGCATCACCCATGCGGCGGATCAACATCACGGGTGGCAACCTCTCCCTCATGGACTACTGCACCGCGGGCCCGCAGTATGCCAGCGGCGGATTTATCTCCGATTCGAAGACGGGCGACGTCATCAATGGCTCGCAGCAGCAGTACTTCGTGCGGGACAGCAGCATTGGCAACTGGTCCAACGGGGTCTGGAACCAGGTCTTCTCCGGAGTGGATGGCGCACCGGCGCAGTCCTTCCCCAACCCGCCGTACACCACCTTGGCGGATACCCCGATCAGCCGCGAAAAGCCTTACCTCACGCTGGATCCTGCCGGCCAGTACAGCGTGTTCGTTCCCGCCGTCCGCATGGGTTCCTCCGGGACCACCTGGGAAAACGGTCCAACGCCGGGCCGCAGCATCCCGCTGTCCGAGTTCTATGTGGCCAGCCCCTCGGACTCCGCCAAGACCATCAACTCCCAGCTGGCACGCGGCAAGAACCTGCTGCTCACCCCCGGCGTTTACGGCATCGATGAGAGCATCGAGGTCAAAAGGGCCAACACGGTAGTCCTGGGGCTGGGCATCGCCACCCTCACCGCCGTCAACGGCGCCGTCCCGCTGACAGTTGCGGACGTGCCCGGCGTGGACATTGCCGCCGTCACCATCGACGCCGGTGAAGTGAATTCACCGGCTTTGATGCGGATCGGAAAGGCCCGGCAGGGCGAGGGCAGCGGGTCCGCCAGTTCGGCCATCCACACCGATCCCGCCAACCCCACCACGCTCCACGACGTGTTCTTCCGGATCGGCGGACCGCACGTGGGCAAAGCCTCCGTCAGCCTGGAGGTCAACAGCGACAACGTCCTCCTGGACCACATCTGGGCCTGGCGCGCCGACCACGGCAACGGGGTGGGCTGGACCACCAATACCGGCAGGAACGGCGTGATCATCAACGGGGACAATGTCACCGCCACGGGCCTGTTCGTGGAGCACTACCAGGAGTACAACGTCATCTGGAACGGTGAGAACGGCAGGACCATCTTCTTCCAGAATGAGTTGCCCTACGACGCGCCAAACCAGGCCGCCTGGCAGCACGACGGGGTCCTGGGCTGGGCCGGTTACAAGATCGCAGACTCCGTCAAGACCCACGAACTCTGGGGCGGCGGCAGCTACGTCTACAACAACGTGGACCCCACCATCCACGCCACCCGGGGCTTTGAAGTGCCAGTAACGCCGGGCGTGAAGCTGCACAGCCTGCTCACGGTCAATCTGGGCGCCGGCACGCTGGACCACGTCATCAATGACACCGGCGCACCCGTGTCAACGGACGCCGTTGGGGTCCCCAGCTATGTCCCCAGCTTCCCCTAACGAAGCTTCTTGACGGGTTTTTGTCCAGATACGGGGAGATAATCGCTCCGAAAGTCCTCGTATCTGGACAAAAACTCTCGGGTCAGCCCCACCGCACGGCAGGCCAGCCGTCCTTCCATTCCAGTCCGGCGAGGCCAAGCCGGAAGGCGCCGTCAAGCTCTTCCGCGTAGTAGTGGAAGGCGAGGACATTACCGGAGACCGACTGTCCGCCCGGTCCCACCCGGCCGCCGTCCGAGGAAAGCAGAGGGGTGCCGCCGCCGTCGAGCAGTTCCTTGCCCTCTGCGTCAATGTAGGGACCGGTGATATTGTCCGCCCTCCCCACGGCGATGTTGTACGTGCTCTCCAGCCCCTGGCAGCAGAAGTCCCGGGAGAAGAACAGGTAGTACTTTCCGCCGTGCGGCAGGATGTACGGCGCCTCTATGGCATTGGGCGGCGCCTTGCGGTCCGCGATGGCCACCGGTTCAGCAGAGTCAGCACGCAGGCCCGCGGGCCAGGCGAGTTCCACGAGCTGCAGGCCGGTCCAGAACGATCCGAAAGACATCCAGGGCGTGCCGTTCTCGTCCTCCGCGATGCCAGGATCAATGGCGTTGAACCGTTCCCCTTTGGAGGAGATGGCCTGCCCCCGGTCCACCCATTCGTACGCGGGGTCCGCCGGGTCCAGCGTGCTGTTGGTAGCCAGCGCAATCACGGAAAGGTTCTTCCCGAACGTGGACGCCGAGTAGTACAGGTACCAGGTCCCGTCATGCTCATACAGCTCGGGAGCCCAGAGGTTGTCCACCCCGGGCACCGCTTCGTTCAGCCACGCCGGCTTTTCCTGCCAGACCTCGCCGGCATATTCCCAGTGCACCCCGTCGCTGGAGCGGCGCACCTGGATGTTGCCGTCCGCCACCTGCCCGTTGCCGGTTGAATAGATGAACCAGGGTTCCCCGGCTTCCCCTTTGACCAGCGCGGGGTCGTGGGTGAAGAAGTCGCCGGTAAGTTCGGCGGCGCTTGCCTCCGGTGCCGCGGCGGGCGGGGCGCCGCAGCCGGCCAGGACAAGGACGACGACGGCGGACAGCACCGCCGCCAGCCGCCGCACCAAGGGTGGAACAGCAGTGCGGCCTGGAGCGTCGCCTTGCGCCTGGGCAGGCACGTCAGCCAAGCGCGACGGCGGACCAGGACACCGGCGGCAGGGTGACGGTGAGCGTGCCCTCCTCCAGGACGGCGCCGTCGAGCTGCTTCAAACCCACCCGGTCCTGGTCCTGGAGGGTGTTCTTGGCGTAGACGTCCTCGTCGTGGAGGGTGACGGCCTCGGTGATCACCTTTGCGTTGAGTTCGGAGACGTTGATGGTGATATCGATCGCCTCGGTCTGGCTGCGGTTCACCAGGAAGAGGGCCGACTCTCCGGTGGCGGCGTCAGTGGTGGCCACCGCGTCCACCAGCGGCGCCTCGCCGTAGACCGCCGTCGTGTAGGTTCCTGCTTCAATGCGGGGACGGAGCACCTCGCCCTTGGCCAGCCGGGACGTGACGGAGAACGGGAAGAAGGTTGTCTGGCGCCAGGTGTCGCCACCGGGCTCGGTCATGATGGGCGCAATCACGTTGACCAGCTGGGCGAGGGAGGCTGCGGCCACCCTGTCGTGGTTTTTCAGGAGCGTCATCAGCAGGTTGCCGAACACCACGGCGTCGGCCACGGAGTAGGTATCCTCCAGCTGGCGCGGCGCATGCGTCCATTCCTCATTGACCTCGTCGGAAGCCTGGTGCTCGTCCAGGTACCAGATGTTCCATTCGTCGAAGGAGAGCTGGATGGTCTTTTTGCTCTTGAGCTTGTGCTTGACGTGGTCAGCGGTGGCCACCACGGTTTCAATGAAGTACTGCATGTCCAGCGAGGACGCCAGGTAGGAGCCGAGGTCGCCGTTGCGCTCCTGGTAGTAGGCATGGCAGGAGATGTAGTCCACGTAGTTGTAGCTGTGCTCCAGGACAACGCGCTCCCACTCGCCGAAGGTAGGCATGGCGGATCCGGAGGAGCCGCAGACCACCAGCTCCAGGTTTTTGTCCGCCGTCTTCATGGCGGACGCGGTGCGGGCGGCCAGCTTGCCGTAGTCCTCGGCGGACATGTGCCCGATCTGCCAGGGACCGTCCATCTCGTTGCCCAGGCACCACATGCGGATGTTGTAGGGGTCCTTGGCGCCGTTGGCGATGCGCTGCTCGCTGAGCGCCGTGCCTGACGGGTGGTTGGTGTACTCCAGCAGGTCCAGGGCAGCCTCGATGCCCCGGGTGCCCAGGTTGACGGCCATCATGAGTTCCGAGCCGGTGAGCTTGCACCAGCGGGCAAACTCGTCCAGGCCCACCTGGTTGGATTCAAGTGAATGCCAGGCGAGGTCCCGCCGGACGGGCCGCTGGTCGCGGGGGCCCACGCCGTCCTCCCAGCGGTAGCCCGAGACAAAGTTGCCGCCGGGGTAGCGGATGGTGCTCGAGCCGAGTTCCTTGACCAGTTCGATAACGTCCAGGCGGAAACCGTCCTCGTTGGCCGTGGGGTGGGCGGGCTCGTAAATTCCGTCGTAGACGCAGCGGCCAAGGTGCTCCACGAAGGAGCCGAAAATCCGGCGGTTAACGGGCGCCACAACGGCGGAGCGGTCCACGGTGATGACGGTGGGCGCCACGGCAGCCAGGTCGGTCTGTTCAGCAGCGGTGGAAGTGATGGTCACGGTGTGTATTCCTGTTCTATCTAACGTTGTACAAAAGGGTGGTAGGTCTCGTGCAGTGGTGGCGGGGGTCTTAGGCGGGGGAAGGTCCCGCGGCTTCCATTCCCGTGAGCCTGCGGCCCACCAGCCACCCGGAGATGAGGAGGGGAACCGAGGCACCCACCAGGGGCACCAGCACCGTCATTCCAGAGAAGACGACGGCGGCCGCCGCCAGGGTGAGCAGCAGGGACAGGCTCATCACCGGAGACACGAGCGGCAGCATAAAGGCTGTCCGCCATGTTTTGGCCACGGAATCCCGGTAGCGACTGCACAGTGCAACCGCCGTGACGGCAGCAGCAGCCGTACCTATGGCAGCGAGCGTTGACAGCGTCAGAAGGACAGCGTGCACGGCGGGCGGCACCGCGGTTCCGGCCGGCCCCAGCAGGGTGGCGAAGTCCAAAACAAGCACGACGCCGGCAATCCAGAAGGCGCTTCCCACCCGGTTCGCGTGCAGGAACTGGAAACGGTAGGCGGTGACGAAGTCCTTCACCAGGCTGTCCCCGGCGGAACCGTTCCGCAGCCTTCCAAGGACAGTGGTGGCCGCGACAGCGGCAGGAAACACGCCAAGGACCACCAGCCCTGCCAGGGATCCGATGACAAAGAGCAGGTTGACCAGGACGAGGCGGCTGGAAAAGCGGAGCCAGTCCATCAGCCGCCCGGCCCATCCCAGCGGAGCGTCGTTCACAGCAGCCCCTCCCGGGTTCCGCTCCAGGCGACGCCATGCTGGTCAATGCCGCTGAAAGACAGTGCCGGGCGGTTGCGGGACCAGTCCCATGAACTGAAGACCACGGCGTCAAGCTCCGTGCCCGCTTCGCAGCCGGTCCCCTCCGGACGCAGCCGGACAGCCGCCGGACGCCCCCGGAACTCCGCGTGACATGGCTCAACGCACTTTAGGTTCATCCGGACAGCAGGGGCAATGTCCGTCGACTCGGGGTCGAAGCGCAGGACCTGCCACGTTCCGGCCACCTCGACAGGAGCGGGAACAGCCTCGCTCCGGAGCCCGGCGAACGGCTGGGGTGAGATAACGGGCCAGCCGGCGGCAGTGAAGAAGAGCCGGCGCACATGGACCACGTGCTGGCTCGGTTCGGCCGCAAACCGGACATGATGGACCACAAAGTATTCGTCGGATCCGTCCGGTCCTTTCTGCGTGAGGACCGAATTGTGGCCCGGCGCCAGCCAGGCCGTGCCGCCGTCGAACTGGTAGCTGCCCAGCACCTTGGTGCCTACGGCAGCGGGCGGCGCCTCGACGTCGGTCATCTCAATCCCCCGGAAATCCCGGTAGGGGCCGGTGATGTGGTCCGCTACAGCCACCCTCACGTTGTAGGTGCTGAACAGCGAATCATAGGAGGTGAACAGGATGTAGCGGCCATCCTGCGGCCTGCGGAGAATGAAGGCTCCTTCCACCGCCCCCTCCACGGACTGCTGACGGCGGGCAATGACGGAGCCCAGGTCACCTGCCACCCTGGGCAGCCCCGAGCCGGCGTCCAGGGGAAGGATGTAGATGCCGGAGAAGAAGGAGCCGTAGGTCAGCCACGGGTTGCCGTCGGCGTCAAAGGCCACCGCTGCATCTATGGCGTTTTGGGAATGTTCGCCGCTGCGGGTTGCCACCACCAGGCCGCGGTCCTCCCACGGACCGTTGGGAGACGGCGCCACGGCAAGGCCAATCGCGGAGGTGTTGGAGCCGAAAGTGGACGCCGAGTAGTACATATGCCATCCACCGCCCGGCCAGCGCACCACGTCCGGCGCCCACAAGCCTTGGGCGCCGGACCACGTGGCAGCCGCTCCGGGGACGCCGTCGAACGCTGTTCCCTGGTATTTCCACTGGACCAGGTCAGTGGAGGTACGGATATGTACTCCTGCGGGTATATGTTTCGAGTTGGCTACGGCGTCGGTGGAGAACATGTAGTAGGTGCCGTCATCGTCCTGCACCACGGTGGGGTCGTGGGCGTGGCGTGCTCCCCAGGAGGAAGGCTCCTGCCCCGCACCTGCGGGGAGCGGAAGCGGCTCCTGCGCAAGGGGCATGGCTGTCTCAGCGGTCTTCACGGCTCAGCCCTTCGATCCGGAAAGCGCGATGGACTCGATGATCTGGCGCTGGAAGACCACGAAGACGATCAGTACCGGCAGGAGTGCCACGAAGGATGCGGCCATGATCAGCGGGTAATCCGTCTGGATGGCGTACTGGGCGTTGAAGTTGGCGATGACCAGCTGCAGGGTCTGGGTGCCCGGGGAGTTCAGGTAGATGATGGGCGCCAGGTAGTCGTTCCACATGGCCATGAACCAGAGGATGAACTGGGCAGCAAGCGCCGGGCGGATGGCGGGCAGGATCAGGGTCCAGAAGATCTGCAGGTAGGAGGCGCCGTCAATCCGTGCGGCTTCCACGATGGAGTCCGGGATGCTGTTCAGGAACTGGCGCAGGAAGAAGATCATGATGATGTTGCCGAAGAGTCCCGGCACGATCAGCGGCAGCAGCGTATCAACCCAGCCGATGCTGGCGAAGATGGTGAACTGCGGAATCATCAGGGTGGGGAACGGGATCATCAGTCCGGACAAAAGCCCCAGGAACAGGACGTTCTTGAAGGGCATCCGCATCTTGGCGAACGCGAAGGCTGCGAGCGCCGACGCCAGCGAGCCCACGATGGTCACCGAGCAGGCCACGATCAGGCTGTTCTGGATGCCGGTCAGCAGCGGGCCTGCAGTCCAGATGCGGGCGTAGTTCTCCCAGACGAAAGGGTCCGGGATCCACTGGGGCGGAAGCTCGAAGACGCCGTCCTTCGTTTTGAGCGAGGTGGAGAAGGTCCAGGCCAGCGGTGCGATCATCACGATCGCACCGATGCTCAGGATCAGTGTGGTGATGATGTTGCCCAGGCGGAGGGTTTCCTTGGTGGACCGGGGCCCCCTGCCTGCCCTCGCCTGGCCGGCAGGTTTGCCGCCCCGCGCGCCGCCGGGAATTTCCTGGCTGGGTTCCAACGGAGGGGTGGTGATGACGTTCTGCGCGGACATGGCTGCCTGCCTCAATCGATCGAAAACTGGTTGCGGCGGTTGAGCCGGAACTGGATGAAGGTAATGACGAAGACCAGCAGCCCCAGAACCACGGACATCGCGGACGCATACCCCATCTGGAGGTTGTCGAACGCTTTTTGCCAGATGTACCAAACGATGGAGGCGGACTCGAATTCAGGGCCGCCGGTGGGCGTCATGATGTTGATTTCGACGAAGATCTGGGATCCGGCGATGACGCTGGTGACAATCAGGAAGAACGTGACTGGCGCGACCATCGGAACAGTGATGTGCCGGAACTGCTGCCAGGCGGTGGCGCCGTCCAGCGCCGCGGCCTCGTACAGGTAGCGGGGCACCGACTGCAGGGCAGCCAGGTAGAGCAGCATGGAATAGCCCAGGCCTTTCCAGACAGCCATGATGATCAGGGCCGGCTTCACCGTAGCGGTGTCCTGCAGCCAGTTGGGGCCATCGATTCCCACCAGTGCCAGGCCCTGGTTGATCAGGCCGAAGTCGCCGTTGAAGGCCCACTGCCAAAGGATGGCCACGGCGGCAATGGACGAGATGACGGGCAGGTAGTACACGGTGCGGAAGAACGTTGTGCCGCGCATCTTCCGGTTCATCGCGAGCGCCAGCGCCAGCGAGATGACCAGCCCGATCGGGATGCCGATCATCATGTACAGCGTGTTCCACAGCGACTTCAGGAAGTAGCGGTCACCGAACATCTTGGTGTAGTTGTCCAGGCCCTTGAAGACCGGGGCGGAGATGCCGTTCCAGTTGGTGAATGACGCGTAAACCGAGAAAAGCAGTGGAAAGAGCGTAAAGAGGAGGAACCCAATCACCGGTATGGCAACAAATGCGAGGGCTGCCCGGTGTTCCTTCCGGTGGAGCCGCGAGCGGCGGGGGCGCGTGATGGTGGACATCGCTGGATCCTCTTTGATTCGTGATGGTGGCGCTCAGGAAGTGCACCGGCAAGGTGCGTGGGACAGGTGCCGCGGCCGCGCTGGCCGGAGCCGCGGCACCTGGTTCTTGAAGGGCTGGTGGCAGCCCTGCTCATGGACCGGAGCTAGTTGCCGGCCTGCTGGTTGGCGGCGTCCAGGAATTCCTGCATCCTGGGCTGGGCTTCCTTCAGGTAGTCGGCAGCGCTCTGCTTGCCGTCCAGGACCGGCTGGATGTTGGTGAAAAGCTCGTCGTACCACTCGGCGTTGAAGGTGTTGCCGCCCGGAAGCGCCCGGCCGTAGTCCTTGACGATCTGCAGGAACTCGGCCTTGTTGGCCGGCTTCGTCGTGGTGTCGGCAGCCCAGTTCTCGGCCATGTCCTTCAGGTTTGGAATTTGGATGCCTGCATCCACCAGGCTCTGCTGGGCTTCCTTGTTGGCCGTGAGGTACTCCACCAGTTTGACGGCCTCCTCGGGGTACTTGGTGCTTTCGGATACCGCGACGCCGAGTGTTCCGATCCAGCTGGCCGTCTCGCCCGTGTCTCCTGCCGGGTACGGGATAACGTCCCATTCGAAGCCAAGTTTCTGGTACGTGGAGAGGTCCCAGGGAGCGATGGGGAAGAAGCCGATTTCGCCCTTCATCCATCGCTGGTAGGTGTCCAGGGTCTGGGCTTCGGCGACCGAAGGGGTTACGCCGTGGACGTTTTGCAGGTCGGCGAACCACTGCAGGGACTCGGCGAATTCGGGGGTGTCCACTGTGACTTTGGTCCGGTCTTCGTTGAGCCAGTCCCCGCCGTTGGACCAGACGAACGGCTGCAGGTTCCACTGGACGTTCAGGCCCGTGCCCCACTGGTCCAGGCTTCCATCGCCGTTGGTGTCCGCCGTCAGTTTCTTGGCTGCGGCCACGAACTCGTCGAAGGTGTAGGGCTTGTCCTTGTCCGGGAGCGGAATTCCGGCTTTCTCCAGTATGGTCTTGTTGTAGCCGAAGGAGAAAGGGCCCACGTCCTTGGGCAGGGCGTAGATGGAACCTTCGCCCACCCGCTTGCCGTCGTAGCGGTAGCTGTCCACTCCGTATTCCCAGATGTTCTCCAGGTCGATCGTGTCCGAGCCTTCCACGTATTCGGTGATGTCCTTGACGATGCCGTTCTGGACGTACGCCTGGACGTCGCCGGGGCCGATGTAGAAGACGTCAGGGACCTGCTTGCCGGCAATGGCAGCCTTCAGCTTGGTGGCGTACTGGTCTGCGGTGGTAACAACGATGTCAACGTCCACGCCGTTCGCGGCTTCAAACTGCTCCACGGCCTTTTCGTAAGCCTTCTTCTCGTCCTCACCTCCGCGGAACATGAAGGTGAGCTTCTTTTCACCGCCGGCGTCCCCGCCAGAGGGGGCGGAGCATCCGCCGAGCATGAGGCCGGCGGCAGTAAAAAATGCCAGGGTTGCGGCCATGGGACGTGACTTCATCATCACGCAGTCCTTCCGGGTTGGGGGAGCAAACAGTTCAGGTGGCGGTACCGGGCTCCGGGTCCTGCGGTGGCGGAACCTCTGTGAGCGCTTTGCAACGTTGTAAGAAACCTTCACACAGCAGGAGAAGAATCGTCAAGGGGCCGTGGGCAATTAGTTTTTGCATCCACGAGGCACCATTGACGTGATCCACATCGCATGCCATATTCTTTCTTTACAACGTTGCAAGTTTCAGCCCTTCGGACCCCCCTCGCGCGCCGCCCCGGCGCCGCCCCACCCCTTGGAAGGACCCTGTGTGATGACGACGTCACGTTCATGGGCGATCCGTGCTGCAGGATTGGCTGCAGCGCTGGGCATCGCCTTCTCAACTGCAGCGCTCCCGACGGCGGCCAGTCCCCAGCCCGGCGCAGTTGCCCCGGTTTCAGCGGTACTGGATGCGAAAGCACCGCTCAGCAGGGACGCTGAGCCCCGGCTCGCCGATTTCCCCGGAGGCAAGACCGTTGTGGGGCAGACGTCCCCTGTCCACGATCCCGCCCTGATCATTGCCGACGACGGGACGTGGTACGTCTATTCAACGGGCCTGGTGAACCGTGAGAACGGCGGCACCATCCAAATGTGGTCCTCCCACGACCAGGGAACCACCTGGGAATACAGCGGTACTGTCTGGGACCGGATTCCTGCCTGGATTGATGAGCACTTCTCGGACGGGGAGCTGCCGGGCAACCTCTGGGCGCCGGAAATCACCGAACATGACGGCACCTACTACCTGTACTACTCGGCGTCGCGCTTTGGCGGCAACAAGTCCCTGACAGCCCTCGCCACCAACACCACCCTGGATCCCGCCGACCCGGACTACCAGTGGGTGGACCAGGGCATGGTGGTCTCCTCCCCCGCCACGGGCCTCGACCCGAACAACCCCGGCAAGACGTTCAACGCGATCGACGCCGGCATCATCGAGGACGCGGACGGCACCCCTTACATGGCCATCGGATCGTTCTGGTACGGCATCTTCCTGGTGCCCATCGAATGGCCAAGCGGCAAGCCGGTGGCGGACTGGCAGTCGAAAACCGTGAACATCGCGGACCGGTTCATGCCCGGCAACCCGGTCGAGGCGCCCTACATCACCAGGCACGATGGCTACTACTACCTGTTTGTCTCGTTCGATTCGTGTTGCCGCGGCGCCGACTCCACCTACAAGGTGGCCGTTGGCCGCTCCACCTCAGTGAAGGGGCCATACCTGGACAAGAACGGCCGCGACATGTTCGGCGGCGGCGGATCAGTTGTCCTGGATTCGCACGGCGCCGTCACGGGTCCGGGCGGGCAGTCCGTCTTCGGCGATTACCTGGCGTTCCACTACTACGACGGCTCCAACCAGGACATCCCCTACTTCCCCACCCTCGGCATCCAGAAAGTCCAGTGGGTGGACGGCTGGCCAGCCTTCGACCAGACAGTAGAACTGCCTTCAGTCACAAAGCAGCCCAAGGCAAGGACAGCCGGCAGCACGGCCAGCATCACAGCCACCGCCGTGGGCACGCCGGGCCCGGTAGCCGTCTGGGAAACGTCCTCCGACGGCGGTGCAAGCTGGCAGAAGGCCATCCGCCAACCGGTCACCAAACGGACGGATGAGCGTACCTACACCTCAGCCCTCGAACTGCCTGCCTCCACACCCGGACAGCCGAACCTCCTGGTGCGCGCCGTGTTCCACAACGCCCACGGCAAGGCAGCCACCGACGCCGTCGTCCTGCCCGCCCCCGAAACCGGCAGCAGCGGCAAGGGACAACCCGGCCCGTGAGCGCGGCAGGGGTGCAGCCGCGCTCACGGACGGGTCAGAGCTCGGGTGCGTGCTCTTCGGGCAGGGCGCCTTCGTCCTCCGGGTGCCTCTTGAGGTTGACCAGCGCGAGCGCCAGTCCACCCCAGACGGTGAGGATCGCGATGATCATCATGGTGATGGCGATAGGTGTCATGGTGCCGTCTCCCGTGCATCCTCTTTGACCACGTCGTCGTATTCGGGGTCATGGTGGGCTTTGGAACTGCGGCTCCAGGGGATGGCCGTCAGTATGAGGGCCAGGACCACAAGCGCGCCGGCCATACCCCAGCCAAACAGCCCCACGAACCACTCTGGGTACCCCTCGTACGTGGTGCTGATCTTGCTGATGAATTCGTTGGCCACCATGTAGATCAGGGCGAGGGGCACCACGCCGGCCACCAGCACTATCCATGACCGCCCCATCCTGATGGTTGAGACGCGGTTCAGGTGGGCCGAGAGCAGCGGCAGCTTGCGGAGGAACCACGCCAGCACCACCACGGTAACCAGCGCGCCCAGGGTGATCCCGAAACTGTTCACGAAGGCATCCGAAGTGTCCAGCAGGTACAGGCCTGTTGCGGTGGGGAACAAGCCCAAGGAGACGGCTGCCACCAGCACGCTGACTACCACCGACGCCTTGACCCGGCCCCAGCCGAGCTTGTCCTGGACGGCGGCCACGATCACCTCCAGCACGGAAATCAGGGAAGTGATCCCGGCGAATACCAGTGATCCGAAGAACAGCACGCCCATCAGCCCGCCGAACGGGGCCTGGGACACGATGGTGGGAAACGCGACGAACGCAAGCCCGATGCCCTGGGTCACGACCTCGTTCACGCCGGTACCTGCCGCCTGGGCCATGAATCCAAGCGCCGCGAAAACACCGATGCCGGCGAGGATCTCGAATCCCGAGTTGGAAAAGGCAACCACCATGCCCGAACCCGTGAGGTCCGTCCGGCGCTTGAGGTAGGACGAATACGTGACCATGATGCCGTAGCCCACGGAGAGCGAGAAGAAGATGTGTCCGTAGGCCGCAGCCCAGACCGACGGGTCCGCAAGCGCGGCCCAGTCCGGCGTGAAGAAGGCGTTCAGGCCTTCTGCTGCGCCGGGCAGGAAGAGCGACTGGACCACCAGGAGCAGGAACATCACCATCAGGAGGGGCAGGAGGATGGAGTTGGCGCGGGAGATGCCTTTGCGGATTCCGGCCACCATGATGGCGATGACCGTGACCCAGACCAGCAGGAGCGGAAAGAAAACGGACGGCACGTAGGTGAAGCCGATACCCGGCGCCTCAGCGACGGCCAGGAAGTTGCCGAAGAAGTAGCCCTCGGCGTCGTCACCCCACGCCTCCGTAAAGGAAAAGACGGTGTACATCAGCGACCAGGCGATGATCACTGCGTAATAGGCGGCAATGACGAAGCACACCAGCACCTGCCACCACCCCAGCGGCTCGGCGGCCCGATGGAGCCGGCGGTAAGCCAGCGGCGCCGACCCGCGGAACTTATGGCCCACGGCGTAGTCGAGGAACAGCAGCGGAATACCGGCCGTCAGCAACGCCACAAGGTACGGAATCAGGAAGGCCCCGCCGCCGTTGTCGTAGGCAATGTAGGGGAAGCGCCAGATATTGCCCAGGCCCACCGCCGAGCCGATGGCCGAGAGGATAAAGAGCCGGCGGGAGGAGAAGGTCTCACGTTTCGCCGGTGCTGCCTGGCCCGGCGACGTTGCGCCGCTCATCCCGCCGCACCTCCCGCGCTGGCCGGGCCCGGCACGGGGCCGGCGGGTCCGCAAAAGTATTCTGGCCGTTTCATGAGGGCTACCTCTCAGGTCACGTCGGAGAAACGCAGGCTACTCCGGGGACTTTACTGCCCGCCAAGGCTCCGCGAAAGCCCTGGTGCTCCGCCTGCCCCGCACCCTGCCCGGGATCAGGCGCCACCTCCTTCTCCGGGAGTAGGGTTCCATCATGGACATCATCCTGGTTCCCGGTTTCTGGTTGGATGCCTCCTCGTGGGAGGAGGTAACGCCTGCGCTGGAGGCGGCCGGTCACCGCCCACATCCGCTCACCCTTCCCGGAATGCAATCCGTTGACGCAGATCGCTCCGGTATTGGCCTGCGGCACCACATCGACGCCGTGGTTGCCGCCATTGACGCCCTGGACACCAAGGTGGTCCTGGTAGGCCATTCCGGTGGCGGCGCCATCATCCATGGCGCCTTGGACGCCCGCCCGGACCGGGTGGAGCGGGCGGTCTATGTGGACAGCGGACCGCTGGGTGAGGGCGGCGTCATCAACGATGAACTGCCGTCCGACGGCGACGACGTTCCGCTGCCGCCGTGGGAAGCGTTCGAGGACGCCGACCTGGTGGACCTCCACGACGGCCTTCGCAAGGCTTTCCGGGCACGTGCCATTCCGGAACCCAAGGGCGTTGCCCACGGCCGGCAGCATCTGCATGACGAGCGGCGGTACGATGTGCCCGCCACCGTCATTGCGTGCGAGTTCCCTGCCTCGCTGCTGCAGGAGTGGATCCAGGCCGGCCATCCCTTTGTGGCGGAGCTGTCCAAGATGCGGGACGTGGAGTACGTGGACCTGCCTACGGGCCACTGGCCCCAGTTCACCAAGCCGGCGGAGCTTGCCCAGGCCATCCTTGCTGCGGTTGAGAGGACAGTCGCCGGCGTCCACTAGCCGGCGGGTAAATTTTTCCCGGATCCCTTGCCTCGGGGCACCGTCGTCTCCATAATAAATGAATGTCATTCATTTATTCCTCCCCTACGCCTTCTCCGGGCATCGTTGCCACCGCCGAAGCTGCCAGCCGCATGCCTGCCGAATGGGACACCCACCAGGGCACCTGGATGGCCTTTCCCCCGCCCAACGACACCTTCGGCGAAGCGGGAAGTTCAACCCTGGACCACGCCCGCGCCGCCTGGACCAAGGTGGCTCAGACCATCGCCCGCTACGAACCCGTCACGGTGGTGGCCGACCCACGCGACGCCTCCACCGCACGGCAATGGCTCGGTGACGGCATCTCGGTCCTCGAAGTCCCCCTCGACGACGCCTGGATCAGGGACAGCGGCCCCACCTTCGTGCACCAACCGGACGGCTCGCTGGCCGCCGTGGACTGGATCTTCAACGGGTGGGGTGCCCAGGAGTGGGCCGCGTGGGACAAGGACCGGGACGTGGCCCGCGCAGTTGCCGGACAGGCCGGAGTTCCGGCAATGTCCAGCGCCCTGATTAACGAGGGCGGCGGGTTCCATGTGGACGGCGAGGGAACGGTGCTGTTGACAGAGACGGTCCAACTCGATCCTGGCCGCAACCCGGGCGCCACAAAGGAATCTGTCGAAGCCGAAATCCACGCTGCCCTGGGCACCACCAAGGCGATCTGGCTGCCGCAGGGCCTTACCCGCGACTACGGTGAATTCGGCACCCGCGGGCATGTGGACATTGTGGCGGCCTTTGCCGGGCCCGGCACCATCCTCCTCCACCGGCAGGACGACCCCGCGCACCCCGACCATAAGGTCTACCAAGAGCTCCGGGCAGCCCTCGCGGGACAGACCGACTCGCAGGGCCGGCCGCTGCGCATTATCGACGTCCCAGCCCCCACCGCGTTGAAGGACGACGAGGGATTCGTGGACTGGTCCTACATCAACCACTACGTGGCTAACAATGTGGTGGTGCTGTGCGCCTTCGACGATCCCAATGACGCCATCGCCGCCGGCATCCTGGAGCGCGCCTACCCCGGCCGCACCGTGGAACTGGTGGACGCACGCAACATCTTCGCCTTCGGCGGCGGCATCCACTGCATCACCCAGCAGCAGCCGGCAGCGAAGGGAGATGCGGCATGAGGCTCGCCGAGACAGCCGGCAGGCGGGTCCCGAAGGGCAATTTCGACGTCGTCGAGGCCTCCATCAGCGAACTCCGAACGGCGCTGGAGGCGGGCGAGGTCACCAGCGAGGAACTGGTCCACTTGTACTTGGCGCGGATCGAGAAGTATGACTTAACCGGAATACATCTAAATTCGCTGGTGGTGATGAACCCGGACGCCCTGGCCGAAGCGAGGGCTTCGGACCAACGCCGGGCCCTGCGCGCGACGCTCGGTCCCCTCGACGGCATTCCGTACACCGCCAAGGACAGCTACCAGGTCCGGGGCCTTACCGTGGCAGCGGGATCACCGGCCTTCAAGGACCTCGTGGCACAGAAGGATGCCTTCACCATAGAACGGCTGCGCGCGGGCGGAGCAGTCCTGATTGGACTGACCAACATGCCTCCTATGGCTAATGGAGGTATGCAGCGCGGCGTATATGGCCGCGCCGAAAGCCCCTACAACGCCGGCTACCTCACCGCGGCCTTCGCCTCGGGATCCTCGAATGGTTCCGGAACTGCCACCGCAGCCAGCTTCGCCGCGTTCGGGCTCGCGGAGGAGACCTGGTCATCCGGCCGGGCGCCGGCGTCGAACAACGCGCTCTGTGCATACACCCCGTCCCGGGGCGTGATCTCGGTCCGCGGCAACTGGCCTCTGGTGCCCACCATGGACGTGGTGGTGCCGCACGCCCGCATCATGGCGGACCTCCTCGAGGTCCTGGATGTTGTGGTGGCCGATGACGCCGAAACCCGGGGCGACTTCTGGCGGGTGCAGCCTTGGGTCGAGCTGCCCAAGGCATCCGAGGTGCGTCCTGGTTCCTACGTGGAGCTGGCCGCACCGGACCGGGCTGCCGCTGTTCGCGTCCTGGCCGGCAAACGCTTTGGGGTGCCGCGGATGTACATCAACGCGGATCCGGATGCCGGAACGGCCCCTGCCCCGGGGATTGGCGGACCCACCGGGCAGCGCATATATACCAGGGACTCGATCATCAGGCTCTGGGAGGCAGCACGGCGCGACCTCGAGGCCGCGGGAGCCCATGTCATCGAGGTGGACTTCCCCGTGGTGTCCAACTACGAAGGCGACCGCCCCGGAACCCCCAGCATTTCAACCAGGGGCCTGGTGTCCCCCGGCTACCTTCGCAGGGAAATTGTGGACCTCTCGGCCTGGGCCTGGAATGACTTCCTTGACGCCAACGGGGACCCGCACCTCAACCGGCTGGCCGACGTCGACGGTGCCACCATCTTCCCCGCTCCGGACGGTTCCCTGCCGGACCGGTACCACGGGTTCGACGACGACATCAGCGACTACCCCGCATGGATCCGGAAGAACGGCGTGCCTGAACTGGACGCTATACCCTACCTGGCTGAGGGGCTGCGCGGGCTGGAGGAAACACGCCGGGTTGACCTTGAACAGTGGATGGACGGCCTGGGCCTCGACGCAGTGGTCTTCCCCGCCGCTGCCGACATTGGTCCCGCCGATGCGGACCGCAACGAGCGCTCGGCAGACCTGGCGTGGCGCAACGGCGTCTGGGTGTCCAACGGCAACCTGGTTCCCAGGCATCTTGGCATCCCCACCGTGACGGTACCCATGGGACTTGCCGCGGACATCGCCATGCCCGTAGGCCTGACGTTCGCCGGCAGGGCCTACAGCGATGCAGTACTGCTGCGGCTCGCTGCCGCGTTTGAAGCCACCGGCAGCCGCCGGGTCCCGCCGCCCCGCACCACATCCACCGTCGCGGGGAGCTAAGCCGGGGTGCGGGAGAAGCGGAAGAACTGCACGCCGTGGGCGGGCGGATCCACCGCCAGGGCGGGGGCTCCGTGTAGACCGGTGAGCCGGGCGCCGGCGCCGCTCCACGCCTCCCGGGCTGTCCAGCTGCCCGGACCCGGAAGGCCAAGGTCCGCGAGCGGCAGTGTCCGTGCCAGGCCAACCGTCCCGGTGTTGAACACCGCCGCGAACCTGTCCTCCGTCGTCGTACTTTCCGCAGCCCACAGCACCAGATGCCCGTCCCGCAGCAGTTCGCGGTTGTTGCGGCTCGCAGTGAGAACAGCCAGGACGTCGCGGTTGGTCAGCAGCTCAAGGGTCTCCGGCGGTGACGAGGGCAGGTCACAGCCGAGCATGAGCGGGGAACGGGTGATGCACCAGAGGGAGAGCATGGTCCTTTGCTCGTCGGGCGTCAGGCGCGTGAGCCGTGCAGGGCCCCGCTCTGCCCGCAGCGCGCTCCGCCCCACCGGCAGCATGTCCGCGTCCGCCCAACTCCCGGGCCGCTGGTGGGGAGCCCAGCGCGCCATCCGGGCAAACTGCGCCTCCACATCCTCCCAGCTGTCCCAGAGGTCGTCCGAAACCCGCCACATGTCAGCATTGGTGCGCAAATGCTCAAGGTGTGCCAGGGATAGGGCCCTGCCGGGCGACAGGCTGAGGACCATGTCCCTGCCGCTGCGATCGATCGCGTGCCGGTAGGCCGCGATCTCCTCCGCGAAGTAGGGGCCCAGCATGTCATCTGCCTTGATGAAATCCACGCCCCAGGACGCGAAGAGCCGCAGCTGGGAGTCGTAGTAGGCCTGGGCGCCGGGGTGGCCGTGGTCCAGGCCGAAATTGTCCGTATTCCACTCGCAGACGGAGGACGTGTCAGCAACCTGGTCCGCGGTGGCATTCGTCCCTTCAATTGGGAGGGCATCCCGCACCGCCTGGCGGGGGATGCCGCGCATGATGTGCAGGCCGAATTTGAGGCCCAGGCCGTGGATGCGGTCTGCGAGCGGTTTGAAGCCGAGGCCACTGGCGGCCGACGGGAACCTGTTAGGCGCCGGGAGCTGCCGGCCGTACGGGTCCAGTTCCAGTTCTGCGCCGTCGTTATACCCTCCGGCCCGGGCGCCTGGCTCGTACCACTGGATGTCCACCACCACGGTGTCCCAGCCAAAGGGCAGCAGGTGCCTGGCCATGAACGCGGCGTTTGCCAGAACCTCCTCCTCGGTTACGGACGTGCCGTAGCAGTCCCAGCTGTTCCAGCCCATCGGAGGGGTGCCCGCACGCGTCATCCCGCAAATCTACAACGATAGAAAGAGATGTGCCAGCGCACCGCGGCATGCGTTCGACCAGTCCGTCCGGCACCGTGACCGCGCCTTGACAGCCCGATTGTTAGCGCTGACAGTTGAGGGAGCCAATTTGCACCTCCAACCGGAAAGCCGACTCAATGAAGAACTGGGCAGGGAACCTTGACTACGCCTCCGCGGAGGTCCGGCGGCCAACTTCCGTGGAAGAACTTGCCGGCATCGTTGCCGCCGCCAGCCGGGTCAAGGCCCTTGGGTCACGGCACTCGTTCAACCGCGTGGGGGACACGGAGGGCGTACACGTGCTCCTGGACGCGCTGCCCCAGCGAATCGAACTGGCCCCGGACCGGGCAACGGTGCGGGTCAGCGGCGGCGTCAGCTACGGTGAACTGTGCCGCGCCCTGGAGCAGTCCGGCGTTGCCATCCACAATCTGGCCTCGCTTCCGCATATATCGGTGGCGGGGGCGGTCCAGACCGGAACGCACGGCTCGGGCGTGGACAACCAGTCCCTGGCCGGAGCCGTCCAGTCCATCGATCTGGTGCGTCCCTCGGGCGAATGCGTCTCCCTCTCCCGCACTGATGGCGACGAATTCCTGGCCAGCGTGGTGGGACTCGGTGCCTTGGGGGTCGTGACCGGCCTGGAACTCGCCGTCCAGCCTAGCTTCAAAATGCGCCAGCGAGTCCTGGAGAACCTGCCGTGGAACCGGGCACTCACGGGCTTCCGGGAACTGGCATCCAGCGCCTACAGCGTCAGCCTTTTTACGGACTATGCCGGTGATTCCATCAGCCAGGTCTGGCTCAAGGCCTTGGACTCCGAGCCTCCCCTGGAGGATCTGTTCGGCGCCACCGCCGCCGCGAGCCCGCTGCACCCGCTGCCGGACATGTCCGCGGAAAACTGCACCCTCCAATTGGACGAACCCGGCCAGTGGCTGGACCGCCTTCCCCACTTCCGCCACGAGTTCACGCCAAGCAAGGGCGAGGAGCTGCAGAGCGAATTCATCCTGCCGCTGGAGCACGCCCCGGCCGCAATTGAGGCAGTCCGCGGACTCGCGGACAAGCTCGCGCCCCTGCTGTTTGTGTCGGAGATCCGGACCGGCGCCGCGGACGAGTTCTGGCTCAGCCCTTTCTACCGGCAGCAGAGCGTTGCCCTGCACTTCACGTGGCGGCCCCTGCAGCCCGAAGTGGAGGCGGTCCTGCCGGAACTCGAGGGCCTGCTGCGGCCCTTCGGTGCGCGTCCGCACTGGGGCAAGCTGTTCTCCGCTGCGGAATACGACTGGGAGGCGCTGTATCCCCGGTTCGCCGCCTTCCGCTCGCTGGCCTCAGCCCACGATCCGGAGGGAAAGTTCCGGAACGGAATGCTGGACAGCATCCTGGGCGTTCCGGCGGCAAGCGCCAGGTAACACTTGGGCGCACCCGATAGGCTGGACTGATGAACCGCCGCCTCGCAGCACTGTCCGCCGCTCCCCTGCTCCTGCTCCTCGCCGGCTGTGGTGCCGTTGAGGAGGCTGCGGGCAACGCCGTCAGTGACGCCGCCTCGAAGGTGGCATCTGCGGGCGCCGCCGAGGTGAACCGCCAGATCTGCGCGGTGGTCCAGGACGGGCTGGTCAGCGTTGAGGACAAGCAGCTGCTGGCGGGCCTCGTCTCGGCAGCGTCCACTGCTGGCGTCCCGGCGGAAATTACGACGCCGTTGGGCCAGATTGCAGAGGCCGGAGACGAAGTGCCGGCAGAGTCCGTCCAAGCACTCAAGGATGCCTGCGCGGCTTAGCAGGCCAGCATAGGCTGACTATGCCGGCTGGCGACTTTAGCGCCAGCCCAAGCGCCCGGAGCGGCCCAAGCCTCAGTGGCCGGACTCGTCCATGCCGCGAAAGGCGGATCCCCGGGTGTCCTGGGGGCGCCTCGCACTGCGGTGCTCAGGCGGAGCGAACGGGACCACCTCATGGCTTCGGCCTGCAGGGAGGGCGCTCACGAATTTTGCCAGCTCCTCGCTCAGGACTTTCCAGCCGATGCTCGGATCATCAGGGTAGGCGTTGATTTCCTCCCGGCGGGCAGCCTCCAAAATGGCTGCCCCGGATTCCGTAAGCTCCACCTTGAACTGCCTGCGGTCGGCGGACTGGCGCGTCCTGGTGATGTAGCCCGCGCCCTCCAACCGAAGCAGCACACGTCCCAGAGTCTGGCTCTGGACCCGTATGGCTTCGGCGAGCTGCTCCTGGTTCAGGGGCCCGCCGGCGAGGCCTTCAAGGGCTATCACTGCCGCGCGGGTAAGGCCCAAGTGCGCCAGGGCGTCGTCCTGGCGCCGTTGCACCAGCCTGGCCGCCACGGAAATCAGGCGGTAGCTGGTGCGGGCATCTGGATCGAGGTTGCTGGTCATCGGGCCGTGGCCTTCCTGTGGGTGGCGAAGTGCAGGGTGTTGATCACCTCTTGTTGCGTCGCTACGTTCTCTACAATAAGCATGCTTAGCATCCGGTTCGCAAGTAGGCTTACTATCCGCCGGGCCGCCAGGGCCGCCCGGACCGTTTCGCCGGAGGCCTCCCACCCTTTTCCGCACGGCTTATTGAACGGCGCCCTTGCGCATCAAAAGGGAAGTGTGCTTAGTATCTAATTAGTAACCATGCTTACTACTAGCCAGCGTTGCTGGTTCTTGATCGCCAGCTGACCCTTACAGGAAAGAGAGCCCGATGACAGAGAA
Source organism: Pseudarthrobacter sp. NPDC092202 (assembly GCF_044755505.1). Taxonomy (NCBI): domain Bacteria; kingdom Bacillati; phylum Actinomycetota; class Actinomycetes; order Micrococcales; family Micrococcaceae; genus Pseudarthrobacter; species Pseudarthrobacter sp. NPDC092202. Next base: position 1,432 of record NZ_JBIVRG010000014.1, on the reverse strand, counting down.
CCAATGGCCCCAGACCCCCGGCACTGCAACCACCGATCCCTATGGTGCGAACACCGCAGGCGCCGGGACTTTCGGCACGGCACCCGCTGCGGGTTCTGCCGGCACCTCCAAGAGCCAGGCGGCAAAGGAGGAGGCTTCGAACGTCGCCGGCCACGCCGCATCGTCAGCCCAGAACGTGGCGCAGACCGCCAAGGAAGAAGCCGCCCACGTGGCGTCCGAGGCGAAGTCCAGCGCGCAGGATCTCCTGCACCAGGCGAAGTCCGGCCTCACCAGCCAGGCCGGAACCCAGCAGCAGAAGGCCGCTGAAGGCATCCGCACTATCTCCAGCCAGCTGCACAGCATGGCGGACGCACCGGACCAGCAGGGCATGGCCAGCGACCTGATCCGCCAGGCCGCCGGCACCACCGACTCCGTGGCCTCCTGGCTGGAAAACAAGCAGCCCGGAGACATTCTCGGTGAAGTCCAGAGGTTCGCGCGCAACAACCCCGGCACCTTCCTGCTGCTGGCAGCAGGCGCCGGAGTCCTGGCCGGCCGCCTCACCCGTGGCCTGACGGCAGGCGCACCGGATTCGCACGGCGCGGTCCAGGGCTCGCCGGCACAGCGGTCCGTGCAGCCCCAGCCGGTTGCGCCGCTCCGCCAGGAGACCGTGTACGCAGCCGGGAACGACGACCTCTACAGCGAGCCCGTTGTAGGCGGCGGCGCTCCGGTATCCACAACCTCCCTGCCTTCAGGCACTGCTGAGGACACCCCGCTCCGGTACGAGGATGACCCCTACCGCGACGAGGACGGCTCCTACCGGAGCACCGACGGCGGTTACCGCTCATCGGAAGGACGCCAGCTGTGAGTAGTTCTATTCCGGAACCCGCTCCGAGTGAGGCGCACCAGAGGGCTGATAGTGCCTCGCTGGGTGAGCTGCTTGGGGATGTGACCCGTGACCTGTCCACGCTCATGCGCCAGGAAGTCGAGCTGGCCAAGGCTGAGCTGAAACAGTCGGCCACGAAGGCCGGCAAGGGCTCGGGCATGCTCGCCGGGGCAGGCGTGGCAGGACACTTCGTCCTTCTCTTCCTGTCCCTGGGCCTGATGTTCGCCCTGGGCGCCCTGATGCCCCTGGGCTGGGCCGCCGTGATCGTCGCCGTGATCTGGGGCATCATCGCCGCGGTCCTGGCCTCGATCGGCCGCAAGGAACTCAAACAGATCAAGGGCCTGCCCCAGACCGGCGAAACCCTGTCCGAAATACCCCCAACCCTAAAACCAGGTGAGGTAAACCGATGAGCGATAACCCGGACGCAATCCGTTCAGACATAGAAGCCACCCGCGCACGCCTGGGGACCAACGTTGACGCCGTGGCGGACAAAGTCACCCCCTCAAACATCGTCCACCGCCAGACCGACAAGCTCAAAGACACTGTCAGCGGGGTCAAGGAGAAAATCAT
>NZ_JBIVRG010000013.1:0-126018 GCF_044755505.1 Pseudarthrobacter sp. NPDC092202 | reverse complement strand
GCTCCGAGTTCATCAACGACTACCTGCTGGAGTACTGCCACGCCCGGCAGATCACCTTCACCCGTTCCCGGCCGGGAAACAAGAACGATGGGGCCTACGTGGAACAGAAGAACTGGGCCCGGGTCCGGGAACTCGTGGGCTACTACCGTTACGACACCGCCGCGGAACTGGAGAAACTCAACGCCATCTGGGAACTCGATGCGCTCTTCACGAACTACCTGCTGCCCCAGCAGAAGCTGCTTTCCAAGGAACGCCATGGGGCCAAAGTTTTCAAAAAACATGATGCCGCACTCACACCGCATCAACGCGCCGCCCGGCATCCGAACATCCGGAAGCAGCCAGTGATCAGCATGAATGCCCAATTCAAACGCCTCAAACCGGCGGCACTATCCCGGCAGATCCTGGCCCTGACCGGACAGCTTGAAGCTCTCAGCCAGACCAAAGCTGCTCCCCGCGACTACAAGGTCAACACCTGGTTCAACTCGTACCCGAAGCGGACCTTTTCCAGTGAGGCAACGAAGTAGTCTTCCCGGACCTATTGACGTGAGGCAACAGGCCCCCTCCCCGAACGGTTTGCGCAGGCGCCGGCCATGGGGAGGCCAGCATGGGCAGGGCTGCCCATCGACGCCGTCTCAGCAGCCGGGGTAGGTTTTAGGCAATGGATCTTCCGGATGAGCCGGGAGGCCGAGGGGGATGCCGACTGGTTCGGATCCACGATTCTATGAGGAGAAACTGATGGCTATTTGGGGTGCAGACGTTCAGCAGCTTCGTCAGCTGGGCAGCAAGCTTCAGGCGGGCGCAAGCGAGATCGACAACCAGAAGTCGAATCTCAACAGCCTTCTCAACAGCACCGACTGGAAGGGACCGGACGCGGACAAGTTCCGCGACGAATGGTCCGGTACCCACACCACCATGCTGACCAAGGTGGCCGACGCTCTCAGGGAAGCCGGCAACAAGGCCAAGCGCAACGCCGAGCAGCAGGAGCAGGCCTCCAACTGATCCCTGCGGCTGCGCAAGCTCCGCAAGGCAGGCCCGGACACCTATGGGTGTCCGGGCCCGCTGCGTTTAAAGCCTGGGAGTCCCGGTGGCTGCCCGCCTGAGGAAGGCCTCGGCACCTAAGGGACGGGCTCGACGTCGTTGGCGTGTTCCAGCGGTGACGCCGCCCCGGGCAGTTCCCGGCCGTGCGGCTCCTCCCCGCCCGCTGTGCCGCCGGCAGCCGGCCCCCGCAGCTCATCGAGCCGGACCAGGACCACGCCGCCCACGATCAGGACGCCGCCCAAGAGTTGGATGGCCCCCGGGAGTTCACCGAGCAGCAGCCACGCCCAGACCACGGCGAAGAGGACCTCGGTCAGCGACACGAAGGACGCCACCTTGGAACCCAGCGCCCGTGCGGCCATGATGCCGGAGACGTAGGCCAGCACCGTCGCCAGGACCACGAGCCCCGCCAGCGGCACCCACCAGGGCGTGATCCAGGGTCCGAGTCTGGTGTCGGCAGCGCTGAATGCCATGGGCAGCAGGCCGGTGGCGGCAGCAAGCCACATCACGGCGGCACCTACGAACAGCCCGCCCGAGGCCAGCACGATCGGCGGCAGTGTGTCATTTTCCTTCGCGGTGATGAAGAAGTAGATGGCAAGGCACACGGCGGCGGCCATTCCCCAAAGGACGCCAACAACATCGATCTTGACCGCTCCGGTCAGGTCAAGGACCAGGACCAGGCCGGCCAGGGACAGCAACGTCCCGCCGAAGGTCAGCAGCCGCGGCCGTCTGCGGCTGGCGGCCCACAGCCAGAGCACAATGATCACCGGGGCGAGGTATTCGAGCAGCAGCGCCACGCCTACCGACAGCCTTGCGACGGCATTGAAATAGAAGAGCTGGCAGGCCGCCACGCCGATCAGCCCGAACAGCCCGATGGTCACCCAGTTGTCCCGCAGCTGGTGCCAGCGGCCCCGGAGGGCGGGTATGGCGGGCACGGCGAGGATCAGGGCTGCACCGGTAAGCCGGGCCGTGACGGCCGCCCCGGGGCTCCACCCCGCTTCCAGCAGCGCCTTGGCGAAGGACCCGGAAAGTCCAAAGACAGCGGAGGAGAACAGAGCAATGCCCAGGCCGGAGGCGAGGAAGCTGCGCCGGGCTGCGGGCAGACGGCCGGGCGCGCGGCGTGCAGCGGACATGGGTCGCCTCCTGTCAGGAGTAAAGTGGGTTTATGGTCATGACAGTACGGGACAGCACTGTAAGGAGTCAAGATGGTTTTTGCCCCTGACACTGAGGTGGCCCTGCGGACCGTGGTGAACCTCGTCAATTCAGCTGCGAACGGGAGTGAGGGCCTTGCCAGCCAGGCGGATCTGGACCGCTTCCTGGCGGCCGAGGGCTTCAGCGGGTCCCGCACCAGGGACGGGGATGAACTCGAAAGCGTCCGCCGCTTGCGCCGCGAGCTTTCCGAGCTGTGGACGGCGGATGAAGACGCCGCGGTGGAAACCATAAACCGCCTGCTGCGCGAGGCCCGCGCACTGCCCCAACTGGTCAAGCACGACGCCTGGGACTGGCACCTGCACGCCACCACGCCGGAAGCTCCGCTGGTGTACAGGATGAGCACGGAGGCTGCGATGGCCCTGGCGGATGTTATCCGCGGCAAGGAGATGGACCGGATGCGGACCTGCGAGGCGGAGGATTGTGATGCCGCAGTCCTGGACCTCAGTCGGAACAGGTCAAAGCGCTACTGCGATACCGGCAACTGCGCCAACCGTGCGCACGTCGCCGCCTACCGGGCACGGCAGGCGGCCACCGGCTAGTGGCTGTCCCGGGTTTCCGTACCGTCAGCCGGCGCGGGCGGGTCCTGCGGGCCTGGAGCCGAGCCGGAGCCGTGGGACGGCCTGCGTGCTGAACTGAGATTCACGCCGGATCCCTTGCCCAGGTGCTCGGCATTCTCCTTGTGGCTCATGGAGAGCATTGCGGCCACAACCAAAGTGACAATGAAGGCGATGCCGGCCGCAGTGAAGGCCAGGTCAAACCGGGGGGCGCGTGCGCTGCCGCCGGAGGCGAAGACCACTACGGCAAGGAAAGCCACCACCGCCCAGAACGCGGAGAACATCAGCGGGCCCTTCACCGAGGTCCGCACCTTGCGCGGTTTTCCTGGATGCTGGTCTGCCACGGTGATTCCTCCCTGCAGGCGGCACGCAGGCCGGCCTGGTTTAAGTGTTGCGGTGTTTTGCCCGGCAATATTTCTACAAGAAGTAGAACCGCGCTTTCCTAGTTTACGGCTTTCCGGCGGCGCTGCGGGCATCGTGCCGCAGGGTCAGGGCTGAGAGGACCCACAGGACTCCCGAGATGATCGCTCCTCCGCCCGCCACTCCCAGCAATGCGTGGGCGCCCAACCCGATGAAGAACGGCAGGAGTGCCGCGGTGCCCAGGCCAACGACTCCGGAGGTGATCCAGTCGCGGGCCAGGACATGGCTGCCACGGAGCTTCAACCCGCAGGCCAGCTCCAGCGCCCCCGCCAGGCCCAGGCCCACGGCAGCAACCACACCAAACAGCAGGTCGCCATGCAGGACCACCAGGGAAAATCCCGAGCCGGCCATGACCGCACCGGCGGCCGCCAGCATCTTGCCCGGCGCGGCACCCTGGGGAAGCCCCGTGGCGGGAACACTCCTGAGCATCAGCACTCCGGTGGCCAGAAGGTACAGCCCGCCGGCCCACCCCATGACCTCAACGGAGGGCGCCGCCCAGAAAATGGTGAGGGCACCAAACACCAGGGCTGCCGCAGAGCGGAGCAGGACCGGCTGCCAGAGCTCGGGCCTGGCGTCGGTTCCGGGAGTGGTGCCTGCAGGGGTCCTTGGTTGCGTCACCGGTCCAGTTTAGTAGCGGTGCGCCGCCGGCCGAACTTTCCCCCATTCCGGCCGGAGCTTACGCGGAACCGAGCACCATCCACCGGCCTGACCGGGCGCGGAGGCCGAGCGTCATTGCGCGGGCCGCCATGTAGCCCAGGGCAAAGGCTGCCCACAGCCAGCCCAGGCCAGCGCCGCCCGGAACTCCCAGCAGCGCAACGGCCGCGAGCATCGGCACGTAGGCGGCGAGATTCACCACGCCCGCCAGGGCAAGGTACTTCGCGTCCCCGGCTCCTATCAGCACGCCGTCCAGCACAAAGACGTAGCCGGCGAGGGGTTGGCCCGCGGCGAGGACCCACAGGGCCAGGGCCAGCACCCTCTGCACCTCAGGATCGGAGGTGAACAGGGCTCCGGCCCACGGAGCCGCCAGCGCAAGGAGCAGGCCCGTCACCGCGCCGAATCCAAGGCCCCACCGGACCATGGTTCCGGTCAAAAGCCGCGCTTTGACGGCATTCGAGGCTCCCAACTCCTTGCCGATCAGGGCCTGGGCGGCAATGGCCAGCGCGTCCAGGGCAAAGGCGAGGAAGGAAAAGATGGTCATTGCCAACTGGTGGGCGGCAAGGTTGGCTGTGCCTTGGGCTGTGGCCACGAGGACCGTTGCCAGGATGGCGATCCTTAGGGTCAGGGTGCGCAGCATCAGCCAGGACCCCACGCGGGCCATGCTGCGGATGCCCCGCCAGCTGGGGAGGAGTCCCACGCCGTTGCGTAGGGCATTCCGCCTGACGATGGCCAGGTAGACGCCGGCCATGGCCCATTGCGCCACGCTTGTGCCCACCGCGGAGCCTGCCACCGACCAGCCCAGACCGTACACAAGCCACAGGTTCAGGATGATGTTCAGGGTGAACCCGGCAGTGGCCACCAGAAGCGGCGTCCGGGTGTCCTGAAGTCCGCGGAGGAGGCCTGTTCCGGCAAAGATCAGCAGCATGGCCACCAGCCCGGGCATGGACCAGCGAAGGTAATCGACGGCGAAGGCGCGAACCTCGCCTTCCGCGCCCAGGAGTCCAATCAGGGGATCCGCCGCCAGGAAACCGGCAACGGCGAGGAGCACGCCGAGCAGCAGTGCCAGCCACACGCCGTCGCGCCCGGCTGCCAGGGCCTTCCCAAGCTGGCCGTCGCCGATGGCCCTGGCCACTGCGGGTGTGGTGGAGTAGGCCAGGAAAACCATCAGGCCCACCGCGGTATGCAGCACGGCCGAGGCCAGCCCCACTCCAGCCAACTGTGCCACGCCCAGATGGCCGATAATCGCGGAATCGGCAAGCAGGAACAGCGGTTCTGCCACGAGCGCCCCGAACGCCGGCACGGCCAGCCGGAGGATTTCGCGGGCCTGCCCCTTGCGCGGTGCAGCGGTAGCAGGGGCAGGTAGGTAGGGCACGATGCCAGCCTAATCGGCTGGCCGCAGGCAGACAGCCTCACATGACAAGGGACACATTGTGACGTAAATAGTTGACTCTTCAACTATTTCTCAGGGACACTGGAGCCATGAACCAGTCACGACTCACCACGACCGCCATTACCGCCCTCCGGATTGTCCTGGGCTTCCTTTTTGCAGCGCACGGCTGGCAGAAGTTCAACGAATGGACCATCGCGGGCACACAGGCCTCGTTCGCCAAGATGGGCGTTCCGGCAGCGGAAATAGCCGCCCCGGCCGTTGCCATCCTGGAACTTGCCGGCGGCATCGCGCTGATCCTGGGCATACTTACCCGCGTGGCGGCTGCACTCCTGGCACTGGACATGCTGGGCGCCCTTTTCCTGGTCCACGCACCGGCCGGCGTTTTTGCCGCCAACGGCGGGTATGAACTGGTGCTGCTCCTCGCCGCCGCAGCCTTCGCCCTGGCCCTGACCGGCGCCGGCCGCGCCTCAGTGGACCGCGCCCTCTTCGGCCGCAGCAACTCAAAGCTTGCCATTCTGGCCTGACCCTGCACCGCCGGCTCAGCCCGGAAACCGCGACGGCGGATGGGCACCCGGGTGCGCATCCGCCGTCGGCCGTTAACTTGCCCAGCCCGCCGCCGGAACCGCCGGATCGCCGGAAGACTGCAGGCTCGCCGTTCCGGAACGGCGAAGCGGGGGCTTTCCGGCGATTCCGCCGCCGATGGTCCTTCGAACAGTCCGCATCCTGCTCACAATCCCGAACATTCAGCACCACAAAGTCACGGGAAAGTTGGGAAAACGCTTGCCACGCATGCTCCCCGACTGATAGACCATTGAGTGCCGCAGCGAGAGCTGCGTCACCCTTCCAGGTCTCAGCCCTTTCCGAGTCATCACCCGGAACCCTTCGCGGTTTTCCCGCAGGACGCCTCCCGCGCGTCTTTGAATCGTTCCAATCCTGGGCCTGCCTTGCCATTGCTCATCGAAGGAGATGTTCGTGAACAAACCCCCGCAAGTGACCCCGGTTCCCCAGGAGGGGCCGCCGCCCCGCCGCAGGCTGCCGGCAGGAGCAAAAGCCGTCACCGCCGCGGTGGCCTCAGCCGCCATCGCCTTCACAGGGCTCCCGGCCGTTCAGGCCGACACTGCCCTCCCGGCAGTGGGAAGCGGCTTCAAGTTCGACTTCGGACCCGGAGTAACGGCAGACGGCTATACTCACGTGGACGCCGCGACCCCGTACTCCGCCGCCGGAAAATTCGGCTTCACGGACACGGCAGTCACCTCCGGAGTTGACCGGGGCACGGGAGACCCCCTGCGGTCTGACTTTGTGCAGGTCCAGGGAAGCTCCTTCCTGGTGGACCTGCCCAATGGCGACTACACCGTCAAGCTCATTGCCGGCGACGCCGCCGAGGCCACGAACATCGCCATCACCGCCGAGAAAATGGCCAAGGTCCAGGTTACGGATAAACCGGCCAGCCAGTACCTGGAAATGGAATTCCCCATCTCCCTGGTGGACGGACAGCTCAACCTCGATTTCAGCGGCACGGCGGCCAAAATCAACTCCCTGGTCATCGCCGCACGGGCACCGCGGACCGCCACCACCGACCCCGGCGTCTACCTCGCCGGCGACTCCACCGTCCAGACCTACGATCCCGGGTACGTGCCCCAGGCGGGCTGGGGACAAATGATCGACCGCTACTTTGACAGCAGTGTCTCTTTTAAGAACCATGCCATCGGCGGCCGGAGCTCCAAGAACTTCATCACCCAGGGACGGCTGGACGAGATCCTCCGCGTCATCAACCCGGGCGACTACCTGATGGTCCAGTTCGGCCACAACGACGCCACCATCGGCGTGGATGACCGCTACGCCTCCCCCACCGATTACAAGGAGTACCTCCGCACGTACGTCAACGGTGCCCGGCAGCGCGGTGCAACGCCCGTGCTGGTGACCCCCGTGGGGCGCCGGGACTACGACGAAGCCACCGGCAAGTTCCGCGTCAGCTTTCCGGAATACGTGGCCAAGATGCAGGAACTCGCTGCCGAGGAAAACGTGGCCCTGGTGGACTTGTCCGCCTCGAGCCGCGCCTACTATGACCAGATCGGCCCTGAGGACACCAAATCCGTCTTCCTCCACGTTGATGCCGGCGTGTATCCCAACCGCCCAACCGGGACCGTGGACAACACCCACTTCCAGGAATACGGGGCCATCCAGATTGCCCGGCTCGTGGCGGGCGGCGTGAAGCAGCTCAGCGTCCCGCTGGCCTCCCGAGTGAAGGAAATCGCGCCGCCGTCGTCCGTTCCCGCCAAGCCGCAGGGACTGGTTGCCGGAAGCGTCTCCAATGCCGGGGCACTGTTAAAGTGGCAGCCCGTTGAAGGGGCTGACATCTACAAGGTGTACCGCAAGCTCGCTTCCGAACCGGACAGTGCCTACAAACTGACCACCACGGCAACGGTTCCCACAGCCAACCTCACCGGACTCGCAGAAGGCACCGCTTACAGCGTCCGGGTGGCGGCCATGAACGGCAGGGGACTCTCCGAGCCAAGCGACGCACTCGCCGTCACCACCAAGAAGGCCAAATACAAGTTCGATTTTGGCCCCGTGGGAGCTCCGCTCGAGGCGGGCTACACCGAAGTCAACCGGACCATGGGCTACACTGCCGAGCGCGGCTTTGGGTTCAAGGACATCTCGGTACTCGCCGACAGGGACCGGGGCGCGGTGACCAGCAACCTGCTGCGGGATTTCGTGCTCAGCGGCTCCAGCTTCGAGTTCCAGCTGGACGTCCCCAACGGCACTTACGCGCTGAAGACCTACCACAGCGACTGGATCGGCTCTACCCGGACAGACGTCGCCGCCGAGGGCACGCCCTACGGCCAGGTGTCCTCCGGCAGGGAATCCTCCGCCACCAAGATCATCAGCCAGGTACTGGTGTCCGACGGCCAGCTGAACCTGGCCATCAGCGGCTCCGGCCAGCGGCTCAACGGCCTGGAGGTCACCCCGCTGCTGGTGGGACCCACCAACCTGCACACCACCGCCGTCGATGCCGCAGCCGAACCGCCAACCGTGGACCTCGCTTGGGATGCCGTGGCGGACGCGGCCAGCTACAAGGTGTTCCGCCAGGCCTCCTTTGAGACCGAACCGCAGCTGATCGCCGGGGATGTGACAGCAGCGTCCTTCACGGACGCCACAGCCTTCGCCGGCCTCAAATACAAGTACTTCGTCACGGCATTGGACAGCACCGGACTCGAGTCGGTTCCGTCCAACACGGTGGAGACCGCCCTGGTTGACCCCAACACTCCAGCGCCCGCCGCCACCGGCAAGGTGGACATCAAGGCCGTGGAGAAAACAAGCGTCACGCTCAAGTGGCAGAAGGTTTCCGACGCTGCCGCCTACCTCGTCTACCGGTCCACCTCTCCCGACGGCCCCTTCGGGTACGTGGGACGTGCCACCGAGGTTAACTACACCGACTACACGGTCCTGACCACCATCAAGTACTACTACCGGGTCACCACGGTGAACAAGGGCGGCGAATCTGCTCCCTCCCCCGTGATTGGAACTGAAAAGGTCACGGTGGTGAACCGGCAGATGGAAGACCTGGACCGCGCACCGGTGGCTCTGCTGACCGGCGAAGGCGTGCGGGTGGGCTGGCGCATGCTTGGCCTGGACCCTGAGCAGATCGGCTTCCATGTCATCCGCGACGGCGTCCAGCTCACCGAAGAGCCGATCCGCGACGGCGTCCAGCTCACCGAAGAGCCGATCCGCGGCAGCACCACTTTCCTGGACCCCTCCGGGACGGCTTCGTCCCGGTACGCCATCAAAACCGTGGGCAACGGCGGGGAGGAGCTCACCGCCGAGTTCGTGCCGCTGGCACAGAACTACCTGGCTGTGAAACTGGACAAGCCCGCCGATGACTACACCAAGGACGGCCAGCCCTACAGCTACTCCGCCGGTGACTCCAGCGTGGCGGACCTGGACGGCGACGGAACGTACGAGATCCTCCAGATGTGGTCCCCGTCCAACTCCAAAGACAACTCCCAGGGAGGCTACACAGGGCTGGTGTACGTTGACGCCTACCGCATGGACGGCACCAGGCTCTGGCGGATCAACATGGGACCGAACATTCGCGCCGGTGCCCACTACACCCAGCTGCTCGCCTATGATTTTGACGGCGACGGCAAGGCCGAAGTTGCCATGAAGACGGCGGACGGCACCCGGGACGCTGCCGGGACGGTGGTCGGCAACGCGGGGGCGGATTACCGCAACAGCAGCGGCTATGTACTGACGGGTCCGGAGTTCCTCACCGTCTTCCATGGAGCAACCGGCACCATCATGGATACCGTGGCCTACGACCCTCCCCGCGGTGACGTGGCAGCCTGGGGCGACGGCTACGGCAACCGCGTGGACCGTTTCCTCGGCGCCGTGGCGTACCTGGATGGGGAGCGCCCGTCCATGATGTTCAGCCGCGGCTATTACACGCGCACGGTGCTTGCCGCCTACGACTTGGTGGGCGGCAAGATCAGCAAGCGCTGGATGTTCGACTCTGACACCGCCGGTGCCCAGTACCGCAGCCAGGGCAACCACAACCTGTCCGTGGCGGACGTGGATGCCGACGGAAAGGACGAGTTCGTCTTCGGTTCCATGACCATCGACGATAACGGCAAGCCGCTCTACAACACCGGCCTCGGGCACGGTGACGCCATCCACACCAGCGATCTTGACCCGTCCCGCCCGGGCCTGGAGACATTCGCCGCCCACGAGGACATGGGGTCCAGCGGCAACAGGGGAGCCACCTTCCGGGATTCCCGCACCGGGGAGATCCTCTGGAGCATTCCTGCTGCCAAGGACACGGGACGCGCTGCGGCGGGTGACATTGATCCGCGGCATGCAGGGGCCGAGGGCTGGGCCATCGGCGGCGACGCTGCCTGGAACTCTCCGGTGGGCGAGCTGCGGTCCGCCAAGGGCCAGCTGATTGCCAACAGCATTCCTGCGGCCAACTTCCTGGCTTGGTGGGACGGCGACCTGTTGCGCGAGATCGTTGACCATGACTGGGATGCGGCCACCACCACGGGTACGCCCAGCATCGCCAAGTGGAACTGGGAAACGGAATCCAGCGACCGGCTGCTCACGGCCACCGGCGCGAAGTCCAACAACGGCACCAAGGGAACCCCGGCCATCCAGGCCGACCTCCTCGGTGACTGGCGGGAGGAAATTGCGTGGCCGTCGTCGGACAGCACGGAGCTGCGGATCTACACCACTACTGCCGGGACGGAGGTCCGGCTCCGGACGCTGATGCACGATCCTGTGTACCGGCTCTCGGTTGCCCGCGAGAACGTCTCGTACAACCAGCCGCCGCACCCGGGCTTCTATGTCGGTGAAGGCATGGAACTGCCAGCCCAGCCGGACATCGTTTACACCCGCGCAGGCTAGCTGCGTTCAGGCCGCAGGTGCGCTGCCCCGTCCGCCAAACCTGGCGGGCGGGGCAGCCGCGTTTGCCGGCGGTGTTCCCGCAACAGCTTTGTTGCGGGACCCGACCGGTGGGTAACCCCCGGCGTCAGTATGATCGCAGCATGACCGAGATCCGTGCCTCCAACTCAGTGACCCTCCGTTTCCTGGCCGCTCCCACAGACGTTGGCCACAGCGGCTCCGTGGACGCTGGCACCGTCCTGGAGTGGGTGGACAAGGCCGCCTATGCCGCAGCCGTGGGGTGGTCGAAGTCCTACTGCGTCACCGCGTACGTGGGAAACATCCACTTCGCCGATCCGGTCAACAGCGGTGACATGGTGGAGGTGGAGGCCACCATCGTCTACACCGGACGCTCTTCCATGCACATCCGCACGGTGGTTTCCTCCGGGGACCCCAAGGGCGGTCCGGCCACCATGCGAAGCCAGTGCATGGTGATTTTCGTGGCGGTGGGCGAGGGTGGAAAACCGGTCCCGGTGCAGCAGTTCGAGCCCGTCACCGCCGACGAGATCGAACAGCGGGACCATGCGCTGGCACGGATCAAGGTCCGCGAGCAGATCGTCGAAGCCATGAACCGGCAGGAATATACGGATGCAGGAACGGCCGAGCGGGTGACCCTGCGATTCATGGCAGCACCCACCGACGTGAACTGGGGCGGCAAGGTCCACGGCGGAATTGTCATGAAGTGGATCGACGAGGCGGCCTACGTATGCGCCTCCAGGTATTGCGGCATGGACACCGTCGCCGTCTTCTCCGGCGGGGTCCGTTTCTACCGTCCGCTGCTCATTGGCCACGTGGTGGAGGTGGAAGCGCGGCTGGTTTACACGGGGACCAAGGGCATGCACGTTGCGGTCCACGTCCGCTCGGGCGATCCGAAGAGCCGGGAGATGAACCTGACCACCTACTGCCTGACAGTGATGGTGGCCCGCGACGCCGATGGCAACTCCGTGCCCGTACCCCCTTGGGTGCCGGTCAGCGAAGAGGACAGAAGGCTGCACGCCCATGCCCGCGAGCTGCTTGAGATCAGGGGCACGGCACCGGGCAACCGCCTGCCCAACCACCTGCTGGGGCAGGGCTAAGTCCGGAGTCCCGGTGGCGGCAGGTCCTAGAAGCCGCCGCCTCCGGCGTCGGCCGCCATATTGGCGAACCGGGAGTAATGGCCCTGGAAGGCGACCACGATGTCTTTGGTGGGGCCGTTACGGTGTTTGGCCACCAGGATGTCAGCCTCTCCGGCGCGGGGTGATTCTTTGTCGTAGACGTCCTCACGGTGGAGCAGGATCACCATGTCGGCGTCCTGCTCGATGGAGCCCGATTCGCGGAGGTCGGAAACCATGGGCCGCTTGTCCTGGCGCTGCTCGGAACCGCGGTTGAGCTGGGACAGCGCGATCACGGGGACCTGGAGTTCCTTGGCCAGGAGCTTCAGTGCACGAGAGAACTCGGAGACCTCCTGCTGGCGGGACTCGACTTTTTTGCCGGAGCTCATGAGCTGCAGGTAGTCCAGGATCACCAGTTTGAGATCGTGCTGCTGCTTCAGGCGCCGGCACTTTGCCCGGATCTCCATCAGCGACATGTTGGGGCTGTCATCGATGAACAGCGGGGCATCATTCATCCGGCCCATGGTGGTGGCGATTTTGGACCATTGCTCGTCCTTGATGGTTCCCTTGCGGAGGTCCTGCAGTCCAATGGTTGCCTCTGCGGAGAGGAGGCGCATGGCGATCTCGTTCCTGCCCATTTCGAGCGAGAACATGACCGTGGCCAGGTTGTTCTTGATGGCGGCGGACCGGGCAAAGTCCAGGGCGAACGTGGACTTACCCACGGCCGGACGGGCTGCGATGACGATCATCTGGCCGGGGTGGAGCCCGTGGGTGAGCTCATCCAGCTCGTAGAAGCCGGTGGGCACGCCGGTCATGCCCTCCCCGCGGTGGCCGGACGCCTCGATTTCGTCCACCGTGGACTCCATGACGTCTTTGAGGACCACGTAGTCCTCCGCGGTACGCCGTTCTGCCACGGCATAGACCTCGGCCTGGGCCTGGTTCACCAGGTCCTCCACCTCGCCGTCCGAACCGTAGCCGAGCTGGACGATCTTGGTGCCCGCGTTTACGAGGCGCCTGAGCACGGCACGTTCAGCAACGATTTCCGCGTAGTACCCCGCGTTGGCGGCGGTGGGAACGGTCTGGATCAGCTCGTGCAGGTAGGCGGGGCCGCCGATCCTGTTGATCTCTGCGCGCTTGGTGAGCTCATCGGAGACAGTGACGGCGTCCGCGGGCTCGCCGCGGCCATAGAGGTCGATGATTGCCTCATAGATGGTTTCGTGTGCCGGGCGGTAGAAGTCCTGGCCGCGGAGGATTTCCACGACATCGGCGATGGCATCCTTGGACAGCATCATGCCGCCCAGCACCGATTGCTCGGCGGGGATGTCCTGCGGCGGCTTGCGGCTGGCGTCAGATCCGCGGGTTGTCTCGACCGGATCCAGATGCGCGATTGACAAAGCTGCCGTCCTCCATGTGAGCCGGCGCCTTGGTGGCACCGGTGGTTAACCGTCCTGCTAGGGCGTTGCCCGAAAACTGGGCTCCGCTACCTGTCCAGGTGTACCAGCGGGGTGTGACAATGCTGGGGATCCAGCGCTGCGGATGGGGAGTTCGAGAGTTATCCCCAGTATCCACAGGTTTTCCACAATGGGCCTCTTTTTAGGGTTCCAGAGGTTCTACGGCTGCTGTCATCGGCGTCCGTCCGGAACCGCAGGAGCCCTGAAAAACAGGTACCCCGCTACGCTAGTCCCCCGTGCCCCAGCGGCAAAGTCAACGGGCACCAGGCCCTGTGGAAAACCTGTGCACTAAGGGGCATAGCTTGTGCACAGCCTGTGGGAAAGACTGTGGACAGCAAAAAACTTTCGCGCCAAATGTCAGTCTGACCTGCGGAAACGTGGCTGACACCTTGTGGAGTAGATGTTTTTTCCAGATATTTTCATCCACAGCCTCTGATGGCGTGCACGGAGCAAAACCGCCCCGTCCGTGGCAGTGACGCACTTCATGTGCCTCCGCCGCGGGTGGTGCAGGCCCGGGTCAGGGAGTAGGTCGCGTGAGATGCGTGCGGTATGCGCAGAGGTGAATATTGCTGTGGATAAACCGGATCTGGCATAAGCTCTATACATGGGCGAACTGCTGCTGGTTCTGCTGCCGGCAATTGTGTTGGTGGCGCTCATTTGGGGGCTTGCCACGGCCCTCAGTCCGCGTGATTCGGGCCTGTCCGATGCCGAAAGGTACCAGCGTGACCTGGCCGAGCGTTCAGCGCAGCACTATGCGGCCCAGGTCCAGGCTGCCACGGCGGCCCGGGCACGCCTGGAGTCCATCACGCGGCCCAGTCAGAACACCCAGGCGATGCATTCAGATCTGGCCCCTGCCAGGAAGTACACAGAACGGCGTTAGAAAAAATGGAATCGCTTGTGGTCCCTGTCCTCATCCTCCTGGCCGTGGCTGCCGGAGTCATCCTGGTTGCCCGCGCCATCAGCAGGCGAAAGGCCACTGCCGCCGCCCAGCCGCCGGCGCCTGCACCCAACTCCGCCGATCTGGCCCGCACTGCCGCCGCCAAACTTTCCGAGGACGAACACCGGCGGCTCTATGCCCTGATCGCGCAGGGCCAGGCCATGGCCGCGATCAAGCTGTACTACGAAGTCAGCGGCGACGGCCTGCGCGCGTCACGCGACGCCGTGGGCGCGCTGGCAGCACATCCGCAGCCCTACCGGGGCGCGGAGGCGGCGCATGCCGAGGTTGAAGACGACGATGACGAGCCGCAGCGGTTCCCGTACCGCTACCGGGCCATCGCCAGCAAGGGCGACGTAACTCGCGAGGTCAGCAGCAACATGCTCAATGACGAAATCTATGGCCGGATACGCACCCTGGCCCGGAACGGTGACACAGAAGCTGCTGCAACGGCGCTCACGCGGCACTCCGATATCTCCATGAAGCAGGCGCGGGAATTCATCGAGCTGCTGGACGAGTAAGCCCTGCCGGACCCACCCCCCTGACCGGCCTACCTGAGCGTAAGGACGAGCTTGGGTGCGGCGGCGCTGCTTGTTTCCTTGGAACTGAGGTCCAGGCCGTCGCTGTTGGTGGAATCCAGCCCCAGCGAAAGCTCCTGGCCGAGCTCACCGGCCAGGCTGGCCACGGTAAGCGGCACGCTGTAGTTGGTGTTGGCTGTTGTGGGGCCGAGCGTGGCGACGCTGGCCCCCAGAGCGGGGCGGTTATTGTAGGTGATTCCGCCCTCGGTCCAGCTGTCATCCGCAACGAGCTTGACGTTCTGCGTACCCTTGGAGCCGCTGCCGGCGCTGCGCAGCTGCAGTGTCGCGCTCTCCAGGGTCCGGCCGGCGTAGGCCGAGAGGTCGAACTTCAGGTACGTGATCTCAATCGGGCTCTTATCAACACCCAGCAGGGTACTCGACCCATAGTTCGTCGCCGTCGCTGTGCCCGCCACATAACTGTCCGCGGTGGCCGTCAGGGTGACGGTTTCTGGTGTCCCGCCGCCACCTGCCGCCGCTGTGGTGAAGCTCCAGGTCTTGTCCGATGCCAAGGCGTTGCCGGCCACGTCCTTCACGCCACTGGAACCGGCCTCGATCGTCGCGGTGTACGTGGTGTTGGCCGCCAGGTCGGCGCCAGGGTTGAGCGTCGCGACTTTACCTGTGCTGTCGAGGCTTACCGTGGCCGTCACCGCCGTCGTCCCTGCCTCTAGGGTGAACGTGCCCGGCCCAACGGTCGAGGGGTCCATGGCTTCAGAGAATGTGGAAGCCACGTCCGCCGTCACCGCCACCCCGGTGGCATCCTCGAGCGGGGATGTGCCCGTCACAGTCGGAGCGATCGTGTCACTGCCACCGCCGCCACCACCGCTGCTCGAATCGTAGAAGTGCCAGTACCGGCTGGTGGCGTTCACATCCGCGAGCAGCAGCAGTCCGCTGCTCGCCGTGCCGCGCGCCGCGCTGTTGAGGTTCTGCTTCGTTGACGTCACGTTGTGGACATACTGGTCGGCATCGACGATTCGGGCGGTCTTAGCGGTGCTGAAGCTGATGTTGTCCAGTGGCGTCGACTTCTCGTAGATTGCGCCGCCCGAACTGGTGCAGCTACCGGCGTTCGTGGTCCCGCCCGGCTTGGGGTAGGTAGCGAAAGTACGCAGCCTTTGGGTGCTCTCGTCGATCAGGACGATCACCCGGTTCGGGCACTCGGACACAGTCGCGATCGTGTGCGCCGACCAGGTGGTTCCGTTCAACGCCAAGAGCTGGATCAGCGGCTGGGCCGCCGATGTGAAGGATGTCTTGATGGCGGCGAAGACCTGGCCACCCGAGGAGTCCAGCCATTTCAGGTTCATGTGGTCATCACCGCTGCGCTGCCCCGAGACCGCCGGCACGGCCGCGGTCCAGTCGGTGTTTGACGCTCCGTCGACGTGGTAGCTCCAATACATGCCGTCGGAGGAATCATCGACCTGCCGGCTCCACATCACACCAATCTTGCCCGGCCCGAACGCTATCACCGCTGACGAGTCGTCTACAGAGACGTTGCTCAGCGACGCAGGATGCGGGAACGGCGTCCCCCAGGTCGTACCATCCGTGGCTGTGACGTTGAGGTAGATGCGGTTTCCCTGCTGCCACGTGGCCCACACCCGGCCGGTCGAGTCCTTGTCGATGGACAGGGTCTCAACGCGGTAGTTGTTGATGTTTGAGGAGCTTTGCAGCGAGTACGTCTTTGTCCCCGGATCGTAGCTGTAACGCCGCATCGTCGAAGGGAAGTTGGGCTCCGCCGGCAGTCCGTCATTGACGAAGCGGTAGCTGGCCACATACAGCGTCGCCCCGTCCCAGAGCACGTCATGATGCGTGTTGGACCGGGTATCGGTTGCGACGCCGGTATCTGACCACGTGCTGTTGGCGGCATTGAACCGGAAGATATGGAAATCCGAGCTGTCAGTGTCCCAAAGGTTTCCCCACCAGAGCCCATCGTTGAACCACAACGCACTCGTCGCGCGCTTAGTACCCGTTGGCGTTCCCGTCCCCGAGTGCGATGGGCCTTCGATCCCGACGTCACCCTCGGCAGCAGACGCCCCCACGGGCAGCACCACAAAACCCAGGACGAGCATCAACGCTGCAAGCAGTGCGGTGGGCAATGGGGTCAGCGGCCGGCGCGGACGGCCATCCCTCGGGCTGTCACCTCCCCGGTTTACAGCATGAATACGCCGACCTGTCCCATGTCCGCCCATGTGCGCTCCCCGGAGTTAAACGTCGGTCCCCACGCCCGTTCAGTGTCAACCGCGGAGACCATAATTGCAACCCCTAATTTGGAAATTGACGCTGCCGGGTCCGTGCGGCGGGCGGTCAGCCGTTTCCGGAGATCCCGGCGAGCAGCTGCTCGAAGGGAAGGGACTCCATCGGAGCGGGCTTCCGGCCCGGCTGCGGCCCCTCGAGGAGCCGCGTGAACTCCCCTGCCGCCCGGTCGATCCGGTCCGAAAGCGAGGAGCCGCCGTCGTCCGTGGTGCCCCAGTCCTGGGGGCCGGCAAAGACGCCCGTAGGCGCGGTCCTGGTGCGCAAATAGCTCAACAGCGGGCGCAGGGCGTAATCCAGGACCATCTGGTGGCGGTCCGTGCCGCCGGTAGCGCCCAGCAGGACGGCCTTGCCGTCCAGTGATTTGGGGTCGAGGACGTCGATGAAGGATTTGAACAGGCCGCTGTAGGACGCAGTGAAGACCGGCGTCACCGCGATGATCCCGTCAGAGGCTTCCACGCCGGCTATCACCTCGGCCAGCCGGGGCGCGGCGTAGCCGGTGACAAAATTGTTGGCGATGTCCACGGCGAGGTCGCGGAGTTCGACGACGTCCACCTGCACACTGTAGCCAGCGCCGTTCAGGTGCCGCTCGGCTGCGGCAGACAACTGGTCAGCCAGCAGCCTGCTCGACGACGGTACGCCAAGCCCGGCGGAAAGGACTGTAATGCGGCGGGTCTCCATGGCATTTCTCCTGTTGCTCGTTCATTCCAGCATATATGCATATGCATCTACCTTGTGAACGGCACGGGCTTACGGAGTATTCCCGGTGCTAGAGGAAAACTGATCCCCGAATGCAGGTGGTGGAGTGTCCTCCCACCCAGATGCGGCCGTCTTCGGCTTTGATGTGGAGGCGGCCCGCACGGCCCAGTGCCGCCCCCTGGGCCGCCACGTACTCCTGAGGGGCCCTGTTGCTGCCGATCAGCCATTGCGCAGCCGCCGCGTTGAAGCTGCCAGTGACGGGATCCTCCATCATGGCGTCGCCAGGGATGAATGTGCGGACCTCGAAGTCTGTGCCGCCCTCCCCCCACCCTGGCGCGATAATCCCGACCTTGAGGTTGCCCAGCGCCGCGAAGTCAGGCTCCACGGCCCTGACCTGTTCCGCCGAACCAAGCAGCACACCGATCCATTCGGGACCATTCACCAGCCAGGATGCATCCAGCAGGTCGGCTTCGGCGAGGCGGAGCCCCGCCGCAATACGGCTCCGGATCGTCCCGTCCACCGGACCAAAACGGGACATGGGCGGCGCTGCGAAGGCGAGCCTCCCGTCGTCGCGCTTGATACGGATCAGGCCAGCGCCGCACTCCTGGACAACGAAACCCTCGGACTGCGGAGTTCCTCCGCACTCGAGCCAGGTGTGGGCGGAACCCAGCGTGGGGTGGCCGGCAAAGGGGAATTCCTCACTGCCGGTAAAGATGCGGACCCGGTAGTCTGCACGCGGATCGGTAGGGGGCAGCAGGAACGTGGTCTCCGACAGGTTGGTCCAGTTGGCGAACTGCTGCATCTGCTTCGGCGTCAGCCCCTCGGCGTCAACGACGACGGCGAGCGGGTTTCCACGGTAAGCCTCGCGGGAGAAGACATCAACCTGGTGGAACGGGCGGCTGCGGGTGGGAGGTACGGTGCTGTTCACCGTATGAAGCTATCAAGCAAAAGACCCCCGCCGCCGGAATCCGGCAGCGGGGGTCTTTTAAGCAGTCAGGGACTACTTGCCAGCTACTACATCGAGTTCGATGACAGCGGCAACATCCTCGTGCAGACGGACGTTGGCCTGGTAAGAACCAACCGACTTGATGTGCGTCGGCAGTTCAACCTTGCGCTTGTCGATGCGGCCGAGGCCAGCGGCCTCAACAGCGTCGGCGACGTCGCCCTGCTTGACGGTGCCGAACAGGCGTCCGGTCTCGCCAGCCTTGACAACAAGCTTGACCGGCTTGGAGGACAGTGCGGCGGCCTGCTTCTGAGCATCTTCCAGGGAAGCGTGCTCGCGGGCAGCGCGGGCAGCCTTGATGGACTCAACCTGCTTTTCGCCGCCCTTCGACCAGGTCAGGGCGAAGTTGCGGGGCAGCAGGTAGTTACGTGCGTAACCGTCCTTGACCTCGACAACGTCGCCAGCAGCACCGAGACCGGTTACTTCGTGGGTCAGAATGAGCTTTGCCATGTTAGTTAATCCCTTCCTTAGCCGCGGCCAGCGCCGGAGTAAGGCAGCAGAGCAACTTCGCGGGCGTTCTTGATTGCCTGGGCGATCTTGCGCTGTTCCTGCACCGTGACGCCAGTGACGCGACGGGCGCGGATCTTTCCGCGGTCGGAGATGAACTTGCGCAGCAATGCTACGTCCTTGTAGTCGATGACAGTGATGTCAGCGGCCTTCAAGGGGTTGGACTTTGGTTTGGGCTTACGGAGTTCAGCCTTAGCCATCGTGGAGCTCCTATTCTAGGGAGCCCGTGGATGTTGATCCACGGGATGGTGGTGGTCCGACGGCGGCATTCACCTGGGTGCCTGAAGGCACTTTCGGCTGTCCCGGCGTCGGGCCTTAATGGGTGTTTAGAAGGGAGGTTCGGAATCGGGGCCGTTGCCCCAGCCGCCTGCGTTGGAGACGCCGGGCGTTGCCCAGGGGTCGTCCTGCGCAGCCTGCTGGTTGCCGCCGCCCCAGCCTCCACCGGAGTTGCCGCCCTGGTTTCCACCAGAGTTGCCGCCTCCGAAGCCACCGCCGCTGTTGCCGCCGCCGAAGCCGCCCTGGGCGCCGCTTCCGGCACCCCCAGCGCCGGAGCGCTGGGTGCGGTTGACCTTGGCATTGGCGTATCGCAGGCTGGGGCCGATTTCATCGACCTCAAGCTCGATAACGGTGCGCTTTTCGCCTTCTTTGGTTTCGTAGGAACGGCTCTTCAGGCGGCCGGTCACAATCACGCGCATGCCCTTGGTTAGGGACTCGGCGACGTTCTCGGCTGCTTCACGCCAGACAGCGGCGCGGAGGAACAGGGTTTCCCCGTCCTTCCACTCGTTGGACTGGCGGTCAAAGGTACGCGGGGTGGAAGCGATGGTGAAGTTCGCTACTGCTGAACCGGACGGTGTGAACCGCAATTCCGGATCATTGGTGAGATTACCGATGACCGTAATGGTGGTCTCGCCTGCCATCTACTGCCTCCTTGTTGATCCTGGGTGAAGAGTGCGTTCCTGCGGTGAAGAATGAAAGTCGGTGCCGAAATTACTCAGCAACAACCTTCTGCTCTTCGGGGCGGGTGATCTTGGTGCGCATGATGGTCTCGTTAAGAGACAGCTGGCGGTCAAGTTCCTTGGCGGTGTCCGGCTTGGCGGTGAAGTTCACCACGGCGTAGATACCTTCAGACTTCTTCTTGATGTCGTAAGCCAGACGGCGACGGCCCCAGATGTCAACCTTTTCGATGGTTCCACCATCGTTTGTGATGACGTTCAGGAACTTCTGAAGCGACGGCTCAACGGTACGCTCTTCGACCTCGGGGTCGATGATTACCATCAATTCGTAAGGACGCATATGTGAACCCACCTCCTTTGGGCTAAGCGGTTACGGCATTTCCGTAACAGGAGGTTCATTTGCGATGCCGTGCAAGGCCCCGCCGCCGGAAGGGAGGCAGGACGCAGCACAGACTTCAATATCTTAGTGCATATGGAGCGGATAGGCGATTCGCGCTTGACTCAAGGCTACGGCCGTGCTGGCGAGGACTGCATCGCCAACTGCTCCTATGTGGAAAACGCACACGCGGAGTCCTGCCCCAAAGAGAGAACCGCCCGCACCGGCGCGCCAGGTGCGGCTGCCGGTACGGGCGGTTCTCTGCCAAGCGAAAAGCCTGGAGAATTAGGACGCCGAAGTTGCCTCCGCAGCAGCCTCACGGCGTTCGCCGGCCTGCAGTTCCCCGCCACCCGGGCGCCCAGCGGACTTGCGGTAGCGCCACACCCCGACGCCAACCACGACAGCGGCAAGGGCCACGGACAGCAGGAGGGACTCGCGGGTGGACTCCAGGATGACCATGCCGATCAGCAGTGCCACGATGCTGACGATTGAGAGCCACGTCAGGTAGGGGAAGAGCCACATCTTCAGTTCAAGGTCCTTGCCTGCGGCACCCATGCGCTTGCGCAGGATCAACTCGGAGGACGCGATAACCAGCCATACGAACAGGGCAATGGCACCGGAGGTGTTGACCAGGAAGAGGAACACGGTGTCGGGTGCAATGTAGTTCAGTCCTACTGTCACGAAGCCCACCACGGTGGAGGCAAGCACGGCCGCCGCGGGAACGCCCCGTCGGGAGATCCTGGTCCAGGCCGCCGGGGCGTCCCCCCGCTTGGACAGCGAGAAGAGCATGCGGCTGGCGGTGTACAGGCCGGAGTTGAGGCACGACAGGACGGACGTGAGGACCACGATGTCCATGATGGTGCCGGCGCCGGGAATACCGAACAGTTCAATGACCGCAACATAGGGGCTCTTGGCAACGCTGGCGTCATTCCAGGGCAGCAGGGTGACGACGATGGCGATGGAGCCGATGTAGAAAACCAGGATGCGCCACACAGTGGACTTGACGGCCTTCTTGACCGCGTCCACGGGGTTCTCCGATTCGCCTGCGGCGATGGTGGCGATCTCGGCTCCGAAGAAGGAGAAGACCACAACCAGGATGCCGGCCAGTACTGCACCAGGCCCGTTCGGGAGGAACCCGCCGTTGTCGATCAGGTTGCTGAGTCCCGGAGCGGGCACGCCGGGGACAAAGCCCAGGATGGCAGCCGCGCCGAACAGCAGAAACAGCACGATGGCAGCGACCTTGATGGAAGCGAACCAGAACTCGAATTCACCGTAGGACTTCACGGAACCAAGGTTGGTCAGCGTCAGAAGCACCATGAGGATCAATGCCCAGACCCACTGGTCGATGCCTGGAACCCAGCGGTGCATAATGGCTGCGCCGGCCGTCGCCTCAATGCCCAGCACGATGATCCAGAACCAGGCATAGAGCCAGCCGATGCTGAATCCGGCCCAGCGTCCCAGCGCCTTGTCGGCATACGTGGAAAAGGAGCCGGTCTCCGGGTTGGCCGCGGCCATTTCACCGAGCATCCGCATCACCAGGATCACCACCACGCCGGCAGCCATGTAGGCCAGCAGGATTCCCGGGCCCGCCTGCTGGATGGCGGCGCCGGAGCCGACAAAGAGGCCGGCACCAATGACGCCGGCAATCGCGATCATGGAAAGGTGCCGCGGCTTAAGCGACTTGGCTAACTGCTGGTCAGCGGGCATGGGAGCGCCGTCCTTCGGTGGTTATGCAAATGGGATTGGCAGGCAGAAGCTTGCCGGAAAGATCGAGGACCGCACCAATCAGTGGGGCCGGTCACATCTTGCTCTCACTGTAATTCGCGCTGTGAAGCGGAAGCTCTGTGCATCGGCACAGCCTTGGGCTGGCGAATTTTGGCCATGGCCCAAGTGAGAGTACCTCTCAGCATCAGAAGATGCCTGCAGGACAACAAGGAAACGCGGAGGAAATAGTCATCAGGCCCCGTATCCCCTAGTGGCCTTCAGTCCCGTTTCCCCCATTGCCCCCGGCAATTTTGGAGGTCTACATTGGCTTCCACCCGCACTCAAGCAGGGGACGCCAGAGCAGCGGTACGCCGTCAAGGACTACCTGCGCCACCAAGGACCTGAATATGCAAAGAGCAAAAGTTCGCCATCTCGTTCCGCAAGCCCTTGCCCTGGCCGTAGCGCTTGTCCTGGGCCTTGTTGCTGCCGGCGGCACAGCCCAGGCCGCAGAGAATTACGGTTACCAAAGCATCAGCTACACGGGAGTGGCCAACACCCCCACCTCGGACAAACCGCAGAGCAAGCTGTGGTGGAATGACGGGTCCTGGTGGGCTGATATGTGGACCACGGGAACCGGCTGGCAA
Organism: Pseudarthrobacter sp. NPDC092202; assembly: GCF_044755505.1. Classification (NCBI taxonomy): domain Bacteria; kingdom Bacillati; phylum Actinomycetota; class Actinomycetes; order Micrococcales; family Micrococcaceae; genus Pseudarthrobacter; species Pseudarthrobacter sp. NPDC092202. The sequence goes on along the minus strand of NZ_JBIVRG010000013.1, from coordinate 103,136 downwards.
ATCTATCGGCTGGACAGGGCTGCAAAGACCTGGGTGAACACGGGGGTCTCGATCGACTCCCGCAGCAACACATTGGCGGACACTTTGTGGGACGGCAACAAGCTGTATGTCGCCTCGCACGTGGTGACGGTGTCGGGGGACTCCAGTACAAAAGCTTCGGTCCCGGGTCAGCCCGCCAAGTTGTACAGGTACAGCTACGCTGCCGGTAAGTACACGCTCGACGCCGGTTTTCCCACCAGCATCAACAACAACAGCAGCGAGTCCATGACGATCGACAAGGACACTACGGGCGCCGTCTGGGCAACCTGGACGCAGGTTTCCGGAAGCTCAACCTCCGGATACACCAGCAGCGTCTACGTGAACTCTTCCGCCGCGGGCGGGGCAAGCTGGGGGACACCCTTTGTCCTGCCGGTCGCCGATCCGAACCCGGCACCGGATGACATCTCGGCGATCGTGTCCTATGGAAGCAATAAAATCGGTGTGCTGTGGAGCGATGCTCCCGCAGGAACCGTGTACTGGGCCACCCGCACGGACGGAACCTCGCCGTCCGCAGCATCATCCTGGAAAGTCCAGCCCGCCGTGCAGGGCAAAGGCCAGGCGGATGACCATTTGAACATCAAGGCGCTCCTGGCTGATCCTTCAGGGCGCGTGTACGCGGCGGTGAAGACCAGCCTGGATTCTTCGACCGACAAGACGCTTCCGCAGTTGCAGCTGCTGGTCTTCCGGCCGGGAACCGGCTCCTTCACCAGATCCACCATCGCCACTCTGGCCGACTGCGTGACCCGTCCCCAGATCCTGCTGGACACGACCAACAATGTGGTGAGGGCGTTCCATACCGCACCCTCCACATCGGCCTCGGGATGTGCCTATTCAGGAGTCCCAGGCAGTATCTATGAGAAGACTGCCTCCATGGACAATCCGGTCTTCAGCAGCGGCCGCGGCACCCCGGTGATCCAGGACGGGGCATCTGCCAATATCAATGACGTCACCACCACCAAACAGGGCGTCAACGCCACCACGGGCGTAGTGGTCATGGCCAGCAACAAGGCCACCCAGCGCTACTGGTTCTCGGACCGGCCGCTTGGAACAGCGCCCGCACCGGGTGATACGGCGGCTCCGACGGTGACAGCCACGTCCCCGTCCGCTGGTGCCACCGGGGTGGCTGTCACGGCAAACGTGACGGCCACGTTCTCCGAAGCGATGAGCGCTACGACCATCACGTCCAGCACGTTCACGTTGACCACAGGGACGACGACGGTGCCGGCCGCCGTGACGTACAGCAGCAGCGGTAACAGTGCGACGCTCAACCCAAGTACCGACCTGACGGCCGGCACCACCTATACGGCAACAGTCAAGGGCGGCTCCACTGGAGCGAAGGACGTGGCCGGCAATGCGCTGGCAACGGACAAGGCCTGGACCTTCACCACAGCGGCGGCAAGCGGCGGGGGCACGTCCGAGACCGTTACCCTCACCGCCACCGCGGACAGCTGGGTAGCAGGCGGAGCGGCAGCCACGAACTACGGCACCTCCACCACGCTCAGCGTTGACAACACCCCGGTTGAGGCCACCTACCTGAAGTTCGACCTCTCGGCCTACGCCGGCCGGACGCTGGAAAGCGCAACACTGCAGCTGCGCAGCGCCGGCAGCGGGTCGACAGGCAAGCAGAACATCAAACTCGTCGCCGATGACAGTTGGAGCGAAAGCACCATCACTTACACCAACCGCCCCACCCCCGGCACCATCCTCGGCACGCTCGGCCCCACCACAGCCAACAACAACTACAGCGTCCCGCTCACCATCACGGGCCTCGCCGGTGAGCTCGGCCAACAGCTCTCCCTCGGCCTGGACGCCACCAGCACCGACGGCCTGGACCTCAACTCCAAGGAAGCCGGCAGCACCACCGCACCCAAACTCGTCCTCACCCTGTCCAGCGGCAGCGGCGGTGGTAGCAGTGATACGGCGGCTCCGACGGTGACAGCCACGTCCCCGTCCGCTGGTGCCACCGGGGTGGCTGTCACGGCAAACGTGACGGCCACGTTCTCCGAAGCGATGAGCGCTACGACCATCACGTCCAACACGTTCACGTTGACCACAGGGACGACGACGGTGCCGGCCGCCGTGACGTACAGCAGCAGCGGTAACAGTGCGACGCTCAACCCAAGTACCGACCTGACGGCCGGCACCACCTACACGGCAACAGTCAAGGGCGGCTCCACCGGAGCGAAGGACGTGGCCGGCAATGCGCTGGCAACGGACAAGGCCTGGACCTTCACCACAGCGGCGGCAAGCGGCGGGGGCACGTCCGAGACCGTTACCCTCACCGCCACCGCGGACAGCTGGGTAGCAGGCGGAGCGGCAGCCACGAACTACGGCACCTCCACCACCCTGAGCGTTGACAACAGCCCGGTTGAGATCACCTACCTGAAGTTCGACCTCTCGGCCTACGCCGGCCGGACGCTGGAAAGCGCAACACTGCAGCTGCGCAGCGCCGGCAGCGGGTCAATAGGAAAGCAGAACATCAAACTCGTGGCCGATGACAGTTGGAGTGAAAGCACCATCACTTACACCAACCGCCCCACCCCCGGCACCATCCTCGGCACGCTCGGCCCCACCACAGCCAACAACAACTACAGCGTCCCGCTCACCATCACGGGCCTCGCCGGTGAGCTCGGCCAACAGCTCTCCCTCGGCCTGGACGCCACGAGCACCGACGGCCTGGACCTCAACTCCAAGGAAGCCGGCAGCACCACCGCGCCCAAACTGGTCCTCACCCTGCGCTAGGTCAGGGTGCGGAGGCCAGGCTGCAGGTAACCGCAATTTCCACATTCTTACCCCCGGGCAGCCACAAGCCCCGCTGCTTATCGGACCGCGGCGTCCGGCCTCGTACTAGCTTTGCAACACGCCAAAGCGGCACAGAGACACAGGAAACCCGCCGGAAAAGGGGCAATCATGGCAGAAGAAAAGGTCTTTCGAAACGACCCGGCCGCACCAGGCCCTTCCGCCGGACCTGCCCATTCAGCACGTATACCTGCAGGAGGGATCGGATTCTTGAGTAATCAGGATATTGGCGGCAGCGAGGCTTCAGCCTCAGGGATGGGACTGAGGGACTACGCCCGGGTCGCCAGGACGTACTGGAAGCACATTGTGGTTGTGACCCTGATCGTCACCCTGCTGGCCACGGCGTGGAGCATTTTCCGCCCCCGTATCTACGCAGCGGAAGCCAGCGCAGTTGTTATTGCGGTGGGGACCGACAACGTCAGCAGCCTGCTGGCCGGCGACACCCTGGCCAAAGCAAGGGCAAAAAACTACAAGTCGCTGGCTGAATCCCGGCTTGTAGCCGACAACGTGCGCCTGTCCACCGGACTGAACATGTCCAGTGATGCCCTGCTGGGCGCCATCTCCGTGACCGTCCCCCGCGACACAGCTGAAATCCGGATAACGGCCGAGTCCCCGGATCCCACCATTGCCCAGCGGGTGGCAGACGCCTGGATCGTCGAGCTGAGCAAGCAGGTCCAGGACAGGGAGAGGGCCGCCACCGCCGCTTCAGGTGAGGCCCTCGAAGCCGTTACACCACCCCTCTCCCTGGTACCCCTGGATCCAGCGGCTTTGCCAACAAAACCCGTCTCTCCCGGCGTGGCAATGACAGCTCTGTACGGGGCAGCACTGGGCCTCCTCCTGGCCTATGCTTCCGCGCTCCTCCGGGACCGGCTGGACCGCCGCCTGCACAACGCAGCTGAAGTGGAACACCTGTTCTCCGTACCGGTCATCGGCGCCCTTCCGGTGGATCTCCGGCTCACGGGTGAGAACAAGGTGCTGGGCGGCGTACCCGCAGCTCCAACGCCAGGGTCGCGGGCACAGAGCCCGGCCTTCGCCGAGGCGCTCCGGGAACTCCGCACCAACCTGACATTCCTTGACGTGGACAACCCTCCCCGGATCATCGTCGTGACGAGCTCGGTGAGCGGGGAAGGCAAATCGACTATTGCGGCCAACCTGGCCTCGGCGATGTCGGCCGGAGGGGAACAGGTCATCGTTGTTGACGGAGACCTGCGGCACCCCAGCATGGCCAAGATCTTCGACGTCATCCCCGGAATAGGCATCACCGACGTCCTCACCGGAAAAGCAGAGGTGGATGACGTTCTCCAGCAGCGGAGCGACCTGCCCAACCTGTCGATCCTGGGCTCCGGCCGGATCCCGCCCAATCCCACGGAGCTCCTTGGCTCCCACGCCATGAAGCAGCTGATCGAATCCCTGTCCGAGAAAGGCATCGTGATCATCGATGCCCCGCCGTTGCTCCCGGTGACCGACGCGGTACTGCTTGCCAGGATCGCGGACGGTGCCATTGTGGTTGTCCGGGCTGGCCGGACCACCAAGGACCAGCTGACCAAGTCGCTTGGAAACATCCGGAAGGTGCACGGAGCCGTTCTTGGCACGCTTCTGAACTGCGTGCCGGCGAAGGAATTTGACGGCTACTCGTACTACTCCTCGGATCCGGACTCTGCGGACAGCGACCCCTCCGGGGACGCGGACGACTCACCGGCAGTGGTTGAGCCCGAAAGCCCCCCTGCATTCCGAGGTTCCAGCAGGGAACAGACCTCACGGAGCGTCACGTCCTTCTAGGCATCAACGCCTGCAGCTGCCACGTGCGCCGCAACCGGGCCAATCCGGGCAGCGGCGCACGTGGCCACAAACTCATCTAGGAGAACCCATGTCCAAGTCTGTCGTCGTCATCGGGACACGCGGCTACCCAAGTTACTACGGCGGCTTTGAGACTGCAGTCCGGCGCCTCGCCCCATTCCTGGCCGACGCCGGCTGGGACGTCAACGTCTACTGCCGGGCAGGCCAAACCAAGGATGACGACGAAGCACGCGACCCGCGCATCCGAACCACCAACACGGTCGGGCTTGAGAGCAAGTCACTGAGCACCCTCTCTTTCGGGCTGACTTCCGTGCTTCACGCGCTGTGGCATAAGCCCCAGGTGGCGCTCGTCATGAATGTTGCCAACGGTTTCTTCCTGCCGCTGCTGAAGCTCCGCGGAATACCAACCGTGGTGAACGTGGACGGGATCGAGTGGGAACGCGCAAAGTGGAACCGGTTCGCCAAGTTCGTCTTCCGGCTGGGTGCGCGGCTCACGGCCCGCTACGGCACCATCCTGATCAGCGACTCCCTTGAGATCCAGCGGCGCTGGAAACGGGACTTTGGGCGCAAGAGTGTCTTCATTCCGTACGGCGCCAACCTTGCCAGCCCCAGTGAGGTTGTCCCCGGACTCCAGCCTCAGTCTTATGTACTCATGGTGGCCCGGTTCGTTCCCGAGAACACGGTCTCAGAGTTTTTCCAGGCAGCTGAACGCCTGGCGGAGCAACATCCAGTGGTGATCGTCGGATCCAGCGGCTATGGGGGGCCGTTGGACGAGGCCGCGCAGCGGTTGGCTGAACATCCGAACGTCCAATGGCTCGGCCATGTCAGTGATGACAAGAAGCTCCTCTCACTCTGGCATCATGCCGGCGCATACTTCCACGGCCACAGCGTGGGCGGGACCAACCCGGCCCTGGTCCAGGCGATGGCCTGTGGAGCACCTGTGGTTGCCCGGCAGACGCCATACAACGCGGAGGTCCTGCGGGCGGATGAGCACCTTGTGGCCCCTGATCCGCTGGCTATCGAGAGTGCTTTGCGCCGCATGCTGACTGACCACGACCTGCGGGCGAAAGCGCGGGCGGCAAACAGGGCGCGCGCAGCTACCCATTACGACTGGGAAGATGTGTGCCGGAGGTACGAACTGACTCTTCAGGAGGCTGTCCTGGGGGACAAAGCCGCCAGAGTAGGCACGGGGGTGCGGCAATGACTTTTGGATTGCGCACCAACCCGCCCGATTCGGCAGCGCAGGATCGCGGCGGAACCCCCCGCATACTGGTAGTGAATCCCCTTGGCGTGGCATTACGCCATTACAGCGGGGCACTTCTGCGTCAATTTGCGGACGTAGGAATAGAAGCAGAATTGCTTTCCATCACCGAACCTTCGCAATCAGGTAAAAGCCGCCTTAAATGGCTCGGCGAATATACCGCAATGCTTTATTCAGTCGGACAACGGACGCGAAAGCCGAATTCATTTGAAAGGGTGCTCCTCACCTGGCCGGTATTGGGTTTCCTGGACCTTCTAATGGTGAAAGTCCTTTGTGGAAATTCGACAGTCGTTATTTACCACGATCCGCAACCCCTCGTCCGGTCCGTGGGCAGCAGCCCCCTGGTGGCGCGCTTTGCCGGACGCATGAAGAAGCGGCCCGGAACCCTGGTGCACAGCGACGAAGCTGCCCAAGCCATGGCCGCCGTCGGGCTGGCGGAGGGCCTGGCGCAGGTGCCGCATCCAATGCTGCCCCCTGCCGGCGCTGCCAAGGACCCCCATCTCAGCGGACAATGCGGTAAAAGGCCGCGGATTCGGGTGCTGGGACAGTACAAAGCCGACAGGGATCTCGACCTCCTGAAGTCATTGGCCAACAGGCTTGGCACGAAGTTCGACCTCGATATCGTGGGCCGTGGCTGGCCGTCCGTGGAGGGGTGGCATGTGGATGCCCGCTTTGTCCCGGAGGATGAGCTGGAGGAGCTGATCGTCTCAAGCGACACCATAGTCATCCCCTATAAGCGCTTCTACCAAAGCGGCATAGCCATGCGCGCGCTTGAGCATGGAGTTCCGATCGTCGGGCGCATCGGGACGAGCCTTGAGAAGCTGTACGGACCGCAATCACGGCTCTTGGTCGCAGCTGACCACGCGCTGCCCGGCCAGGAGGTCGGGGCGTGGGTATCGGCCATCGAGTATGCGATGGGCCAAGGAAGAACCGAAACAGTCCTCGCTGCCAAACTCTTCCATGAGGAGGCGTCCGAGAGCTGGCGCCTGTTCGGCCGCAGCATGCTGGCCCAGGGATCCGCCCGTCTTCCCAAGGGCTGATCCGGTCTCAAAAGGTCCAAGCCCAGGAGAGCCCTCGCATGACGAAGTTCCTCATTTCGTTCCCCAGTGACGCCATGGTGGTCCCCGCCGGGGAGTTCAATGCGGTGGTCGAAGCCGCGCACGCCGTTATAGCTGAGGCCAAGGCAGCGGGGGTTTATGTGTTCGGCGGGGGAATCGATGAGGACGTGGACCCGGTACTTGTGGCCGCTGACGGCACCGTTACCGAGGGGACTTATCCAGGCCATACAGTGCCCGACGGCGGCTATACGGTTCTGGAGCTGCCCTCCAGGGAAGCAGCACTAGGGTGGGCTGCCAAGATCGCCGTCGCCTGCCGGTGCCCGCAAGAGGTCCGGCAGTTCCAGTACGATCCGGACAGCTGACCCCGGCCAAACCCGGTCCCCCTCAAACGGAGGGTTGGACTCTCCTCGCGCGCGCCCCTGCGCTGCCGGGCCCCAGGGCCAGGTGCCGCCTGGCGTGACCCAGCCCCGCCGGCTTCACCGGCGCGGGGTGGACCGCTGCAACATCGGCCGTTGCGGGAAGTGTAAGCTCGTAGCCGCCGGCACGGGCCCGGCCTGCAGCTTCAGGGGCACCGTCATGGCAACTACGGACCCCAACGTCAACCATAGGACCGGGGTGGATGCCATGGAGGAGGCGGACTCTGATGAAGCGACAGTGAGCACGAAGCCCACGGCCAGCCACACGGGCAGGCTCCGGGACCTCGGAACACGGCGCAGGAGTTTTACGAGGTGCACCAGGAGCACAAGGGCGGCAGCAATCATGGGCCAGCCGATCCACGCGAAATACAGCCCCAGCAGGCTCTCGCTGCCCACACCGGTGGACGCTCCTTCAAGCGCCGCCTGATATCCGGTTGTGCCGAAGCCCAGGCCTGCGGGCGACTGGAGGCCAAGCATGAACCCGGAGAAAAGGCCATCCGAATGGCTGGCGGTGTTGCCCTGCTCAATGAAGGTGGTAAACAGGTAGCCGCCAAGGCCAAGGGCTACAAGTATGCCGGCATACTTCCCCACCTTGGTCCAGATGAAATAGATCACCGTGACCATCAGGAAGAGCAGGATGCCCGCCCGGGCGTAGGCGAAGTAGAGGGTCAGGCCGATGGCGGCAAGCATCCCCAGCCGCGCGAAGCTCCGCAGCCTGGCAACGGCAGCAAAGGCTCCGAGGCCCAACAGGAAGCCCATGACCGGGGGGTTCATAAAGGGGCCGCCGGGACGGAAGGTGAGTTCGCCGTCGGACACCCCGTCAGCGAAGTAGGCGGGCGGCAGTCCCATGCGCATGCTGCGCGGGTTTCCGCCAACAACGTTCACGTGGTACCAGGCCGGGTCCAGGAGGGGCGCCTGCATGATTTCCTCGGCCAGGGCCCATGCCACGGTCAGCGCGGCCAGCAGAAGCAGGTAGGTGCTGACCTTTCGCCATTTGATGTCATCCCGGAAGACGAAACCGGCGAACACCAGGCCAAGCGGCATGAGTACCTGCCGTGCCTGGGCAATGCCGATGTCCATATCCGGTGAGCGGATAAAGCCGATACCCACCAGGATCACCAGGATCACCATCAGCCCAAGTGCCTTGTGCAGGCGCTTGTCCTGGGAGCTGAATGCCCTGATGACGGCGGCTGCAACAAGAACCGCAGCAGGCACGTCATCCAGGTACTGGAACGCATCAGACCGGGTGAGGGTGATGAGCGGCGCCTGCGACCAGCCGGCCGCAATGACCAGCAGGATTAGTACGTGGTAGGAGCGCCCCAGGATCAGCACCAGGCTGATGACGGCGGAAGCGGTAACAACGAAGGGCAGTAGCACGAGTTGGTCGTCCCTCTCGAGATTGCTGCAACGCCTCCAGAATCGCTGCAATGCCGGGTCAAGCACCGGAATCATCCGGTCAGGCTGCCTACACCCGCAGTATGCGATGCACTACGGCGTGACGGCATCCGTCCCTCCCCACGCTAGGCGGGCCAACATCCCGCAACAAGGGCAATGTCCGGAGTTTGTGGGAACCCACACCAAACCGCGGGCCTAAAGCTGCCTGCAACCCCCTGAACGACGTCAGATCGTCACGAACCTGCTGACCGCGTCCTTCCAGTAAGCCAGGAACGGCGCGGCGGCCAATGCGACTGTCCGCCCGTTCTGCAGTTCCGTTATCTGACTATCGAGGCGCTCAAGCTCGGATGTCGCGGTGATTGTCCTGTGGGCAACCCCTGCCAGTTCGCGGACGGAAGCGGGGACTACGATCAGCCCGCCGGCCCTGGAGGCTTCCCCCAAGGTTCCGGAGTCAAATCCGATCACGGGCGTACGGTAGGCGAAGGCCCGGGAGGCTACCCCGGAGGCAGGCAAAATGTTGCCGTAGAAGCGGCTCGTCTTGTCGTAGGGCAGGAGGATGGCCCTCACCGACTCAAAGAATTCATCCTCCTGCCGCCCTTCGACTGCACCCAGGATGGTGACTCCGGGTATCGGCGGCAGCTGTTCGGTTCCCCTGCCCGCGACCCGGATTTCGACCTCCGGCGGGAGTTCGCGGCGGAGCTCGACGAGCCTGTCGAATCCTTTGCCTTTGGATGCGTGACCGTAAAGTCCTACTGCCACCGGGCGCTGGGAGGCAGGCTTCAGGGCAGGCCTGGGCGGCACAAAGTGCCAGGTGCTCAGCACTTTGCAGGCGGGAAAGCTCTCCCGAAGCGCTGCCGCGCCGACTTCACTGAGTGCAAACAAGGTGGTGTCCCGCAACAGCCGCCGTTCCAGCCAGGCGCTGAACGGCCGCAGCGGAAGATGGATGCCGTGGTGGAACAGCTTGCTTCTGGCCACCCATTTGAAGCGGAAAGGCCACCACGCGGCCAGCGGCGGGTCATGCACGGTAGCCGTTGTGGCTATCTCCCGGGGTCGGCCGGCAAGCAGCCAAAATGGTCCCAGTGACGCCGCTGACAACTCAAAGTGAACAACCACCTGGCCCTCAGCGAGGGCTTCCTTTACTGCCCTGGAGAGCCTTCGCCGGTCACGTAACACATCAAGGAGCCCCACGTTGCCCGGTCCCGCTGTCCTGATTTCCCGGAAGCCGGCGAAGCTGGGCACGGCCGCGGCGATGAACTCTTCCGCATAGTCGCCGACTCCCCCGGAACCCACACGGGGTGCCACCAGAATCAGCGTTGCGGGAATCGGAGAAGTATTAGGAACAGGAACTGCGTCTGAATTTGCCACGTTACTCCGCTTTTGCACCAGAGGGACGAAAAATCGGGCCGTACATCCCCACATAATGGATTCGTCCGGCCTTGACAACAGTATGCACCAGCAGCCGTGATAAGAACCTGGAAATTGAGCAAACAATTCGTTTTCCAGCCATGGGCAGCCGGAATGACGCAAAGCTTGAGGCTTCCGACGCCGCGGAACAGCATTTAGCTCAATAACTGCTCAATTACTGTTATTTCCTCCCAATGGGCCACACCCAGACAGTAAACTTTTTTAATGAGGCCACAGGAAGGCTCCAACCCATGACAAACGTTGCTGGTGGACTTGCCCGTGTCGGCTTCCGGGGCGCGGTGTGGCAGGGGCTTGCCCTGGTGGGCGGGAAGGCGATCGTCCTCATCACCACCATCGTGCTCGCACGCCTCCTGTCGCCTGAACAGTACGGCCTTGTGGCCGCGGCGCTGGTCCTCATGGCCTACGTTGAAACCGTGGCCGATGCCGGCGTCGCGCAGGCGCTGGTCTATCTGCCTGCCTCCGGCGTCGCGGCCCGCTCGGCGCTGCTGGTTTCCGCGCTCCTTGGCACATCCCTTTCACTCTTGACGTTCTTTTCGGCGCCATGGATCGCCGGGCTTTTCCAGCTGCCGGACGTGGGCCCCCTGGTGCAGGTGCTGTCCATTGCCGTACTGGCAACGTCACTGGGCGCGGTTCCGGAAGCCCTGCTGCGGCGGGACCTGCTGTTCAGGAGACTGGCTGTGGCCCCGATTATCCGGGCGCTCGTCACAGGAGTACTCAGCCTGGTCCTCGCCTTCGCTGGGTATGGTGCTTTCTCGCTCGCGGCGGGTACCGCGGCAGGGGCGGTTGCGTACGCAGCGACGTGCTGGTGGCTTGTCCGCAAGGGCGCTCCCTGGCAGATCTGGCGCGTGGCCAAGGACGCCCTCCGGGCAAACCTCAAGTTCGGCGTTCCGGTGGCAGGCAGCAACCTCCTTGCGCGGCTCATCTTCGACATCGACTATGTGATCATCGGCGTAATCCTTGGGGCCCAGGCCCTGGGCTATTACACGCTGGCCTTCAGGCTTCCCGAAGCCCTGATCATCAACGTCTTTTTTGTGCTCTCCACGGTCCTGTTCCCGCTGTACACCCAGGTGCAGCACCAGCCCGAACGGTTGCGCGACGGCTACCTGAAGGGTGTCCGCGTGCAGTCCCTTTACGGCATGACGGCCGGCGTTGGGCTGGCAGTGCTGGCACCGATCCTCGTCCCGCTGGTCTTTGGCGGCCAATGGTCCGAGTCTGTCATTCCGCTCGTGTTCCTGGCCCTGTATGCGGCAGCACGGTCCCTTGGCGCAGGCGCAAACGACGTCTATAAGGCGATAGGCCGCCCCGGCATCTCCATCACGTTCTCGCTCATTCGGCTGGCCGTGCTGGTGCCCGTCCTGCTGGTGGCGGCCCAGTGGGGGATCATTGCCGTCGCGTGCGCCCAGATGGCAACAGCGCTGCTCTTCGCCGTCGGGATGCAAACGGTAGCTGCCAGGGTGCTCCACATCGGACCAAAGGCAATGCTGCGTGCTGTTCTGCCGGCCTTTGCCTGCAGTCTCGCCGTGGCCGGGGCCGGATCCATCATCTTCCTGCAACTCTATTTGGGGGCTCCCCTCACAGCGGCGCTGGTCTTTGTGACCGCCATAGCGGCCGTGTACGGCGTCCTCCGGTTTGGATTCCCAACGCTGCACAATGAGCTGCTACACCTCGTCCGCCGCCGGCAGGATGCCACCGCCGAATAGAAGTGTTGCGACACGCCACCACCACCAGGCGGACAGCAGGGGGACAGGCGGTCGGGTCCTTTCCCATCGGGATATGGCTTGCCGGCATTGCCCACTGGCAGCCCTGTCGGCAGCTGGATGAAGGTTCGCGGGACAGGGGATCCGCGAAGAGCCGCTGGTTCAGCTGAAACGCCGGCCAGGCCCGGTCACCTACCTCATCGCCGGCGCTGATACAGGAGCGCAGAGCACGACGGCGGTCCCCCCAGGAAGGGCGCAGGCCCGCCGGCCTGCACCTGCCCGCCTAAGCCTGCTTGGTCCGGAGGGGCCCTTCCCGGCCCAGGTCCCGTAGAGAGGGGGCGTCCTCCTCGAACTGGAGGGAAGGTATGGCGTCCAGTTCCTCTTTCGCCGCCAGGTCTGAGCCGATGACCAGGCCCAGGATGATGAAATACGGCGCTGCCGAGTTGGGACTGAGCGCTACCTCATTGAAGGCGGCATTCAGGAGGAAACCGCCCAGGAGGCCTGCCGCCAAAGTCTTGTCGCGCAGGTTTTTGATCTGCAGGACGTATTTCGACAACTGGAAAAAGAACACCAGGTACACGGCCAGGCCCACTATTCCGAGTTGGCCGATCACCATGCCCAGTCCGCTCTCTGTCACGGCCGACGTGGACTCGGACCCTTCCGAAAACAGGCCGGCAAGGACTCCGGAGCTGCCCAGTCCGCGCCCGAGGGGATGCTGCGGGAACTCAACAAAGGCCGCGGTGAACCCGCCGATGTGTGCCGCAGTACTGCCTGTTGAACTGGAAACGGTAAACAAATAGAAGTTATATGCACCGGCAGCCAGCAGCACCAGGGCAATAAGGTGGCTGGTTCTCGATGCATAGTAGCGGGTCCAGAAGGCGAAAAAAACGATCAGGCCAAGAAGTGCACCCTTGCTGACGGCCAGGACCATCGCTGCCACGGTTGCGATCTGGCATAACAGCCCGCGGAGATACCACGCCGCCATGAACACGGCGAAGAGGAAGGTGCCAAAATTTACCGGGTCCGCGAAGGGGCCTGCCATGCGCCGCAGGAACTCTCCGGGAACCACCTGCTCTGAAGCAAAGAAGTTTTTAGGCAGGCCGGAGTCTTGCTGGACAGAGATTCCCTTTTTCTCCCACAGGGTCCGGAGGTCGAGGGACTGCCAGAAATCAGGCGTATTCGCTTCAATGAAGCCGAAGACAACCGCCACGAAACCCAGCATTACCAGGTAGCGGAGGTAGACGGCATGCCTGGCCCAAACGCTGGCATGCAGCCCGATGAGGAGGAACAGGAAGGGAGCCACGATGTTCCTGGAGGAGGCCGCTGCCGCCACCAGGTCATGCTGGAACAAGACAACGGTCGCAGCCCCGTAGACAACAAGGATGGCCAGGCAGGTTGTCACGGCTTTGATCAGCTTCCGAAGGGCAGGCCCGGAAGTTGGCTTCCTGGTCGCGATCAGGACCACATACAGCGCAACCGAGAAAAGGAAGTTCAGGATGATGGCAAATTGAAGCCGTCCGCTGTCCAGGGCACCCGCAACGGTCGTCAGATAGACGTTCTGCGTCGCTGACATGATTGTGGGAATTATGAGGAAAAACGAAATCTCGGCCTTGCGCTCAGCCAGGCGGTGAATCAATTGCGCTATGACGGAGAAAAAGACGACTGCCGCCACTGCCGCAAGGATCGCCATCGAACCGAGGCCGGCGGCGATGGTGATGAGCACCAGCCCGCCGCCGAACAGCAGAAAAGGGACGATGTCCAGCCTGGGCGAGAACCCGGAGGCCGTTTCCTTGGTGTACATCTTCTCCCCAGACTGTCGAACTTGCAGGCAATTAGGCGGCTGTCACAGCCCTAGGCAGGAACCGCTGCCCAGGTGGTGACCGCATGGCGCCAGAGCCAGAAGTCGCGGTCCGCCGTTACGGCGGCCTGGACGTGGCCGGTGTCCCCGTCATGCACGGACTGGCCGGCCAGCCGGTAGGCCATTGTTGCCGCAGACCGCGCCCAGGTTGCGATCACCAGGTAGGGAAGCAGTTCCGGCTCCACGTTGCGCAGCCGCAGGTGTTGTGCCAGGGGCGCCAGGGCCCATCCCCCGGGACTGAAGGCGTTCTCGAAGGCGCGAAGCTGCAGCCGGCGGGAAGACAACGCATCCTCCTGGGACTGGCCGATGTACTGCAGGTAGAAGATGAGGTCATGGGCAGGCAGGCCATCGATGCGCGAACGTTCCCAGTCCACCACCTGGAGGCGTCCGTTTGGCTGGAGGAAGAGGTTCTGGTAGCTGAGGTCTCCGTGTTCCACCACTGCCGGAAGCTGCTCGGTGCTCATTGGCGCCAATACCTTGTGGGTGCGCTCGATCAGCCGGGCCACTTCCGTGTCAGCCGGCAACAACGAGGCCAGCTCGGCCAAAGGGCTGGTGATGGTCCGCTGGTACCAGTCCGCATTTTCCGGCACCGGCCTGGTGCAGGGCAGCGCCGCGACGAAGTTCAGGCCGGCGTCCAGGGCGCGGGGGAAGTCCTGCACCACGAGGTGGGGCTCCAGCAGGCTGCCCACCACGGCAGTCTCAATCAGTATTGTCTGGCCCCCGACGTCCAGCACTCCCACAACCTCAGGAGCACCCTGTTCGGACCCCACCCCGAGCGACTTGAGTTGCAGCAGTACATCGGCTTCCTTGCGCACGCTGTCGTTGTCTCCAGGCTGGCGGGGGATCTTCACCACAAGCCGGGGAACTTGGGCGTCCGTGGAGAAAATGAGGGCAACCACGTGGCGCGAGGTGACAAACTGCGGCGTCAGCAGAAGCGTGTCCCACTGGCCGGTGAGGCCGTACTTCCTGAGCTCGAGCGCCCGGTAGTTATCGCGGAGGATCTGGTCGATATATTTCACAGCGACTCCTGCCGGCCGGCTTCCAGTGACCGCCGGCCAACCACGGTGCCTTCTGCAGCGGCCACATTGAACATGCCCAGGTTCAGTGCCAGCCTCCCGATTGCAGCCTTGGCTTTTCCAAAGCGTACGCCCGAATAATGCGACAAGGTATCGAGTACCGCGGTCCTCGACGCCGTGGGTACAAAACGGGCCGGCCGTTCAAGGGATGGCACATGCCAATAGACCGCCACATCATCGAAGCCTGACCGCTCCAGCGTGCGCTTCCACCCTGCGAGGGTCTGCGGGCCAGGACGGGAACCGAGGGAGCGCCGCACCTGCAGGCAGATCCAGCCCCCCGGCCGGAGGGAAGCGGCAGCACCGGTAAACAGCCGTGCGTCCGGTTCAGAGAGCAGGACGACGTCGAATTCATTCTCCGGAACGGGTCCGGAAGACGGCTCTATACGGCGGGCGGACGGGTCCAGCAGGCTGATCGCCGCCACCGCATCACTGCTGAGCCGGCCGCCATACCCAAGTTGTTCGGGCTGGCTTACGGGAAGCAGGAAACGCCAGTCCAGCAGCATCCACAGGTGCAGGGGAAGAGGTTCCGCGGCACCACCCACGTCCATCCCCTTGGGTGCGGCGACATTCCACAAGAGCCTGCTGGCCTTCACCCGGACCTCGGACTCTGTCTGGCTGGCATCCAGGACGTGCGCCGAGGGAATTTCTTCGGCCAGCTCCAGATACGCTTTGCGCCATTCCTCAAGTTTTTGGGGAGTGTGTTCGCCTTTCCTGGCAAACATGACCTCGCCGGGGACATCAAGCACCAGGACGAGGTCAGGGCGCGGCTGGAACCGGAGGGCCAGCGCATCCGTCAACGCAGCCAAACGGCTTTCCGTCCGCGAGCCGGGGAGGAGGACATCGAAGGCGAGGCGGTCCATCAGCACCACGCGGCCCCGGAGGGAGTAGTACCTGGCGGCAAGTCCGGCCCGGAATATCCTGAAGACCTTCCTGGCCAGGAACCCGCCGCGGATCTTCTGGAGCCACCGGTCCATGGGGCTGGCGCTCCACAGGCCCATGTAGACGTAGGCAGAAGGCAGGGGGCAGGTGGAGCGGAGGCCGTGGAGCAGGGTGGTCTTGCCCGCGCCGTCAGGGGCCAGCACTCCGGCAACCGGCCCCCTGCCCTTGAGCTTTGGACCCACCCGCCTCAGCACCCTGTTGGCCAAACTGGTGACCCGGGGCGGAACCCGGGTGCCCGTCCAACGGCTTTTCAGCCCTGCCGCGGTTTCAGGGATGTCATCGAAAGTTCCGGACTGCAGCAGGTTGAGGAGCTTCCCGGCTGTTCCGGCCCCGAACTTCCGGTCCAGGAACAGGGCTACTGGATTTTCCACCGTCGCCACGGCAGCTGCGGAACGGGCTGCGGGGACCTTGGCCGGAGTAATTTCACCCTTGTCCAGCACCAGGTGCAGGATGTGCAGCCAGGCCTGGTCCTGGGCTTCCGGCAGCCACAACGGCCCCACGGCCACGCGCCGCCGCAGGCAACCGGCTGCGAGGGCAGTCCCAAGCTCCTGGAACTGCCCGAAGCTGATATCCGAAACCACGTCCAGTTTGATCCAAAGATCCTCTTCCGAGAGGTAGCGGAAGTAGAAGCGGTGGCTCCCATGGCCCAGTGCTACGACGCGGCGGAATCCCACGCCGGCAACAAGGCGGTCCAGTCCCGGCACCAGCTCGGCAGAAACGAGCAGGTCAACATCCCCCGCCGGGCGGACCAGGTCATCCTCACCCCTCAATAGAACCCACGGCACCCCGGACTTGTCGAGCTCCCGGAACACGGTAATCAGCACCGAATTAACCTCTGGAATTGCACCCGCGTTTTTGCCGCTTGCATATTCTCTGGCAAATTCCGGCCCGGAATAGGAAACCGGAAGTTGGGGGGAATTCGGCAATTCGCTCACCACTTCTTGATAGGTTGGAATTTCAGCCGCGCCTGCCCGCCGCACGCCGGCAGGCACCGCTGATCCGATGGCAGTCCCGAGAGCCTACCCCCTACCTAATGGGGTGGCACGAGTAGTGGGTACTCACATTTTTCCGACTTGGCTCCCTGTAGTACGTAGGTAAAGGGCATCCTGCTGCTGCCTCCGTCGGGCATAGGTAGCCGGCTGGCCGCTGCGGTCATTAGGTAGGGGAGGAGGTGGACTGCGGGCGATTAGGTAGGTAGGGCTTCCGCTGCCTCCTTGAGGAAAAGCAGGGGTGATCTTGAGCCAATACTAAGTGAACTATATATGGCGCTTTGCATAAATTCAGGGCTATATTCGCTTAACGGCTGGGAACCGTGCTGGAGGTGCAAACCGACAGCCTGCCGACCTAATGGTTATCCGTAACCTGATGGCGGCGTGCAATTATTGGAACAACTACTAACG
This sequence comes from Pseudarthrobacter sp. NPDC092202, assembly GCF_044755505.1. Lineage (NCBI taxonomy): Bacteria > Bacillati > Actinomycetota > Actinomycetes > Micrococcales > Micrococcaceae > Pseudarthrobacter > Pseudarthrobacter sp. NPDC092202. Next base: position 85,976 of record NZ_JBIVRG010000013.1, on the reverse strand, counting down.
AAAGAATGTGGTCTCCTTCTTCGAGGATTGGGGACCCATGTCATTGTTAGGGCGAAACAAGGAGCTGGACAGGCTTCTTTCTGTGATCCGCGGTCCCAAGGACACGGCCCTGGCGGTGATCGGCGGCCACGGGGTTGGAAAGTCGGCCTTGCTCTCAGAGATCCCCACACTTTCCGACTACAAGACCGTCTTCCTCGGAGCAAGCGCGTTCGAATCGGACTGGCCGTTGTCCGGCGTCACGGCCCTCCTCAACGCGATGGATGATCCCGTCCTCAACAGGATCGCTGACGAGCTCCTGCGCGATACTGCAGGATCCCTGGACGTGCCGGCCATCTCCTCAATGCTCCTCAACGGCCTTCACCAGCGCGCATCCTCCCGGACGGTCATCGTCATTGACGACGCAGACCAGCTGGACCCGAGCAGCCAGGCCGTCATTGGCTTCCTGGCCCGCCGCCTGTCCGGGACCGACATTGCCATGTTTGTCTGCCTCCGTGACGAGATGCCTGAGAGCCCGTTCAGCGGCCTGGCCGTGCTGCACCTGCAAACGCTGAGCTACAGCGACACGGTGCGGATGCTTGAGGCGATCCCCGCAAGGCAAACCACGACGGCGGCTGCCCACGCAGTTGCCGCAGCTACCCGCGGAAACCCGCTTGCCGCCGTCGAACTCTACGGCCGGCTGCTGGAACGGCAGGCGGAGGGAAAGTTCGCCCTCCCGGTTCCCCTTCCCGGCAACGGCAGCTTCGAGGCGGAGTTCGCCTTGGTGGTGGGCGGCCTGACCGTGCCCGCACGGAATGTCCTGGATCTGCTGTCCCTCTCGTGCCGAAGCGACATCAACACGCTGGAAAAGATCAGCAAGGACGTATGGACCGGGGTGGACGAGCTGCTGGCCTGCGGAATCGTCCACCGCACAGGCCCGCATCTTGCAATCCGGGACCAGCTGCTTCGCGGCTATGTTTTTGGTGCCATGACCCCTGCGGTCCGCACCGCCAACCACCGGGCGCTGGCGGAAGCCTGCCAGGACACCGACCCTTACGCCCGCAGATGGCACCTGAGCTTCACCGCGCTGGAACGGCAGACCCCCTTCGGCCTGCTCCGCCATGCAGTGGACCTGATCCGGGGCGGCGAACTGTCCTTCGCGGTGGAGTACGTCGAACGCGCCCTGACTATCAATCCATGGGAAGCGGAAACCGCCGCACGCCTGGCGGCAATCGCTGAACTCCTGTTCAACCGGGGTGAATTCGTCTACGCCAGGCGCTACCTGGAGTGGGCGCAGCGGGTGACCCGGAATCCTGCCTTGATCCTCCGGTTGACGGGGCTCTCCTTCGAAATCGACTTCATCCAGGGCGGAGCAGTCCGTTCCAGCATGGTGCTGCGCCTGGTGAAGGAATTCGGCCAGCATGATCCTGGCTTCGCCGCCAACCTCCTTGCCGTCGCCGCCGTGTACTACGCGGAACGCTGGGAATTCCAGGATGCGTGCGAGCTTCTCCAGTACGCCGGCAAGTTCCAGGAATCCGCATCGGCCGAGTGCCTTGAGCTCATGGAACGTGCCCGGCTGCTCACGGAGTCCACCAGCGGCGACGGAGTGCAGCCCGGACGCAAGTACAGCCTTGAGGGCGGATCCGTGGCCGGCCTCCTGATCCAGGGCCGCGCCTACAGCTACGCGGAGCGCTATGACCAGGCGCAGGAGCTCTTTGCCATGGTGCGGACCTCCACACGGGACGCCCACGTGAACTGGCGGGAAACTGCCCTGTTCCTGGCTGTGGACAACGAGATCAGGGCAGGAAACGTCCGGACGGCTAGCAAGCTCATGGACGACCTTGAGCTTTTTGAACCCGAGTTTAAGTACCACCGCGGCCTCCGCCACGTTTTCAGGGTCTGGCGTGCCCATGCACTGGGGGATGAAGCCCTCGCCCACAGCTACGCGGCCGAGGCACAACGGTTTGCAGGCGCTGAAAGCCACCCGGCGATCACTGCGCAGCTTGCTGCGTGGCAAGGCCACTTTGCACTGCTTCGGGGTGACCTTGCAGAATCCCTGGCCCAGCTCTCACGTGCCGCTGAAATTGGCACTGGTTTCACCAATCCCACGTTGCTGCGGTGCGATGCGGACCTCGTGGAGGTACTGGTCCGGCTGGGACGCCACCGGGAAGCCACCCAGGCCCTCCTCAGCCTGGAGAGCCGTTCGGTGGGATTGCGCTCACCGTGGCTGATGATGGCAGTTGCGCGCAGCCGTGCCATCCTGGCGGACGGCGAGCAGTCGCTGCAGTTGTTCGGCCAGGCCCTGGACAGCAGGAACTCGCGGGATTCGTTGCTTGAACGGGCAAGGACCATGCTGTGCTACGCAGAAAGGCTGAAGGCACTCGGCCGGCTGCGGGACGCCCGCGACGGTCTCCTGCGGGCCAAGGTCATGTTCGACGAAGTGGGCGCCAACGCGTGGATCCAGCACGTGGACGCACTCCTGCTGGACGAACGGGTGGAAGCACCAGGCCCGCAGGGAAACCCGGCCATGCTGCTGCTCGCTGACCACGAACGCGTCCTGGCGAGGATGGTTGCCCGGGGGATGCGCAATAAGGAAATCGCTTCAACACTCTTCGTCTCCGTGAGGACCGTGGAAGTGAGGCTGACGGCCATCTACCGCAAGCTTGGGGTTGAGTCACGCGCCCAGCTGACTGCCCTGGCGGCCAGCAAGGAAAAGGCAGCTCCGGAGCCGTACATCCTGCCGGTCCTTTAGCGCCAACCGCTGCTGCTGCAGCTACCCGCATTATCCACAAAATTCCTTCGCGGGACCCACAAAGGGCCCGCCCAAATCCTCCGCAGCGGGCTTTCCGTGACTAGTTTTGCTTCACGGCCAGAGCACAAGCGGACATACCGGAAGGGGTCACCATGGCAGAAGCACCCGTCACCGGACAGCGGCGTCCCATGCTTTACGGGACCAAACGCTCAGCGCTCACCGGCGGCCTGGCAGGTGAGCGTCCTGCCCTGGCGGGCGACGGTCCCGTCCCGGCGGCAGCTCCCGGCTACCGGCCGGCCGTCAGCCTGGTTCCTTCAGCGCTGGGACGCAAGGCGTCCTCCGCCGACTGGATTTCAGTCCACATCAACCTGTTGCGTGTCACCGACTCGCTGCTGATCGCCGGGGCAGTAGCTCTTGGCTACCACCGCTCGAGTCCAGGACTTCTGGACAGGACATCAACGGCCGCGGGCATCGCGGCCAGCGTTGCGCTGGCACTGATCTGGATCGCTGCACTGGAAATCTACAAGACACGCGATCCGAAAGTCCTTGGGGTCGGCGCTGACGAATACAAGCGGGTCATATCGGCCACCTTCCGTCTCTTCGGATTCATTGCAATTGCGTCGGTCGTGTTCTCCATCGAGAGCGGCGCCACCATGTTTGCCGTTTCATTGCCGGTGGGCATCCTCTCATTGACCGCGAACCGCTGGCTTTTCCGCCGCCGGCTGGCGACGGAAAAGGCCAAGGGGCGGCACCTGTCACGGGCCATCGTCGTCGGTGAGCCCGAGGATGTCCGCTACGTCGTCCAGCAGATCGAAAAAAAGTCCGGCCCCGTCTACAAGATCCTCGGCGTATGCCTCCCCGGTTCCCGCCGCGGGGCCAGGCTCCGCGTGGGCGAGCAGCTGGTGCCCGTGCTTTCTTCCACGGATGACATTGCCCGGACGGCACGCCTCTCCCAGGCAGATTCCGTGATCATTGCCGGACCCCTCCCGGGCGGCAACAAGTTCATCCGTGAACTGGGGTGGAGACTGGAGGAGTGCTCTGCCGAAATGGTGCTGGCAGCCACCCTCACGAACGTCGCGGGACCCCGTATTCACTGGCGTCCGGTGGAAGGGCTTCCGCTGATGCACGTGGACATTCCCCAGTACTCCGGCGGCAAGCACATCCTCAAGCGGGTCATGGATGTGACGCTTGCGGGTGCCGCGCTGACGGTGCTTTCACCCCTGCTGCTGCTCCTCGCCGTCATCGTCCGGATGGACAGCCCGGGGCCCATCCTGTTCCGCCAGGACCGCATCGGCAAGGGTGGCCAGACGTTCGGCATGTACAAGTTCCGCTCCATGGTGGTCGATGCGGAGGAGCGCCAGGCCGTGCTGCACGATACCAATGAAGGCGCCGGTGTCCTGTTCAAGATGCGCAATGATCCCAGGGTCACCCGCTGCGGGCGGTGGATGCGGAAGTACTCGCTGGACGAACTCCCGCAGCTCTGGAATGTGGTGCTTGGCGATATGAGCATGGTGGGGCCACGCCCTCCGCTTGCCCGCGAGGTCAGCGGATACGAACGGCATACCCACCGGCGCCTCCTCATCAAGCCGGGCCTCACTGGCCTGTGGCAGATCAACGGGCGCTCGGACCTGTCCTGGGACGAGGCCGTGCGCCTGGACCTCTACTACGTCGAAAACTGGTCCATCCCAGGTGACCTGCTGATCTTGTGGCGGACTTTCCGTGCCGTTATCCAGCCTTCCGGCGCCTACTGACAGCGCCTACTGACAAAGAGGATGAGAATGGAAGCTTTCGCTAAGGACTCCGGCCACGGCAGGGACGGCGTGAACGCGGACAGGTTGCGTATCGCTGTGGTTGGCGCAGGTTCCCGGGGAGCGGGCATGGCCGAAACCCTCCAGGACAGCCCGGACTGGGACCTGGCGGCCATTTGCGACGTGGACTCCCGCCGGGCCGCCAAGGTCTCGGAAAAACTTGGCGGTACGCCCTGGTTTGAGGCCATCGACGAATTGCTGGACAGTGTGGAGGTGGATGCGGTGGCAATCGCCACCCCCCTCCGGGCCCTGTTCGGAACAGGAATGACTGCGCTGCGGGCGGGCAAGCACGTTCTGGTGGAACAGCCGCTGGCGGACAGCCTGGAACTCGGGCAGGAGATGGCGGCGGAGGCGGACGCCAGGGACGTTGTCCTGATGGCAAACAAGGCCCAGTGTTTTGAGCCGGCTGTGCAAAAGATGCGGAAGCTGGTGGCCAGCGGGTCCCTGGGCGATATCCTCTTCGTCGAAGCCGTGCGCACCGAAAGCAACCTGTCCCGGACTGACCGGGACGTTTTCTGGGACCTTGCCCCCGACAGCCTCGCCCTCCTTGACTTTGTTTTTGCCGGGCGCCTCAATCCCCAGGGTGTTTCGGCCCTCGGCGGGGACCCGCTGGGTACCGGCCGCGACTGTGTTGGCCACGTGAACTTCAGGCTTCCCAACGACGCTACCGTGCACCTGCATGTCAACAACCTGAGCCGCGTGAAGAGCAACCAGCTGGTCATCGCAGGTTCACAGCTCGTCCTGGTGTGGGATGCCATGCTGCAAGAGGAGCAACTGGGCATCTTCGACTCTGATTCATCCACCCAGCAGCGGCGGCGGTCCCCATACTGGGCGGAGCCGGGCGCACTTCAGGTGCCGGCCGAAGATGGACCGGTGACCGCCTTCGGCCAGGAGGCGCGGAACCGTGCGGCTGCCGAGTTTGCGCGCCGGGCGCGCGGCCAGCAGAGGGCACCGTCCACCAACACATCCGGCCTGCGGGTACTCGGCATGCTGGAGGCCGTCACCCGCAGCAGGGGCCTTGAAGGCCAAGCGTCAAGCATCCAGGTACCAGGGCCCGAGGATTACCAGCAGTATGCCGCAGGATCGTGGCTTGAAAGCGTCCTGTGGTCCAGGTGAGACAAGCTGCCCGTCTTCGTTCCGTTCCTCCTAGGAAAGATGGTGCCTCGTGGCCACCGAATCAGCTGTTGCACGCATCGAAGTAATGAAGCCCTGGCTGGGGCAGGAGGAAGCCCACGCGCTGGCCGAGGTGGTCTTCTCCGGATGCGTTACCCAAGGTCCGAAAGTCAAGGAATTCGAGGCCGACTTCGCAGCCGCACAGGGGGCCCGGTTCGCCGTGGCGACGTCGAGCGGCACCACCGCGCTGCATCTGGCCCTCGTGGTGGCGGGAATCGGTCCCGGCGACGACGTTATTGTGCCTTCCCTGTCCTATATCGCCACGGCCAACGCCGTGACGTACGTCGGAGCGCGCCCCGTCTTCTGCGATGTGGATCCTGCCACCGGCAACGTCACCGCGGAGACGATCCACGCCGCCCTGACCTTGGACACCCGGGCGGTGATAGTGGTGGACCAGGGCGGGGTGCCCGTGGACCTGGACCCCATCCGCGATCTTTGCGACCGCCACGAACTCACGGTCATCGAAGACGCAGCCTGTGCAGTTGGTTCGCGGTACAAGGGCAAGCCGGTGGGCGCCGGCGCCCACATCACCGTGTGGTCCTTTCATCCCAACCACATCCTCACCACCGGCGAAGGGGGCATGCTCACAACCCGTCGGGCGGACTGGGCGGCCCGAGCCCGGGCCCTGAGGGAACATTCAAGCAGCCTGGCAGCCCTCAACCGGGAAGAACTGTTCCTCTCCCCCCGGGAGGTCTGCCTTGAAGTTGGCTTCGACTACCGCATGACCGACCTGCAGGCCGCCGTCGGAATCATCCAGCTGCGGCGACTGCCGCAGATGGTGGAACGGCGGCGGAACATCGCGGGCCTGTACGTGGAGGCCCTCAAAAGCCTCAAAGGGCTGAGGATCGTGTCCGATCCCCCCTATGGCACCACGAACTACCAATCCCTGTGGCTGGAAGTCCTCCCGGGATTCCCCATGACCCGCGAAGCGCTGCTGGAAAGGCTGGCCGAGGCCGGCATCACCGCACGGCGCGGGGCGTATGCCGCGCACCGCCAGCCGGCGTACCGCTGGCGCGACAACGGCAACGCCAGGCTGCAATCCACGGAGCGGCTGAGCGACCGCACCCTGGTCCTCCCTGTCTTCCACGAGATCGACTCGTCCAGCATCAACCGCGTCATCAATGCGATCCGGAACGCAGCGCACCCGGTGGGCACGTGAGTGAACTGATCCTTATTTCAGTGAGCGGCCTTGCCCGTGAAGTCCTGGCGATGGTGCGAAGCAGTGGCCAGTACGACGTCGTGGGCCTGCTGGACGACGACAAGGAGATGGCGGGGGTCACCGTTGACGGTGCGCCTGTCCTGGGAAGCATCGATGATGCCGCCAACTACACCCACGCATTCCTGCTGGTGTGCCTGGGGTCAGGGAAGGCACGGGAGGCCGTGGTGGACCGGCTCACGTCGCTGGGCATCCATGAATCGCGGTATGCAACAGCAGTGGACCCCTCGGTCCAGTATCCCGAGGGCTGCCGGATTGGGCGGGGAAGCATCCTGTTGCGCAATGTCACCCTGACAGCCGCCGTCACACTGGGCTCGCATGTGGTGGCGATGCCCTCGGTGACTTTCACGCATGACGACGACGTGGCGGACTTTGCGACGTTCGGCGCCGGCGTGTCGTTGGGCGGCGGCGTCCGGGTAGGGAAGGCTGCCTACCTCGGCATGAATTCGAGTGTCCGGGACAGGACGTCGGTGGGTGACTATGCCACGGTGGGCATGGGTGCTGCCGTCCTCAGTAACGTGCCCGCCGGAGAAACGTGGGTTGGAGTCCCCGCCCACGAAATCGACCAGCACCTGTTCGCCTTCGGAAAGGAACCGTCCCGCTAGGCGGCAGTGCGGAAGAACAGCCCGGCCACCGCGGCCAACCGCCAGGGGTCCTCCACCCCGCACAACTCCCGCGCGGAATGCATGGAGAGCAGCGGAACACCCACGTCCACCGTCCGGATTCCCAGGCGGGTGGCGGTCAGCGGACCGATGGTGGAGCCACACGGAATCGCGTTGTTGGACACGAACTCCTGGTACGGCACGCCGGCATCGGCACACAGCCGGGCCCACAGAGCCGCGCCGGGGGCGTCAGTGGCGTAGCGCTGGTTTGCGTTGATCTTCAACAGCGGGCCGCCGTTCAGCACCGGATGGTTGGCGGGGTCGTGCCGCTCCGCGTAGTTGGGGTGTACTGCGTGGCCTGCGTCGGCGGAAACACAGAATGACGCCGCCAGCGCCTGGCGCCGCTGGCTGACCGTGGCGCCGAGGCCGTCAGAGATCCGCACCAGGACATCCTCGAGGATGGGTCCGCAGGCACCCGAGCGGGAGTTGGAGCCGATCTCCTCATGGTCGAACGCCGCCAGGACGGCGATCGGGCTGCCGGTACCGGAAACAGCACCGGACACAGCACCGGAGGCGTGCGCGATCAGGGCCGCCAGCCCCGCATGGGTCGAGGACAGGTTGTCCAGCCGTCCGGAGGCAAAGAATTCGCTGTTGCCCCCAAAAACCGAAGGTGCCTGCGTGTCCGCAAGGACGACGTCGTACCCGCCAATTTTGGCAGGGTCCACGGAAGCCCCGGAAACGTGGGAGGCCAGCACGGCCAGCAGGTCGGCATCGGCAGGATTGCCGAGCCCCCACACCGGATTCATGTGGCGCTGCTTGTCCAGGGCCAGGCCGTCGTTGACAGCGCGGTCCAGGTGGATGGCAAGCTGCGGGAAACGGAGCATTGGCCCCGTGGCGGTCAGGTGCTCGGTGCCGTCCAGCATGACCAGGCGGCCGGCCAGCTGCAGTTCCCGGTCAAGCCACGAGTTCAGCAGCGGCCCGCCGTACACCTCCACACCGGCCTGGAGCCAGCCGTGGGCACCCGTGGTGGGCTTGGGCTTGAGCTTGAAGGTGGGCGAATCGGTGTGCGCGCCCAGGATGTTGAAGCCCGTGGCCGGCCCCGCCCCTTCGGGAACGACCCACGCGATCAGCGCCCCGTCCCGGATGATGAAGAACCGGCCCGGCCCGCCTTCCCAGGGCTGCAGTTCGTCCAGGCGCACAAAGCCCGCGTCTTCCAGCAGCCGCGCTGCTTCGTGCACGGCGTGGAAGCTCGACGGCGAGGCGCTGACGTAGGCGCCAAGGTCCTGGATGTGGTCTGCGGCGGAGGCAAGGGAAGGCATGGTCTCGAGTCTAGACGGCGTTGGGCCGCGGGCTCAGTAGTCCGGGTTGCTCGGCACCACCAGGCCGGTTTCGTAGGCGTAGACAACGGCCTGGACCCGGTCCCGGAGGTGGAGCTTGGTGAGGATGCGGCGCACGTGGGTCTTCACGGTCGCTTCCGAGAGGTAGTACCGGTGGGCGATTTCGGCATTGGACAGCCCTTCGGCCATCGCCTCCAGCATCTCCGTTTCCCGCGGGGTCAGGTCAGCCAGCAGGGGGTCCGGCGCGGGAACGGCCGGGGCCGGCCGGGCGGCACCGCGGACATACGTTTCCAGCAGGCGCTGCGTTACGCGCGGCGCCACCACGGCGTCGCCGCTGGCCACCACCCGGACGGCGCTGACCAGTTCCGACGGCGCCACGTCCTTTAGGAGGAAGGCCGAGGCCCCTGCCTGGAGGCCGGCAAAGGCATACTCGTCCACGTCGAAGGTGGTCAGGATGATGATCCGGGCACAGGAACCGGCCGCGGTGATGGCCCGGGTGGCCTCGATGCCGTCCAGCACGGGCATGCGGACGTCCATCAGCACCACGTCCGGGTTGAGCTCCCGGACCTGGTGCACGGCGTCGGCTCCGTCCGAGGCTTCGCCAACAATCCTCAGGTCCTCTTCGCCCTCCAGGATCAGGCGGAATCCCATCCGCAGCAGCGGCTGGTCATCGGCCAGCAGGACGTTGATGGGTGCGTTGCCGGTCATGGGTTGCCTTGCAGTTCGTAGGGGCGGATCGATCCAGCGGACTCCTCGCCGGGCCAGGACAGTACAGCGTGCACGCGCCAGCCCCGGCCGCTGGGCCCAGCTTCCACCGAGCCGGAGTAGATCCTGGACCGCTCGGCCATCCCCGCGAGCCCCTGGCCGGACCCATGGGAACCGCCAGCGCCGGGCGGAGAAGCAGCCCCCTCCGTGGCGGGATGTCCGGCCACCCCGGCACCGTCGTCGAGCACGTCGATGGTGACGGTGGAGCCGGAGCGGACAACGGTGACGTCCACCCGGGTGAGGGCGCGGCCGTAGCGGAGCACGTTGGTGAGCGATTCCTGCACGATCCGGTACACCGTGAGCTGGAACGCCGCATCATCGGGCAAGGCCGGCCCGGTGTGGGAGTAGTGCAGCGGCAGGCCCGCTATGCGGAAGCCTTCCAGCAGGCTGGCCAGGCTGTCCCCCGCCGTAAGGGGCAGCCTGGGGGCGGCTGTTCCGGTGTCATCGCGGAGCACGCCGAGGACCCGGCGCATGTCAGCGAGGGCGGTCCGTCCCGTCCTGGACAATTCGCCGAGTACCTCGCCGGCGCGCTCCGGGCTTTTCCGGACCACGACGGCGGCACCGTCGGACAGGCTGATCATTACCGTCAGCGAGTGGGCCACGACGTCGTGCATTTCGCGCGCGATCCGGTTCCGCTCGTTGACGGAGGCGAGACTTGCGGCCCGGGCGGCCCAGGCGGCGACTTCCTGCTCATGCTCACGGCGTTGGCGGACGCCGATTCCAATGCCCGTGGCCACGATGTTGGACAGGGTTATCGTGGCGCCGGTGGCGATGCTGGTCAGGAGGTGGAAGTCGCCCGGGTTGACTCCGGGATCGTGGACGAAGGAGTTTTCCATGGGTCCCACGGCTGCCAGGAGGTAGAGCAACGCCAGCGGAGCGGTGCCGGCGGCCATGGTGATGAGGGCGAAGCGGCGGGTGTGCGCCACGGCCACGGCATACAGCGAGAACCACAGCCCCGCGGACACGTTGGAGCCCCAGGGGTGCAGCAGGGTGACTGCCACTTCCGCCACCGCGACGAAGGCCACCAGTCCTACGGGGTAGAACCGGCGCAGGAACAGCGATCCGGCCACCAGGACCAACAGGCCGGCTGCGGGCCAGTTGCCCGAGGAGGCGGCATCCACCGCGGTGGGTGCCACCAGCAGGCTGTAGCTGGCAGCCACAACTGAATCCATGACCAGCGGGCGCCCCTGCAGGTATCGGCGAAGCCGCCCTTTGCGCCTCGCCGTGAGTTCGGCAAAGGACGCGTCGGCCTGCCCGGCCGGCGCGTCCCTTGTATATGCCGTTTGGTTCATATCTGAGGCTGCGCGTTTCGTGGGGGTGCTAGACGTCGCGCTTCTTCAGCACGATCATGGCTGCCGCCACCGGAACAACCACCCACACGCCCAGCCATGTCCAGGCCTGCCAGACCTGCAGGGCGTCCTCAGCGGGGGCAGCTGTCACGATCCGCTCGAAAAGGCTGTCCGGCAGGTACTTCCGCGCTTCCTCGAAGAACTCCCCGGGGATGAGCTGGAAGGCGATGGGGACGACGAAGAACAGCCCCACCAGGGACATGATGCCTCCTGCTGAGTTGCGCAGGAGAGTTCCAAGGGACAGGCCGATTGCCGCTACTGCAGCCACATACAGGCCGCTGACCAGCAGGAGGCGGCGGGAGTGTTCGGAGCCCAGGTCTATGTCAAAGCCGTAGTTGTCCAGGATGGGGGTTGCCGCCACGTAGGCCAGGAGGGATGACACCACGGTCACCACGAATGCGCACGCCGTCACCACCATCAGCTTCGCAATGAAGGCCGGCGTACGTTTGGGAACCGCCGTGAAGGTGGACCGTGCCATCCCGGTGGTGAATTCCGAGCTCATGAGCAGAACCGCCAGCGATCCGATGATGAGCTGGGCGAAGGCGATGCCAGATGTGGGGATTCCCGCCGTAAGGTCGCCGCCCTGGGCAGCGAAGGCGGCGGCTGCCTGGGGGTCGTTCCGGGCTGCCTCCGAAAACTGTCCGATGCCCCACGCGTTCAGGGCCGCAAAGCCCACCATCACCAGCACGGTGGATGCCACCAGGATCAGCGTGGAGAGCAGGGTCCGGAACTTGATGAACTCCGAGTTGAGGACGCGCAGGAAACCGGGCCCGGGCGTGCCCTGCTGCCGGCGGGATTGAAGTGCTGCTGTGCTCATTGCTGTCCTCCGGTCTGGGTGGGCGCCGCAGCTCCCGTGGTGATGAGGGAGTGGTACTCCACCTCGTCCTTGGTCAGTTCCATGTACGCCTCTTCGAGGCTTGCCTGGAGCGGCGTGAGCTCGTAGACCATGATCCGGTTGTCCAGCGCTGTCCGGGCGATGTCCCTGGCGGGCAGGCCGGCAACCTCAAGGAGTTCGTGGTCCTGGATTTCCACGGAGACGCCGTCGGCCGCCAGCAGGCGCATGAGCTGCTCCGGCTGGTCTGTCCGGACCCGGGCGCGGGACTGGCCTTTGCCGGTGATGATTTCACCAATGGGGGCATCGGCAATGATCCTGCCCCGGCCAATAACAATCAGGTGGTCTGCGGTCATGGCCATCTCGCTCATCAGGTGGCTGGACAGGAATACTGTCCGCCCTTCCGAGGCCAGGTACTTCACCAGGTTCCGCACCCAGACCACGCCCTCCGGGTCCAGGCCGTTGACCGGTTCGTCGAGGATGATGGCCTGCGGGTCGCCCAGCAGTGCGGCGGCAATGCCCAGCCGCTGTCCCATGCCAAGGGAGAACCCCTTCACCTTGTTTTTCGCCACTTCCCCCAGTCCGGTCATCTCGATGACCTCCTGGACCCGTTTCCTTGGAATACTGTGGGTCGCGGCCATGGCCAGGAGATGGTTGTACGCCGTGCGGCCGGTGTGGACGGCCTTGGCATCGAGGAGGGAGCCCACTTCACGCAGGGGTGCGGCATGCTGCGCAAACGGCACCCCGTTCACGGTGACCGAACCTGACGTCGGCCGGTCCAGTCCCATGATCATCCTCATGGTGGTGGATTTTCCTGCGCCGTTGGGTCCCAGGAAACCGGTGACGCGGCCTGCCTGGACGGTGAAACTGACCCCGTCCACGGCGGTTTTATCGCCGTAGACCTTGGTCAGCCCTGTTGCCTCAATCATGGAATGTTCCTTCGAACGAAAGCTGTGGACTGCGGGATGTCCTGCAGAAGACTGGTACGCACCACGCTACCCACGGCCGGGATGGATTGCGCCGGTCTCAGGGATGATTCAGGGACAGCTCAGGGTAGTCCCCTTGGATGACCGGGAAGTCACTGGGGCTGCGGTGAGTAGTAGGAAAGGGCCCGGCGGCGCACTGTGTACTCAACGCTGCGGACGCCGGCCAGTGCCTCACCGTCCACTGCCAAAGCCATCGGTGACCCGCCGGCATCGATCCGCACCCGTGTTGCCTCTGAGAGGTGGGTAATCCGCGAGGTGGACACCGTGCCCGTCACCACGGACCACAGAAGCCGCATCCGGGCGAAGGATTCGTCGGCCGTGATCATGCGGACGTCGAGCACGCCGTCGTCCATGACGGGCCGGAACAAGGGCGCGTGGTCGCGCGGGTAGAACCGGCCCCTTCCAACGTATGCGATCCACACTTTGTGCCGCCTGCCGTCGACAGTGAGGGTGAGCGGGGTTCCTGCCGCGAACGTGCGGAGCATCGCCACTACGCCGGCCAAGGGCTTTCCCAGCGCAGGCTGCAGTTGTTCCCTGCGGCGCACGAAATTCGGGTACAGGCCAACGCTGGAGGTGTTCAGCATGGTCAACTGTGCCTTTTCCGGGCTGCCAGCCAGTCCGCGCTCCACCGTGACGATCCCCAGGTCCGCCAGCGCCGCTTCTCCCCTGGATGCGGCGGCCACAGCCTCCTTGAGGCTTCCGGTGCCGGCGTCCCGGGCAAAGTGGTTCAGGGTGCCGCCGGGGAGTACCAGGAGGGGAAGGGAATGCTCGACGGCCGCGGCGGCCGCAGCGCCGACCGTACCGTCACCGCCCCATACCCCGAGCGCACGGGTGCCGGGATGTTCCGCGGTAAGCCGGATTTCCTGCAGCAGCTCCTGGTCGGGATGGACGGAATTAATATGGGCGTTTGGGAATACTTCCTGCAGGGCCGCGGCCGTTTCCTCCGTGAAAGATCCGCCGAGGGTGTTGACCACGATGCTCAGACCTGTGCCGCCGGGGAGTTCGGGCGCCGGCGTCCTGCTGCGCGCCACCTGGGGAAAAGGAGGGCGTACCGGCCACCACTTCCGCGTCAGGAGGGCAGCGCCGGCGCCCAAGGCGGAGCCAAACAACACATCTGAAGGCCAGTGCGCACCGGTGTGGACGCGTGAGTAGGCGACCCCCGCGGCCACAGGTGCCAACGCGGCCCCGATCCCGGGCTGGACGAGTCCTGTTCCCACCGCGAAGGCGACGGCGGACGCGGAGTGGCCGGATGGCATGGAGGAACTCGTCGGCTGGGGGTGGACGAACCGGAAGACCGGAAGATGTTCCGGCAGCGGCCGCGTGCGCGGGAGCAGGGTTTTGAAGACAACGTTCGTGACGGCTGAAGCCACTGCCTGGGCGATGAGGCCGTGCAGGGCCGCACGGCGGGGCCGTCCCGGAAAGGCAGCCATCGCTGCAGCAGCGGCCATCCAGAGCTTGCCGTGGTTGGCGGAGGCGGAGAGCTGGCGGAAGAACGCATCATGGTTACCTCCCGGGAGATCCGAGACATGCCGCACAAGGTATCTGTCCAGGCGGCTGATCCAGCGATGGATTCGGCGCCATTTGCTCTGCATTCCATCACCCTACCGCGCACGGAAAGCGAATTTTCCGGTCTTGCGGAACAGCCCGTGCGCGGCGTTACCCGGCTTTGAGGGGTTTTGCCACTCCTGCGAGCAGGAGCGCCAAGAGGATGGGGGCGAGGATGGCCAGGAGGGCCAGGTGGATTCCGGTGAGGTCGCCCAGGTATCCCAGGAGCGGAGGCCCCGCGAGGAACGATATATAACCCAGCGTGGATACAACAGACACCCTTGCCGCGGCATGCCTGGGATCGTCCGCAGCGGCGGACATGCCCATGGGGAAGGCCAGCGCTGCGCCAACTCCCCACAAGGCAGCTCCAACGGCGGCAAGCCACACGTTTCCTGCCAGCACGAAGAGGCAGAGCCCGGCCGCTGCGGCAGCCATGCTTGCCCGCAGGACGGCAACGCGGCCGTACTTGTCGATGACGCGGCCGCCAAGGAAGCGCATTGCCGTCATGGCAAGGACGAAGAGCGCGAACATCAGGGCGCCGGTGGATTCTGAGGTGCCCAGGCCGTCTACGGAGGCTTTGGCGATCCAGTCATTGCCCGCCCCTTCCGTCAGTGTTGCCCCCAGGACCACGATGCCGATGAGCAGGGTGCGGCTGTCGCGCCAGGCTGACGGGCCTTTTGCTGCCTTTGGTTCTCCATCAGGTGTGGCGTTGGAGATGTGCGGGAGGAAGTAGCGCGGGGCGGTCAGCATTACCAGTACCACCACGCCGGCGATGACCAGCAGGTGCAGGGGAAGGCCGACGCCCAGGTTCGAGAGTCCGGCGCCGATCAGAGCGCCGACGAAGGCACCGCCGCTGAAGGCTGCGTGGAACTGGGGCATGATGGTGCGCCGCAGCTTGTGTTCCACGTCGGCGCCTTCGATGTTTTGGGCTACGTCCCAGAGGCCGATGGCTATCCCGAAGAAGAACAGGGAAACCGCCGTCCCCGGAATGGAGGCAACAGAGAGCGACGCCGCGATTCCTACCCCCGCAAGGGCCGCCAGGCTGCCGCCGAAACGTGCGGTGTTGGCGGTCCCGATCCTGCCCACCACGAGGCCCGCAGTGGGGAGGGCGAGAAGCGAACCCACGGCGGTGCACAGCAGCAGCGTGCCCATCTGGCCGGAGGTGATCTCCAGGGTCTCGGTGACGGCGGGAATCCTCGCGGCCCAGCTGGCAAAGACCAGGCCGTTGATGCCAAATACCACAAAGGTGGCTGCGGCAGCGGCGTTCAGTCCAGCGTGCTGCTCTGTTCCGGTGTTGATGCTCATACAGTCACTACTTCCAGGGAGTATTTGTCGAGTTGCGCGCGGTCTTGGGCGCTGAAGGTCTTATCCGTCACCAGGACGTCCACCCGTTCCAGCCCGGCAACCAGTGCCCGGGCCTGTGCGTCCCATTTGGAGGCGGCGGCTGCCACCACGACGCGGCCGGCGGATTCCAGTCCGGCACGTTTCACTGCCGCATCATCGATGTCGTGGGCCAGGAGGCCGGCGTTGAGGTCTACGGAGCACGGTGTAACAACGGCTGTATCGAAGCGCAGGGACCGGATGTTGGATTCAGCGAGCGGGCCGCGGAAGCTCAGCTCGCCGGGGACAAGGCTGCCGCCCGGCAGCAGCAGGGCAGGACGGGTGCCCGCGGTGGGTTCTTCGCCCGCGAGGATGGTCAGCGACCTGAGGGATATCGGCATGACGGTCAGGTCCCTGCCGCCCAACGCGCGCGCCACCTCCGCAGCTGTGCTGCCGCTGTCCAGCCAGACGTGTTCACGGTCCGCCAATAGTCCTGCCACCGCAGCCGCGATCCGCCGTTTGGCGTCCTGGTCCTCCAGCTCGCGCTGGCCGTAGCCCGGATTTTCGCCGCGGCCGATCAGGCTCCGCGCCCCGCCGTGGACGCGGCGGAGGACGCCGTTCGCTGCCAGGACCTCGAGGTCCCGCCGGATGGTGGCGCCCGAGGCGTCGCAGGCCACCGTCAGCTCCTCCACGGTCACCTCATGGCGCTTGCGGAGCAGCCCGGCAATAGCGCGGTGCCGCTCGTCAGTCTTCATGATCAAATGATAGCAATTTCTGATCATTTGATAATCCTGGGTTAGCGGACGCGCTCCACGCGCTTTTCGTCCCATACCGGCTCGGCGGATTCGTACACCTTGCCGTCGGATCCGAACACCAGGAAGCGGTCGAAAGTGCGCGCGAACCAGCGGTCGTGGGTCACCGCGAGGACGGTGCCTTCGAAATGGTCAATGGCCTTCTCAAGTGCCTCGGCCGAGTGAAGGTCCAGGTTGTCCGTCGGCTCGTCAAGGAGCAGCAAAGTGGCACCGCTCAGCTGCAGCAGCAGGATCTGGAACCGCGCCTGCTGCCCGCCGGAAAGGGACTCATACTTCTGCTCCGACTGCCCCGCCAGTCCATAGCCGTCCAGTGCCCCGGCCGCGGCCTCCCGGCCGAGTCCTGAACGGTGCTCATCACCACGGTGCAGGATTTCCAGCAGGGTCTTGCCAAGGAGGTCAGGCCGGACGTGGGTCTGGGCAAAGAACCCGGGACGGATCCTGGCGCCAAGTTTCACCGTGCCCTCGTGCGGCACTTCGGCGATTTCGACGTCGGAAACGGGCAGGTGCTCCCGCTCAGGATCGGTCCCTCCCGTCGCCAGCAGCCGGAGAAAGTGCGACTTGCCCGAGCCGTTGGAGCCCAGGACGCCCACGCGGTCACCGAACCATACTTCGGTGGAGAAGGGCTTCATAAGACCGGTCAGTTCCAGTTTCTCCGCCACGATGGCACGCTTGGCGGTGCGCCCGCCCTTGAGGCGCATCTGCACATTCTGCTCGATGGGCAGGGCCTCTGGGGGCCCAATTTCCAGGAACTTCGCCAGGCGGGTCTGGGCAGCGTGGTACCGGTTGGCCATGTCCGAGCGGAATGCAGCCTTGTTTTTGTACATGTTGACGAGTTCCTTGAGCTTGACGTGCTCCTCGTCCCACCGCTTCCGCAGTTCCTCGAAACGGGCGTTCCGTTCTGCCCGCGCCTCCACGTAGGAGCCAAACCCGCCGCCGTGGATCCAGGCGCCGGCACCGTTGATGCCTGGTTCCAGCGTGACGATGCGCCCTGCGGCGTTGTTCAGCAGCTCACGATCGTGGCTGATGAAGAAGACTGTTTTCCTGGACTCGTTCAGCTTCTCCTCAAGCCACCGCTTGCCCGGAACGTCAAGGTAGTTGTCAGGTTCGTCCAGCAACAGGAGGTCGTCCGGTCCGGCAAAAAGCGCTTCGAGAACCAGCCGCTTCTGCTCACCTCCGGAAAGGCTCGACGCCGGGCGGTGCTGCGCGCGGTCAAAGGGAAGTCCCAGCGCGGCCATGCACACCTCGTCCCAGACGGTTTCGACGTCGTAGCCCCCTGCGTCTCCCCAGTCCACGATGGCCTGGGCGTACCGCATCTGGCTTGGCTCGTCGTCGTGCTCCACCATGGCCAGCTCGGCGTCGTCCACCTCACGCGCCGCTGCCGCCAGCGCAGGCGGGGCAGCGGATACCAGCAGGTCCCGGACCGTGGAATCGTCCCGGACCTGGCCCACGAACTGCCGCATGATGCCCATGTTCCCCGAACGCCCGATCACGCCTTCATCCGGCACCAGGTCACCGGCGATGATGCGGAAAAGGGTGGTCTTCCCGGTGCCGTTGGGGCCGATCAGGGCAGTCTTGGTGCCGTCCGGGACCTTGAAGGTCACCCCGTTGAGCAGCTGGGTGCCGTCGGAGAGGAAGTAATCTATGCCGGAAACGTCAATATGGGCCACGTACTCCATCTTCCCACGGCCACGACGGAGAGTTTTTGTCCACTTATGGCGACTTTGCCGGCAGCGAAGTCGCCATACATGGACAAAAACTACCCGGCTGCGGTGAGGAACTCCTTCAGCAGCGGCCCGGACGTCGTCGCTCCCAGTCCGCCGTCCTCCACGAACACGGCGACTGCCAGGTCGCCGTGGACAGCCACGATCCAGGCATGCGTCTTCGGCGGGTTTTCTTTGCCGTATTCAGCGGTGCCGGTCTTTGCCCCCACGGGTGCCCCGGGAACGCTCGAAAGGAATCCTGCGTGGCCGGAGGTGACCACGGCGCGCATCATGTCACCGAGGGCAGTGGCCTCGGCAGCGGTAATCGGCTCGCCCGACGCCGTCGACGGCGGTTCCGCCGTAGCGGACGCGGAAGGCTGGGCTGCCGGTGCCGTGGAACCGCTCGTCGTGCCGGCCGCGGCAGCACCGCCGTCGGGATTCAGGACCAGCTGTGGTGACACCGGTGCGCCCTTGGCCACGGAACCGGCCATCATGGCCGCCGCCAAGGGAGAAAGCAGCACCTTGCCCTGCCCGATCATGGAGGCGGCATGCTCCGTCCCGGCCGCCTCGCCGGGGACCGATCCGAGGAACGCGTCGGCGCCCAGCGAAGGTGCTTCGACAGCGATGCCCATGGCCAGGGCGGCGGCCTCGAGCTGTCCCTGTGACACGGTGTCCCGGGCGGCGATGAACGCCGTGTTGCAGGAATGTGCAAAAGCGTCCCGGAGGCTGACGGAACCCAGGGAGCCCTCGGGATAACCGTCGGCATTCTTGAAGGTACGCCCGTCCACCGTGAGGGTCGGCGTGCACTCAACCTTGGAATCGGGAGTCAGCCCGTTGCGGAACATGGCTAGGGAATCCACCATCTTAAAGATCGACCCCGGCGCGTACTGGCCCAGCATGGCCGTGTTGTAGCCGTTGCTGCCGGGACCCGATGCCACGGCCAGCACGGCACCGCTGGAAGGGCGCAGCGCCACGATTGCCGATGCCGGTCCCACGTCCTCCAGGGTGGTCTCCGCCAGTGCCTGCAGCGCCGGGTCGATGGTTATCTTCAGCGGGGTGCCGGGCTCCGGCGCCACTTCAAAGAGCACCCGCCGGGGATCCGTTGCCGCTGACTGGATCTGTTCGCGCGTCAGGTCGGCCCGCTGCGCGCGGATCACGACGGCGTCCGTCCCCCTGAGCTGTTCGTCATACTGCTGCTGCAGCCCACCGATGCCGGTGACATCGCCCGCCGCCAGGGCACCTTCCGACGCTTCGATCTGCTCAGCAGTGGCCTCTCCCACGATGCCGAGCACGGCGCGGGCGAAGGTCCGGCTGGGTGCCAGCGGCACAGAAGCAGGTATGGCACGGGCACCGGGGATGGCTGCGATCTGATCATTGGTGATGGTCCGGCCTTCTTCCCGGAGGGTAATGGCGGAAACAAAGGCTTCGTCGCCGGAGGCTTTCACCTGCTGGACGTAGCCGGCGGGGTCGACCCCCACAAGGGAAGCAAGCCTGGTGGCGGAGTCCGCGGGATCGGCAGCGCCCAGCTGCGGTTTGTCTATGCCGACGTTCACCACCGGACGGTAGGTGACCAGGGGGACGTCCCCGGCCCCAAGGATGTCCGCACGCGGCGGGGACTGGGACCCCTTGGCCAGGATCTCGCTGTCCGCGAGGCCGGGTGCCAGGGTTGCCGGGTTCCAGACCGTAAGCCATTTGTCGCCGGACTTCTTGAAGTTGGCCGGGACGGTGTATTTCCACTCGGCTTCACCGAATTTCCAGGTGTAGTTCAAGGGAGCCGAGGCGTTGTCCCCGTCCAGGGTGACAGCGCCTGCTTCAACCTCGGGCTTCTGCGGATCCAGTGCTTTGAAGACGCCGCGCAGTTGATCGTTGGCAGCAGCGGCGTCCTTGCCGTCGAAGGCAACCCCCGCCACGTCGAGTCCAGAAACTGCTGTGGCAAATTGCTCTGCTGCGGCTTCTGCGCCGCTCCTGCCGTCGTCGCAGGCCACCAGCGAGGTTCCCAGGATGAGCGCAGCTACGGCAACAGAAAGTTTTGTTGATTTCCCCATCCGGCCATTATCACCCCGCGCAGCAAGTGGAATTGGCCACTGGGAGGGCTTGGAAGTGTTGCGTTTTGGCTACGACGCATCCAGGCCCAACGCCGGAACGGGCAGCTGGAAGATGTCCTTCAGCGCATGGGTTGCCGCGTGCAGCCCGGGCATGCCCGTGACCCCGGGACCGGGCGGCGTGGAGGAGGAACAAAGGTAGACGCCGCGCATTGGGGTGCGCCAAGGGTGCCGGGACACTACAGGCCGCTGGACCAGCCCGCGGAGGTCCATGGTGCCCGCGCTGAAGTCCCCGCCGATGTAGTTCCGGTTGTACTCTGCCAGCTGGGCCGCGGTCACCACGTTGGTGTCCACCACGAGGTCCCTGAAACCGGGGGCGAATCTCTCCAGCTGTGCGGTGATGGCTTCAACCATGTCCCTGGTTGAACCGGCCGGCACGTGGCAGTAGGTCCACAGGGTGTGGCGCCCGGCGGGAGCACGCTGCGGGTCGAAACGGGAAGGCTGGGCCACCAGTACGTAAGGGCGTTCGGGGTGCCGGCCCATGCTGACCTCGTTTTCCGCGTGCGCGAGTTCCGCCCTGGTCCCGCCAACGTGGACTGTTCCGGCGTCAGCCAGTTCCGCAGCCTCCCACGGCACGGGGCCGGAGAGGATGAAGTCCACCTTGCACGAGCCGTTCCCGTAGCGGAAGGCTTCCAGGGCTCTGCGGTAGCGCCCGGGAAGGGAGTCGCCGGCCATGTCCACCAGTCCGCGCGGCGCAACATCAAGGAGGGTGGCACGGGCGGGCGGAAGGTCGGCCAACCGGTTTATGGGGGTGTTGGTATGGAGGATGCCACCATGCGCCTCTATGTCCGTTGCCAGGGCGGCGGCGATGGCGGCAGAACCACCCAGGGGAATGGGCCACCCTTCCGCGTGGCCCAGCGCTCCGAGCATCAGCCCTGCCCCGGAGGCAGCCAGCGACGGAAGGTGGGACACGGCGTGGGCCGCAACACCGCTGAGGAGCGCAGGAGCGGCTTCCTCCCGGAACCGGGCATTCCAGAGTCCCGAACCTTGCTCCAGGGTCCGCAGGCCGAAAATGCCCGCGGCCACAGGATTGCGGGGAAGGCGGAAGAGCTGGTTCTGCGTGAAGTCCATGACGTCGTCGATATTCCGCACGATGGGGCCCATCAGCCGCCGGTACGCCGCGCCGTCCCTGCCGAGTCCAGCCGCTGTCCGGTCCAGCGACCGGTAGGCGAGGGCTGACCGGCCGCCGTCCAGCGGTGATCCAAAGGAAAGCTCGGGAGTAACAAGTTCCATCCGCTGTGAGAGCTCGAAAGCCCGGAAGAAGGGCGAGGCCAAGGCCATTGGATGAACCGCGGAGCAGACGTCATGGAAATGGCCCGGCTGCATAAGTTCGGCAGTGCGGGTTCCGCCGCCGACCACAGGCGCGGCTTCGAAGACCTCCACGGCAAGCCCTGCCCTTGCCATCACTGCCGCGGCGGCCAGCCCGTTGGGTCCTGCGCCCACCACCGTTACGTCAGGCATCTGATGCTGCCTTCCGCGGGAGCGTGGTGCCTGTCCGGCGGCGCAGGTTCAGCCGGAACCGGTCCGGCGCGCCGGTGAACGGCCCGCCATGCGGATCGTCGAGGTGGTGCCGGCGGATGGGATCGTAGGTGGGGTCGTAGATGTCCCAGACAACCCGTGCCATCAGGTAGGCGACGGCCAGCATGTGCGCTGCCACGGCAAGGACGTAGTAGGGCATATCCAGGTTGTGCTGCGAGGAGCCGGCGCTGGTCACCTGTCCAAGGTACATCCATACTGCGGCCCAGTGCAGGCCTTCGATGCCCTGCCAGACCACGAAATCGCGCCACCGCGGCCTGGCCAGCGCCAGGAGAGGAATCAGCCACACGACAAACTGCGGCGAGTAGACCTTGTTCGTCAGGATGAAGGCCGCCACAACCAGGAAGACAAGCTGGGCCAGGCGCGGGCGGCGCGGCGCGGTCAGGGCAATCACGGCGATGAGGGCGCACCCCACCACGAACAGGCCGAGGGACAGCAGGTCTACGGCTGCACCGCTGAGCTCCTGCCCCCTCAGCCTGCCCAGCACCAGGTTGTAGGCGAACCAGGGTGAGCTGTATCCGGCGCCGCGGTCCGCCGAGAACTGGAAGAAGTAGGCCCAGCCAGGGAAATTTGTGACGGCGAAGGGGAGGTTGACAAGGGCCCACGAGGCAGCGGCAGCCCCTGTGGTCTTGAGGAAGGGCTGGAAGCGTCCGGTCCGGATGGCGAGCAGGAGGATGGCGCCCAGAATAAGCAGCGGATACAGCTTTGCTGCCGTGGCAAGGCCGATAAAGACGCCGGCCAGCACCAGTCGCTCGCGGGAGAAGAAGTACATGCCCACGGCAAGGAGGGCCACCGCCCAGAGGTCCCAGTTGATTGTGCCGGCCAGGATGATGCCCGGCGCCAAAGCCACCATGGCCGCGTCCCAGGGCCGGCGGGCGCTCATCCGGGCGGTGGTTAGCACCGTGACCGCCGCGGCGGCGGCCAGAAGAGCGGCATTGATATCGAAGTAGGCAAGTATCCGGGCATCCGGGGTTCCGGTGCCGGGGACCAGCCACGCCGTAACCCCGGCGATAAGGGCCGTCAGGACAGGGTATTCAAACTGGCTCCCTGTTCCCAGGATGGGGAAGTTGCCGTCTGCCAGTCCGCGGTTGCGGAACAGTTCAGGGAAGTCGGAGTAGCAGGTGGCGTAAAACTGGGTGGGGGATTCCCACCCGTTGGCGCGGCAGTATCCCTTCAGCAGGATGCCCGCCAGTGCCGCCAGGACGGTCAGCAGGACAAGTACCCGTTCCACGCTGAAGACGCCGGGGGAAACGATCCCTGGAGCGGTCCGGGATCCGAGGGGTCCGCCCACCACTTCCGTGAAGTTCCTCAGCAGGACATCGCTGCGGCTTGGAACAACAAGGCGCAGCCTTCCTCGATGCTCGGGCGGCTGGGTGTCCTCCATGTCTTCGAGCTTACCGCCGCACCCCGAAGCCGTTTGGACGCCCGGGCGGGGAGCCCACGCGCCGCCGCGTGGGCTCCGGCCACAGGTTCGCTGATATCCACGGCAGCTCCTGGCTGAGGCAGTTCTTTTCGCAGCTGTCCCGGACCGCCCCCGCAGGTTCCTTAGCGGGTTCCGCCGATCTGCTGGTGCATCAGGACGAACACGTCCTCGCGTTGCTTTTCCAGCAGCGTCTCATTGAACTTCCTCCGGATGCTGCGCCGTCCTTGGGCGGGAAGCAGGAGTTTTCTGAACTTCTTCATGGCAATCACCTCCTTCAGTTGAGGGCGTGCGCCTACATTTGGGCACGGCAATTAGGCCCCTCCTAGCCGGATAAAATTGAGGCAGGGAATTATGGCGGTGCGAATATTGGCAGAAAGAATTAGACGCCAATTACCCGAAAATGGGCACTAAAGCTGCCGATGATCAGGGCAATAGGCAAAAGAATAGGCAGGAAGATTCCGTGTTCCGGGAAAATCGGTCACAGTGGCCGCACCTGCAATGCGCAGGTTGGTGCCCTGCCGATCCAAGGCCCGGGGAAAGGACGCTGCTGCCCGGAGATCCAGGCGGGAGTAGCGGCTAGGAGCCGGCGTAATCCCAGAGGGGGCGCACAAAAGCATCAGTGGCCGGGGCAGCGGTGATGGTCAGCTTCCGTCCGCTAGTCAAAGTAATCATTGTCCCAACCTCCTTTTCTGCTCTGCCGCGGCTGGGGCTAAGGCCCGGGCAGCGTGCGCCGTGATCCCGGCAGGACGCCCTGGGAACAGGAATAAAATTACACTACTGGTTGGATGATTCGCTACTAGATAGCTGGAATTTATCCAATTAATTTTTGGTTTTCGCTGCTAAAGGCCCCAGCGGACGATCGCGGGCGTCTTTTTATCCCACCCGAGTGTGCACACCTTTGCAGTACCCAGAATGAAATGGCGGCCCTCGGCAGGCGGCAATTCCAGCCAGCGCGAGGTAAGGATCCGTGAAAAGTGGCCGTGGGCCACAATCAGCACATTGTCCATGCCGGACTCGAGCACGCGGCCGATAATTTTGTCCGCCCTGGCCGCAACTTCATCCAGCGTTTCGCCGTTGGGAACGCCGTGGGTCCAGATGAGGTAGTCGGGATTGTCTTTGCGGATCAGGTCCGAGCTGATCCCTTCGTAATCGCCGTAGTTCCACTCCACCGCCAAGGGTTCGTGCTGGGCGTCGGGAAAGCCGGCAAGCTCGGCCGTACGCCGTGCGCGCCTCAACGGCGAGGTGAGCACGAGGTCGAAGTCCACGGGGTCCAACACCTTCCGGGCCTCCACGGCCTGCTGTTCACCCTCGACGGTCAGTGGAAGATCCGTAAGCCCGGTGTACTGGCCGCTCTTGGACCATTCGGTCTCGCCGTGGCGCAGTATCCAGAGCTGGGGCCGGGGGGCAAGGGCAGGAATGGTCACTTGGACTCCTCAGAAGGGGACGGCTCGACGGCGGCGGGGGACGTTCCAGCGTCAGGCGCAGGAGGTGTGGGTTCGGCAGGCGCCGATTCCGGCTGCCCTGCCCACCAGCGGAGCAGCCGTGCTTCCGCTTCCTCCGCCGGCAGGGGACCGTTCTCCATCCGCTCATTCAGCAGGAACTTGTAGGCACGGCCCACTACCGGACCGGGTTTGATGCCCAGCAGGGCCATGATCCGGGCGCCGTCAAGATCCGGGCGCACGGCATCCAGCGATTCCTGCTCCCGAAGGGCGGCGATGCGGGCTTCGAGGTCGTCATAGGCGAAGGCGAGGCGTTCGGCTTTCCGCTGGTTGCGGGTGGTGACGTCCGATCGGGTGAGCCGGTGCAGCCGTTCCAGCAGGGGCCCGGCATCGGTCACGTAGCGGCGGACTGCAGAGTCGCTCCAGCCTGCATCCCCGTAGCCGTAGAAGCGCATGTGGAGTTCCACGAGGCGGGCCACGGCTTTGGTGGTGTCGTTATCGAAACGCAGCGCCTTCATGCGTTTGGAGGTGAGCTTTGCTCCCACCATGTCGTGGTGCCGGAAGCTCACCGCGCCGCCCGGTTCGAAGCGGCGCGTTGCCGGCTTCCCGACGTCGTGCATCAATGCTGCGAAGCGCAGGACAAAGTCCGGACCGGGCACCGGGCCCTCGCTGTCCGTCTCCAGCTCCGCTGCCTGTTCCAGTACCTGGAGGGAATGCTGGTAGACGTCCTTGTGCCGGTGGTGCTCGTCCGATTCCAGCCGCAGGGCGGAAACCTCCGGCAGCACGAACTCGGCGAGGCCCGTGTCCACGAGCAGATCCACGCCGACCCGCGGACGGGCGCCGCAGATGAGCTTGACCAGTTCGTCCCGTACCCGTTCGGCGGAAATGATGGTGATCCGCTCGGCCATCTGCGTCATGGCCTGCCGGACGTCGTCGTGGACGGAAACACCCAGCTGGGCAGCGAAGCGCGCCGCGCGCATCATCCGCAGCGGATCATCCGAGAAGGAGGCTTCCGGTGCCCCGGGGGTAGCCAGCACGGAGGCATGCAGGTCGCGTACGCCTCCGAAGGGATCCACCAGTTCCAGGGAGGGCAGTTTCAGGGCCATGGCGTTGATGGTGAAGTCCCGCCGGAGCAGGTCATCAGTCAAGGAGGAACCGAAGGCCACCACGGGCTTGCGGGAATCGGGATCGTACGCCTCTGCCCGGTAGGTGGTGATTTCGATCTGGAAGCCTGCCTTGCGCATGCCGATGGTGCCGAAGGCGCGGCCGATCTCCCAGTAGTTGTCCGCCCACTTCTTGATGAGGGCCACCGTCTGGTCCGGGGTGGCGTCGGTGGTGAAGTCCAGGTCGGGGGAGGTCCGGCCCAGGAAGAGGTCGCGCACCGGCCCGCCCACCAGCGACAGCTCGTGGCCGGCGTCCACGAAGCGCTGGCCGAGCTCCAGGACCACCGGGTCCACCTGGAAATCGACGGTCTGGGAATCAGTCTTGTGATGTGCGTGAGCCATAGTTACTTAAGCTTGTCAGAAACCAGCGCGTCGGCAGGCCAAAATACGGTCAAGATCGTGCGGAATCACTCCACCGCCGGCAAAGTGCGTCATATGCAGTCCATGTTGGTGTCATGTTCCGGTCATCACGAGCGGGCAACAGTCGTTAGAGTGGACTCCATGGCCCAACCAGTACCGAGCGCTCCAGGCAGGAGGACGAACGCACCATTGCCCTCGGCAATCGGTGCGCACGTTGCGCCCGCCCAGCATGCGGCACCGGCATCGCTGCCTACGGTTGAGGAAGTCTCAGCCGGCGGCGTTGTAGTGGACACGTCCGATGCCGGGATGAGGGTTGCGATTATTGCCCGCCTTAACCGCGGCGGACGTTTGGAATGGTGCCTGCCCAAGGGCCATCCGGAGGGCAAGGAAAACAACGAGCAGGCTGCGGTAAGGGAAATCGCCGAGGAAACCGGCATCGAGGGGGACATCCTCGCGCCCCTCGGAAGCATTGACTACT
Organism: Pseudarthrobacter sp. NPDC092202; assembly: GCF_044755505.1. NCBI lineage: Bacteria > Bacillati > Actinomycetota > Actinomycetes > Micrococcales > Micrococcaceae > Pseudarthrobacter > Pseudarthrobacter sp. NPDC092202. The sequence goes on along the minus strand of NZ_JBIVRG010000013.1, from coordinate 59,302 downwards.
GGTTTACGGTCAGCGGCCACCGGGTCCACAAAACGGTCCACCATTACCTACTGCGCGCAACGGGCGGCGAACTGACCATCGAGAACGATCCGGACCAGGAAGCCGTGGACGTGGCATGGGTTCCCATCCAGGAGCTGGCCCGGAAGCTGTCCTTCCCCAATGAGCGCCGGATCGCCGACCTCGCCCGCGAGGTCCTGCCGGAGCACCTGTAGGACTGCTGGTATCCGGGCGCAGGGTGCCGGCGTTGCGGCTTTAACCGCCTTCGGGTGAGACGATGAAGTCGATGTCAGCAACCAACTTTCCTTCCGATAAAGCCGGCCGGCCCGGCAATTCCGTCCCGGCCGGCGTTCCCCCCGAACCGGCCGCCGCGGACAGCAGCCCTGGCGCTGTGGCTGCCAGTGAAACCCGGTCCAGCGCCGTCATGGCCGCCGGGACGCTCGTGTCCCGGTTCCTGGGCTTTGGCAAGACCTGGATGCTGGGTACGGCGCTCGGCCTGGGTTCCACCGTCAATGACACGTTCATCAACGCCAACAACCTGCCCAACCTGATCTTCCTGCTGGTAGCAGGCGGGGTATTCAACGCCGTCCTGGTGCCGCAGATCATCAAGGCAAGCAAGGCTCCGGACAGGGGAGCGGACTACATCAGCCGGCTGCTGACGCTGGCTGTGCTGCTCCTGTTGGGTCTGACGGCGCTGGTGACGCTGGCTGCCCCCTGGGTCATTGAACTGACCACCCAGGGCTACACGCCGCAGCAGAAAGCGCTGGCCGTGGCCTTCGCCTTCTGGTGCTTGCCGCAGATCTTCTTCTACGGCCTCTACGCCCTCCTGACCCAGGTCCTGAACGCCAACGGAGCCTTCGGGCCCGCCATGTGGGCGCCCATCCTTAACAACCTGGTGGCCATTGCCGGGCTGGGAATGTTCATCTGGATTTTCGGTGCCAACGAACTGAATCCGCACACCCTGGACAACTGGGGCGAGACCCAGACCCTGCTGGTAGCCGGGTTCTCCACCATCGGCGTCATCTCCCAGACAGCCATCCTGATGATCCCCGTGATGCGGCTCAAGCTGGGCATCCGGCCGCGCTTCGGCTGGCGCGGGGTGGGACTGGGCCAGGCAGCCAGGCTGAGCGTCTGGACCCTGCTGACCGCCGCCGTAGGCCAACTCGCCTTCCTGTACGTCATGCGTATCGCCACCATTCCCGGCGCTGAACGCATCAAGCTGCAGCAGGCGGGGGACCCCGCGGCTTACATGCTGCCCGGCAACGCCGTGCTGGAGGTGGCCAGCCAGCTCTACCTGTTGCCGCACTCCATCATTGCCCTGTCGCTGGCCACGGTGCTGTTCAACCGCATGACCCGGGCTTCCCAGGACGGCAACCGCGACGAGCTGCGCGATGCCCTCTCGCACGGCCTGCGGACCATGGCGGTGGCAACCGTGTTTGGTGCCCTGGCGCTCTTCGCCTTGGCGGGTCCCTTGGGAATGTTCTTCTCGGGCGGGCTCCGGCAGGACGGCGTGATGCTGGCCCAGACGCTCACCATCCTGGCGCTGAGCACGCCGTTCATGAGCGCGAACTTCATGATGTCCCGGGTGTTCTACGCGAACGAGGACGCCCGCACGCCCTTCTACGTCCAGCTGCTCCTGGCAATTGTCTATGTGGCAGGTGCCTTTGCCATCCAGTTCCTGCCCGTCACCCAGATCATTTACGCCATCGCGGTCCTCTACATGGTGGGCAACATCCTTTCGGTGGTCATCAGCGCCTGGTTCCTGCGGCGCCTCCTGGGGCATTTGGACGGGCCACGGATCGCCAACTCCTATATCCGCATGGCGTATGCAGCGCTGGGTTCAGCCATCGCCGGAGCCGGCGCCCTCTGGCTGCTGGGGAGCTACAGTCCTGACGGGTTTGCCTGGCGCGACAGGCTCACAGCCCTTATCACCCTCATCGTGGTGGGCCCGGTGATGCTGGTCGTCTATTTCTTCCTGCTCAAGTTGTTCCGTGTCTCCGAGCTGCGCGACCTGCTCCGGCCCCTCCTCGGCCGCCTGGGGCGCGGCGGACCGGCCGCGCCTCCCGCCGGAGGAGGGACCACGCCGTCGGACTCCCCATCCGGTTCGCCTTCTGATGCGCCGTCCGGCTCGCGGGGGCGTCCAGACCCGGAGCGCGCCACCACCTCCGTGGACACGGGCCTCATCCCAAGGATTTCCGGCGAGTTCGATGCTGTCTCCTTCCGGGCCGGACCGGCTCCGGAGCAGGGGGCACCGGAGCACGGGGAGCGGAAGGAGCCCCTCGACGGTGATGGCACGCCAAGGCCCGACGGCGGCTACCTCCCCGGGGAGGACCAGCCCAGCACCGCGCGGGGAGGATTGCTGCGGGAGCAGATCCCCCTGCCAGGGCGCCGCACCTTCCAGGGGAAGCCCGGCGAGAACCCACATTTCAAGTCAAGGCACCCCCGGAAAAAGTGATGTTCCAGCGGTTCCCGGCCGCCTTTGTCCAAGGTGGAAGGGGCTCAATCCGCTAGGATCGAAAAGGTACAGGGTAGTTGCATCCAGGGGTCAGGCGCCCGCCTGCTCCTGGACGATGGTTGCATCATTCAAGCCGGCAATCCCGGACAGTCTAGGAGGAACACGTGTCCAACCCGATCGATGTCGGATCAGTACTGGGCGGCCGCTACAAGGTCACTGCCACGGTACTGGCCTCGCACGACCACGATCTGGTGCTGGACGGTGTGGATCAGGTCCTGAACCGTCCCGTCAGCATATTGGTGGCCGGCCCCGGCAACACCGAACAGGTTGCCCAGAGTGCCCGGGAAGTAGCCACCGGCGAACGCCCCGGCACCGTCCAGGTCCTGGACCTCGGCATGAGCGAGGCGGCCACGTACCTCATCACCAACCACACCTCGGCAGCGGATTTGCTGGACCTGGTGGTGGCCTCCAACCCTCCCTATGTGGAACCGTTCTTCACGGACACCCTGGGAAGCGAAATCTTTGGGCAGCCACGCTCGAACGAGCCGGAACCCTACGACGATGAGGACCATGTAGAAGCCGGCTACATCAACTACTCGGACAACCACCCCAGCCAGGTCGATCCCTACCGCGCAGCACCGGCTGTACCGCCGAAACCGCCAGTCCGTCCTGCTGGCGCGCCGTCCACCGGCCGGACGTCCAACGGGGCGTCCCCGGTTGGCAGGGCAGCTGCAGCAGGGGGAGCTCTGGCGGCCGGTGCCGCCACAGGCTCCGGTTCCGATCGATCCGGACACCCGGAGGATCACCAGACTGCGCCCCGTCCCGCTGTAGGACCTGCGCAAGGATCTCCCGGCTCGCCTGGCGGGAAGCCGAAAGTGTCCCTGTGGTCCGACGACGATTATGCGAATGCTGAAGAGCATTCCCCGGCTGGCCCGTCCACCGACGACAATCCTGGACCGGCAAAGAAGAAGTCTTCCGTTTTTGCGCGTTCGGCTGCGCCGGCCGCTGCCGCTGGTGCGTCCTTCCCCGATCAGGGCCGCTATGACGACGACGACCGTGACGAGCCTGCCCGCGAGCCCCGGTCCATGCGCTGGTTGGTTGGCGGACTGCTGGCCGTAGTGCTTATTGCCGGGCTTGTGTTTGCCGTGACCAACCTGGGCAGCCTGTTTTCCACCCAGCCACAGGCAGGGCCCACGGCAGCCAGCACCAACAGCAGCGCCCCCGAAGACACGGCAGCTGCCACGCAGGCGCCCACAACCGCCCCTCCCGCTGTGCCGCCAGCCATCGAGAGCATCACCAGGCAGGGCAACTTCGACTTTGCTGCCACCTTTGATGGGGACCTCGTGAGGGCATACGACGGGAACGCCGCGAGCTTCTGGTCCGATATGGAGTTTGCCACCGAGAACTGGGGCGGACTGGCCCCACAGGGCGTCCCCCTCGTGGTGAAGCTCGAGCAGCCCGCCCAGGTATCCTCCATCACCCTTTCGCAGCTGGGCGGCTCCGGTGGCAACATCACCGTGTACACCAACGACCGTCCTTCACTCGATGGCGCCAAAGCAGTTGGCACCAACAGCTTCACCTCGACAGACCTCACCATGCCGTTGGCGGAGCCGGTAGAAGCCGAGTACGTCATCGTCTCCATCAACTCCCTGCCCCGGCTGGCTGCTCCGAAGACGCGCTACGGATTCGGGATCAGGCTGGCGGAGATCAAGGTCCAGTAAGCAGCTTCCTCCGGTCAAAGGTTTGGCCCTCATGCCCGCCGGAACTACCCAGGGGGCTAAGGCCGGGACCGGAGGAACCAAGTCGTGCTGCGGCGGGGGCGGTAACCTTGAAAGAGCGCCTGCGGTGACGGCTTCCTGCTGTCTGCCGGTATGCCACCGTGTCCGGGCGCCGGAATAATCAGCAACAAGTAGCAGTTGTGCCATGTGGCCGGCCTCCACGAGGGGCGCGTCAACCAAGGAAGAGGTTCACCGTTCAGTGACCATTGCAGAAAACACCGCGTCCGATGTACGTGATGTCATTATTGTCGGCTCCGGCCCGGCTGGCTACACGGCAGCTGTCTACACGGCCCGCGCCAACCTGAAGCCGCTGCTGCTGGCCGGCTCCGTCACTGCCGGCGGTGAACTCATGAACACAACGGATGTTGAGAACTATCCGGGCTTCCCGGAGGGGATCATGGGCCCCGACCTGATGGAAAACTTCGAAAAGCAGGCTGTCCGCTTTGGCACAGAGATCCAGTTCGAGGATGTCACCAGCCTTGACCTTGAAGGCCCCGTGAAGACGGTCACCATTGCAACGGGCGAAAGCTTCAAGGCGAAGGCGGTTATCCTCTCAACAGGCTCGGCATACCGTGAGTTGGGCCTCCCGAACGAGAAGCGCCTGTCCGGGCATGGTGTTAGCTGGTGTGCAACCTGCGACGGTTTCTTTTTCAAGGATCAGGACATTGCCGTGATCGGCGGCGGTGACTCCGCGATGGAGGAGGCCCTGTTCCTCACCAAGTTCGCCAGGTCGGTAACCGTCGTTCACCGCAGGGACTCCCTGAAGGCTTCGAAGATCATGGCTGACCGCGCCCTTGCCCACGAGAAGATCAGCTTCGTCTGGAACAGTACAGTGGATGACGTCATTGGCGACCAAAAGGTCACCGGTTTGAAGGTGAAAAATCTTCTTGACGGAAGCATTTCAGATCTTGCAGTTACGGGCGTGTTCGTAGCGATCGGCAACGACCCCCGAACCGATTTAGTCAAGGATGTCTTGGACCTCACCCCGGAGGGCACCATCGCCGTGGAAGGCCGCAGCTCCAGGACCAGCATTCCCGGCGTCTTTGCTGCCGGCGACGTGGTGGATCCCACCTACCGCCAGGCGATCACTGCTTCAGGCTCCGGCTGTGTTGCGGCGATCGACGTTGAGCACTACCTCGCAGACTTGCCCGCGTAAGTACCGTCACGATATCCGAAGAGAGAGATCAGGCTAATGAGTAACGCCAAAGACGTAACAGACGCCAGCTTCAGCACGGACGTACTGTCCTCAGAAAAGCCGGTAATCGTTGATTTCTGGGCTGAGTGGTGCGGTCCCTGCCGCAAACTGGGCCCGATCCTCGATGAGATCTCCGTCGAGTACAGCGAAAAGGTGGACGTGGTCAAGGTAAACGTCGACGATAACCCGGCTATCGCTGCGGAATACGGCATCACCTCAATCCCCGCTGTTTACCTCTTCCAGGGTGGGGAAGTGAAGAGCACAGTCATCGGCGCCAAGCCCAAGCAGTTCTTCGAAAAGGAATTCGCAGACGTACTGTCCTAAGAATTTCATTTCGCCTGAATTGAACAGAATAGTGGCCACTGCACAGCGGTGGCCACTTTTTTGTCCCCACATTGCCTGCAACGTAGCCATGTCATGCCCGCTGCAGGGCCTTCACTGAGTAACGGTGGTGCCTGTTTCACGTGAAACATGACTCTGGGTTCGCCTGCTCGCGGCTCGAGCACAAATGCTACGCGCTTCTCGGCTCAATTCTGATGCCCAAGCGTAGTGTGCCCTCACAACTAGCGGTGGGCTTCCATGCCCTCGGTGCACGTCCTGAAAATCAGCAAAAACATTCACCAGATGCCATCTGGGGAACCAGTCGCTTTACACGATGATCTATAGCGCTACGAGTCCCTAAGACACTGGGCCACGTATTGGGCCACATATACGCTCACTTCAGAAGCGACAGCAAGCAAGAGCGCTTGCTTGGACGGAATAGACTCCCGTAGGCGGAACCGGCTGCCCATCGTCCTCCGGAGGAATTCTAGCGAGGTAAACGAAGTAGACCCCGGGGTAGCTTCTGCGGTGGTATAGAGAACGCGGTCGCCACTGCCGGACCGTGTCGCGTTTCACGTGAAACATGGTGTCCGCTGAGCAACTGACACGCAGAGCTCGGGCCCAATCACATGTTGTCTTCTTCTCAGAGCCCACAGGAACAAGCTAGAACAATTGCCTTGGTCTGTTACCGTTTGCTTGCACGTTGGTACGGATAGGAAGCCGCCAGCGCTAGCGTACCCGGCCCCTGCCCCTGGGAAAATGGGTGGCGAGAGCGTGATGCCCATTGTCACTGGCAGAGTTAGCGGGCTGCGCACCTTTTTGGGTTCGGCTGCATGCCCAGTGCACCCTGCCGCATGCGTCAGAAGCACAGGGGAGCCGTTCACCAGACTTGGAAGGCCGGCCGCGGCCCCAGCGTGCCACGGCTTCAGCCAACCAAGTCACTTACAGACGCACGTTCCCCGTACGGTCAGTCGCCCCTCGGCTGCAGAACTGAGTCCCTTGTCCACGCTAGCGGTCACCGGGCCATCTCCCACTTTTTCCCGTACGTGCACCACGCTCCGTGCGGGCATCAGAGGACCCATGGACTTCAAGCGAGCTCAGGCCCAGGGGAGAGCTGCTGTTGACCTGCAGTAGTGCGAATACTTTGTGTGTCGCGGCAGGAGTCGCTCAATGCCGCGGACCCCATCCTTGGAAGGCCAGGACAAGAGTGCGCTTTCCGACCCTTGGGAGTCAGGCCCGGCGTTCACGCAGCAGTTCCGACCTTCGCGCGTGGCCAGACGGAGGCGGCGATGTTTCACGTGAAACAGAACGCGCGTCCGGTGGTCCGTATGACTCGAACCGCGATGCTTGCCTTAAAGACACGGTGCCGCACCCCGGCAGTACGAATCTGCTGAGAAAACGTGAGCTGAAGAATCGCCGATGCTAGCCCAATGTCGCTAGCGATGTATGGGCCAGCTCTGCGTAGCGTGATCCTCTCGCCTGCGCTAGGGACGCGTAGAAGGGGCTTGTGTGCAATGTGTTCTCATCGCGCACGACCTGGCGCGCTGCTCAAAAGGACCGCCCCTTTCTCTGGCCGATCCCAGCAAAGGCGCACGCAGAGTTGCTGACCCCAACCGTGTACACGACATCAGCAGGAGTACGAAAGGAAAGAATCCAGGCATTTCCGGGGAAACGTGCAGTTTCAGCTCACCGGCCCAACTGCTGAGCGCAGCGTTGAGGATAGGCGTTGACTTGGAAGCCACACCCGCGTCAAAAGAAGCGAAGGGCCTGAGGCATCGACGCCGATGATGACCAACGTTAACCTTTCTACAGCGCCAGAGAGCCGACAGGTGTTCTGGACCATGAACGATATCCACAGCGTTTTCCACAGAGCTACCGGCGAGTATTCACAGCAATATCCACAGGGCGGAGCAACTTCGGCAGCACTATCTACTTGACGGACACCGACCGGTGAATGTCTGCCAGTCACTGACTCCGAACGGTGTTACAGTTCGCGACTCTGGGCTCTCGAGTCGTGAAGCTCTTCCGACGCCCGAACTTTGCTGAAAATAGCAGTACGTGAGCTGTTTATCGTCCTTTTGCGAGCTGCCAACATGACTGAGAGCCGGGTGTTTCACGTGAAACACCAGCGAACCAACTGCCGGTCGTAGGCGAGTCCCAACACCGTGCCGTCAATCCTGTGACCCGGCACAGCAGGAAGGCCCTAAACTCTCCTCCCCTGCAGCTTCCCATCCACATAGTTATCCACAGCTTTATCCACGACCTGCAATACCTGCCAAAAGTGATTCGAGGTAGAAAACGATAGGAGGAGAGGCCGTTGCCTTACACGTACATTAGAGAGGTGAAAGACCGGAAACAACTAGCGACAAGCTCCGCATGCTTTGCCGCGCTGGTACACGTCGTTGAACCCTTGCAGCGCATGTCGCATCCCTGGATGCGGACAAGGGCCATGTTCCGGGACACAGTCATTGTCGGAGTCACCAAGGCCGCGCAGGAGTTAACGAGGACTACGGTAGCTCCGAGCAGGGGAGGGCACCCTGGACGCGAGTCACTGGCTGACGAAACCGAGCTTCGAGCGGCACGTAAATGATGTGCACCGCGCGTCCCCGGTCCAAACACGAGGGAAGCCAGACCGATCCCGGCATGGCAACATTGGATGTGCAGTAATAGGCGCCAGACGACCCGTCGATGTATCAGGTCCCATGAAATAGCGGGATTTGTAGGCTCCCAGCTCAGAGAAAGTACCAGCCGATCAGCGGGCCTGCGCCGCTGTTCGATTACAGTGCGACCCATGCTGAAGCAGTTACGCTGCGCCCCCTCCTTCCGCTCGGACTCTGCCCACGCCCACCGCACGCGAGGTCGTGAGGTCGCGGACCCAAACCTTGGAAGGGGCTTCCAAGCTAACTCCGGCATGGACCCTGACTTAGACTCTCGTTCTGACTAGGTAGGATCCGGTTCGGCTCTACCGACGCGCCCCTGATTCACGTGAAACGAGGCATACACCAGACGTTGACCGCGGGACCGCTCGGACAAAAGACCGACATAGTTCCGTCCTCATCCAGGCATGAGCGGGGGGTTTACTACTCCGAACCGCAGACGAGCAACTTCGGGCACCGGTTGCCGGCCTTAAACGCAATGCGTTTGGACAGACTCCTGGGACCGAGGAGAAGAATTGCCATTGGAACACACGTGCGATCACCAAAACCTAACCAGAGGACACCGCCGGCACCAAGCTGGACAAGGCAACCTTAGAGACTGCACTCCACCTGCCGCAGCCATAGTTTTGCTCGGGCCACCTGCGGCAAGGGGGACTATAGCTCTCTTGCTTCGCTTCCTCTACTAGCGACGAAAAGGACCCAACACCGCGGGGCCATACTGGGTCTGCGCAAGAGGAGCCAGCGGAACTAGGGGTGGAAGGCACGGACGTGTCCATACCACCGCATGTTCCACGTGAAACATCGAAACAATCCGCTGCAGCTGGGGGACAAGTGTTCATCGGACGGTTCAAGGTCCGTACACAGCCGTGCCTTACAACAGCCCCATTGATTTATCGTGGTCCAATTGCATAGTGCGTGGCTCCATCTCCATGTGGAAGGACGATGCGTGCTGCCAAGAGCGACCACCTTCGCCCTTATAGCGGTTACCCCAATGGCCGGCTGGTACATAGGCCTCGTTTCCGCCAGCCAGCCCCCTGCCCCCTACCTCGCGGCCCGTCGCTACCCCTTAAGTGCCAGTCTGGCGAAGGAACAGTAGGGAAACTCCGAACCGTGCCGCCCGGCGAGGGAGTTTCACGTGAAACATCACTACGCTTGGCGGAGCACGCACAATCGTGTCTGGAGCCGTTACGCAGTCGTCTTAGGCCTGCAGAAACACTTACAGCTGCTATGGTGAGGTTTCAGTTTCGGGCCTGAGGTTGACTAGTACGTACCCAGGCCTAAGCGCTTCCGCCCAGATACTGCGCAATAGATGCAGGTAACGGAGGTGACGGGCTTCGCAAACAGCGATGGGCCACGCGGTTGCGCTCAGCGTGACCACGTGAGCCCCCAATTGTGCCAGCCCTACAACGGTTGCAGGTCCTCCCAATATAGAACCCGGTAGCTACTGCGTATGGTCCCCAATAGCGACGCCCCCAAGAAACAAGTAGGGCCCGATTCGATGTGAACCGGGCCCTACCCGAAGAAAATTAGTTAATTACTCTGGCCGGGAGCCAAGACCTCCATAATGCGGTTAAGGTCTTCGACACTCGCAAATTCAATGCTCACTTTTCCCTTACGGACGCCAAGGGAGATCTTGACGTTGGTATCAAGCCGGTCGGAAAGCGAGGATGCCAAATAGTCGAGCCGCTCATGGCGGGCTCCAGGACGGGGAATGTTGTTCTTCGTGGGTTTCGCCGGATCCTGGTACAGCGTCACAGCCTCTTCCGTTGCGCGGACCGACATTCCCTCCGCAACGATCTTCTGAGCCAGGCGCTCCATGGCAGCAGCGTCAGGAAGGGCCAGGAGGGCGCGAGCGTGGCCTGCAGACAGAACACCGGCCGCTACACGGCGCTGTACCAGCGGGGGCAGCTTGAGGAGCCGCAGGGTGTTCGACACCTGCGGACGCGAACGGCCGATGCGGTCGGCCAGCTGTTCGTGCGTGGTCCCAAAATCTTCCAGGAGCTGCTGGTAGGCCGCAGCTTCTTCCAGGGGGTTGAGCTGGCTGCGGTGCAGGTTTTCCAGCAGTGCATCCCGAAGCAGGTCGTCGTCGGTGGTGTCCCGGACGATTGCAGGGATGGTTTCGAGGCCAGCGGCCTGAACTGCCCTCCATCTGCGCTCACCCATAACGAGCTCAAATGGCTCGCTACCTTCTTCGGTTGACTTCCGCACGACAATTGGCTGGAGGACGCCAATTTCACGTACCGAGTGAACGAGCTCAGCCATGTCGTCTTCATCAAAGACAGACCGCGGCTGTTTGCGGTTGGGATGGATGTCAGAGACCGGAATCTCTGCAAAGCGGACACCCGGCACTTCCACCAGATCAACGCCATTGTCGTTCCATGCGGGGGTTTCATTGCGCCCACCGGTGGTACCTGCCGAAGCAGCCTCCTCCGGCGTGCCCGCCTGCTCCTGCCCTGCTTTGTCAGCATCGTCGACGCTGTCTGCCGGTGTAGCCGGCGCTTCCGTCTCGGCCTTAGCGGCAGCATTCGCCTTCGGTGCCGTCGTACCGGCTTGCGGCCCCTTGGTTGCAGCAGACTTGGCTGAAGGTTTGGCTGAGGAGGATTTGGAGGACGCAGCCGCAGCACGCTTCTCTTCCGCCGGCTTCGACGGCAGGGTATCGGCTGCCTCATCCAGAGGCTCGGTCTTCTTGCGTCCCTCAGGAAAAAAGAGATCTACCGGACGCGAGACGGTTGCAGCATTGCCCGACCCGTTGGCGGCGGCGGAACTTGGAATCAGCGCACCCAGACCGCGGCCCAGGCCGCGTCGTTTCTCGCTCATTGGTAATCCCTCCAGTGGTAGAGCCGGGCATCGCCAGGCTCCTGTCGTTGCAGTTTGAAGATTTTAGCGCTCTGCTATTTCAGCAGCGGCTTCCAGATAAGACAGGGCTCCACTGGAGGAAGGGTCGTACGTCATCACCGTCTGCTGGTAGCTTGGCGCCTCAGATATGCGGACCGAGCGCGGAACGACAGCAGACAGGACCTGGTCCGGGAAGTGCTGGCGTACCTCGGCCGCAACTTGGGCTGCAAGATTGGTGCGGCCGTCGTACATGGTCAAAAGGATCGTCGAAACAACCAGGTCAGCGTTCAAGTGCTTCTGGATCATCTCAATGTTCTTGAGCAGCTGGCTTAGTCCTTCCAGTGCGTAGTACTCGCACTGGATGGGGATGAGTACCTCGTTGGCTGCGCAGAAAGCGTTAACGGTCAGCAGGCCAAGGCTCGGCGGGCAGTCAATGAAGATGTAGTCGAGCCGCTGCTCGCCGTTCTTCTCGCGTGTTTTGGCATAAACGTCAATCGCCCGCCGGAGCCGCTGCTCGCGGGCCACCAGGGAGACCAGCTCAATTTCCGCGCCTGCCAGGTGGATGGTTGCGGGTGCGCAGATCAGGTTCCCGATGTCCGGGCATGGTGCCACCACATCCGCGAGAGGGACATCGTTGATCAGGACATCGTAAATGCTGTCCACGTCCGCGTGGTGTTCGATCCCCAGGGCGGTGGATGCATTGCCCTGGGGGTCAATGTCGATGACCAGGACGTTAAGGCCGGCGGCCGCAAGGGCCGCGGCAATGTTGACAGTGGTGGTGGTCTTCCCCACCCCACCCTTCTGGTTGGAGACCGTGAAGACACGGGTGTTCTCCGGCCGCGGCAGCTGGCGGCCTACCAACCGCTCACGACGTTTCGTTTCGTGCGCAAGCTCCCGGGCTATGGGGCTTGAATCATCAATCGCATCGATTACATTTGATCGTCCGCCAGCGGTTGTTTCACGTGAAACGGCTGCTGACTTGGAAGCGTTCGAAACCTTCTGCGGGTGAATTCCACCCCTGCCCGGCGCCGCGAGAGGACCAGCGACAGAACGTGCTGACCCCAAAGACACAAACGGGGGTATCCGTTGTGTGGAGGGTTCGCTACTTGTCACTGGGGCACACTCACTCTCGTTCAGCCAAATTTGCTGCCGATGTCTAGCCTAACTGCTGGACCCGGCAGAGTTGGGCCACCGGGCCCGAACTAGGCCTTCTTTTGGGACTTGTTTACAACGATACGGACCACGGTGGTGGGTTCCTCCAGGAGGTTCTCACCAACAGTGAGAACTGATGTCTCGACGCCGCCAAGCTTACGGATGGTCTTGGCGGCTTTCTCGATCTCCTCTGCGGCACTGCGGCCCTTGATGGCCACCACTTCACCCTTGCCGGCAAGCAGGGGAATCGTCAGGCCGGCGAGGTTGCTAAGGGCGGATACGGCCCTTGCCGTCACCACATCCGCCTCCACGTGGCCCACAGCCAGCTCAGCCCGGGTCCGCATAACCGTCACATTGTCCAGCCCGAGGTCGTCAACCACTTCCTGGAGCCAAATCACCCTGCGTTCCAGTGGTTCGATGAGGGTCAGCTCCAGGTCGGGCCGCGCAATCGCGAGACACAGCCCGGGCAGACCGGCACCGCTCCCGACGTCGGCAACATGGCTCCCCTCAGGGATCTCACTTTCAATGACGGCGCAGTTAAGGACATGCCGGCTCCACAAGCGGGGGATCTCACGCGGACCGATCAGGCCCCGCTCCGTGCCGGAGGTGGCCAGGTGTTCCACATAGCGCTTAGCCAGGTCCAAACGGTCGCCGAAGATCTTCTCAGCAGCGGCAAGTTCAGCCGGCGTGATGTCAACCATGATTAGCGGATCAGCCATTCTCTACTCGGCGGATACTACGATGTGGCGTCCAGCGCCTTCGCCCTCGGACTCGCTGACCAGTCCCAGGTCGGCGACAGCATCATGGACGATTTTCCGCTCGTAGGCGCTCATCGGTTCCAGTGCCACCGGCTGGCCGCTTTCCTTCACTGAAGCTGCGGCGTCCTCGGCAATCTTCTGCAGGTGGCCGGTACGCTCCTGGCGGTAACCGTTGATATCAAGCACCAGCCGGGAGCGGTTCTCCGTTGCGGACAGCACTGACAGGCGCGTGAGTTCCTGAAGGGCTTCGAGGACTTCGCCGTCCTCACCCACCAGGCTGTCCAGGGCATCGGACTCTTCTTCGGTCACGATGGAAATGTACGTGCGTCCGTTACGGACCTCAATGTCAATGTCGCCATCGATGTCGGCGATGTCCAGGAGCTCCTCGAGGTAGTCCGCTGCAACGTCCCCCTCTTCCTCCAGGCGGCTGGCTGATGAGGCCCGGGGCAGGGAAGCCTCCCCGTTCTCGGACGCGTCCTGATCATCGATGATCTCCTCGGACAGGGCGTGTTCGGTACTCTCGGCAGACATTACTTCTTCTTCCTGTTCTTGCGTTGTGGCTGGATGCGCTGGCCCTTTGCCTGGGCCACGGCCGCGGCGGCAGCAGCGTCCTCGGCGGCCTCGTCCTTCTTGCCGCCCAGGATGGGGAGCGCCGGAAGGCCCTTGGCAGCCCGGCGTTCGGCGAGGGCCTTTGCAGCGGGGGATCCCGGCGTCGGCATGCGGCGGATCACAAAGAACTGCTGGCCCATGGTCCACAGGTTGGTGGTGGTCCAGTAGATGAGGACGCCGATGGGGAAGTTGATACCGCCCACGCCGAAGACAATCGGCAGGATGTAGAGCATCATCTTCTGCTGGCGCATGAACGGGCTGGCCATGGCTTCTTCGGACATGTTCTTGGCCATGATCTGCTTCTGCGTGATGAACTGCGAAGCCGTCATGGCGAGGATCATGAGGATGGAGAGGATCCAAACGGCGACGACGTTGCCGCCAGGGGGCGTGCCGTGAAGCAAGGTCGCGGAAAGCGGAGCACCGAAGATTGTGGACTGATCGAACTGCACCACCTGCTCGTGGCTCATCGCGCCGATGCCCTCGCCCTCGCGGCTCGCCGTCGAGATGCCCGACAACACGGTGAACAGTGCGAAGAAGAACGGCATCTGGATCAGCATGGGAAGGCAGGCCGAGAACGGGTTGGTCCCGTGCTTCTTGTACATGGCCATCTGTTCCTGCGCCATTGCCTGGCGGGACAGCTGGTCCGTCTTGCCCTTGTACTTGTCCTGAAGCTTCTTCAGGTCCGGCTGCAGCAGCTGCATGCCGCGCTGGGCCTTGATCTGCTTGACGAACACGGGAATCAGGGCGGCACGGATCACCAGCACCAGGCCGATGATGGACAGCGTCCACGTCCAGCCGGAGGCTTCCGGCAGGCCAATGGCAGTCAGTCCCTCATGGAATCCCACCATGATGATGGACACAAGCCATTTGAACGGAAACATGATTGTTTCAAAGAAGTCCATACTTATCCCTATTCGTCAGGCCGCACTGCGGCCTTCTCCATCAGTCCGAGCAGCCAGGTACTTGTCCGGGTTGTTCAGCACAACAATTGTGGGGGTCTGGTGTTCCGGCCATTCCCGGTGGCCGGCGGGGACGTGGTCCACACCGCCGGCATTCCAAGGGTGGCAGCGGCTGAGGCGCCGGACAGCGAGCCAGCTTCCCTTGACGGCGCCATGGACGGTGACAGCTTCCAGCGCATAGGCCGAGCAGGAGGGGAAAAACCGGCACACCTGGCCGTACAAGGGTGAAATCACCTTGCGGTAGGCCGTGAGAAAAAGAATGAGAAGGTTCCGGGGCAGGTTCCAGAGGAACAGCCCCACGGCTGCGGCACCACGTTGGAGAGAAGTAACGACGACGGCGGTGGCGTTACGCACGCGGTGTCCCCTCCTGTGTTGTACCGGCCGAATCCTTGGCAGCAGCCCTTGCCGGGCGGCTGGCCAACCGGACCATCGTCGATTCCAATGCGGCATTGTAATCCGACAGCAGCTGGTCCCAGCTGGCAGTTGCGGACGCCGGAAGCGCCCGGACCACTATGGCAAACCCGGTACCGTACTCGCGCAGCGAGGCAGCACCTGCTTCTCTCAGTCTCCTCTTAACGAGGTTCCTGACCACAGCGTTCCCTACACTCTTGGAAACGATGAACCCGATCCGGCTGGGTTCGTCAGCAGCAATGGCTGCCGTATATAACACTACGTTCCGGCGTCCATTGCGGACACCGGAACGTACAGTTGTTGAAAAATCGGTTGCAGTCCTCAAACGGTTACGGGTGGCCAGCACCTTAAACTCGCAAAGAAATGTCTACCGACGAGTCAGTATTTAGGCCGACAGCTCGGTGCGACCCTTGCCACGACGGGCTGCCAGGATGGCACGGCCGGCACGGGTACGCATACGAAGGCGGAAGCCGTGCTTCTTGGCTCGACGGCGGTTATTCGGCTGAAAAGTCCGCTTGCTCACGTTAGTTACTCCAGTGGATCAAAGGTGCGCCCACCCGATCAGTATGGGGAAGAACTGGCCGACGCTAAGTTTTGTATATGCACGCTTCCCCCGGCTGCTCAAGCGCACTGCGCCTAAGAGATTCAGATGGGGCCAAAAAGCGGACACAAAGGACTTCACAACGTTAGGGCAATTCAAGGGCCGGAGTCAAACCGGGAGCGCCCTGGGCGGCTATCCCCAGCTGTGCCTAACCTGCCCCCGCAGCCTGTGGATGAAGTGGCTCACAGACCCGTTTTCCGAACCACACCGGTGTAATTATCCACAAGCTACTTGCCAGCTATCTTCTAGGCTTTTCATCCCCTAGAGTGGCCCAGTAGCCGATTATCCACGGACTGTGCATAACCCTGTGGATGAAGCTGAATCCATCCTGGTTCATGACTCGCGGCTGCAGGCAATGCAGGCAAAGCAAGTTTTGAGGGAACCGATTGATGACAGTAGACGAAGCCAACCACGCCAATACTGTCGGAAGTTCCTGGCGGCGCGTCATCAGCCTGCTGGAGCAGGACCACCGCGTTTCACCACGGCAGCGGGGCTTTGTCATCCTTGCCCAGGCCCAAGGCCTGATCGGTTCCACGCTCCTGGTGGCCGTCCCGAACGAACTCACCCGCGAAGTTCTCCAGACCCAGGTCAAGGACGCCCTGGACGATGCGTTGCACAACGTTTTCTCCGAGGACATCCGCTGCGCCATCGACGTCGATACCGACCTGGTTCCTATCCACACGGAGCCTGAACCCGTCGTCGTCGAGCCGTCCTTCTCCCCGGACCAGCTCATTGAGCAGAAGCCGCAGCCCATGCTGCCCAGCACGTCGCACGAGTTCGGCCGGCTGAACCCGAAGTATGTGTTCGATACCTTCGTCATTGGTTCGTCCAACCGCTTTGCGCACGCCGCCGCCGTCGCAGTGGCTGAAGCGCCCGCGAAGGCGTACAACCCGCTCTTCATCTACGGCGATTCGGGACTGGGGAAGACACACCTCCTGCACGCAATCGGCCACTATGCCCGCCGGCTCTACAGCGGCATCCGTGTCCGCTACGTGAACTCGGAAGAGTTCACCAACGACTTCATCAACTCCATCCGTGACGATGAAGGCGCCAGCTTCAAGACCACCTACCGCAACGTCGACGTACTGCTCATCGACGACATCCAGTTCCTCGCGGGCAAGGACCGGACGCTGGAGGAGTTCTTCCACACGTTCAACTCGCTGCACAACAACAACAAGCAGGTGGTGATCACCTCGGACCAGCCGCCCAAGCTGCTAGCAGGGTTCGAGGACCGCATGAAGTCACGGTTCGAGTGGGGCCTGCTCACCGATATCCAGCCGCCTGAACTTGAAACCCGAATTGCCATCCTCCGCAAGAAGGCACTGAGCGAAGGCCTGTCCGCACCGGACGACGCCCTCGAGTACATCGCCTCCAAGATTTCCAGCAACATCCGGGAGCTCGAGGGCGCGCTGATCCGCGTCACCGCGTTCGCCAGCCTCAACCGCCAGCCCGTTGATGTGGCCCTTGCCGAGATGGTCCTCAAGGACCTCATCACCGACGACGGCGCCCAGGAGATCACATCCAGCCAGATCCTGCAGCAGACCGCCGAGTACTTCAAGCTGAGCATGGAAGAGCTGTGCAGCAAATCGCGCACCCGGACCCTGGTGACTGCACGACAGATCGCCATGTACCTCTGCCGTGAGCTCACGGACATGTCCCTGCCGAAGATTGGCCAGGAACTTGGCGGCCGCGACCACACCACGGTGATCCATGCCGACAGGAAGATCCGCGAGCTGATGGCCGAGCGCCGTGTGATCTACAACCAGGTGACCGAGCTGACCAACCGCATCAAGCAGCAGCAGCGCGACTCGTAGCCCCCGCATCTATACCTTATTAACAGGTGCATGTGGATAAGCCTGTGGATACTTAAGGGGACAACCGCGGTTAATGGGCTTAAAACCCTTAAGGCGCCTGTGGATTCGAAAAATCGCGAAAAATGTTGTCCCCATCCACACCCTGTTTAAAACCCCCGCCACCCACAGTCCATGAACAGGGCTTAACCGCCGGATCTTGCGGTGAGCGGGAGTTATCCACAGTTTCCACAGCAGTTATTAACACTACTAATCCCAAGAAATTGAAATCCCTCAAACAACAAGACCCGTCCACCCTCCCGAACCTCTCCAGGCCAAGCGGCCCAAAGGGGGCCTGGCCGACTTGGGGGATGGGTTAATCCCGGATCTTCCGGCTAAGCTGTCAGCAGCGCTCCCATCCCCGGGTTTTTGTGTGGTTCCCGCAGCACGGACCATGCACCAACACGGGCGGGGCAACAACTCTTCGGAACTCCCGGCGGGACGTTTCGGGAACATCAACGCAGCAGCAATGAAAGGCGGCACCCTTCCGTGAAGTTCAGAGTCGATCGGGACGTCCTGGCAGAAGCCGTCACCTGGACAGCCCGCTCGTTGTCTCCGCGGCCGCCCGTACCGGTCCTGTCCGGATTGCTGTTGAAGGCCGAAGCCGGCACCGTGAGCCTCTCGAGCTTTGACTACGAGACCTCTGCCCGGCTGGAAATCGCAGCGGACATCAGGGACGAGGGCACCATCCTAGTTTCCGGCCGGCTCCTGGCCGACATCTGCCGCAGCCTGCCCTCTGCTCCAGTCGACGTTGAAACCGACGGCAACAAGGTGACCCTGACCTGCCGACGCAGCAGCTTCCACCTGGCCACCATGCCCGAGGCCGAGTACCCGCCGCTTCCCGCACTTCCGCCCATCAGCGGCACCGTTCCCGGCGATGCTTTCGCCCAGGCGGTATCGCAGGTGATCATCGCCGCAAGCAAGGACGACACCCTGCCCATCCTCACCGGGGTGCGGATGGAAATCGAGGACGACCTCATTACGCTCCTCGCCACCGACCGCTACCGGCTGGCCATGCGCGAAGTTCCGTGGAAGCCGGTGACTCCCGGCATCTCGACCAGTGCACTGGTCAAGGCCAAAACCCTGAACGAAGTGGCCAAAACCCTCGGCAACAGCGGCGACATCCACCTCGCCCTGGCCGATGACGAAAGCCGGCTGATCGGATTCGAAAGCGGCGGACGCACCACCACCTCGCTGCTGGTTGATGGCGACTACCCCAAGATCCGCTCACTCTTCCCGGACTCCACCCCTATTCACGCCACCGTGCAGACCCAGGAACTCGTGGAAGCAGTCCGGCGCGTCTCCCTCGTGGCAGAACGCAACACACCGGTCCGCCTGGCCTTCACCCAGGGCCAGCTGAACCTGGATGCCGGCACGGGAGAGGACGCCCAGGCCTCCGAAGAGCTGGAAGCCCAGCTTTCCGGTGAGGACATCACGGTGGCCTTCAACCCCCATTACCTGGTGGAGGGACTGAGCGTGATCGAAACCAAGTTCGTCCGGTTCTCCTTCACCACCGCTCCCAAGCCCGCCATGATCACGGCCCAGGCTGACGCCGACGGCGAGGACCAGGATGACTACCGTTACCTGGTGATGCCCGTCCGCCTGCCCAACTAATCCCCACCGCCACCCTCGCCTCGCAAGTCCCCATCGGCCAGGGAACCCTGGCGGCGGGGGCCCCACACAGTTGGGCTGCCCACGAATTGTTCCCACCCCCTAGCGCAGAAAAGAGTGCCACCATGCACATTGGACTGATTGGCCTTGGCAAAATGGGATTCAACATGCGCGAACGGCTGCGCAAGGGCGGGGTTGAGGTCACCGGATACGACCGCAACCCGGAGGTGACCGACGCCGGCTCCATCGATGAGCTCCTGGCGGCAGTTCCCACTCCGCGGCTCATCTGGGTCATGGTTCCCGCCGGCGACATCACCGATGCCGTCATCAAGGAGTTGGGCGAGAAGCTCAGCGAGGGCGACCTTGTGATTGACGGCGGCAACTCCCGCTTCACCGAAGACCAGAAGCACGGTGAACTCCTGGCCGCCAAGGGGATCCATTTCGCGGACTGCGGAGTTTCCGGCGGAGTCTGGGGACTGCAAAACGGCTACGGTCTCATGGCTGGCGGAGACGCCGCGGACATTGAGCGGGCACTTCCTGTCTTCGACGCCCTGCGCCCCGAGGGGGACCGCGCGGACAGCTTTGTCCACGTGGGCGGAATCGGCGCGGGCCACTACGCCAAGATGGTCCACAACGGGATCGAATACGGCCTGATGCAGGCATATGCCGAGGGCTACCAGCTGCTGGCGTCCAAGGACATCATCAGTGACCTGCCCGGAACGTTCCGTGCCTGGCAAAAGGGCACCGTGGTCCGGTCCTGGCTGCTGGACCTCCTGGTCAAGGCCCTCGATGAGGATCCGGGCCTGCAGAACATCGACGACTACGTCGAGGATTCCGGTGAGGGCAGGTGGACAGTGGAAGAAGCCATTGCCAACGCCATTCCGGCTCCGGCCATCACTGCGGCGCTGTTCGCCCGGTTCGAGTCCCGCGAGGACAGTTCTCCGGCCATGAAGATGGTGTCCGCGCTGCGCCACCAGTTCGGCGGCCACGCCACCCGTCCCGCCAAGTAATGCCCAGCAGGGAACCGCGAGTTCCCGGAATTGCCGAAAAGCCGCGTGTACCTAGAACACCTCTCCCTGACTGACTTCCGCAGTTATGCCCAGGTTGACCTTGCCCTGGGGCCGGGTGTCACCGTCCTGGTCGGATACAACGGCATCGGCAAAACCAACCTGATGGAAGCCATCGGCTACCTGGCCACCCTCAGCTCACACCGCGTCAGCTCGGACGCTCCGCTCCTGCGGTTTGGGACGGAGCGCGCGCTGGTCAGGGCAAGGCTGGTCCGCGGGGAACAGATCACTGTCCTGGAACTGGAAATCAACGCGGGGCGGGCCAACCGCGGACGCATCAACCGCAGCAACCCGGTGCGGGCACGCGATCTCCTGGGGATTTGCCAGACAGTTTTATTCGCGCCGGAGGACCTGGCGCTGGTCAAGGGCGATCCTTCCAACCGCCGCCGTTTCCTCGACGAGCTGTTGGCCAGCCTCATTCCACACCACGCGGCCACCCGCAGCGATTACGACCGCGTCCTGAAGCAGCGCAACGCCCTGCTGAAATCCGCCCGCGCCGGCAAATTCACGCATGCCCATGAGGCAACCCTGGATGTGTGGGACCAGCACATGGCCAAGGCCGGGGCCGAACTGCTCCACGCGCGCCTTGAGCTGGTTGAACGCCTGCGGCCGCACCTGGGCCGCGCGTATGCGCAGCTGACTGATGCGTCAAAACCGGCCGACGCCGTCTACCGTTCCAGCCTCCAGAACCAGATGGACGACGACGGCGCCCCGCAGCGAAGTGCCGCCGGCACCAGTGCCGGGGGTACTTCGGCTGACATGGAGGACCTGCGGCAGTTCTCTGTGGAACAGCTCGCTGACCGGTACATCAAGGCCTTCGCAGAATCGCGCCGCAAGGAGATAGAGCGGGGCATTTCGCTGGTGGGTCCGCACCGTGACGAACTGGAACTCATCCTGGGCCAGGCCCCGGCCAAGGGCTACGCATCCCACGGCGAAACCTGGTCCATGTGCCTGTCCCTTCGGCTCGCCTCCTATTACGTGATGCTGGATGACACCAGGACGGGAGGGTCTGCTCCCATCCTGATCCTGGACGACGTTTTTGCCGAGCTGGACGTCCAGCGCCGGCGTAAACTGGCCGCAATAGTCTCCGGCGCGGAACAGGTCCTGGTGACCGCCGCCGTCGACGCCGACATCCCGGAAGAGCTCTCCGGACGGCGGGTGAAAGTCATCCCGGGAGGTATTGATGAGCAGGGACAGTGAAAAAGGCGGCGGGCTCCAGCCCGGCCGCGACCCCGACAACATCGATGCTCCCCAGGTTGCCCTGAACAGGATGCGGGACGCCGCCGCGGCGCGGGGCGAGATCCGCAGGACGGCATCCCGCCCGGGTTCCGCCAAAGCCAAGAAGGGCATCCGGGACACCCGCGGCTTCAGCCAGTTCCACGCCAGCGGCCGCGACCCCCTCGGATTGGGCAAGGTGGTGGGGCGGCTTGTGGCCGAACGCGGCTGGACCTCGCCCGTGGCAGTGGGATCCGTCATGGCGGAATGGGCCACGTTGGTTGGCCCCGAAATCTCGGCCCACTGCACGCCCGAAAGCTTTACCGACACCACCCTCCACGTCCGCTGCGACTCAACCGCCTGGGCCACCCAGCTCCGGCTCCTCAGCACCAGCCTGCTGGAGAAGTTCCGGGTGGAGCTGGGCGACGGAGTGGTGACGAAGATCCAGGTTTTGGGCCCCTCCGCACCGAGCTGGCGCAAGGGCGGCCGGTCCGTCAACGGACGGGGTCCCCGCGACACCTACGGGTAGCGCCGGCGGCGGAGTCTTGAAAATCGACGTAGCGGCGTGTAGAGCCCTGAAAGGGCAGGAGGGTGTATAGGCACCCGGAGGCCGTCCCGCCAGCGCGCCCTAGGCGTGGCCAACGGCCTCCCGCAGGCACACCACTGCCCGCGGAAGGCCCCGGAATGCGGGGAAATAGCCGTCAGCACGGTAGAATCGTTGTAGATAACTGGGCGCGGGTGAACGTTGACTGGGTCCGTTTTCCGCGTGTTTTAAGCCCGCGGAACGCGGGTCAACCGTCAGCCATACATCGGCGCTACAAGTTTGTGCCTGTTGGCGGATGACTTCCTGCGGTGACCGGGGAAGGAGTCGGCCGGCCATCATCGAGAACAGAGGAGTCGACAGCGCCTGTGGCTAACGACAATACAGATATTCTGGCAGCTGAACCCGCAGTCGAGGATGCCCGCACGCCTGACACCCCGGCCGCTCCAGGGACGCAGCGTGAATACGGCGCCAGCGACATCACTGTCCTTGAAGGCCTGGAAGCCGTCCGGAAACGGCCAGGCATGTACATCGGCTCCACGGGACCGCGCGGACTCCACCACCTTGTCTATGAAGTTGTTGACAACTCCGTTGACGAGGCCCTGGCCGGCTACTGCACGCATATCGAGGTTTTCCTTCAGGCCGACGGCGGCGTGAAGGTTGTGGACGACGGCCGCGGTATCCCCGTGGACATGCACCCCACGGAACACAAGCCCACGGTTGAAGTGGTCATGACCATCCTGCACGCCGGCGGAAAGTTCGGCGGCGGCGGATACGCCGTCTCCGGCGGGCTCCACGGCGTCGGCATTTCCGTAGTGAATGCCCTGTCCAGCCGCGTGGATACTGAAGTACGGCGCCAGGGGCACGTCTGGCGCATGTCCTTTGCGGAGGGCGGCAAGCCGCAGGGCAGCCTGGTCAAGGGCGAGGAGACAGACCGCACCGGCACCACCCAGACGTTCTACCCGGATCCCGCCATCTTCGAAATCACCGAGTTCGACTTCGAGACGCTCCGCGCCCGCTTCCAGCAGATGGCCTTCCTCAACAAGGGACTCCGCATCACGCTCACGGACGAGCGCACCTCCGCCGAAGCTGACGGCGACGCCGACCTTGACCTGGACGCCGTGGCGACAGAGGGCGAGGTCAGCGCGGAGCATCGCACCGTGGTGTACCAGTACGACGACGGCCTGCTCGACTACGTCAAGCACCTGAACTCGGGCAAGAAGGTGGATGTGGTCCATGAGGACGTCATCGCCTTTGAAACCGAGGACAAGGATCGGAAGATCGCCCTCGAAATGGCCATGCAGTGGACCAATGCATACTCGGAGAGCGTGCACACGTACGCCAACACCATCAACACCCACGAGGGCGGAACCCACGAAGAGGGCTTCCGGGCCGCGATGACGTCCCTGATCAACCGCTACGCGCGCGAAAAGGGAATCATCAAGGAAAAGGACGACAACCTGACCGGTGATGACATCCGTGAAGGCCTCACTGCTGTCATCTCCGTGAAACTTGCCGAACCCCAGTTCGAAGGCCAGACCAAAACCAAGCTCGGCAACTCTGAGGTCAAGGGCTTTGTGCAGCGCGTGGTCACTGACGGCCTGGGCGACTGGCTGGAGCGCAACCCTGGCCCTGCCCGCGATGTCATCCGGAAGGCGATCTCCGCAGCGCAAGCCCGCATGGCCGCACGCAAGGCCAGGGACAATGCGCGCCGCAAGAGCCCCCTGGAATCCTTCGGCATGCCCGGCAAGCTCTCCGACTGCTCCTCGAAGAACCCGGAGAAATGCGAGGTCTACATTGTGGAGGGCGACTCCGCAGGCGGTTCCGCCAAGCGCGGCCGCAATCCGGAGACCCAGGCCATCCTTCCCCTCCGGGGCAAAATCCTGAACGTGGAACGCGCACGCCTGGACAAGGCACTGGGAAACGCCGAAGTCCAGTCCATGATCACTGCCTTCGGCACGGGTATCGGCGAGGACTTCGACCTCTCCAAGCTGCGGTACCACAAGATCGTCCTGATGGCCGATGCGGACGTGGACGGCCAGCACATCACAACCCTGCTGATGACCCTGCTGTTCCGCTACATGCGGCCCCTGATCGAAAATGGCTACGTCTACCTGGCCCAGCCGCCGTTGTACCGCATCAAGTGGTCCAACGCCGCGCACGATTACGTCTACAGCGACCGCGAACGCGACGCCAAGCTCGTGGCCGGCCAAGCCGCCGGGCGCCGCATCCCCAAGGACAACGGCATCCAGCGCTACAAGGGCCTCGGCGAAATGGATTACACCGAGCTGTGGGACACCACCATGGACCCGGACCACCGCACGCTGCTGCAGGTGACGATGGACGACGCCCTCGCGGCCGACCAGATTTTCTCTGTCCTGATGGGCGAGGACGTCGAATCACGCCGCAACTTCATCCAGCAGAACGCCAAGGACGTCAGGTTCCTCGATATCTAGGACAGGGTCCGCCAGATATTCGGTTACTGACATATACCTGAAACGGAATTTAATATGAGCGACGAAACACCCGAGAACCCGGCCTCCGAGGACGGCATTCCGGACACCGTTCTTGAAGGCGATGTGCTGATAGACCGCGTGGAGCAGGTGGACCTGCAGACTGAAATGCAGCGGTCCTACCTGGACTATGCAATGGCCGTCATTGTTGGCCGTGCCCTTCCCGATGTCCGCGACGGACTGAAGCCCGTGCACCGCCGGGTCCTTTACGCAATGTTCGACGGCGGATACCGTCCGGACCGCTCCTTCAACAAGTGCGCCCGCGTGGTGGGCGAGGTCATGGGCCAGTACCACCCCCACGGCGACACAGCGATCTACGATGCACTGGTCCGTCTCATCCAGGACTGGACCATGCGCTACCCCCTGGCGCTGGGCCAGGGCAACTTCGGCTCCCCGGGCAACGACGGCGCTGCCGCCCCGCGGTACACCGAAACAAAGATGGCTCCGCTGGCCATGGAGATGGTCCGTGACATCGACGAGGAAACCGTCGACTTCCAGGACAACTACGACGGCAAGAACCAGGAACCCACCATCCTGCCCGCCCGTTTCCCCAACCTCCTGGTGAACGGCTCCTCAGGCATCGCCGTCGGCATGGCCACCAACATCCCGCCGCACAACCTCCGCGAAGTAGCCGACGGCGTGCAGTGGTACCTGTCCAACCCCACGGCCAGCCGTGAGGAACTGCTGGAGGAACTCCTGCTGCGGGTCAAAGGCCCCGATTTCCCCACCGGCGCCACCATTCTGGGCCACAAGGGCATTGAGGACGCCTACCGGACCGGCCGCGGTTCGGTCACCATGCGCGCTGTGGTGAACGTGGAGGAACTCCAGGGCCGCACCTGCCTGGTGGTCACTGAGCTCCCGTACCAGGCCAACCCGGACAACCTGGCCATCAAGATCGCCGAACTTGTCAAGGACGGCAAGATCCAAGGCATTGCCGACCTCCGGGACGAAACCTCCGGCCGCACCGGGCAGCGGCTGGTGATCGTGCTGAAGCGCGACGCCGTGCCCAAGGTGGTACTGAACAACCTCTACAAGCACACAGAGCTGCAGAGCAACTTCTCCGCGAACATGCTTGCCATCGTTGACGGAGTTCCCCGGACGCTGAGCCTGGACGCCTTTATCCGGCACTGGGTCACCCACCAGCTGGACGTCATCGCGCGCCGCACCCGGTACCGGCTGCGCAAGGCCGAGGAAGAAGCCCACATCCTGCGGGCACTCCTGAAGGCACTGGACATGCTGGATGAAGTGATCGCCCTCATCCGGGCGTCCAACACCACCGAAGCCGCGCGGGACGGTCTGATGGAGCTGCTGGACATCGACGAGCTGCAGGCCCGGGCCATCCTGGACATGCAGCTGCGCCGCCTTGCAGCCCTTGAACGCCAGAAGATCCAGGACCGGCACGCCGAACTCGAAGCCCTGATCGCCGAGTACAACCAGATCCTTGGCTCGGAGCAGCGCCAGCGCGAGATCATCAGCACCGAGCTGGGCGAGATCGTGGACAAGCACGGGGATGACCGCCGCACCAAGATCCTGATGGGCTTTGACGGCGACATGTCCATGGAGGACCTCATTCCCGAAGAGGAAATGGTGGTCACCATCACCCGGGGCGGCTACGTCAAGCGCACCCGCAGCGACAACTACCGGTCCCAGCAGCGCGGTGGCAAGGGCATCAAGGGTGCCCAGCTCCGTGGTGATGATGTTGTGGAGCACTTCTTCGTCACCACAACGCACCACTGGCTCCTCTTCTTCACGAACCTGGGCCGGGTGTACCGGGCCAAGGCGTACGAACTGATGGAAGCCGGCCGCGACGCCAAGGGCCAGCATGTGGCAAACCTGATGGCATTCCAGCCGGACGAGCACATCGCCCAGATCCTGGACCTGAAGGACTACCAGCAGGCTCCCTACCTGGTGCTTGCAACCAAGCGCGGGCTGGTCAAGAAGACCCGGCTGGAGGATTACGACACCAACCGCTCCGCGGGCGTTATTGCCATCAACCTCCGCGACGGGGACGAACTGGTGTCCGCGCAGCTGGTGTCCGAAACGGACGACCTCCTGCTGGTGTCCCGCAAGGGCCAGTCCATCCGCTTCACCGCAACGGAGGATGCGCTGCGCCCCATGGGACGGGCAACCTCCGGCGTCACCGGCATGAAATTCCGTGAAGAGGATGAACTGCTGGCCGCCAACGTGGTGACCGACGGCTCCTACGTCTTCATCGTCACCGAGGGCGGTTACGCCAAGCGGACGGCTGTGGAGGAATACCGGCTCCAGGGCCGTGGCGGGCTGGGCATCAAGGTAGCCAAGCTCGCCGAAGAACGCGGTGACCTGGTGGGGGCACTGATTGTCCAAGAGGAGGACGAGGTCCTGGTGGTCATGGAGGGCGGCAAGGTGGTCCGCTCCTCGGTTGCCGGAGTCCCCGCCAAGGGACGTGACACCATGGGCGTCATCTTCGCCAAGCCGGACAAAAATGACCGGATTATCGAGGTGGCACGCAACAGCGAACGGGGTCTTGAGGGCGAGGAATCGCTGGAGGATGACGTAACGTTGGCTGAAGATGGCGGATCCCCCGAGGATTCCACCAGCCCAGCAGTGGCAGAAGAATCACCGGCCGTTGAGTCAGAGGACGCCTCGGGCGACGCTGAGCCGAACGAAGACTACACGGAGGTAACGAGTGAGTAATCCCGACTCATTTCCCAAGTCGAACAGTACCGTTCCCGACGGCAACCGGCCCTCGGCCGCACCCCGGGTAAACGCCCCCGTTCGTCCGCAGCAGCGCCCGGCCGCGCCCGCCGCCGCCCCCGGGCAGCGCCCCGCCGTTCCCGGCCAGCGTCCCGGGCAGGGACAGAACGAACGTCCGGCAGGCCAGCCCGGCCAGCGCCCGGTCCAGGGACAGCCCGGCCAGAGGCCCGCGGCAGCCGGCCAGCGTCCTGCGGGTGCTCCGGGGCAGGGAAATCCAGGCCTTGTGAAGCCTGCTCCGAAAGCTAAGGTACGGCGCGCCCGGCTGCTCATCAGCAAGGTGGACCCGTGGTCTGTCCTGAAGATGGCCTTCCTGCTGTCCGTGGCGCTGGGAATCGTTACGGTCGTGGCGGCCATCGTCCTGTGGACCGTCCTTGACCTGACGGGCATCTTCGACCAGGTGGACAGCCTGCTGGGCACCCTGGCCGGCTCCGAGGGCGGCGGCTTCGAGCTGAAGAAGGTCGCTTCCCTGGGCCAGGTGGCATCGTTCGCCACCATCATCGCTGTGGTGAACGTGGTCCTGCTGACCGCGCTTTCCATGCTTTCCGCTGTTCTTTACAACATCTCTGCCACCCTGGTGGGCGGCATTGGCGTTACCCTCACGGACGACTAAGGTCCAGTTTCCGCAGGCCTGACAGCTGCGGAAAGGCCCGATTTGAGATCGGGCCGGGATGTGCTGTAAAGTCATGTCTCGGCCCGATGAGGCATCGGGGCGTATAGCTCAGGCGGTTAGAGCGCTTCGCTGATAACGAAGAGGTCCCAGGTTCAAGTCCTGGTACGCCCACGGAACCTGTGCAGGTTCAAGTGTAGGTTCGGATTGCGCAACCCGCAGCCGGACCGGAACGGGGAGCATGTGAAGAAGTTGCTTGTACTGGCAGCGGCAATCGCAGGCGTCCTGGTCTACCGGAAAGCACAGGAATCCGAGGCCCGGAAAGATGTCTGGAGCAAGTCAACCGACACGGTGGACTAGCCCCGGTGCCCGGACCGGAGCTGGTCAAAGGCTCCTCGGTTCTAGGGTATGATTGACGGGTTGCTTCTTATGGGGGCATGGCGCAATTGGTAGCGCACCTGCTTTGCAAGCAGGGGGTTCGGGGTTCGAGTCCCCGTGCCTCCACCATAGGAAAGTCCCGGTCAGCGGAAACGCTGGCCGGGACTTTTGCTTTCGCAGCCGGACTGCGGAAATGTCCGGGCCGGCTGCGCATTAGGGTAGTCCAGTGAACTTCTTTCTCGCGGCCGTCGGCGTGTTGGGTGTCGCCTCATCCGGCCCGCTGATTGCTGCCACCCTTGGGGCCACAACCGTCAGTGCCCTGGCCATAGCCTTCTGGCGTAACGCCATCGGCGCCGCCGTGATGGCCTCCCCCACCCTCATCCGCGAGCCCCGGCAGTTTGGCAGGATCAGCCGTGGCGAGTTCCGCTGGTGCCTGCTGGCCGCCGTCGCGCTGGCCCTGCACTTCGCCTGCTTTATCACCTCCCTGCAGCTGACCTCTGTTGCTGCCGCTACAGCCCTGGTCTGCCTGCAGTCGGCTTGGATAGCTGTCTTCCAGCTCTTCCGCGGCACCCGCCACCGGTGGCAGGTGCTGGCTGGACTGGGCATCGCCTTCGGCGGCGTGGTTGCCATCACCGGATTCGACATGGGGTCGTCGCCGGATGCCCTGCTGGGTGACCTGCTGGCTGTCGCCGGCGGGGCGCTGGCCGGCCTCTACACCCTGGCAGGAGGAAAGGCCCGGCAAAGCATGACCACGGGCACCTACACCACGCTCTGCTACGGCATGTGCGCAGCCCTGGTCGCCGTCCTCGCGGTCCTGGGCGGGCAACCCCTAGTGGGCTTTGAAGCCGCAGGCTGGCTGGGGATCCTGGCCATCACGGTCTGCGCGCAACTGGTGGGACATACCGCGTTCAACCACCTGCTGGCCACCATGAGTCCGCTCCTGGTCTCAATGATCATCCTCCTGGAGATCCCGGGCGCCGCAGTGCTTGCCGCGGTCTTCCTCCACGAAACCCTACCCGCCGGTACCTACGCCGGCCTCGGCCTCATTCTGGCGGGACTTGCCGTGGTGGTGCTGGGCCAGCGGTCCGGGAAAACCGCGCGCCGTGGAAGGGGAGCAGCAGGCGGGCGGGAGGAACCGCCGTCGGAGCGTCCGCTCGCTGAGCTCGGGACTGACTGACGCCGCCCCGGGGGCCCTTTACTGGCCGCCGCGGCGTACAGGCTGGGCGGTATTCACGGTGTGGATAGCGCGGAGGAGCTTGGCCGGGAAATACACCGAAAAGAACACCACCATGGGAGCCTTCAGCGCCATCTTCTTGACGTTGTGCGCTTTGTAGGTCCGGTCAAAGCGGGTGACGTAGTAGCGGTAGTCCCGCGGTGAATCCTCAAGCCTGCGGGCAGACATCCCGGACACCATCTGCGGGCAGTACTGGATCTTGAGATCGTTCTCGGCCAGATGCAGGGACAAGTCGATGTCCTCGTGCATCTCGTCCCTCTCGTCGCGGCAGGTTTCGGCCCGGATGATTTGCCACGCCGTGGAACGCAGGGCCATGTTGGAGCCGAAGAGGAAGTGGTACTGGTGCTTGGCCAGTTTCAACATGAGCTGGCGCATCTTGTCGTCTGCTTTGAGCCCGAACCGGCGCATCGGCATGTCGTAGTACACCACCGGGCCGGTGGCTGCCTGGACGGACTGGTCGAGGAAAGCCTTCTGCACCTGCTCCACCCAGTCCGGCTCCACCACCGAATCGGCGTCGATCCTGCCCAGGACGTCCCCGGTGGCGTGATCCAGCCCGAAGTTCCGGGTGGGGATGAGCCCCTGCTCCTTGTCCTGGCTGAGCAGGATAATGGGGCTTTCCGGGTATTCAAGCTGCATCTGCTGCACAATGCGGGCCGTGCGATCCTTGGACAGGTTGTCCACAACCAGGATCTCGTGGGCCGGGACGGACTGGTAGATAGCGGCTATGAGGCATTGCCGGATGACGCTTTCCTCGTTGTACGCCGGAATGACAATGGACACGCGGGGCAGGTCTGCTGCGTCGTTCAAGGCATCCCCAGAGGATTGTTCGGCTGGCATCGGTTCAAATCTAGCACCGAACCGGTGCCCTGCCCCGGACACAGTAGCCATCGGAGACAGGAAAAGGGCCCCGCCTTGCGGCGGAGCCCTTTCCGGCTGCTGCTCCGGCCCCCCAAACGCGGACCGGTCACATCAGGACTACTGAATCAGGACTGCGAAGCGCCCTTGTCACCGTTGCCCATGTTGGAGGCGATGTTCTTGGTGGCGGTCTTCGCGTCCGTGGCGGTCTTCGTTGCGCTGTCCTCAGCGTCCTCGGCAACGTGCTTTGCCTTCTCGCCGGTCTCCTCAGCCTTGTCCTCGGTGGCGGACCCGGCGGTTGCCGGAGCTGCCGCGGCAGGCGTGACCGTAGCCGGTGCCTCCTGGACCTCGTTGACCGTGGTGGCCGGTACGGGTGCGGGCGTGGGTGTTACCGGTGAAGGAGTCTTCCAGGGGTCTTCGACCGGCTTGGAGGCCTTCCAGGCTGCGACGCCGGCGGCGACCGCGGCAGCGATCACACCAAAAACCAGCCAGCCGCGCTTCTTCTTGGGGGGTTCCGGCTGTGCAAGCTGGATGCCCACCGTGCGGCCGGCCTCGGTTGCGGCTGCCTTCAGCTGCGTGCCGGTGGTCTGTGCCTGCTCCTGGATGGCATGGATGATTCCCACGTCGCCGAGTTTGTGGGCCACGGCATCGACCCGTGCCGGAGCATTTTCCAGGGTGCGGTGCACGGCCACGGATGCGGAGCCGATCTGGTCCGAAAGGCGCGGCAGGTATTCCACAACCACACGGTCACGGGCATTGAGGATCACCGGGGTGGCCTTGTCCAGCGCCTCGTGCAGCCGGGGCGACGCACTGTCCACGGCGTCGTTGATCTTCGGAGCCAGCTGGGCCAGGCCGTCCTGGATGCGCGGGGTCACCGTGGCAACACCATCGGCCAGGTTGTAGGCCGCGGACTTCAGGCCCTCCTGGACCTTCGGGGACGCGGTGTCCAGGCCATGCTGGAGGCGGTCAATGGCTGCTTCCACACGGGGGGTTGCCCAATCCTTGGCATTCTCCATTGCGCTGGTGACTGACAGTTCAAGGTCACGGGCAATACGGTCCGACTTCTTCACAACTACCTCCCGATTAATGTGACGGTTCTGTGGTTAGCCTACGTGGCTTGGTGTTCACCTGCTATTCCCCCAGCGGATTTTAGGAGGATTTCACCCAGCGCGGAACTGCGGCGGCAGCCGTTCCCTCCATAGACCGCCGTGGAAGAATAGGCCCTATGACTGCCATCGCAACTGCAAAAGCAACCATCCACACCAGCCTCGGCGACATCGTCGTCAACCTCTTCGGCAACCACGCCCCCAAGACGGTCAAGAACTTCGTTGGCCTCGCCACGGGTGAGCAGGCATGGACCCACCCGGAGACAGGCGAAGAGAAGAACGGGACGCCGCTGTACAACGGCACCATCTTCCACCGCATCATCAAGGACTTCATGATCCAGGCCGGCGATCCGCTGGGCCGCGGAACGGGCGGACCCGGTTACCGTTTCGATGACGAGATCCACCCCGAACTCAGCTTCAACCAGCCTTACAAGCTGGCCATGGCCAACGCCGGCATCCAGATGGGCAAGGGTACCAACGGCTCGCAATTCTTCATCACCACCATCCCCACGGACTGGCTGCAGGGCAAGCACACCATCTTCGGCGAGGTGGCGGACGACGACTCCAAGAAGGTCGTTGACGCCATCGAAGGTGTTCGCACCGGAATGGGCGACCGTCCGGTAGAGGACGTCACCATCAACAGCATCGACATCGAACAGCTGTAATACCGCACCATGAGTTACGGAATTCCGGCGGCTGAGCCGTCCGCCCAGGTTCCGGTGTGCCCGCGGCACCCGGACCGGCCCTCCTATGTCCGCTGCCAGCGCTGCGGACGCCCGGCCTGCCCCGACTGCCAGCGGGCGGCCGCCGTCGGATTCCAATGCGTTGACTGCGTCAACGAAACAAAACGTACGACGCCGGAGGTTCGTACCGTCTATGGCGGCGCCGTAGCTGCGGGCAAACCACGGGTGACGTTCGGAATCATCGCCGTGTGCGTCCTTGTATATGCCCTGCAGTGGCTGATTCCAGGCCAGGTGGTCTACGAACAGTTCGCCTACAACAACGTGTTCGCCACACCCCGGTACGGAGCGTTCGAACCGTGGCGCATGCTTACCGCTGCGTTCCTGCACTCGCCGGACTCGCTCCTGCACATCATCCTCAACATGTACACGCTGTGGATCTTTGGCCAGGCATTGGAGCCCCTCCTGGGCCGCGCCCGCTTCCTGGCGCTTTATTTGATTTCCGCCGTGGGCGGTTCCGTGGGATACCTCCTCCTCAACCCGGTCCTTGTTCCGGGCCAGGGACTGGTGGGCGTGGTGGGTGCATCCGGCGCCATCTTCGGCGTCTTCGGGGCCATGCTGCTGGTGCAGCGCCACCGCGGCGGCGAGACCCGGCAGCTCTGGGTACTGATCGCCATCAACGGAGTGATCGGTTTCCTCATCCCCCAGATTGCCTGGCAGGCGCACCTTGGCGGACTCATCACCGGCGGACTCTGCGCGGCCGTGCTGGCCTACACCCCCCGCGGTCCGCGGCAGCGGCTCCTTCAGGCGGTAGGACTGGCAGCAGTGCTGGCCCTGCTGATAGCCGTCAGCTGGGTGAGGATTTCCCTCTAAGCGCCTCCGCCAGCGGGGAGATCAATCGCATTATCCAGAAATCCCGCCGTCCTGCAGGACGGCGGGATCTTTTTGTTTTCCACAGCCCTTATCCACACTGTTGGTAACTTACAGCCTTGTAGTTCATCCCCAAGACCCTCCCACACCCCTGATTTGCGGCGGTTTTCCCCAGAACTTAGGCGTTTTTCTCCACAGCTGTGGATAACCTCTGGGGATATGGATGTGCTTAAGTGGACAAACCGGCCTCCCGAGGTTGTTTTGTGGATAACTGTGGAAAATTCTCTTCCTACGCGCCTCGTATCGCCTTCAAGCACGCGTCTATCAACACAGTTATTCACACTGTTAATAAACAACACGTCTGTAGTTCCCCTGCCCGCATGTGCCCGCTTCGCAGCGTGCGGGCCTCTGCGGTCCAGGGTTGCGCACGCAGTATCCACAACTGTGGATAACTTGTGGGTATCGTCTTGTTGGTAAGTGGATAAGCAACGAGCGCCTACCCTTGCTTTGACGTCACTTTTTCGACAGGAGGGTCCATGACCGCGACCACCAAGCACATATTCCTCGACAAGCAGCATCCCGGTGTGTGGCGGGCGCTTAATGGCCTTGGTCTCAAGGTCAAGGAGGCGGCGCAGGAAGCGGGGATGGAGCCCAGGACGATGGAGCTCCTGCATGTGCGGATCTCACAGCTCAACGGCTGTGCCTACTGCCTTGACCTCCATGTGCGGGATGCGATGCAGGCAGGAGAGTCTCCCCAGCGGCTGGCCGTCCTGCCGGCGTGGCGGGATACCTCACTGTTCACCGAGAAGGAGCGTGCCGCCCTGTCATTGGCTGAGAGCATCACGGCACTGCCCGGCCACCACTCGCAGGAGCAGGAGGAGGCCTTTGCCAGGGAACACCTGACAGAGGAGGAATTCTCCGTGGTCAGCTGGCTGGCGATTGCCATGAACGCCTTCAACCGGGTGTCGATCACCAGCCACCACCCGGTCCGCAAAGAGCGCTGAGCCCGGACGAGGCCTATCCACGTACGTTATCCACAGGTATTCCACACTGTTAATAACTGCTTCCAGAATGCAGGTTTAGCCTCCTGCGCCTCCCCGGCAGGGATCTGCACGCCCGGCAGCCGGTGAAGGGCCCTTGGCTGTGGATAAGGTTGCCAACAGTTGGGGAAACCGCGGAGGGCGCCACGCGGGGGCGCTGGCCCTTGCCATGGGCTCGCTGTGCGGCCAGCGGCGCACTTCCTGGGCCCGTCTGCCCGGCCCCCGGCGTCTCCGTCCTACCTTGCGTCCGGCCAGATTCCCGAGGATCCCCGACGGTGGCTTCCCAGCAAATGGGTGTCCACCATTCCGATGGCTTCCATGAGGGCGAACATGGTGGTGGGACCTACGAAGGCGAAGCCCCTTTTGCGGAGGGCCTTGGAAAGGGCGACGGATTCCGCGGACTGGGTGGGGATGTCCGCATGGGTCCGGGGGCGGGGGGTTGACCCGGGCTGGAACTGCCACACAAAATCCGCCAGGCCGCCGTCCTGCCGCAACGACAGGGTCGCGTGGGCATTGGTGACCGCGGCACGTATCTTCAGCCGGTTCCGGACGATCCCCGCGTCCTGCAGCAGCCGCTCGACGTCGGCCTCCGTAAATTGTGCGACGGCGTCGGGGTTGAAGCCGGCAAAAGCAGCCCGGAACGCTGGGCGCTTGCGGAGGATGGTGGCCCAGGAGAGCCCGGCCTGGAACCCCTCCAGGCATATGCGCTCGTAGAGGCCCTGCTCATCCCTGACGGGCATGCCCCATTCATGGTCGTAGTACTCCCGCAACAGCGGGTCCGAGGACGCCCATGCAGGCCGGGCCAAGCCATCGCTGCCCAGCAGGACGGCGTGATCGTCAGGAGGCATGCGTTTCCCCGGGGGTAAG
Organism: Pseudarthrobacter sp. NPDC092202; assembly: GCF_044755505.1. Classification (NCBI taxonomy): domain Bacteria; kingdom Bacillati; phylum Actinomycetota; class Actinomycetes; order Micrococcales; family Micrococcaceae; genus Pseudarthrobacter; species Pseudarthrobacter sp. NPDC092202. The sequence continues at coordinate 24,404 of NZ_JBIVRG010000013.1, read as the reverse complement.
TTCCGGCCTCACAGCCGTCCAAAAAACCTATGAGCGCCAGCGGGTGGTCATCAGGAATCCGACGATGGCGATACCGAAGCCAGCCACGATGTTCCACGACTCCCATGCCTGGACGGGAAAGCGTCCTTCGCTGATGTAGAACGTGATGATCCAGAACAGGCCGATGATCATGAGGCCGAACATCACGGGCTTGAACCACACCGGGTTCGGCTTGTACGTCTGGGACGAAGCCTGTGGGGCGCTGCTGGCAGTTTTCTTGCGCGGCTTTGACTCGGGCACTGGCTCTCCTTGGCGGGCTGAGGCAAGCTCGGCGTTCCGGGCTTGATATCCTGCAAGAAGGAAATTGCCAGCGGTCTGCGCGATCTTGGTCAAATCTGGATTCTTACTAGCAGCCAATTCTAGCCGTAGTTCATGGGCCGCCGGTGCCCGACGGACCGCCCCAAGGAGAACGCGTGGTGTTGCAGGAAAAGGCGGGCCGAGCCGCTGCGGCGCCTGCCGGCGTCGTAATTCTGCGTGGAGCAGTCCAGGTGGTTGGCGAGCTGCTCATCACCGCCGGCATCGTCCTCCTGTTGTTCGTTGCCTGGCAGCTGTGGTGGACCAACGTCGAATCGGACGCCAGGCAAAGCGAAGTGATCAAGGAATTCGCGCAGGATCTTGGCGGCGCTGCCCCGGCCGCGCCGGCAGCCCCGGATGCTTCTGCACCTGCCGCCGGGGAAGACTTCGGTGAGCCGGTGGTGTCCGCCGCTCCCGGCCACGCCGGCACTATCGGCATTATGTATATCCCGCGGTTCGGAGCGAACTACACCCGGCCCATCGTGGAGGGCACCACCAGCGATGTGCTGGACACCCTGGGGCTGGGGCACTACGGAACCACTGCCATGCCCGGAGCGGTGGGAAATTTCGCCGTTGCCGGGCACCGCCAGACCCACGGCGCCGTCCTGGACAACATCCACACCCTGGTACCCGGGGACAAGATCTATGTCCAGACCAAGGACGGTTATTACGTCTATGTCTTCCGCAACAACCAGATCGTCATGCCATCGCGCACCGACGTCCTGGAACCGGTGCCCACCCTCCCGGGCACTGTCCCCACCGAAAGATACCTGACCATGACAAGCTGCAACCCCCGCTTTGGGGCGGAAGAGCGCATCATTGCCTACTCGCTCCTGGACAGTTGGCGCCCCGCCTCGGCAGGGCCTCCCGCTGAAATCGCGGACCAGGTGGCTGCAGCGATCGGAAAGGGCTGACTATGTACGGCTGGATCTTCCGGCATCTTCCCGGACCCCTCTGGCTGCGGATCTTCACCTCGTTGGTGCTCATTGCGGCGGCACTGGTATTGATGGTTCAGTTCCTTTTCCCCTGGATGTCCGAATACACCCAATTCACCGACTCAACGATTGGTTCAACAAGCCAGTGACCACAACCAAAATCCTCGTGGTGGATAACTACGACAGCTTCGTCTACACCCTGGTGGGCTACCTCCAGGAACTCGGCGCCGAGACCACGGTTGTCCGCAATGACGATGTAACCCTGGCAGAGGCCATTGAACTGGCCAGCACCCGGGACGGTGTGCTCATTTCACCCGGCCCCGGCAACCCCGCTGAAGCCGGGGTATGCATTGAACTGATCAAGTGGTGCGGCGAGAACAGCGTGCCCATGTTCGGCGTATGCCTGGGGCACCAGGCCCTCGCCGAGGCCTTCGGGGGGAAGGTCACCCACGCCCCGGAGTTGATGCACGGCAAGACGTCCCTGGTCCAGCACATTGGCACCAGCGTCTTTTCCGGACTCCCCTCCCCCGTCACCGCCACGCGCTACCACTCGCTGGCAGCCGTCCGCGAATCAATCCCCGACGTCCTGGAAGTCACCGCAGAGACCGCCTCAGGCGTGGTGATGGGGCTCCAGCACCGCACTGCGCCGCTGTGCGGCGTGCAGTTCCACCCGGAATCGGTGCTCACCGAGGGCGGCTACCAGATGCTGGGCAACTGGCTGGAGTCGCTGGGAATGAAGGGCGCGGCCGCCCGGGCAGCCAAATTAAGCCCGCTGATCCAGCACTGACCTGCCTGCTGCCCCGGTCAGTCGTCATCCTTGGTGGAGGTCGGCTTGGGAGTGGGAGTTGGCGTGGGCTCGGGGCTTGGCGGGGGCGGCGGCGGGGCCTTGGCCACCACGATCGTGACGGTCTTGCCCTGCTCCACCGTCGCGTTGACCGGATCGCTCTGATCCGTCACCCTGCCAGCCTCCACCTGGGCATTCTCCACCTCGATCACCGCAGGAACCAGGCTCAGCTCCTTCAGCGCAGCCTCAGCCTCTTCGCGGGTACGTCCCCGCAGTTCCGGAAGCGCCACCTTGCCGGTGGACACAATCAGCTCCACGCTGGTTCCCACGCCCACCATCTGGCCGGGCGCGGGGCTGGTGGTGATCACGATTCCGGCAGGAACCGTGGCGCTGTTGGCCGTGGTGGTTGAGGGGGCTCCAGCCAGGCCGCTTTGACGCAGGATATCCCTGGCCGCTGCTTCTGTCTTCCCTGGCAGGCTTTCGGGAATCATGACGGCGCTGGGGCCCTCGGAGATGTTCAGGACTACCTCCGCGCCCGGATCCATGGATGCGCCGGACTCCGGCTCGGTGCCGATCGCCGTGCCCTTGGGAACGGAATCGTGCTGCGAGCGGACAATCCTGGGCTTGAGGTCCGCGTTGTACAGTTCCTGCAGCGCCGCTGACTCGGTCATGGCAGCCACCACCGGAATCTGGACTTTGGGCACTTCCGGGGCAGGCCGGTTGACGGTGGTGTACAGCCACAGCGCGCCGCCTGCGAGGACCAGCAACGTGAAGACCACAAGGGTCGCGATCCACGCACGACGGCGGGACTTCTGCCGGGGGCTCGGCTCACGTTCCGGCGGGAGGCCAAGCGGCAGCACCCCGGCCTCGTTATGGTCATCTGCAACGGCTGCGAGGGGAATGTTGGCGCCGCTTCCACCGGAAGAGGCGTGCGTTGCGGCCAGCCTGCCGGTGGGAGCATCGTCCAGGAACCCGGCGCCTGTGACACCGAAAGCTTCGGTGGCCGGAGCAGACGGAACGGGGACGTGGTCATTTGGATCGGTCGGCGCTTCGGAGGCCGGCAGCGCCGGTACCGGCACCCCCGACCGGGCAGCGCGGAGGGCACGGCGGAAGGCTGCGGCGTCCTGGAACCTGTCGTCGCGGTTCTTTTGCAGGGCCTTGGACAGCACACTGTCCAGGGCCGGAGTGACGTCCGGATTGAGGGTACTGGCCGGCTCCGGTATTTCGCGGACATGCTGGTAGGCCACCGAGACGGGGCTGTCACCGACGAACGGCGGACGTGACGTGAGCATTTCGTACAGCAGGCAGGCAGCGGAGTAGAGGTCGCTCCGCGCGTCAACGGCTTCGCCGCGGGCCTGCTCGGGAGACAGGTACTGGGCAGTGCCCACCACGGCTTGTGTCTGGGTCATGGTGGCCGAAGAATCCGCGATGGCGCGGGCTATCCCGAAGTCCATCACCTTGACCGAGTTGGTGCTTTCGCAGTACATCACGTTGGCCGGTTTGATGTCCCGGTGGACGATCCCGGCCTTATGGCTGTATTCGAGCGCGCCCAGGACGCCCATGCAGTAGTCGATGGCCTGGCCGATGGTGACGTCGTGGCCGCGGATCAGTTCGCGGAGGGTCTTTCCTTCCACGAACTCCATCACGATGTAGGGCACCCGGACGTCCTCGGAGCCATCGTGGACGAGGTGCTCCCCGGTGTCGTATATGGCGACGATGGAGGAGTGGTTGAGCGCCGCCACCGCCTGTGCCTCGCGCTTGAACCTGGCCTGGAACTGCGGATCACGGGCCAGGTCCGGCCGCAGCAGCTTGATGGCCACCGTCCGCCCCAGGCGGGTATCCACACCGCGGTACACGTCCGCCATGCCGCCGCGCCCGATCAGGCCGCCCAGCTCGTAGCGGCCGCTAAGGACACGGCGGTTATCCACCGGGAGGCTGTCCTCACGGTGCAACGGGGTGCGCGGTGACTCATTCATGGGATGTCCTGGCGGCTACGGGTTGCAGGTTGGGGGCGTGCCCGGCTGCTGGCCGTCCGTGCAGTCGGGCAGTGCTGACTCGACGGTGGGCGCCGCCACCGCCGAGGTGGTGGGTGCCGCCGTAGGAGCCGAAGGTGGAGCTGGAGCTGGGGCGGATGTTGTGGGTTCCGGCTCGGGTGCCACGGCGTAGACGACGGTGATTGCGGTGCCCTCCGGCACTGCTCCCGTCGGGTTCAGTTCGATGACCCTCCCCGGGGCGTCGTCGGTGCTTTCCTGCGGCACAACGGTTACTGCGAGGCCCAAGGCAGCAAGATCCGCCTGCACCTGCCGGTAGTCCTTGCCAAGATAAGCGGCCGGTATCACGTTGACCAGTTCCGGCGTGGGTTCTTGAGTCGCCGTGGGCGTCGAGCGGGTCTGCGTGGGGGTGGCGGACTGGCTTGTCCGGGTGGGGCTGGCGCTGCTCGGCGCCGCGCTGCTTGTGGTCACCGCGGACGTGGGGTCCTCGGAGGGGAAGAGGATTCCCCGCTGGCTGAGGAAGAACCCAACAAGGGCAAACAGAAGCAGAAGGATCAGGGCGATCAGGGGCCAGGTCCAGGGGCTGCGGCCCTTGCGCTGGGGCTCATCGGCGGGCTCGTCGTCGTACGTTGTCTCTTCCGGAACCCACTTGCGCTCCGCGGCGAGGGCGTTGGCCCGGGCCAGCGTCCCCTGGGGGGCGTCGGCATCGGCGGCTGCACCGGCGGCGCCGGCGGCCGCTCCCGCGGCTGCACCCGCAGCACCCGCGCCGAGCACCGGCAATGCGGACGTCCGGCTTGGGGAATCATCCCGCTGCGCGCCGATGACCCCGGTGGGCGCCGTGGCGGTGTCCACCGGAGCCGTGATGGGACCGGTGTCAGCGTCAAAGAGGAGCATCCCAGGGACGGCTGCGCGGGCGGCGCTGATGTCACCGTTGCGGATGGCTTCGGCTGCCTCGGCCAGCTTGATGGCGTTCTCCGGCCGGTCCTTGGGGTCCTTGGCCAGCATGGACATCAGGAGGGCGCGTACCGGGGTGGGCAGTGATTCCGGAAGGGGCGGCGGAGCATCATTGACCTGGGCGAGGGCAATCGCGATCTGGGATTCGCCGGAGAAGGGGCGGTGGCCGGTCAGGCACTCATAGCCGATGACGCCGAGAGCGTAGATGTCCGACGACCCGGTGGCCGTCTGGCCCGTGGCCTGCTCGGGTGCCAGGTATTGCGCGGTGCCCATCACCTGGCCGGTCTGGGTGAGCGGCACCTGGTTGGCGAGGCGGGCAATGCCGAAGTCCGTGACTTTGACCCGTCCGTCAGGGGTGATCAGGAGGTTGCCCGGTTTCACGTCGCGGTGCACCAGGCCCTGGGTGTGGGCAACGGAGAGGGCACGGGCGGTCTGGGCGATGATGGACAGCGTACGGTCCGGCGAGAGGACCTGCTCGTGTTCGATGATGCTGCTCAGCGGCTGGCCTGGCACCAGTTCCATGACCAGGTAGGCGGAACCTTCCTCCTCGCCGTAGTCGAAGACGTTGGCGATGCCCACGTGGTTCAGGAGCGCGGTGTGGCGGGCCTCAGCGCGGAAACGCTGGAGGAATCCGGGATCGCCCGTGTACTCCTCTTTCAGCACCTTGATCGCGACGATGCGGCCCAGGACGAGGTCTTTGGCCTTCCACACCTCGCCCATGCCACCAATCGCGATCCGCGTGGTCAGCTGGAACCGCCCGCCGAGGGTGATTCCGGTTGTAGGCCTCACTTATTCAACACCGCCTCAAAAATTCTCTTCGCGTTCGGACTGGTCAGCTGTGCTCCGGTGGTGATGTCCACGCCTTCCATGACGATCGTGACACCAACCTGCGGGTTGTTTGCGGGGGCAAAACCGGTGAACCACGAGTTGTTGGCTCCGTTGCCGAGCTCGGCCGTTCCTGTTTTTCCTGCCACCTGGACGCCGGGAACCGCCGCCCGATTGGCGATGCCCTCGCTGACCGCACTCACCATCCACTCCGTAATCTGGTTGGCGATCTCCGGGGTGGTGGAGGTCCGCAGCGGCTTTGGCTGCGGTTCATCAATCACCCTGAGGTCCGGGGAGCGCAGGGTTTTGATGAGCGTGGGCTGCATCTGGACGCCGTCATTCGCGATTGCGGCGGTCATCAGCGCCACCTGCAAGGGCGTGGCCCTGACGTCCTTCTGCCCGATGACGGACTGCGCCAGGCCGGGGCCGTCGAGGTCGTCAGGGAAGGTGTTTCCGCTGGCGTAGTCAAGCTTGAGCTGGTCGCCCATGTCCTGGCCGAAACCAAACTTATTGGCCTGTTCGGCAATGGCGTCGCGGCCAAGGTCAAGGGCGATGCTGGCGAAGGGGGTGTTGCAGGACTGCTGGAGCGCGAAGGCGAAGCTGGCTGTGTCCCGCGTGTAGCAGTTGCCGCCCGCGTAGTTGGGCAGGCGGTACTGGATGCCCTCGAACGGCAGCTCCGCGGGGTTGGGGAGTTCACTGTCCTTGTTGTACTTCCCGGATGCCAGAGCCGCTGCGGTATCCACCAGCTTGAACACGGAGCCAGGGGCCAGGAGCTCCCCGGTGGGTCCGCTCACGTTGGGGTTCAGGTTGATCCCGGGCACCTTGACCAGCTCGTTCATGCTGGCATCTGCCGCGGCGAGGTCCTGGGTAGCTACCAGGTTCGGGTCATAGGAGGGTTTGGAGACCATGGCCAGGATGGCTCCCGTCTTGGGGTTGGTAACCACAATGGAGCCACGCTGGCCGTCTGGGATCAGGCTGTAGGCAAGCTGCTGGATTTCAGGATCGATGGTGAGTTCCACGGACGCCCCCTTGGGCTGGTTGCCGAGGAACAGCTGGCCCACCCGGTCCAGGAACAGCTGGTCCGAGTTGCCGGCCAGCTCGGCTCCCATGGACTGCTCCAGGGCGGTGGCGCCAAAGTTCTGTGAGAAGTAGCCGGTAATTCCTGCATAGAGTTCCGGCTGCGGGTACGTGCGCTGGAAGGCACAGGTCTCCGAACCGGTCTCCACGGACTCCGCCACGGGTGTTCCGTCCACGATGATGGCGCCACGATCGTTGCAGAAGCTTTGCAGGACAGCGCGCTGGTTCCAGGGGTTGGCCTTGAGTTCGTCCGCCCCGATCACCTGGACGTAGCTGATGGCACCGAAGATCAGAGCGAACATGGCGATGGCCGCCACCCATGAATGCCGTATTGCCTGGTTCACAGGTGCTTCACCGCCTCGGTAGGAGTATCAATGCCGGGTGCTTCCGAGCCTTTGCCCGGCGGCAGGGGAGTGGTGTCTACGGGGCCGCGTGCCGTATGCGAGATCATCAGGAGCAGGCCAACAATGATCCAGTTAGCCAGCAGGGACGAGCCGCCGGCCGCCAGGAAAGGCGTGGTCAGGCCCGTCAGCGGGATCAGGCGGGTCACGCCACCGATCACCACAAAGCACTGCAGTGCCACGGCGAAGGACAAACCGCAGGCAAGCAGCTTTCCGAAAGCGTCACGTGTGCCCAGGGCGGCGCGGAAGCCACGGGTGAACAGCAGCAGGTACATCAGGACGATGGCGAACAGGCCAATGAGCCCCAACTCCTCGCCCAGGGAAGCGATGATCATGTCGCTGTTGGCGAAGGGAACCAGGTCGGGGCGCCCCTGGCCAAGTCCGGTGCCCACCAGGCCGCCATTGGCCATGCCGAAGAGCCCCTGGATGATTTGCCGGCTTCCACCAGGAAACCGGTCGTAGACCTCGGGTGTGAAGGCATTGAGCCAGCCGTCGATGCGGAGCTGCACGTGGGAGAACACCTGGGCCGCCAGGAATCCGCCGCCGGCGATGAGCGCCAGGCCTATGACTACCCAGCTGATCCGGCTGGTGGCCACGTAGATCATCACAATGAACAGGCCGAAGAACAGGATCGAGGATCCAAGGTCCCGCTGGAAAATCAAGACGCCGATGCTGACCAGCCAGGCGGTGATCATCGGGCCCATGTCCTTGAACCGCGGGAACTGCAGCGGCCCCACCTTCCGGCCCGCCAGCAGGATCAGGTCGCGGTTGGAGGAAAGATAACCAGCGAAGAATATGGCCAGGGTGATCTTGGCGACCTCACCAGGCTGGAAGGTCATGGGGCCAAGGCGGATCCAGACCCTCGCACCAAGGATCTCGCCGGCCGTGATGCCCGGAACCAGGGGCAGGATGAGGAGCAGCGCGCTGGCAGCCAGGGAGATGAAGGTGAAACGGCGAAGGACCCGGTGGTCCTTGAGGAACCAGATGACCGCAATGGCAACAGCCATGGCGATCAGGGTCCAGCGCAGCTGGTTGTTTCCGGTGTCATCACCGGGTGCGTCCAGCCGGTGGATCATGGCGAGCCCGAGCCCGTTTAGTGCCACCACGAGAGGAAGTATTACTGGATCAGCATACTTTGCGCGGAAGCGCAGGACCCCGTGGAACACCAGGGCAGCGACGGCCAGGAGCCCGGACTGGAACCAGAAGTCAGAATCGAAGGCGTTTTCCCGGTCGATCCCCACCAGCATGCTGGCACCGATGCCCACGGCGAGGGCGAGCAGGAGCAGCACCAGTTCGACGTTGCGGCGTGGTTTGGGCATGGTGCTGGGCTGGCTCATTGGACCGCCTCACAGGTGACGGAGGGGCTGGGTGACGGCGACGGGCCGGCTGGCGCGGGAGCTGCCTCCGGGGCTGGAGTTGGAGACTCCGTGGGAGCCGGGGACGGGCTGGTCGCAGCCGGCGAAGGTGAGGGCGGTACGCAGTCCTGCTCAGGAGACGTTGTCCCGGTGAGCTCAAGGTTCTTCACGATCCGCTGCGCGTCGTAGAGGTCATTGGCGGGCACGGTCTGGCGGACGCGCTGCTGTGAAAAGGGCGGCAGCGAATCCATCCGGATCTCCGTAACGGTCTCCAGGCTGGACAGTCCGATGGGTCCAAGGCGCTGCGAAACCCCGTTGAAGATCGCAACCCGGGAATCATGCTCACCTACGTAATACCGGGTCTGTGTCCAGGCATAACCCAGCCACAGCCCTGCGGTCAGGGCAACCAGCACCACGGCGGAAACCGCCCACGTAACCCACCGGCGCGGCTTGAGCGGGACCAGGTTGTCCTCCGGGTCGTTGCCCGGCTGTTCGGCCCTGTGGGTGAGGAGGGTCGCTGCCCGGCGCGCCACAGTACGTCCGGCAATAGTTGGGATGGAGCCGGACTCCGCCGCCGCAGCTGCAGCACCCACAAGTTCGTGAGGCCGGGAGGCAAGTTCCTCCCTGAGTACTTCTGCTGAAAGGTGCTCGCCCAGGTGCGGATCGGTGGAGCCCTCCTGCACGGACGGCGCAGCGCTGGTGTCCTTGCCGCCCGCCGCGTCTTTCGCTTCCTCGGAGTCAGGGTCCCCGTTCCCGGCGGGGGTGGTGCTGCCCTCCGGTGGGGTGCTTTTCCGCGCTGCCGCGGCAGCGGCCAAGGCTGCACCTGTGGAAGGAATGACTTCGACGGCGGCTGTACTGACGTCGTCGGGCGTTTCTTCGACGATTTCCACCATGATGACCGTGACGTTGTCCGGGGAACCGGCTTCCAGGGTCAGGTCCACCAGGGTTTCCACGCATTCGCGGAGGTCCTTGGTTTCCCGCACTGTCCGTTCCACGGCGTGGCCGGCAACGTAGTTCAGCCCGTCGGAGCAAAGCAGCCAGCGGTCTCCCGGCAGTACGTCCAGGGTGTCGAGATCAAGTTCGGGACTGGCGTCGACGTCTCCCAGGACCCGCATCAGGACATTCTTGTGCGGGTGGCTTTCCGCCTCTTCCGGGCGGAGCCTGCCTTCGTCAATGAGCCGCTGGACGAACGTGTGGTCCACGCTCACCTGCTTGAATTCGCCCTTGCGCAGGCGGTAGGCCCGGGAATCACCGATGTGTGCGAAGTGGAGCTTTCCCTCCGCCAGCAGGAGTGCCGTGACCGTGGTGCCCATTCCCGCCAGCTTGGGGTTCTGGTGTACCAGTTCGGACAGCAGCGAGTTGGCAGTCTGGATTTCGTCGGCAAGGACAGTGCCTGCGTCACCGTCGTAGCCGCCGCGGTCCAGGTGGATCATGTCCAGGACGGTGGCGGCGGAGGCGACATCGCCGCCGGCATGGCCGCCCATACCGTCCGCGACAACGGCTAGGTGCCGGCCCGCGTAGGCGGAATCGTCATTCTTGGAGCGGATGCGGCCGACGTCGGAGCGCGCGGCAAAGCGCATGATGAGGGGCCGCTGCGGGGGCTGGTGCCCGTTTGCGGGGGACTGCATTGCGGCCACGGCTATGGCCTCAATTCGATGACCGTCTTGCCGATTCTCACGGGTACCCCTGGCTCAACCGGCAGGGCACGGGTAAGTTGCTGGTCCGCCAGGTACGTTCCGTTCGTTGAGCCGAGATCCTCGATGAACCAGCGGCTTCCTTGGGGGAAAAGCCTGGCATGGCGGCCCGAGGCGTAGTCGTCCTCCAGGACCAGCGTGGCCTCCTGGGCCCGACCCAGGAGGATGGGGCTGGCGGCCAGCGGAAGGGTGGTTCCCTTGAGCGGCCCCTCGATGACAACAAGCTGGTGGGCCTGCTGCTTCACCGGCTGCGGTGCGGCTTCCGCCAGATCAGGATTCTTGCGGACCTGGCGCTGGGTCGGGGCTCCGGAAGCTGCCTTGCGTCCCACCATGAGGTCCCGCCTCATCGCCGAGACGATGCTGAAAATCAGCACCCAAAGGAGCAGGAGGAAGCCAAAGCGCAGGGCCGTGATGGTCAGGTCGCTCATGCGCGGCCGCCAGGGCCGGCAGGCAGAAGGCGGAAGATGATTTTTGTCCGTCCCATAGTGATGGTGGAGCCGTCAGTGAGTTCGGTGCTCCCTGACACCTTCTGCCCGTTGACGTAGCTGCCGTTGGTGGAACCCATGTCCACGGCGCTGGTGACTCCGTTGGCCGTGCGGATTTCCAGGTGGCGGCGCGAAACCCCGGTGTCCTCGACATGGATGTCGGCATCCGACGACCTGCCCAGCACAATCGAGGGCGCGTTCAGGGAGTACCGCTGCCCGTCGATGTCCAGGACGGGCTGGAGCCGGACCGGCTGGCGGCTGGGAGCGGCCGGCACGTTGGACCGCGCCGGGGCGCCGGTGGGGGAACCCTGGGACTTCTCGGTGGAGGAGATGATTTCAAAGTCGCCGGCCCGCAATTCGCTGTCCCGGCGGAAGGAAATCCGCACTGAACCCTGAAGCGTATAGCCCTGGCTGCGAACGTGGTTGATCACCACATCGCACAATTCTTCCGCCAGCGGAGTGCCCCATTCCTGGGCCCTCTTGAAGTCGTCGTCACTGAGCTGGACGTCGAAAACATTGGGTGCCAGGGTGCGGCCGGCCGATACTGTCAGGGCCTTGTGGTCCACCTCGCGGCGGAGCCTACTGGCGATTTCCACGGGTTCAACCTGGGCCCGTGAGCCGGTGGAGAAGACGCCTCGGACAGCCTTTTCAATGCCGCGTTCAACCTTGTCCAGCAGACCCATGATCCTTCTCCTTTCCCCCCGGCTGCGGGGCTGCTTCCGTTCCGGAACTTCACCCGCCGTGCAGTTCACAACTCAGGAGCGTGCGCGCGTGCGGCAGCCACTCCTACATCCGATACTACTGGGCAGGCCTGTGAATGACCTTAATCCACAACGGCCCGCCGCCTGCAAAAGTTCGCTTCCCTGCCGCGGGAAGGCCGGATCCGGCAGCAGTTCCCTGCCTGGACGGGGGCGCGAATGTGCTGGTTCCGCCGGGCCCGGGCAGGCGTGCGGACCCCAATTGGTAATTTCCGTGCAGTGTCCGTTATGCTTGATCTCGCTGCTTTTACAAGGTTGCGGATCCTGGAAACGGGGCCCTGCTGAGTGGAAGAAGTTGCGCGCGAGTGGCGGAACGGCAGACGCGCTGGCTTCAGGTGCCAGTATCCGAAAGGGTGTGGGGGTTCAAATCCCCCCTCGCGCACGCAATTGGAAGAGCCCCGGTCTTAGGACCGGGGCTCTTCTGCGTTCACTGGGTTTACGTAAAGCCGATTGCACCGCTGTTTGGACTTTTCACCCCGGGGTTTCCGGGTGTTATGTCCAAACCCGGGTGCCTCAAGGCCTGGTTCGACGACGGGAGCCGGTTGGTGCCAATGCGGCGGCGATATTCCCGCCCGCTAGGGGCGCGCGGAAGCCTTGAACCGGCGTCGTGAATTTGCCAGGTGGCTGCGCATTGCGGCCGCGGCGGCGGCCTCGTCCCCGTCCGCGATCGCCTCCGAGATGGACCGGTGCTCCTGCACCACCTGGTCAAAGTGGTCCCGGGCGTAGTGTTCGACGCCGGTCATCAGCCGGGTGCGCGGCATCGCGATCATCGTCTGGCCCAGCGCTGCAAGGCAGTCGGAGTAATAGGGGTTGCCGGAGGCGGCGGCCACAGCCCGGTGGAACTCAAAGTCCGACTTCATGGCGTGCGCCGGGTGCCCCGCACTGGCGGTGAACTCCTCAAGGGCTGTGGTGACGGCCCGCAGTTGCCGCTCAGTGTGGTTGCGCGCTGCCAGCGCAGCGGCTTCCGTCTCCACGCCCATGCGGAACTCCAGCAGATGCAGCCGGTCCTCCATCGTGGCTACCGGGCGCGCCCCCGGCCCGGGGGAGGGCCCGTCCGACGGCGGTGTCAGGGCAAAGCTTCCCCGCCCCCGTTCGGTTTCCACCAGTCCCTCGGCCTGGAGCCGGGTCAGTGCGGCCCGCACGACGGTACGGCTGACGCCAAAGTCGCTGATCAGGGTGTTTTCACTGGGAAGCTTCTCGCCCGGCTGGATGACGCCGTCCACAATGCGCGTGCGAAGGTCGGCGGCGAGGTCCGCGGTGAGGTTCCGGGTCATGGCAACTAGGTTACGCGCCGAACTCCACTGATTCGGTGGTCCACGCGCGCGCCTGGTCGCTCAGGGTGATGCCGAGGCCGGGGCGGTCCGGCACGATCATCCGGCCGTTTTTGGTCTCGAGGCGTTCGTTGAACAGCGGATCCAGCCAGTCGAAGTGCTCAACCCAGGGTTCGCGCGGGTAGGCAGCGGCCAGGTGCAGGTGGATCTCCATGGCGAAATGCGGGGCCAGGCCCAGCCCGCGCTCGTCCGCCAGGGCGGCGAGGCGGAGGAACTGGGTAATGCCGCCCACCCGGGGCGCGTCCGGCTGGATGATGTCGCAGCTGTTGGCGTTGATCAGGCCCTTGTGTTCAGCGACGGAGGCGAGCATTTCGCCGGTGGCAATGGGAGTGTCCAGGACCTGCGCCAGGTGCGCGTGGCCCTCGAAGTCGTAGGCGTCGAGGGGTTCTTCAATCCAGATCAGGTTGAACTCTTCGAGCTGGCGTCCCATCCGAAGGGCGGTGGCCCGGTCCCATTGCTGGTTGGCGTCCACCATCAGCGGAACGTCCCAGCCAATATGCTCGCGAACCCCGGCGACACGGCGGAGGTCCTCCTTGCTGTCCGGCAGGCCGACCTTGATCTTAATGCCGCCGATGCCCTCCTCAAGCGACTGCGTGGCGCGGGCCTTGACCTCCTCAAGGCTGGCGTTGAGGAAACCGCCCGAGGTGTTATAGGTCTGCACGGAGTCGCGGTACGTGCCCAGGAACTTGGCCAGCGGCAGGCCGGCACGCTTGGCTTTGAGGTCGTAGAGGGCAATATCAATCGCCGCCAAGGCCTGGGTGGCCACTCCGGAGCGGCCCACCGACGCGCCTGCCCACAGCAGTTTGGTGTAGATCTTCGCGATGTCGTTGGGATCCTCGCCAATGATGCCCGCGGCGACTTCCTTGGCGTGTGCGTACTGCGCCGGACCGCCGGCGCGCTTGGAGTAGCTGAAGCCGACGCCCGTGTGCCCAAGTTCCGTGGTGATTTCAGCGAAGAGGAAGATGACCTCGGTCATGGGCCTCTGGCGTCCCGTGAAGACTTTCGCGTCGCTGATGGGAACAGGGAGGGGCAGGCGGGCGGTGGACAGCTTGACGTGCCGGATCAGGTCGACGGTACTCACGGGTTCTCCTTCGGGCGGGGCCGGGCTCCTTCGCCCGCCCTCTTAGGATATAAGTATGGCACTTGTATTACAAGTGCCATACTGTCTCCGTGTGATCGGCCACTCCCGGCACGCGGCAGGAATAGCGGCGGGCCGGGACGCTGTTGACGCAGGAATGAAGGCAATCACTTACAGCGAATATGGCAGCCCCGACGTTCTTGGGCTTACCGAGCAACCCATGCCGAAAGTGGGGCCTGGAATGGTCCTGGTCAAGGTGAAGGCGGCGTCGGTCAACCCGGTCGACTGGAAAATCATGGCGGGCTACCTGGATGCGGCAATGGACCTGCAGTTCCCGGCGATCCCGGGGTGGGATGTGGCTGGCGTGGTGGAATCCGTGGGAATTGATTCCCGGCAGTTCAAGCCCGGAGACGAAGTGATCTCCTACGGACGCAAAGATTATGTCCATGGCGGCAGCTTTGCCGAATACATTGCCCTTCCGGAGAGGCTCCTGGCGCGAAAGCCGGCAACCCTTGAATGGCACGAGTCGGCGGGGCTTCCCTTGGCGGGTTTGACCGCCTACCAGGTCCTGAACCGCCTGGGCCTCGCGTCCGGCGAAACCGTGCTGATCCACGGCGGAGCCGGCGGTGTGGGATCCCTGGGCATCCAGATTGCCATGGCCCTGGGCGCCGACGTCATTGCGACGGCGTCGGAAAAGAACCACGAATTCCTTCGCTCCCTGGGCGCGCATCCCATCGCCTACGGCGAGGGCCTTGCCGGCCGGGTCAGGTCGCTCCGCCCGGGCGGGGTGGAGGTGGTTGCCGATTTTGTTGGCGGGAACCTTGAGGCCACCCTGGCGGTCCTTGCAGAAGGCGGCAGGCATGCCTCCATTGCCGACAGTGACGTTGAGGAACATGGCGGCGCCTGGATGTGGGTAAGCCCCGTCGGCGCCCAGCTGCAGGAGCTTGCCGACTTGGTGGACGAGAGGAAGATGCGGGTGGAGGTTGCCAAGGTGTTCCCCCTGGCCCAGGCGGCGGATGCATTCCGGCTCAACATGGAGGGGCATACCCGCGGCAAGATTGTTGTGGCAGTGGACCAGTCCGCCTGATTCCTGGGGCGGACGCTACTTCCTGATCGCCCCGAATCCCGTGATCAGGGCCTCGAGTCCGCGATGGAACGCGGTATCGGCCGGGCGGCCCCGTTCCTGCCCGGCCGGCGCGTCCCGGCGCGACGCCGAGCTCCGCACGGCAGCCGTGAAGTAGGGGGTGGACTCCGCCATTGATCCGGATTCGAAGATGTCCTCCGGGGCGGTGACGTCGTAAGCGGAGCCGAAGATGAAGGACTCCAGCGCCACGATGGCGGGAATGATGTGCTCCTGCGGGAACCCGGCGTCGGCGAATCCCTTGCTTACGGTCTCGTACATGGCCAGGGTCTGGGGCGCATCAGTGACGGGCAGGACAGCGATGACTGGAATCAGTGGCGTGTGGGCGGCAAAGACGTCCCGGTAGCTCCAGGCCCACGTGCGGACCCCGGCTTCCCAGGCTCCGGAGCCGAATCCTGAGACGTCAACCAGGGACATCAGGTGGTCCTCCACCAGGAGCAGCACATCCTGCTTGGAGGCTACGTGGTTGTAAAGGGCCGACGGCGCCACGTCCAGTTCCCTGGCCAGCGCGGCCATGGTGAGGCCGTCATACCCCTTGCGGTTGATCAGCTCCAGTGCCGCCGCCGTGATGCCGGCCTTGTCCAGGACGGCGGCGGACGGCCTGCCGGCCCTCCGCCTCTGGGTGCCGGCACTCCCCGAGGGGCGCCCCTGAGTGGCTGATACTGCCGGCATGCCTGCCCTTTCGTTGGTGGTCTCCAGCATTATTCCACCGGGGCCTTCCCGTCCCTGCCAGGACCGGCTATAGTTCTAATAAATGAATGCCGTTCATTTAGTGGTCCCGTCACTTGGCAGGACCAAAGAGAGGACATCATGCAGAACCTGAACCGCGACGTCGTGGTCGTCGGAGCCGGGCCGTCCGGGCTCACCGCAGCCCGTGAACTGAAGAAGGCCGGCCTCACCGTTGCCGTGCTTGAGGCGCGGGACCGCGTGGGCGGCCGCACCTGGACCGGCACGGTTGACGGTGCAATGCTGGAGATCGGCGGCCAGTGGGTCTCGCCGGATCAAACCGTGCTCCTGGAACTCCTGGACGAATTGGGCCTCCAGACGTACCCCAGGTACCGCGAGGGTGAGTCTATGTACATCGGCGCGGACGGGGTCCCTGTGCGCTACGCCGGAGATTCGTTCCCCGTGGACCCTGATACGCAGGCCGAAATGGATAAGCTGACCGCACTGCTGGACGGGCTGGCAGCAGAAATCGGCGCCACCGAGCCGTGGGCGCACCCGAAGGCGCGTGAGCTGGACACTATCTCCTTCCACCACTGGCTGCGGCAGTACTCGTCCAACGAGGAAGCGTGCAACAACATCGGCCTCTTCATTGCCGGCGGCATGCTCACCAAGCCGGCCCACGCTTTTTCCGCCCTGCAGGCCGTGCTGATGGCGGCCTCGGCGGGGTCCTTCACCCACCTCACGGACGAGGACTTCATCCTGGACCGGCGCGTGGTGGGCGGAATGCAGCAGGTGTCCCTGCTGCTCGCGCAGGAGCTGGGCGACGACGTCGTCCTTAATTCCCCGGTGCGCACCATCAACTGGGAGCCGGATGCCGAAGGGCACCGCGTCACCGTGGTCTCGGACGGGGCAACCGTCAACGCACGCTACGTGATTATGGCCGTGCCTCCCAACCTCTACTCACGCGTCTCCTTCAACCCGCCGCTGCCGCGCCGCCAGCACCAGATGCACCAGCACCAGTCACTGGGCCTGGTCATTAAGGTCCACGCCGTCTACAGCCGCCCGTTCTGGCGGAACTCCGGACTGTCCGGCACCTGCTTCGGTGCCGGATCCCTGGTCCAGGAGGTGTACGACAACACCAACTTCGGGGACGCCAGGGGCACCCTGGTGGGGTTCGTCTCGGATGAAAAGGCCGACGCCGTCTTCGAGTTGGGTGCCGAGGAACGCAAGCGCGCCATCCTGGAGTCCATCGCCGGGTTCCTGGGTGCCGAGGCACTGGAGCCCGAGGTCTACTACGAGTCGGACTGGGGTTCGGAGGAATGGACCCGCGGTGCGTATGCCTCCAGTTACGACCTCGGCGGCCTGCACCGCTACGGCAAGGACCAGCACGCCCCGGTGGGCCCCATCTACTGGTCCTCATCGGATCTGGCCGCCGAAGGCTACCAGCACGTTGACGGCGCCATCCGGATGGGCCGGCACACCGCGGCCCGGATCATGGAAGTGGCGCGTGTTGCTGTCCCTGCCGGAGCCTGAGCGGGTTTCAGCGCACGGCGGACAGGACGTCTCGGGCTGGAAAATAAGCATGCTTACCAATAGGCTGGCCGGAGGGGAGTTTCCCCGCAAGCAGACCAACGAGGTGAGATATGACTGACACTGAGAGCATCAGCAAGGTTACGGACATCATCAATGATTCCCGCATCGGAATGTTGACCACCATCAACGAAGAAGGCGCCCTCGTGAGCCGGCCGCTGGCTGTCCAGGAGGTAAAGGACGACGGCGACATGTGGTTCTTCACGGGCCTTGGCACCTCACAGGTGGCCCATGTCCGGGCGGACCCCCGCGTGAACGTCTCCTTCGGCAAGAACACCGAATGGGTTTCCGTCGCTGGAACGGCGCAGGTTGTCACGGACCGGGACAAGATCCGCGAGATGTGGAACCAGGCGGTTGAAGCCTGGTTCCCGGATGGGCCGGATACCCCCGAGGTGTGCCTGCTCCGCATCGACTCGGACTCGGCGGAATACTGGACCAGCCCCGGCGGTACCGCTGCCACGGTGCTCCAGTGGGTCAAGTCCAAGGTCACCAACAGCCGGATGAGCGTCGGCGAGAGCGGCACGGTGGACCTGTAGGGTCTGCCGGCCGGATGGAAGTGCAGGGGCGGGGCGGCTGAGGCCGCCCCGCCCTTGGCGTTGTGCCGTTATCCGGGTTCCACCGCTGAGAGGGCGGCCAGGACCTCCGGCAGCAGCATCTCGTTCCGGCCCCAGACGGGGTCGAAGACCTCCACATACCAGGAGTCGGCGAGCAGCAGCGCCAGGGACTCGTTGGTTTCGTCCGCCCAATCGCGGATCTGTTCCTCATCCACCGGGTTTTCGCTGGAGCCCAGCACCGTGGTGACTTCGGTTCCTGCCAGCGTCACCGGGATTGCGGCGCTGCTGGCCTCGCCGGGGGCGTGGACCACCGTGACCAGTTCCGTGCGGGCGGACAAGCCGATAAGGGCTGAGGCAGCGGCCGCGGAGCAAAACCCCGTCACGTACTGCCGTTGTGCCGCCGGGCCCAGGCGGAGGCCGGGCTGGGACTCCTTGGTGAAGAGACCGTGACGGTTCAACTCCGCTAGGGAGGCCGCGAGTGGCCTGGTTTCACTGTCAAAGCCGGGGGCGAAGGTTCCAGGCTGGTACTGGCTCGCCCCTTCCAGCCAGCGGGCGGTCAGTTCTCCGGCCGCAGCCAGGGTGGTGGCCTGCCGCCAGACGCCGCGGTCCTCAAGCCTCCGGCCGAACTGGTCATGGGTTGGCAACTCCTGGGGATCCATCGTTGGATGCTATCTCCGCAGGGTTCCCTTTTCCATGGCAGGCGAAACAGCGGGTAACGTCTAGGCCTGCTCCGCCGGGACGCCTGCTGCCCGCTCGGCAGCGGCAAGGGTGGTACCCAGGCTGGTGACGGCGTCGGGATATCCCTGGTGGGGCGCGCCACGCAGCTCGTCAGCCTGCCTCATGGCCTTGATGAGGGCTGAGGTTTCGGGGGTCCGGACATCCGTCAGCGCCGGATAGTCAATGGAGCAGGCCGGATCCAGCTCATAGCGCCGCCACCGGGCGATCAGTTCGTCATGCCGCGCCTGCGCTGCAAGGTGGGCGGACTCCAGCGCCCGGAAGTCATGCCGCGCAGTACGCCGCGCGAGATATTTCGGCGTCCAGAGGTAGGCGGCCATGCCGGCGGCAACGCCCGCGCCTCCCAGGAACAGGCCCGTCCACGGCGAGATCAGGGTGGGAATGAGCAGGGCGGGAACAGCAACGGCTGACCCCAGGAACAGGTCCCAGAACAGCTGGTCTGAACGCCCTGTCGGGCCGCTCCCGCCGGCAAGCGCGCGCCGCCGGACCACGAAGATGGTGGCCGCAACGCTGGCAACCAGCACCGGGCCGCAGAGCAGCAGGGCCCAGGCTCCCTGGACCAGTCCTTCGAAGAATCCTTCCCCCATGGCGGACACCCTACTTCCAGCGCATGCCCGGGCCGCGGAATCCCGGGCTGGTCATTCCATTCCACCCCGTTCCCGGGAGCGGGTCAATGGCTCCGCCGCGGTGGGGGACAGTAACTCCCGGTCAGGTCCTGTTTCGGCAGGTGGCAGGCGGGTAGGTTTGCCGTACGGGGACCGGCGCCGCTGCCGTGCCCGATTTCGGGACAGGAGATGGACTGATGGCTCGGATAGACCGGATCGCCGAACCCTGGGGCAGCAGGACCCCGTATCCCAGCGGAGGAATGTGGCCGGTGCGGGTTGACTCGCATCTGGCCGAAGGCGTCGTGCCGGATGATGTTGACCGATGGGTGCAAACGGCCTCCATCCTCCACTCCAACGGCGATGCCATGGATATCGCCGTGAAGGACAACCGGATTGTGGGTGTACGCGGGCGGGCGGAAGACCGCGTCAACCACGGCCGGCTGGGGCCCAAGGACCTTTACGGCTGGCAGGCCAATGCCTCCCCGGACCGGCTGACCAGGCCCCTGGTCCGCGAAAACGGGAAACTGGTCGAGACCGACTGGGATACCGCCATGGGCAGGGTTGTGGCGCAGTCCAGGGCGGTGCTGGCGAAGCAAGGCGCCAGCGGCATCGGCTTCTACACCACGGGACAGCTGTTCGCCGAGGAGTACTACACGCTGGGCACCATCGCCCACGGCGGTATCGGCACCAACCACGTGGATGGCAACACGCGGTTGTGCACCGCCACCGCGGCGGAGGCCCTCAAAGAATCCTTTGGCTGCGACGGTCAGCCCGGCTCCTACACGGACGTGGACCACGCCGACGTGATCGCACTCTACGGGCACAATGTCGCCGAAACCCAGACCGTCCTCTGGAGCCGCATGCTGGACCGGCTGGCCGGGCCCAACCCGCCCAGGCTCATCTGCGTGGACCCGAGACTTACTCCGGTGGCCAAGGCTGCAACGGTCCACCTCGCCCCGCGGCCAGGTACGAACGTTGCCCTGATGAATGCGCTCCTGCACGAGATCATCGCCAACGGCTGGGTGGACCAAGACTACGTCAAGGCCCACACGGTGGGGCTCGAGGAGCTGGAGAAGGAAGTCAAGAAGTACCCGCCGGCGCTCGTCGCCGAAATCTGTGGGGTCCCGGCAGAGAAGATCCAGGAGGCAGCCCGGATCATCGGCCAGGCCGAGCGGCTGCTGTCCACCGTTCTGCAGGGCTTCTACCAGTCGAACCAGGCCACGGCCGCCGCGGTGCAGGTCAACAACATCAACATCATCCGGGGCATGCTGGGCAAGCCCGGCTGCGGGATCCTGCAGATGAACGGCCAGCCGACGGCGGAGAACACGCGGGAGTGCGGCGCCGACGGGGACCTCGCGGCTTTCCGGAACTGGTCCAACGACGCCCACGTCCAGGACCTGGCCCGGGTGTGGAACATCGATCCCATGTCCATCCCGCACTACTCGCCGCCCACCCACGTCATGCAGATGATCCGGTATGTGGAGGAGGGTTCCATCAGGATGCTGTGGGTCAGCGGCACCAACCCGGCTGTATCGCTGCCGGAACTGGCCCGCGTGCGCTCCATCCTGAAGCAGGACCGCCTCTTCCTGGTGGTGCAGGACATCTTCCTGTCCGAGACCGCCCAGCTGGCCGACGTCGTCCTGCCCGCCGCCACCTGGGGCGAGAAAACGGGGACGTTCACCAACGTGGACCGCACGGTGCACCTGTCCGAAAAGGCGGTGGAGCCGCCCGGCGAAGCCCGCCCGGACCTGGACATCTTTCTCGATTACGCCCACCGGATGGACCTGAAGGACAAGGACGGCCAGCCGCTGATCAAGTGGCACGACGCCGAGTCCGCCTTCGAGGCCTGGAAGGAATGCAGCCGCGGCCGCCCCTGCGACTACACCGGCATCACCTACGCCAAGCTCCGCGGCGGTTCCGGCATCCAGTGGCCGTGCAACGACGAAAACCCGGACGGCACGGAACGCATCTATGTGGACGGGAAGTTCTGGGCGCATCCCGAGTATTGCGAAACGTACGGCCGCGACCTGGTCACCGGCGCTCCCGTGGAACCGGAGGAGTACAAGGCCCTGAACCCGGACGGGCGGGCCATCATCAAGGCCGCTGAGTATGTCCCGCCCCACGAGCTGCCCAGCCAGAAGTTCCCGCTGCAGCTCATCACCGGCCGCACCCTCTTCCACTTCCATACCCGCACCAAGACCGCTCGCGCGCCGGAACTGCAGGCGGCGGCCCCGGAGGTGTGGGTTGAGATGTCGGCGCACGACGCCGGCACGTACGGGATTGCCGAAGGTGACGTTGCGGAGGTGGAGACTCCACGGGGGTCGGTACGCGCGCAGGTGCGTGTCGGCGGCATCCTCGAGGGTGTGCTGTTCCTGCCCTTCCACTACGGGTACTGGGACACCGGCGCCGGGCACGAACCAAGTGACATGGGCCGCGCCGCCAACGAGTTGACCATGACCGACTGGGACGCCGCGTCCAAGCAGCCCATCTTCAAGACCGCCGCAGCCCGCATCCGCCGCGTGGGCGCAGGCAAGGGACCGGCGCCGGCGCCGACGAACACGGCGTCCGCACCCGCCGTCGAACTTCCCGGCGCAGGGACCAGGGGCATCCCGACAGCGTTTGCCGAGGAAGACACCACCGCAGGGGAGGAACCGCGATGAAGATCGGACTGGTACTCGGACAGCTGCACCGGGACGAAAACGACCTGGCGCAGGAGCTCTTCCACATCTCCGAACGGCACAAGGTGGACCACGAGATCTACCACCTGGGCCGCGACCTGGCGAAGTGGTCTCAGCAGCACGTCCGTGAGATCGCCGCCATCGCCACCCGGTATGGCCAGGATCTTGACCCCGAGCCGCGGAGCGAAAACACGTTGACGGAGCGGCTCCGGGAAAAGGGCAGCCGACTGATCGGCCGGGAAGGCGAGGCCGGGCTGGTACTCCTGCGGGACCTGCGCGAGGTGTACATCAAAGCCTGCGGAGTGTCCGCGGACTGGGAACTGCTGGCGCAGGCGGCTCAGGGGATCAAGCACACGGACCTGCTGGAGGTGGCCCAGCGCTGCCATCCGCAGAACCTCCGGCAGATGAAGTGGGCCAACGGGAAGCTCAAGGAATCCGCAACCCAGGTCCTGGTGAGTTGAGGGGGGTATGTTGGGGTCCATGAGACTCAAAATGTGCAGCATCCACGTCAAGGACCCCGCCGCCGCCCACGCCTTCTACACAGGAACCCTGGGCTTCGAGACGCTGATGGCCATGCCCGAGCACAACCTGTACATCATCAAGGACCCGGGCTCGGACGCCGGTTCAGTGGGGCTGCTCCTGGAGCCCAGCGACAACCCGATCGGCGCCGCCTACATGAACGCCGTGCACGACGCCGGCCTCCCGGCTATCGTCTTCGGCGTGCCGGACGTGCGCGCGGAGTACGAGCGGCTGGTAGCGGCGGGGGTCAGTTTCAAGGGCGAACCGGCTGAGGACCCGTCCGGGATCAGCGCGGTGTTCGACGACGGCTGCGGCAACTTCATCCAGCTGCACCAGGACTGAGGGGTCCGCGAACAAGCCCCTGATGAGACCGGGTCGGGCCTACTCGGCTTTGGCGCGGGCCTTCTTGGCGTCCTTCTTCGCGGATTCTTCCTTGACGCGCTGCGCCTCGGCCCGGACGGCGGCGTGCGTTGCCCGCTCAGTGACCAGCCACTGCGGGGGCGCCTGCAGCAGCGCGGTGATCTCCGCCGTCGTCAGCGCTTCCTCCACGCCGCCGCGCGCCAGGCCGCTGATGGAAACGTTCAGTTTCTGGGCCACCACCGGGCGGGGGTGCGGGCCGTTGTGGCGGAGCTCGGCAAGCCACTCCGGCGGGTTGGCCTGCAGTTCGGCGAACTCGGCGCGGGTGATGGTTGAATCCTGGAACTCCTGGGGTGTTGCGGGCAGGTAGATGCCAAGTTTCTTGGCAACAGTGGCCGGCTTCATGGACTGGGAGTTTGCAGAGGTCATGCTTCAAGGGTATCCGGGCGGACGGTACTGTGAAGACGTGCCCTCCCACGACATCCCCCAGACAACCAGTCCCGGTGACCAGGACCAGCCTGCCGGGCAGGCGGACGACGCCGCGCCCCGCACGCTCCGCATCGCGTATGTGGCCGGGGTAACCCCGGGCAAATGGATCCGGCGGTGGGAAGAGCGGATGCCGGACGTTCCGTTGCAGGCGTTCATGTCCGACGACGGCGCCCAGGTTGCGGTGCTCCGCGAGGGTTCCGCGGACCTCAGCTTCGTCCGGCTCCCCGTGGAGCGCGAAGGCCTCAGCGTCATTCCGCTGTACGACGAGCAGCCGGTGGTGGTGGCACCCAAGGGGCACGAGATTTCCGTATTCGAGGAGGTGGCCCTGGCGGACCTGGAACAGGAATCCTTCCTCGACGTGGCTGCACTCGGAGGCCCGGAGGCCGCCCTGCAGGTGGTGGCCACGGGCGCCGGGCTGGCCATCCTCCCCATGTCCGTTGCCCGGCACTTCAACGTCAAGGACACGGTGGCGCGGCGGCTCACCGGCGCTCCGGGCACGGAAATCGCCGTGGCGTGGGCCTCGGATTCAACTGATGAAGTAATTGAGGAGTTCATCGGGATTGTCCGCGGACGGACGGCGCAGAGCTCCCGGCAGCCCTCGGCCCAGCCGGTGAAAACCAAAAAGGAACCCAAACCGGACCGCCGGGGCACCGGAGCCAAGAAGGCGCCCAAGGTTGCCCAACGGTACGCCCCGAACCCGGACAAGGGGCGGGGCAAGGGCTCACGGAAGAAGGGCAAACGCTAGCTGGTTCGTGCCCGGACATTTAGTGCCGGACGCTTGGTGCTGTCGGCTTAGTTCCCATGCTTTATGGCGGCTAAAGCCAGCGCGTGCCGCACAAGCAGGAATAACAGCGTTAACGGCAACAGGCCGGCTCCAAACGGAGCCGGCCTGTTGCCTGGATATTCCTAGGTGCTCCTAGGTGTTTTTGACGTGGCCTGCGGCGTCGGTGGCGTGGTCTTTGACGTCGGTGGCGGCGTGCTGGCCTTCGGTTTTGACGTTCTGGGCGGCGTCGGTGGCGGTGGCCTTGACGTTTTCCATGGCTTCCTGGGCTGGTTCCTTGAGGTCCTG
>NZ_JBIVRG010000012.1:0-148280 GCF_044755505.1 Pseudarthrobacter sp. NPDC092202 | reverse complement strand
CCATCCCTCAAGGATGTCCGCCTCGCCACTTCCCGGACCTTTTCCAATGAGGCAACGTATCCCGCTACGCGGACCTTTCTCATGAGTCAACGCGCGGGGTCGATCCCAGGCGTTCCAGAGCCTAGCATGGCTGTATGTGCCGGAATATCCGAACCCTCCACAACTTTGAACCGCACGCCACGTCGGAGGAAGTGCACGCCGCCGCCCTGCAGTACGTGCGCAAGATCAGCGGCAGCACCAAGCCCTCCAAGGCCAACCAGGAAGCCTTTGACGAGGCCGTCCACGAGATTGCCCACATCACCCAGCACCTCCTGGAGTCCCTGGTTTCGCAAGCGCCGCCCAAGGACCGGGAAGCCGAGGCAGCCAAGGCCAGGGCCAGGGCGGCCGTGCGGTACGGCGCCGCCTGAGCCGTCAGCTGCCGTGTCCGCTGCTGCCGTGCCCGGTGCCTAGCTAGCCTGCGGCTGTTTGCCGAAGCTTCGCAGCCGCAGCGAGTTGGCCACCACCAGGACGGAGCTGGCAGCCATGGCGGCACCGGCGATCATCGGGTTGAGCAGGCCCAGGGCAGCCACCGGGATGCCCACGGCGTTGTAGAAGAAGGCCCAGAAGAGGTTGGTCTTGATGGTGGCCAGGGTCCGGCGCGAGAGTTCGATGGCCAGCGCCACCTGGGCCAGGTTGTTGCCCATCACCGTCAGGTCCGCCGCTTCGATGGCCACGTCCGTGCCGGAGCCCATCGCAATGCCCAGGTCCGCCTGGGCCAGGGCGGCAGCGTCATTGACGCCGTCGCCGGCCATGGCCACGGTGGCGCCGCTGGCCTGGAGCCTGCGCACCGCCTCCACTTTCCCTTCGGGCAGGACCCCTGCGTAGACATCTTCCTTAGCTATGCCGACGGCGGCCGCCACCTGGGCGGCAACGGCGGCGTTGTCGCCGGTGAGCAGGATGGGGCGCAGGCCCAGCCGCTTCAGGTGTGCCACGGCGGCGGCCGAACCTTCCTTGAGGGTGTCGCGGAGGCTGATGATGCCGGCAACACCACCGTCCACGGCAACCCAGATCGCCGTGGCGCCGGAGGCTTCCGCAGCTGCCAGTGTTGCGTGCTGTTCCTCCGAGATGGTGATGTTGTTCTGCTCCAGCCAACCTGTCCGGCCCGCCGTGACCACCCTGCCCTCGACGGTTCCGGTAACGCCGCCGCCGGGCGCGGAACGGAACCGTTCCACGGCAGGGAGGGCGCCGCCGTCGTCCGCTATTGGCAACTTCCTGGCGTCCGCCTGGGCGGCGGCAGCGATGGCCCTGGCCACCGGATGCTCTGAGGCTGCCTCCACAGCCCCGGCGAGGCGAAGTACCTCGTCCTCGCTGAAGCCCTCAAAGGCAAGGGTCGTATCCACGGCAAGGACTCCGGTGGTCACTGTCCCGGTCTTGTCCAGCAGGATGGTGTCAACGGTGCGGGTGTCCTCCAAAACCTGCGGCCCCTTGATGAGGATGCCCAGCTGGGCACCGCGGCCGGTTCCGGTCAGCAGGCCAACAGGGGTGGCGAGGCCCAGCGCGCACGGGCAGGCAATCACCAGGACGGCGACGGCGGCAGTAAAGGCCGAGCGCAGGTCATCGCTGGTCACATCCGGTCCCGTAAAGAGAAGCCACAGGACGAACGTGAGCGCCGCGACGGCCAGCACCACGGGGACGAAGACGGAACTGATGCGGTCCGCGAGGCGGGCGATGGGTGCCTTGCCGGTCTGCGCCTGGGAGACGAGCCGTGCCATCTGGGCAAGGGTTGTTTCGGAACCGACGCGCGTTGCCCGCACCAGCAGGCGGCCGGAAGTGTTGATGGTGGCGCCCGTGACCCGGCTGCCGGGGCCCACCTCCACCGGAACCGACTCGCCGGTCACCAGGGAAGCGTCCACCGCCGAGTCCCCGCTGGTCACCACGCCGTCGGTGGCAATCTTTTCGCCGGGACGGACCACCAGGACGTCGTCCACCTGCAGGTGGTCGGCCCGGATCCGTTGTTCCTTGCCGTCACGGAGGATTGTGGCATCCTTGGCGCCCAGGTTCAGGAGTGCCTGCAGGGCGTCGCCGGCCTTCTGTTTGGCGTTGGCCTCCAGGTAGCGGCCCAGGAGCAGGAAGGTGGTGACCACCGCTGCCACCTCAAAATAGAGGCCGCCGGTCTCCATGCCTTCCATTCCCGGGTGTTCAGTCATGCGGGGATCCGCGAACAGCTGCCAGGCAGAGAACAGGTACGCCGCTGTCACGCCGATGGACACCAGCGTGTCCATGGTGGACGCGAAGTGCCGGGCGTTGATGGCCGCAGCCCGGTGGAACGGCCAGGCCGCCCAGGTCACCACCGGCAAGGCCAGGAGGGCCGCCGCCCAGCCCCAGTGCGGGAACTGGGCTCCCGGCACCATCGAAATGATGAAAACGGGGACGGTAAGGATCGCCGCGAGGATCAGGCGTGGGCGGAGCTTCGCTGCGGGCAGGTCCACGGCTTCGCCGGCCGGGCTCGCGTCCTGCCTGTCCGGCCGGCGGATTGTTGCCTTGTAGCCCGCGGCTTCCACTGTTGCCTTGATCTGCTCGTCAGTGATCCCTGCCGGGACCGTAACGTGGGCTGATTCCAGGGGCAGGTTCACCGAGGCCTGCACGCCGTCGAGCTTGCCAAGTTTCTTCTCCACCCGGTTGACGCAGGAGGCGCAGGTCATGCCCTCGATGTCGAGTTCCACCACGCGGGTGGCGGCCTGGTGGAGGAGTTCCTGGTTGCTCATTGGCGCTTCCCTGCTTCTGTGGGGTCTTTAGGCTTCGTTGGCGACGACGAGGTAACCGGCCTCGGCTACCGCTTCCCCGATCTCGGAAGGTGACAGCTCCGTGCTGGAGGTAATGGTCACCGTGGAGATGCCTCCGGCGTTCAGTTCCACGCTCACTTCTTCGACGCCGGCCAGTGCTTCGAGTTCCTCGCTGACTGCCGAAACGCAGTGGCCGCAGGTCATTCCCGAGACGCTGACCCGTGTAGTGGTGGGGGAAGTGGTGCTCATGGCTGCTCCTTCAGGTTTGCCGGCGTCAGCCGGCGCTGGTTTGGTCTTTATTCGTCAGCGAAGCAGCCGGCCGATGGCGTCGGCGGCTTCCTTGACTTTGGCGTCGATTGCGTCGGCGCGGGCCGCCGGGTCTGGTTCGGAGGCGGCTCCCACGACGCAGTGGCCGATGTGCTCTTCCACCAGTCCAAGGCTGACTGCGTGCAGGGCCTTGGTGACCGCGGCAACCTGGGTGAGGATGTCGATGCAGTACTTGTCCTCATCCACCATGCGGGCGATCCCGCGGACCTGCCCCTCGATGCGCTTGAGCCGGCGGAGGTAAGCCTCTTTGTTGCCGGTGTATCCGTGCGGCGGCTGCAGGTCCACCGCGTGCCCGCTGACTGCTTCTTCGATTCCGCTCATAACGACAGCCTATACCCCAGTGGGGTATCTTTCAAGTACCCCCAGGGGGTATTGAGAGAAGCGCGTGCGGCCCCTTGCCGGGGCACAAAAAAGCTCCGGAGTGCGTTATTGGGGGATACGCACTCCGGAGCAGCTTTTGAGCAATTCACGGCTTCCATCCTGCTGGAACCCGCCTTGCTTGAATCAGCTTACTGGCTGGTACTCCGCTCCGCCAGCACCCCGAATAACTACTTTCGCTTTAGTTTCACGGCCGGTCGTCATGGGCGGGCATCCGGTAGGGAACTATGAGGACAGGCCTGCTCTGGTGGTGCGAAAGCCAGGCACCTACCGACCCGCTGAGGGCTTCCGCGAGGCGGTGGGAGAAGCCACGTTCGGAAGTGCCCACGATGATCATCGGCGCGTCGGTTTCGGCGGCCAGCCGGGCCAGTGCGCGGGCAGGATCTCCGGCGAGGGTCTGCAGGGTCCACTCGGCGGCCGCGGTTCCGGGCGGAACGCCGGCCACAGCGGCTTCTATCGCCGACTTAAGCTCCAGTGCCACGGCGCCGATGTTGGGGTCGTCCGTATCGGGGTGCAGGGAGAGCCGGTGGGCGGGCCGCGCAGGGTCCCAGTCAACCAGGAAGCTGGCCTCATCCACATAGGCGCACAGCAGCCGTGTCTCCAGTCGGGCGGCGAGGGCGACGGCGGTTTGCAGGACTTCCGCATGCTGTCCGGGCGCGATCCCCACCACCAGGGGCGGGCTGCTGCTCATCTGTTCCGGGCTCATAACCTATTTTCAGCCTCCTTGAATGCTCTTGGATAGGGCGGGTGGAGAGAACGGGACTTCCGCGCCGTCAGGGAAGTGCGGGCGAAGCCATGACAACCACGTTCTTTCCCCACGGGTCCTCCGTGTAGCAGCTGATCAGGACCAGGCGGTTGGGCACGATCTCCCAGATGGGACTGTCCTTGAGGGTGGCTTTGAGGTACGTGGTGACGGTGTCCACCTGGTAGGAGATGGTGCCGGTTGCGGTGTCCACCTCAAACCTGTCACCCACTGTTGCCGCTGAACTCAGGTGATTGAAGGGTGCCTCCGCCCCTTCCCAGCTGTGGCCGATGACGTAGGTGGTGTTGGCCGAACCGTGGCCGGGGGTGCCGAAGGGAGCCAGCCAGTAGCCATCCTTGGTTTCGGGCGGCACGATGGTCTGGTTGGCCTGGGCGTCGCTGTCCAGCTCCAGGCGGTGGACAGGGACGTCGAAGCCGGCAGACGGATACCGGACACGGCGGGGCTCGGCGGCAGCGGGCAGCGCGGGTGCCGGGGCGGGGCTGGCGGAGGATTCCAAAGGTGCGGAGGTTTTTTCTGCTGTACCCGTCGCCGCGATGGGTGCCGGGTCCGTGGGCGGGATGCCGGCGGTGACTGGCGCATCAGCCGTGAATGACCCCTGCGAGCTGCCATCCGAGGCGGTGTGCGTCAGCAGTGGCCCGCCAAAGGTGATGGACAGGAAAGCCAGGACGCCGCACAGGAGGATGGCCAGGTCCCCACGGTTCCAGCGCCGCCGCACGCGCTTCCCGTCCGCTGCCTGCGGGCTGTGGACCTTGGCCATGGTGCTCCTCGATGCTTCGACGAAAAAGAGGGAAGGCGCCCCGCCGGGCACTGGAGGGACGCCTTCCCCGTCAAGGGCCGCAGCCAGGTCCGTGTTTACGAAGCCACGGGCCGGGGCTGCGGTTATGCCGTTCCTGGCTGTGTCAGCCGGCGGGGGTGAACGGGCGGGACCGGCGGCGGAAAGCCACTGCCGCTCCTGCTGCCGCCAGTGCTCCCAGTCCGGCCAGCCATGACGGGGTGCTTTCAGAACCACCGACGGCGGTCTGGGCGTTGTACCCCTGGTTGGTGCCGAGGCTGGTGGCCCCCGTGGCGGCGACCGGCCGCTGGACGGTTGCCTGCGGGGCAGGCGCAGCCGGTGCGGCGGCTTGCGGGACGACGCCGGATGCCTCCGCCGGAACTGCCGCGGGCTGTTCAGCAGCAGGCGTCAGCGCGGGTGTCTCCGCCGACGGCGTCTCGGCCACCGGTGTTTCCGCGGCCGGCTTCTCTTCGGCCGGTGTCTCCACTACCGGATTCTCTTCAGCCGGCGGCTCCTCGACAGGCTCCTCTTCAGGTTCCTCGCCCGGCACCTCCGGCATCGTTTCGCCTGGCGGCAACGGCGCGCACTTGTCGACGTAGAGCAGCTTTCCGGCGTCCGTCCAGTTCTTGCCAGGCGACTTGGACGTGGGCGGAATAATGTCCAGCGGGTGCTGTTCGTGGCCTTCGAGGCCGTTGATGTTGAATTCGAGCGGCGACCAGCTGCCTCCGTCGTTGTGGCAGACGGTGACTCTCTCAGGCGCTGCCATGGCCGGTGCCGTCACGCCAAGCAGCCCCAGCCCGACGACCCCCAAGGTCACAAAGGTACGTTTCATTGTTTTCTCCCCAGTTCGCTGTGTGAAACGGACCATGAAGAGGAGGCCCAGCACTTGCGCCGAATGCCCCAGCAACACGGTCAGCTTGCTTGAGTTTTCAGGCTAGGGGGAGGGCTAAAGGCAGTCCTGAGTAGGGGGTACTCGTCTTTTCCGGCGGCCGGACCATGCGGTTACTTGCGGGTACCCGCATCATCGGGGGACTCCCTGCACTGGCTACCTGCCCGTCACGGGTGTATCTTGTCCGCGCATCCGCCCGGGCCTAACGTTGGAACATACGAAAGGTGCATGGCGTCATGGAAATCTACATGTGGTGGCTTGACCTGGACCTGGCCAGCAAGGAATGGCTGCGGGAAAACCTTCGGGCGGAGGAGTTGCCCCTGCCGGTGCTCCAGGGAATCGCGGAAGCCGGCGGCCCCCATCCGGGCAATCCGGCGGCCGTCCTGACCGCGGCGGACTGGGACTTCATCGAGACCCAGTCGGAGTTTGTGGACTAGCTGGCCCGGGAGGCCCGGCCGGGACACAAAATAACCGTTGCGGGCTGCAGTGCGCGGTGGTTGCATGGTGGGCATGGCAACCGCAGAGAGTTTTGTCTTAGCGATCGGGACCAAAAAGGGCCTCTGGCTGGCCACCAGCCAGGACAGGCGCCAGTGGTCTTTCACCGGCCCGCATTTCCTGATGAGCGAGATCCCCAGCATTGGAATAGACACCAGGGACGGCCGCACCCGGATCATGGTGGGCGTCCGCAGCGAGCACTGGGGTCCCACCGTTGCGCACTCCGATGACCTGGGCGCCACCTGGTCCGAGCCGGAGCAGGGCGCCGTCAGGTTTCCGGAGGACACGGGTGCCGCGCTGGAGCGCATCTGGCAGATCCATCCGGACGCCGAGTCGCGTCCCGGGGTTGTATGGGCGGGAGCTGAACCCATCTCGGTCTGGAAGTCCACCGACGGCGGAGAACACTTTGAACTGAACCGCGGGCTCTGGGACCATCCACACCGCAGTGAGTGGGGCGCGGGTTACGGCGGAGCCGCCGCGCACTCCATCGTGGTCCATCGGGCCGGGGAAACGGTCCACGTGGCAATGAGTACCGGAGGCGTGTACCGGTCGCTGGACGGCGGCACGTCCTGGGAGCCGCGCAACCACGGCATCTCCGCCTACTTCATGCCCGATCCAAACCCCGAGTTTGGGCAGTGCGTGCACAAGATCGCAGCGGATGCCGCCGTCGACGGCCGCCTCTATGCCCAGAACCACCACGGCGTCTACCGCACCGATGACAATGCGGACAGCTGGAATTCCATCGCGGAGGGGCTTCCCGCGGATTTCGGCTTCGTGATGCTGACCCATCCGCGCCGGGAGGGCACGGCATGGGTCATCCCGCTCAAAGCGGACGGGGAACGCATTCCGCCGAACGGCGAGCTGGCCGTCCACAGGACGGACGACGCCGGGTCCACCTGGAAGAGGCTCAGCAACGGCCTGCCCACTGGGGAGTACAACAGCGTGCTGCGCGACGCTGCCTGCGTGGATGCAGCGGAACCCACCGGCGTCTATTTTGGGACGCGCGGCGGAACGGTCTATGCCAGTGCGGATGAAGGCGGGACCTTCCAGGAGGTGGTGTCCCACCTTCCGGATGTGCTCTGTGTCCGGGCGGCCGTGATAGCCGGTGCCTGAGGGCAGCATGCAGGAAATCAGGGTGGTGCTTCCCAGCGTCCTGCAGCCGCTGGCCGGCGGGCAGTCCATCCTGACTGCACCCGCCGACGGGCCTGTAACGGTGGGAAAGCTCCTCGATTCGGTGACCTCGGACTTCGCAGTGCTGGCCCGGCGGCTCCGGGACGAGACCGGCGCGCTGCGGCGCTTCGTGAATGTGTACGTCGGCGGGGACGAGGTGCGGCGGTTGCAGGGCCTGGACACCGAGGTGTCGCCAGGCCAGGAGGTGCTGGTCATTCAGTCGGTGGCCGGCGGCTGAGCGGCGGCCCCTGGGTCGAAGATTCCGGTGCGGCGGGCAGCCCTTGCTGGCTACACCCGGGCCGCGGATCCCGAGAGTTTCAGGCGAGCCGCCAAACGCTGCACTCGTCCGTATTGATCGCTTTGCGCAGGCCGGTAAGCCGGTCCTGGATCCAGACGACACCGATGCCCGGAGCCGTTTCCTGGACGCTTCCGCGGCGGATCACAACGTCGTCGTAGGAAGGACCCACCGAGAGGCGGGCTTCAATTTCGTCGCCGCGGTGGAGCTGGTCCAGGGCGCGGACCCGGGTCACATGTGGTGTCGCTTTCTGCTTCATGGCGGGGCCTCCTGGCTGGGGCTGTTGCCGGCTCTTGCCTGCAGAATCCAGTGTGCCGGGACAATGTTGCGCCCGCGTTTCCTCGCGGTTAGGCGCCGGTTAGTTCTTCGCGCCGGTGCTGTTTCCCCGGCACGGGTTCATGCGCGGCAGCGGAACAGGCCGGCAATGCCCGACGGCGGCCGCGGCCCCTGGAGGCTACGGCAGTTCCACGCTGGCGCGGTACGCCGCAAGGAACGTGGAAATGCGGTGCACAGCCTCCCGGATATCCAGGACCGACGGAAGGATCACAAACCGGAAGTGGTCCGGCGTGGGCCAGTTGAAGGCGGAACCATGCGAAATGAGGATCTTCTGGTCCTTCAGCAGGTCAAGGACAAACTGCTCGTCACTGCTCATGGGGTAGAGCTCCGGATCGAGGCGGGGGAACAGGTACATGGCTCCTGCCGCGGGAACACAGGTCACACCTGGGATTTCCGTCAGCAGCTGGTAGGCGAGATCGCGCTGTTCGCGGAGCCTGCCGCCGGGCCGCACCAGGGCGTCGATGCTCTGGTACCCGCCCAGGCAGGTCTGGATGGCATGCTGTGCCGGGACGTTCGGGCAGAGGCGCAGCGATGCCAGCAGCTCCAGCCCTTCACGGTAGGCGGCAGTGGCGGCGAGCGGTCCGGTGACGGCAACCCAGCCTGCGCGGTAGCCGGGCATGCGGTAGGCCTTGGACAGCCCGCTGAACGTCAGGCAGCAGACGTCGTCGGCCACGGCAGCGGTGTGGATATGCTGGGCCTCCTCATACAGCACTTTCTCGTAGATCTCGTCGGAGAACAGGACCAGGTGGTGCTTCCGGGCCAGTGCCGCAAACTGCTCCAGGATGTGCCGCGGGTAGACGGCGCCCGTGGGGTTGTTGGGGTTGATGATCACGATCCCCTTGGTTCGGCTGGTGATCTTGGCCTCGACGTCGGCCATGTCCGGCCACCAGTTCTCCCCCTCATCGCAGAGGTAGTGCACCGGCTTGCCACCGGTCAGCGTGACCGCGGCAGTCCACAGCGGGTAATCCGGAGCGGGTACCAGGATCTCGTCGCCGTTTTCCATGAAAGCCTGTAGGCACATCGAGATGAGCTCGCTGACGCCGTTGCCGATGAAGATGTCCTCCACGCCGATCTGCATCAGGCCGCGCGTCTGGTAGTACTGCGAGATGGCGGTACGCGCGGAGAAGATCCCTTTTGAATCGCTGTACCCCTGGGCGCCCCGCAGATGGTGGATCATGTCCACCACCACGGACTCCGGCGTTTCCAGGCCGAAGGGGGCAGTGTCCCCGAGATTCATCTTGAGGATCCGGTGCCCCTCCGCCTCCATGGCCTTGGCGGCCTGGAGGATGGGTCCGCGGAGTTCGTACCGGACGTTCTGGAGCTTGCTGGAGTGCTGCATGGGGCGCATGGTTGATTTTTTCACACCCGGACGACGACGGCGCGCCGGCTAGGGTGACAGCCGGTCGCCTTTGCGGTGGAGGCGGTACCAGCGGTAGCCGTAGCGTTCCAGCTCAACGGTGAAACCGCCGTCGGGCTCCAGCGGTATGTTGTCGCCGTCGAACAGGTCAAGCAGGATGGCGTCCCTGAAGGCATTGCGCGGCCCATCTTCCGGGGCCAAGGTGCCGCTGGCCTTCACCGGCTCCTCCCCGAAGTTGTGCAGGAGCACCAGCGCTCCGGTGTCCGTGCTGCAGGTGTGCGCGAAGACCGCCGGCTCGGATTGCTCAATGACCGCGAATTCCCCCCAGCCAAGCTCCGCGGACTCGCGGTAGCGGCGGATCAGCGTGACCATGAAGTTGAACAGCGAGTCCGGGTCGCGTTTGGCGGCCGCGGCGTTGACGTGCTCCGGGCCGTATTCCCCCCGGGCGAGGGGCACCACCAGGTCCGCGGCCTTGGCCGTGGAGAATCCGCCGTTCTTCTCGTCGGTCCACTGCATGGGGGTGCGCACCGCTGCCCGGCTCTTTTGCCGGAGGTCCTCGCCCATGCCGATTTCCTCACCGTAGAACAGCACCGGTGTGCCGGGCAGGGCGAACATCAGCGAATAGACCATGCGGAGGCGCTCAGGATCGCCGTCCAGCATCGGCGGCAGCCTCCGGCGCAGGCCCCGTCCGTAGATCTGCATGTTTTTCTTGGGGCCGAAAGCTGCGAAGACCTCTTCACACTCGCCGTCACTGAGCCTGTCCAGGGTCAGCTCGTCATGGTTGCGCACGAACATGGCCCACTGGTTGTCCGGGTGCAGCGGCGGGCGGCTCTTGAGTGTTTCAGCCAGGGGCCGGGCATCCCCGCGGGCCAGGGACAGGTAGATGTACTGCATGGACATGAAATCGAACTGCATGTTCAGTTCGTTGCCGTCCGGTCCGCCGAAGAACTCCACCTGTTCCTTGTAGGGCAGGTTGACCTCGCCCAGCAGCACGGCGCTGCCGTTGCGGCGGCTCACGAAACTGCGCAGGGCGGCGAGGAAGCCGTGCGGATCCAGGTTGGCGGCCTCGTCCCTGGGCTGCCCGCGGGTTTCCAGGAAGAAGGGCACTGCGTCCAGCCGGAAGCCGTCCAGGCCCAGTTCCAGCCACAGCCCCATCGCCTTGGCGATCTCATTGCGCACATCGGGATTGGTGACATTGAGGTCCGGCTGGTGCTTGGCGAACATGTGGAGGTACCACTCCCCGGTGGCGTCATCCTTTTCCCACAGCGAGTCCTCTTCGCCCGGGAACACCACCTCGGAGGACGTGTCCGGGGGAGTATCGCTGCGCCACACATAGTAGTCCCGGTATTTGTTGTCCTTGGATTTGCGGGCTTCGACGAACCAGGGGTGCTGGTCAGAGGTGTGGTTCACCACGAAGTCGGCGATGACCCGCATGCCCCGGTCCCTGGCCGCCCGCATGAACTCCACCAGGTCGCCCATGGTGCCAAGCCGGGGGTCCACGGTGAAGAAGTCCGTTACGTCATACCCGTCGTCCCGGTCCGGGGAGGGGTAGAACGGCATCAGCCAGATGCAGGTCACGCCCAGTGCGGCCAGGTAGTCCACGCGCTGGGTGAGGCCGGCGAAGTCCCCGGTGCCGTCGTCGTCGTCGTCGAAAAAGGTCTCAACGTCCAGGCAGTAGATCACCGCGTTCTTCCACCAGAGGTCCGAGGTTTCGGCGAGCCTCATGCCGGTGCCTGCGCCCGTGCCTGCGCCCGCGAGCCGCGCAGCTGCGGAAGGACGTCGGTGGCAAACGCATCGATAAAGGGGGCCTGCTCCTGCCCCACGAAGTGGAGGTAGATGTCATCGAAGCCCAGGTCCGCGTAACCTGCCAGCCACTCTGCGTGCTGCTCCAGGCTTGCCGAGACGTTGACCGCCGTGCCGACCTGTTCCTCGCCGATATGCCCGCTGACGCCGTCGAAATGCCCGGCCGTGGGAAGGTCCCATGGGACCGGCGGGGCGAACGTGTTGGTCCGCCACTGGTCCAGGGCAATGGCCGCGGCGTCCTGTTCGCGGGGAGCCCAGGACAGGTGCACCTGCAGCACCGCCTTGCCACGGCCGCCGTTGTCCCGGTAGGCCGCCAGC
The DNA here is from genome assembly GCF_044755505.1 of Pseudarthrobacter sp. NPDC092202. NCBI lineage: Bacteria > Bacillati > Actinomycetota > Actinomycetes > Micrococcales > Micrococcaceae > Pseudarthrobacter > Pseudarthrobacter sp. NPDC092202. Next base: position 136,615 of record NZ_JBIVRG010000012.1, on the reverse strand, counting down.
ATGTCCCTCAACTTGTCGGCGGGCTGGTTGATGGTTACCAGGCCGTCCGCCCAGGTGGCAGAGCGGCGTGCGGTCTCCACGCTGATGGCCGGGGCTATCAGCGGCGGCGGGGAGTCCGGAACGTCCCAGATCCGGGCCTGTTCCACGGTGACAAGCCCGTGGTGGGTCACCTCCTCGCCCCGGTGCAACCGGCGGATCACTTCCACACACTCTTCAAGCCGGCGCTGCCGCACCTCTTTGGGCGGCCAGGCGTCGCCGGTGACGTGCTCGTTCATGTTCTCGCCGCTGCCGGGCGCCATCCAGAAGCGGTCCGGAAACATGCTTGCCAGGGTGGCGGAGGCGTGGGCGATGATGGCCGGGTGGTAGCGCTGGCCCGGTGCGGTCACCACGCCGAAGCGCAGGCTGGTGGTGGCCAGCGCCGCCCCCAGCCAGGACCAGGCGAAGCCGGAGTGGCCCTGCCGGGCGGACCACGGCTCAATATGGTCAGAGCACATGGCGGCATCGAAGCCTGCCCGTTCCGCGTGCTGGACGTCCTTGAGCAGTTGGGCAGGACTGATTTGTTCGTGTGAGGCGTGGAAGCCGACGGTAACCATCGTTAACCTCTACCGTCCGGAAGGGTGCCGTGTCGAGGGCTGGCCTGCCCCGTGCCACTTGTCCGATAAGTTTTAGGCTTGTAGTACTGCGCTTCCCGGAACTCCTGCGCAGGCGCCGGAGCTGGAAGGAAGTGCCACGCGTGGGCGGTGTGCTGGTGGGGCTTGCTGTGATCGGCGCCGTCATTGCTGTGGGGTACATTGCCGCGCGCTGCGGGCTGGGCGGGGAACCGACGGTCTCAGCGCTCACCCGTACGGCCTTCTTTATCACCAACCCCGTCCTGCTGTTCACGGTGGTCCTGGAATCGGACCTCACCGTGGTCTTTTCCGCCTACGTTCCGCTCGCCCTGGTCACAGCGTCCGCCACGGCGCTGCTGTACGTGCTGGCCAGCCGGCTGTGGTTCCGGCGGCCGCTGGCCGAGACAGCCGTCGGTGCGATGGCCAGTTCCTACGTCAATGCCAACAACATCGGCATCCCCATCACGCTGTACGCCCTGGGTGACGCCACCCCGGTGGCACCGGTGCTGCTGGTCCAGCTGCTCCTGTTCGCGCCCCTGGTCCTTACCCTGCTGGATTTCTCCGCGGCCGGCCGGGTGTCACCCCGGCTGCTGCTCTCCCAGCCGTTCCGCAACCCGATGATCATCGCCTCCCTGCTCGGCGTGGTCCTGGCCGCGTTCAAGGTGCAGCTTCCCGCCCCTGTGATGGCGCCGCTGGAGCTCCTGGGCGGGGCAGCCGTTCCGGTGGTGCTGCTGGCCTTCGGCATGTCCCTGCACGGCACCCGGATGCTGCAAAGCGGCAGGAACACGGCGGAAATCCTAACGGCCACCGCACTGAAGACCGCCGTGATGCCGGCGGTGGCGTACGCCGTCGGCCGCTTTGTCTTCAACCTGGACCAGCCGATGCTCCTTGGCGTGGTGCTGATGGCGGCGCTGCCGTCGGCGCAGAACGTGTTCCTGTTTGCCAGCAAGTACGGGCGGGGAGTGGCGGTGGCACGCGAAACCATCCTGCTGTCGACGGCGGCGGCGGCCCCGGCGCTGGTCCTCATCGTCTGGCTGCTGGCGGGCTAGCCTGAGCCTTGTGTGCGGTGGTCTTACGCCGAAGCCCGTCGCCGGGCAAGAATGGGCAGCATGGAACTTCCCGTGATGCCGCCCGTCCCGCCCATGCTCGCCAAGGCCGTCAGCGGTGTCCCGGACGGGGAGCTCAGCTACGAACCCAAGTGGGACGGCTTCCGGTCCATCATTTTCCGCGACGGCGACGAGCTGGAGATCGGCAGCCGCAACGAAAAACCCATGACAAGGTATTTCCCCGAGCTTGTGGAGGCACTGAAGGAAAACCTGCCGCCACGCTGCGTGGTGGACGGAGAGATCATCCTGGTGGGCTCCTCCGGGGACCGCCTCGACTTCGACGCCCTGCAACAGCGGATCCACCCCGCGGCAAGCCGGGTCAAGCTGCTTGCTTCCCAGACGCCGGCCTCCTTCGTGGCGTTCGACCTTCTTGCCCTGGGCGATCACGACTACACCGGCCGGCCCTTCACCGAGCGGCGGGCAGCGCTGGAAAAGGCGCTCGCGGAAAGCAAAGCCCCGGTCCACCTCACCGCCGCCACAACAGACAAGGACACCGCGGAACGGTGGTTTGAGCAGTTCGAGGGCGCCGGCCTGGACGGGATCGTGGCCAAGCGCCTGGACGGCCGGTACGAGCCGGACAAGCGGGTGATGTTCAAGACCAAGCACGAGCGCACTGCCGATTGCGTGGTGGCCGGCTACCGCCTCCACAAGAGTGGGCCGGATGCCATCGGCTCGCTGCTGCTGGGGCTGTACAAGGACGACGGCAGCCTGGCCAGCGTGGGCGTCATCGGCGCCTTCCCCATGAAGCGCCGCAAAGAACTGTTTGAACAGCTCCAGCCGCTGGTGACGGATTTCGATAACCACCCCTGGGCCTGGGCCAAGCAGGAGGCGGGGGAACGGACGCCCCGCAACGCCGAGGGCAGCCGCTGGAGCGCCGGCAAGGACCTGTCCTTCGTCCCGCTCCGCCCGGAACTGGTGGTGGAGGTGCGGTACGACCATATGGAGGGGGACCGGTTCCGGCACACGGCCCAGTTCAACCGCTGGCGCCCGGACCGGGACCCGGAGTCATGCACCTACGCCCAGCTGGAGGAGCCGGTCAGCTTCGACCTCGCCTCGGTTCTGGAGACCGGCCGGCCGTAGCCACGCTTGCCGGCCACCCGCCCGTCGTGCGTTCCCGCCCAGTTGCTGCGCCCCGGCTCAAAGTTTCGAACGCAAAAAGCCCGCCATTCCGGGGAGGAATGGCGGGCTGTCGTGGAGTAACCGGGCAGGAGCGCGCAGCCCCGGAGCTACTTCAGGCCGAGCTGCGTGGTGGGAACCTTGAAGGTTTCCTTGGCCGTCAGTGCCGAGATGGCCGCGACGCCGCAGATAACGGCGGTGAAGATGCTGATCTGCACCCAGCCGCCGGGCTTGATGCCGCCCATGGCTGCAACGATGGCCGGCGCGAACCCTGCCATCAGGAAGCCGAGCTGCGTGCCGATGGCCAGGCCGGAGAAGCGGACCTTGGTGCTGAACATTTCGGCGTAGAAGGACGGCCAGACGGCGTTGGAGGCTGCGTAGCCGCAGGAGAAGAAGCCGATTGCGGCCAGGAACATCAGCGGCACGCTGCCGGATTCCAGGCTGAGCAGGAACACGGGAGTCAGCGCGGCGCTGGCCACGGCGCCGTAGATGAACACGGGCTTGCGGCCGATCTTGTCAGCGAGCATGCCAAACAGCGGCTGAGTGCCGAGTGCCACGAGGTTGGCGCCGACCACGAGCCACAGGGTGGTGGTGCCGTCCACGCCGGCGACGGTCTTGGCGTAGCTGATGGCCAGGGTGCCGAACACGGTGGAGACGGCGGCAATGAAGGCGCAGCAGATGACGCGGAGGACGTCGCGCCAGTGGCCCTTGAGCAGATCGGCAACCGGGAGCTTGGAGATCTGGGCGGTCTTCTGGGCTTCCTCGAAGGCGGGCGGCTCGTGCAGGGTGCGGCGGATGATGAACGCGACAACAACGACGACGGCGCTCAGCCAGAACGGGATGCGCCAGCCGATGCCGTACTTGATCTCGTCCGGAAGGGCCAGGACGGGGATGAAGACGAGGGCGGCAAGGATCTGGCCGCCCTGGGTGCCGGTGAGGGTCCAGGAGGTGAAGAAGGAGCGGCGGTTATCCGGGGCGTGCTCCAGCGTCATGGAGGAGGCGCCGGCCTGCTCTCCGGCCGCGGAAAGGCCCTGGCAGAGCCGGGCCAGCACCAGCAGGGCGGGAGCCCACCAGCCGACGGTGTTGAAGTCCGGGAGGCAGCCGATCAGGAAGGTGGAGGCGCCCATCAGCAGGAGGGTGAACATCAGGACCTTCCGGCGGCCCACCCTGTCACCGAAGTGCCCCAGGATGACGGCGCCCACGGGACGGGCCACGTAGGCGAAGCCGAAGGTTGCGAAAGACATGATGGCGGCGTTGGCATCGGCGTCGGGGAAGAAGACCGTGGGGAAGATCAGCGCAGCGGCGGAGCCGAAGATGAAGAAGTCGTAGTATTCGACCGCGCTGCCCAGGAAGCTGGCGACGGCTGCTTTCTTGGGGGTGCGGCCCTGGGTGGCAGTGTCCGTTCCGGCGGACGGAAGTGTCTGGCTCATGGAGTTCCTTTGTGTGACGACATTGTCGCGGGATGGATCTGGGGGTCGCAGCCGCCGCTGCCTTGGTGCGGGCGGGGCGCGATGCGGCTGGAGTCCGAAAGAAGACCCGGCGAGTAGCCACATGGTGAGAGCTACTTGTGCGATACAGCAATGATGGCTGTGAGGGTAGTCACCTGTCAAGAAAATAATCACCATCTAGAAATAGCTCTCACATTGTGGCAACATCGAGGTATGAGTGTGAACCGGACCACAGCTGATGACGCAGCTGGCGATATCAAGGCCGACGCCAGGCAGGCCAGGGCAGACCGTACTGACATGGTGGGCAAAGCCCTGGGCCTCCTGGTCCTCCTGGGGGATGAGCCCCGCGGTGCGAGTGCCGCGGAAATCTCCCGGCGGGCGGACCTGCCCTTCAGTACCACGTACCGCCTGCTGGGTTCCCTGACGCGGGACGGGTTCGTGGACTACGAGCCGGACGGCCGCCGGTACCACCTGGGCCTGCGGATCTTTCAGCTGGGCCAGCGGGTCTCGAACCACCACGGCTTCGCGGGTGCGGCCCTGCCGGTCCTCCGGCGCGTGACGGAACAGACTGGCGAGGCCACCATCCTCAGTGTCCGCGACGGCGACCACCACCTCACCGTGAACAAAGTGGACGGTCCCCAAACGTTCCGCGTCACCAGCGATCCGGGGCATCTTGGTGCGCTCCACACCACCTCCGTAGGCAAGGCGTTGGTGGCATTCGCAGAGGACGGCGAGCGGCAGCGCCTGGTGGAGGAGTTGGAGCTTGCGCCGCTGACGGAATTCTCCATCACGGACAGGGACGCCTTCCGGGCTGAAATTGAGCAGGTCCGGAGCAGCGGCTACGCCGTGATGGATGAGGAGAACGAACTGGGCATGCGTGCTGTCGCTGTTCCGGTCTTCAACTCACAGGGCCATGCGTTTGCCTCGCTGGCAACGGCCGTGCCGGTCTTTCGCCTCAGCGTGGAGCAGCTGGTTGCACATGTGCCGTTGCTGCAGGAGGCCGCTGCCGAGTTGTCGGCCAGGCTGCCGCAGCGCTGATTTCTTCCACCATTCCACTCATGTTCGCATTATGAACATAAGTGCGAATCGAGAACATATGTTGTATCGTAATTTCCAGCACCGGAACTGCCGCCCAGCGCGGTGGGCGGTGCCGTACCAAAGGAGCTGCACGGATGAGTAATCGAACTGAGTCCTACCTGGTGGGACTGGTCGGCGATGGCGTGATGCCGTCACTCACCCCGCCCATGCACGAACGCGAAGGGGATGTGCAGGGCCTGCGCTACCTTTACCGGCCCATCGACCTCCTGGAACTGGGCCTTCCCGGCGAATCCGTGGGTGACCTCCTGAAGAGTGCCCGCACCCTCGGCTTCAACGGCCTGAACATCACCCACCCCTGCAAGCAACTGGTCCTGCAGCACCTGAATGAAGTGTCACCGGACGCGCAGCGGCTTGGAGCCGTGAACACGGTGGTGATCGAGGACGGCCGGTTCATAGGACACAACACCGACTTCTCCGGTTTTGCCGCCGCGCTGGCTTCCGGCCTCCCCGCCGCAAAGCTGGACCGCGTGGTCCAGCTGGGCGCCGGCGGGGCGGGTTCCGCCGTCGCCTACGCCCTCCTTACCGCCGGTGTCCGCCACCTGGACCTCGTGGACATGGACGCCGCCCGCGGCGCCGCCCGCGCGGCTGAACTGGCCGGTTTCTTCCCGGGCAGCACCGTGGCGGCACGGACGACGGCGGAGCTGCCGCAGCTGATGCGGCTGGCTGACGGGCTGGTGCACTGCACTCCCGTGGGCATGGCCGCGCACCCCGGCGTCCCGCTGGACCTGGACCTGCTGGAAACCCGCCACTGGGTGGCGGACATTGTCTACCGCCCCATCGACACCGAACTGGTCCGCGCCGCCCGCGCCAAAGGCTGTCAGGTGCTGGACGGCGGCCGGATGGCGGTTGGCCAGGCGGCCGACGCCTTCCGCATCTTCACCGGCCTCGAAGCGGACCCGGACCGCATGCGCAGCCACTTCCTGGAGCTTGTGGCCGCCGAGGAGGTGGCCGCCTGATGCGCACCGGAATCGCCACGGTGTGCCTTTCCGGCACGCTGAAGGAAAAGATGCAGGCCTGCGCCATTGCGGGCTTTGACGGCATTGAGATTTTCGAGCAGGACCTGGTCACCTCGCCGCTGAGCCCCGAGGAGGTCCGCAAAATGGCCGCTGACCTGGGCCTGGGGCTGGACCTCTACCAGCCGTTCCGGGACTTCGACGGCGTCACGCCGGACCTGCTCACAGCCAACCTCCGCCGGGCCGAGGCAAAGTTCAAGCTGATGTCCCGCCTGGGCATGGACACCATCCTGGTCTGCTCCAACGTGGCCACGGCAACAATCGACGACGACGGCCTCCGCGCCTCCCAGCTCTCCGAACTTGCGGAGCTGGCCGGGAACCACGGCGTCAAGGTGGCCTACGAGGCCCTGGCGTGGGGCAAGTACGTCAACGACTACGAGCATGCGTACAAGCTGGTGGAGATGGTGGACCACCCCAACTTCGGCACCTGCCTGGACTCCTTCCACATCCTCTCCCGCGACTGGGACACCGCGCCCATCGAGGCGTTCAACCCCGAAAAGATCTTCTTTGTCCAGGTGGCGGACGCCCCCAAGCTCTCCATGGACGTCCTCTCCTGGAGCCGCCACTACCGCGTCTTCCCGGGCGAGGGCCAGTTCGAGCTCGGGAAATTCATGGGCCACGTGGTCCGGGCCGGCTACTCCGGTCCCGTGTCCCTCGAAGTCTTCAACGACGTCTTCCGCCAGTCGGATGTGGACCGCACCGCGGTGGACGCCATGCGTTCGCTGATCTGGCTGGAGGAACAGAGCGCCACCTGGCTGGCAAGCACCTCCGCCGATGGTGCAGCCGGCTCCGGTGCCGCGTCCCGCCGTCGTTATCCCATGGAACTGGCCACGCTGCCCAAGGTGAGTGAACCCGCAGGCTTCAACTTCGCCGAGGTCAAGGCGGACGACACCGCGCAGCTGGAAAAGCTCCTCGGGCAGCTCGGCTTCGGGTTCGAGGGCAGGCACCGCACCAAGGATGTCCAGCTGTGGACCATGGGCCAGGCCCGCGTGATCATCAACGAGCAGGCAGCCGTCCATGCCGAACCCGCCATCGCCGCCCTGGGCTTCGACGTCGATTCGCCCGTCATCGCCTCCGCCCGGGCCCAGCAGCTCAAGGCGCCCGTGGTGGCCCGCAAGGTCCAGGCCGATGAGGAAGTCTTCCAGGGCATCTCCGCGCCGGACTCCACCGAGATCTTCCTGTGCCAGGGCAGCCCCGACGGCACCGCCGCCTGGACACGTGAATTCGGGGAGGGCCTGGAGCACCCCTCGAGCGGCGCCAGCGCCGTCATTGACCACGTCAACCTCGCCCAGCCCTGGCAGCACTTTGACGAAGCTGTCCTCTTCTACACCAGCGCCCTGGCCCTGGAACCGCAGCCCTTCGCCGAAGTGCCCAGCCCCAGCGGACTGGTGCGCTCCCAGGTCATGCAGACCTCCGACGGCGCCGTGCGGCTGGTGCTGAACCTGGCGCCGGTGCAGCAGGCGCAGAACGAAGCCCGGAAGACGTACCAGGAGCACATCGCGTTCGCCGTGGCGGACCTTGTGGCCACCGCCCGGGCCGCCCGGGACCGGGGACTCGAGTTCCTGCAGATCCCGGCGAACTACTACGAGGACCTGGACGCCCGGTTCGACCTCGAACCCGGGTTCCTGGCCACCCTCAAGGAGTTCAACCTCCTCTACGACCGGGATGCCGACGGTGAATTCCTCCACTTCTACACCGCCACGGTAGGCAGTGTGTTCTTTGAAATGGTGGAACGCCGCGGCGGCTATGACGGGTACGGGGCGCCCAACGCACCGGTCCGGCACGCGGTCCAGTACGACTCGCTGCACCGGACCTGAAAAGCCCGCAAGGCACCACCCACCGATTAAACGAAAACAGAAAGGAGCCAGCCGTGCCGGAAGAAACCAACGCCCAGCTTGATACCGACGAGTCTGTGCCGCCCGCCGAGCCGAAGGCAGCGCACATGCCACTGGACCGCGCCATTGAAACCCAGTCTGACCTCAGTGCAGAGATCAACGCCCTCGGCGAAGCCTATGCGCGGGCGCTTAAAGAGGGTGCTCCCGCCGAGACCCAGCCGCGGCTGGACTACCCGCCCTACCGTTCCAGCATCCTGCGGCACCCCACCAAGAGCCTGCACCACGCGGACCCGGAGACCATCGAGCTGTACTCGCCGGCCTTCGGCCACCAGGATGTGCACGCCCTCGAATCCGACCTCACCATCCAGCACAACGGCGAGCCCCAGGGCGAGCGGATCATCGTGGCGGGCCGGGTCCTGGACGGCGAAGGCCGCCCCGTCGCCGGCCAGCTGGTGGAGATCTGGCAGGCCAACTCCTCCGGCCGGTACATCCACAAACGCGACCAGCACCCGGCGCCAATCGACCCGAACTTCACGGGTATCGGCCGCTGCATCACCGGCCCGGACGGGTCCTACCGGTTCACCACCATCAAGCCCGGCGCGTACCCGTGGAAGAACCACCTGAACGCCTGGCGCCCGGCGCACATCCACTTCTCCCTGTTCGGCACCGAATTCACCCAGCGGATCATCACCCAGATGTACTTCCCGGGCGACCAGCTGTTCCCGCTGGACCCGATCTACCAGACCATCGTGGACCAGGATGCCCGCGACCGCCTGGTGGCCACGTACGACCACAGCCTCACCGAACCCGAGTGGGCCCTTGGCTACAACTGGGACATCGTCCTGACCGGCCCCAAGCGGACGTGGACGGAAAACGAGGCGTTCGGTCCGGCAGGCGACAGCAACGAAGAGGCAGGCGAATAGGGATATGAGCAACCAGGCCAAACTTGTCCCCACCCCGGGGCAGACCGTCGGACCGTTTTACGGCTACGCCCTGCCGTTCGAGAAGGACAACGAACTCCTCGCCCCCGGCTCGCCGGGCTCCATCCGCCTGCAGGGAACCGTCTACGACGGCTCCGGCCAGCCCATTCCGGACGCCATCCTGGAAATCTGGCAGCCCGACGCCGAGGGCAACATTGTCCAGAAGACCGGGTCCCTGGTCCGCGACGGCTACACCTTTACCGGGTGGGGCCGCGGCGCCGTGGGCAACTCCGGAGTTTTCACCTTCACCACGGTGAACCCGGGCCCCGCCAAACCGGTCCCTGGCAAACCGGCGGCGGCGCCCTTTATCTCCGTGGCCATCTTCGCCCGCGGCCTGACCAACCGCCTCTTCACCCGCATCTACCTCCCCGAGGACACGGAGGCGCTCGCCAACGACCCGCTGCTCAGCTCCCTGGATCCCGAGCGCCGCAAGACGCTGATCGCCCGCCGCGACGCAGACGGGGGCCTCACCTGGGACGTCCGCCTCCAGGGTGAGGGCGAGACAGTCTTCCTGGACTTCCAGTGACCGGGTCCGCCGGCCTGGGAGATGCGGGCGTCTTCGGGGGAGAGGGCGACGCCGGCCTGCTCAGTCCCGTCTCGGCCTCGCCCCTGGTGGGTGCGCTGACGGGTGACCAGGCTGTGCTGGCGGCGATCCTCGCCGTCGAGTCTGGCTGGGCCGCCGTGCTGGAAAAGGCGGGCCTGGCGCCCGCCGGTTCCGCCGCCGTCGTCTCCGCCGCGGCCGAGCCCGGCAGGTACAGCGTGGCAGGCATAGCCCGCCGTGCCCAGGGCGGCGGCAACCCGGTGATCCCGCTGCTGGCGGACCTGCGGAAGAATGTCCAGGCGCTGGATGGTGCCGGCATCGGCGCAGGGAAGGCAGTCCACACCTCCCTCACCAGCCAGGACGTGCTGGATACCGCCCTGATGCTGCTGGCCCGCAATACCGTGGAGGCGCTGATGGGCGACCTGAAGCGCACCGCGGCGGCGCTCGCCAGTTTGGCGGAAGAGCACGCGGACACGCTGTGCGTGGGCAGGAGCCTGACCCAGCATTCCCTGCCCTTCACGTTCGGCCTGCGGGCTGCGCAGTGGTTCCACGGCGTCGCCGCCGCGGGCCGCCAGCTCGAAGGCCTGGCGTTTCCGGTCCAGTTCGGCGGCGCGGCGGGGACCCTGGCCGCAGGAACCGTCCTGGCCTCCGGGTCATCAAGCACCCCCTTCAGCCTGGCCGATGCCCTGGCGGCACAGCTGGGCCTGGCCCCGGCGGCAGCGCCTTGGCACACCAACCGGCTGGTGGTCACGTCCCTGGGCAACGCCCTGGCGGCAGTGCTGGACGCATTCGGAAAGATCGCCGCGGACGTCCTGTTCCTGAGCAGGCCCGAGGTCGGCGAGCTGGCCGAGCCGCGCGCTGCCGGCCGCGGCGTCTCCTCTGCCATGCCGCAGAAGCAGAACCCCGTGCTGTCCGTCCTGGTCCGCAGCGCTGCGCTGCAGGCGCCCGGTCTTGCCGCGCAGCTGCACCTGGCGGCAGCCAACTTCAACGATGAGCGCCCGGACGCTGCGTGGCATACCGAGTGGCCCGCCCTCCGGCAGCTCCTGGCCCTGGCGCTGGGGGCGGCCGGGCACGTCCGCGAGCTCGCCGAGGGCCTGCAGGCCTTCCCCGACGCCATGCGCCGCAACCTGGACCTCGCCGGCCCGCTGCTCCTGGCCGAGGGGGTGGGTGCGGCGGTGTCGCCCCTGCTGGAGGAGAAGGACGGCCTCACCGGGAAGGAGCAGCTGCAGGCCATCGTGGACCAGACCCTGCAGGCACCAGCCGGGGCGCAGGGGGCCACCTACCGCAAGCTGCTCCGGGGCGCCGTGCCGCCCGGGGTGCTTACCGACCTCCGCCTCGAAGAACTCCTCGATCCCGCCAACTACCTGGGCGAGGCGGCAGCCATTTCCCGCCGCATCCTGGCCGCCTTCCCGGAATTTGCGGCACCCACTGCACTTCCCGATACCGATCCGAACGGAGGCCCCCGTGGCTAAACCTGCCCTGAAAGCCGCCCTGCTCTCTCCCCAGCGGCCGCTGGGTGAGCATCCCCTGCTGGTGGTGGGTCCGTCCCTGGGTACCTCCACCATCCTGTGGAACCGCACCGCCTCCGTACTGGGCAACGACTACGACGTGGTGGCCTGGGACCTGCCCGGCCACGGCGTCTCGCCCGCCGCCACCGAAACGTTCGACGTCGCCGCGCTGGCTGATGCGGTCGTGGAGCTCGTGGATTCCATCGCCCCCGGGGAGGCCTTCCATTACGCCGGCGTTTCCCTGGGCGGTGCCACCGGCCTGCAGCTGGGCATCAAGCACGGGGAGCGCCTCAAGAGCCTGTCCGTGCAGTGCAGCGGCGCCAAGCTGGGCACGCCCGAAGGGTGGCTGGAGCGGGCGGAAACGGTCCGCGGCCAGGGTACCCCGGTGATGATCCAGGGTTCCGCGGAACGCTGGTTCGCCCCTGGTTTCATGGAACGCGAGCCCGAGCTCAGCAGCAGGCTCCTGCATGCCCTGCGCGATGCCGACCGGTTCAGCTACGCCTTCTGCTGTGAAGCGCTGGCGGCCTTCGACGTCCGGGAGGACCTGGGCAGCATCCGGGTGCCAACCCAAGTCATCGCCGGGGCGCTGGACGGGGTGGCGCCGCCGTCGTTCGCCGAAGAAGTGGCCGCCGGGATCACAGCCGGCGGCGGAACCGCCACCGCTGTCACCCTGGAAGGCGTGGCGCACCTTGCCCCCGCCGAAGCCCCCGCCCACGTGGCCGAGCTGATGCGCAGCCTCATCATCTGGACCGAATCGCGGGGAGCAGCCAAGTGAGCGGCAGCGAGGGGAAGAACCCCGAACGCAACGGCGTCGTCCAGCCGGCCGCCACCAGCCAGGACATTTACGACGGCGGCATGAAGGTCCGGCGCGAAGTCCTGGGTGACGCCCACGTGGACAGGGCCAACACCACCAAGGACGAATTCACCGACGACTTCCAGGACATGATTACGCGGATCGCGTGGGGCGGGATCTGGACCCGGCCCGGCCTTACGCGCCAGATGCGCTCCGCCGTCACCATCACCGCCATGGTGGCGCACGGGCACTGGGAGGAGCTGGCCATGCACATCCGGGCCGCACTCACCAACGGCCTCAGCAGGGACGAGATCAAGGAGATCCTGCTGCAGACCGCCATCTACTGCGGAGTGCCCTCCGCCAACACAGCCTTCAAGACCGCCCAGCAGGTTTTTCGAGAAATGGATGCAACCCCATGAACCAGGCTTTTGTGTACGACGCCGTGCGCACCCCGTTCGGTAAGTTCGGCTCCGGCCTCGCCGGGGTCCGTCCGGATGACCTTGCCGCGCACGTGATCAGGGAGTCCGTGAAGCGGGCGCCGGGGCTGGATCCGGAGCGGATCGATGAGGTTGTTTTCGGCAACGCCAACGGTGCGGGCGAGGAGAACCGGAACATCGCCCGGATGGGGACGCTGCTGGCCGGGCTTCCGGTCTCGATTCCGGGGACCACGGTCAACCGGCTCTGCGGGTCGTCCCTTGATGCCGCGATTATCGCCTCGCGGCAGATCAACGCCGGTGACGCGGACCTGGTGCTGGTGGGCGGGGCGGAATCGATGTCCCGTGCCCCGTGGGTGCTGCCGAAGACGGAGAAGCCCTACCCCGCCGGTGACCTGAACCTGGCGTCCACCACGCTGGGCTGGCGGCTGGTGAACAAAGCCATGCCGAAGGAATGGACGATCTCCCTGGGCGAGGCCACCGAACGGCTCCGCGAGAAATACGGAGTCACCCGCGAGCAGCAGGACGAGTTCGCCGCTGCCTCCCACAACCTGTCCGCCGCGGCGTGGGACGAGGGGTTCTACGACAACCTGGTGGCACCGGTGCCCGGCACCGACCTGGTCCGGGACGAGGGCATCCGTCCCGGCTCCACCGCCGAGAAGCTCGCCGCCCTGAAGACGGTGTTCCGGAATGAGCCGGAGGGCGCCGAGGCGGGGGGCACCGTCACCGCGGGGAATGCGTCGCCGCTGTCCGACGGCGCCTCCGCGGCCTGGGTGGGCTCCGAAGCTGCCGCCGGGCTGCTGGGGCTGGATCCGCTGGCCCGGATCGCCGGTCGCGGCGCGCACGCGAACGATCCGCAGTACTTTGGCTACGCCCCGGTGGAGGCGGCGAACAAAGCCCTCGCGAAGGCGGGGATCGGCTGGGACCAGGTGGGCGCCGTCGAACTTAACGAAGCCTTCGCCGCGCAGTCCCTGGCGTGCATCAACGCCTGGGGCATCGACCCGACAATTGTGAACCGGCACGGCGGCGCCATCGCCATGGGCCACCCGCTGGGCGCCTCCGGAACCCGGATCCTCGGCACCCTCGCCCGGTCCCTGCAGGCCTCCGGGGAACGCTGGGGCGTCGCCGCGATCTGCATCGGCGTCGGGCAGGGCCTGGCCGTGGTGCTTGAAAACGTCACCGCCTCCGCAGGCACCAGCACAGGGAAGGGCTAGGAAAATGCTGACTTTTGTTGATTCGGTCCAGGAAGCCGTGTCCGGCATCAAGGACGGTTCCACCGTGATGATCGGCGGGTTCGGCAACGCCGGGCAGCCGTTCGAACTGATCGACGCACTGCTCGAGTGCGGCGCCACGGACCTGACCGTGGTGAACAACAACGCCGGTCAGGGGGACCAGGGCCTGGCCCTGCTGATCAAGGAAGGCCGGGTGCGGAAGATGATCTGCTCCTTCCCGCGGCAGTCTGACTCCTGGCACTTCGACGCCAAGTACACGGCCGGCGAGATCGAGCTGGAACTGGTGCCGCAGGGCAACCTTGCCGAGCGCATCCGCGCAGCCGGGGCAGGGATCGGCGGGTTCTTCACCCCCACCGGCTACGGCACCATGCTGGCCGAGGGCAAGGAAACCCGGATCATCGACGGCCGCGGGCAGGTCTTCGAAACGCCCATCCACGCCGACGTCGCGTTGATCAAGGCACTGAAGGCCGACGGCAAGGGCAACCTCGTGTACCGCAAGACGGCCCGGAACTTCGGCCCGATCATGGCTGCCGCAGCCAAGCAGACCATCGTCCAGGTCTCGGAGATTGTCCCCACCGGCGGGCTGGACCCGGAAAATGTGGTGACCCCCGGCATCTACGTCAACACAGTGGTCCGCGTCCCCGCGGGCGCCGGCAGCACCGCCGGTACGAGCAAGAAGGTGGCCTGATAATGAGCACCGCGACAACCCTCCAGACCTCCGCCGCACCCCTTGGCCGGGATGACTTGGCCCGGCTGGTGGCCAAAGATATCGCTCCGGGCTCCTTCGTGAACCTGGGGATCGGCCAACCCACCCTGGTGTCCAACTACCTCACCGAGGAACAGAACATCACGCTCCATACGGAGAACGGGATGCTGGGCATGGGACCGGTCGCCGAAGGTGACCAGATCGACGGCGACCTCATCAACGCCGGCAAGATCCCCGTCACCGAACTCCCGGGGGCGTCCTACTTCCACCACGCAGACTCGTTCGCCATCATGCGCGGCGGGCACCTGGACATCTGCGTCCTGGGCGCCTTCCAGGTCTCCGCAACCGGCGACCTCGCCAACTGGCACACCGGGGCACCCGGGGCGATTCCCGCCGTCGGCGGTGCCATGGACCTGGCCACCGGCGCCAAGGACGTCTTCGTCATGATGACCCTCCTCACCCGCGAGGGTGCTTCCAAGATCGTGGAGTCCTGCACCTACCCGCTCACCGGAGTCGGCTGCGTCACCCGCGTCTACACGGACAAAGCCGTCTTCCTCACCGGACCCGGCGGCATCACCGTCCGCGAAACCTTCGGCTGCACCCTTGAAGAGCTCCAGGAACTGGTTCCCGTCCCGCTGAAGGCGGCTGCCGCGGCCTGAACCGGCCCTAGGATTGGTAACCATGACCGACGCAGCATCAGCGGGTGCCCCGCAGGCCAGTGACCAGTACGTCCAGTCCCTGGCCCGCGGGCTCGCCGTTATCCGTGCATTCGATACGGACCACCCGGTGATGACCCTGACGGAGGTGGCAGCCCGCACCGGGCTGACGCGCGCCACTGCCCGGCGGTTCCTGCATACCCTGGTGGAACTGGGCTACGTGCGGACCGACGGTAAAACATTCGCGCTCACGGCCAAGGTGCTCCAGCTGGGCTACGCGTATCTGTCCGGGCTGTCGCTGCCGCAGATGGCGCAGCCGCACCTTGAGGAACTGTCCCTGAAGCTGGGGGAATCCACTTCTGCCGCAGTGCTCGACGGGACTGACATCGCCTACATCGCCCGGGTGACCACCCGCCGGATCATGAATGTGGGCATCACCGTGGGCACCCGCTTCCCGGCGTACGCTACGTCGATGGGCCGCGTCCTGCTCGCGGGACTGCCCCCGGCGGACCTGAAGTCCTATCTGGCCGCCGCCGAGATCAAACCGCTGACCCCGCGCGCCCTGGGCACCGTCAAGGACCTTCTGTCGGTCCTGGAGACAGTCCGGGCGCAGGGCTGGTGCCTGCTGGACCAGGAGCTGGAGCTTGGCCTGATGTCCGTGGCTGCCCCTGTGTACGACCGCTCCAAGGTTGTGGCGGCTGTCAACGTGTCCCTGCAGGCCCAGTCCGTCGCTGCCAAACCGGACCCGGACGCCTTCCTGGCTTCGGTGGCACAGGAGATCATTGCGACGGCGAAACTCATCTCCGCCGACCTCAGCGCACGGGGTTAGCCGGTCCAGGGGGCGCATACTGTTGATGCTTAGGCCCCCCGCCGGAGCATGGACAGGAAATGCTCCCTCATGCGTGAGCGGTCCGGTTCCACGCCCGTGATGAGGCGGAAGGCGTCCACTGCCTGGCCCACGGCCATGTGGCCGCCGTCCAGCACGCGGCACCCTTTGGCAGCGGCTGCCTTGAGCAGCCCAGTTTCGATCGGGCGGTAGACAATATCGGCCACCCAGTGCCGGGATTGGAGCAGGTCCCCGTCCAGGGGCATGCCCGGATGGGCGTGCATCCCCACAGGGGTGGCATGCACCAGCCCGTCGGCGTCGGACATCACATCGGCCACCTCACTCATCGGCCGCCATTCGATGTTCCTGTCCGGGAAGTGCCGCGCCAGGGCCTCGGCCCGCTCCCGGGAACGGGCGGGATCAAGGTCCAGGACGCACAGGTGCTCAGCTCCTGCTGCCAGGAGCGCGTAGGCCGTAGCGGCGCCGGCGCCGCCGGCGCCCAGCTGCACAACACGTCCAAGGGACGCGCCTGGAAGGCCTTCCTCAAGGGCGGAGCCAAATCCGGAGTAATCGGTGTTGTGGCCGATGAACTTGCCATCACGGATAAGGACGGTGTTGACGGCCCCCAACCGCGCCGCATCGTCCGAGAGATCGTCAAGGTACCCAAGGACAACCTGTTTGGTGGGAACGGTGATGTTGAAGGCATTGAAGCCGAGGTCGCGTCCGGCCGAGAGCAGGGCCCCCACGTCTCCGGCCGGACGTGCCAGGACAGTCAGGTCCACGGTCCGGTAGATGTACCGCAGTCCGTGATGGTCGGCTTCCCGCTCGTGGAGGGCAGGGGTCAGGGAGTGCGTGGTTCCTTCGCCGATCAACCCCACCAGGTATGACTCCGCCGGAGTACTCATTCTGTCCACCTTCCGGCCCCGCCAGTGCGAAGCGTCCATGGGTCGGATTGCTTGGTCACAATTTCGGCCGCGGCCTTGTTCCGGGCCTCGATGTGAACTAGATTACAACTACTGTACGTTTTATGCACACATGTTCGTGATGCGTACAGGGTCCCAGATGAGGTGCACTGTCGGAGATGATAGCCGGCAGCCTTGTCGGATTACGGGTATCAAAGGAGAAAACCGTAGTGAAAACCCTTCTAAAATCACTCGCAGTGGGCACGGCGGGGTTGCTTGCGCTGACTGGTTGCGCCTCGGGCAGCAACAGCAGTTCCGAAGCCGACTTCCCCGCGCAGGACATCCGGCTGACCGTTCCTTGGGCCGCAGGCGGCTCGGGGGACCTGACGGCCCGTACCATTGCACCGCTGCTGGAAAAAGAGCTGGGCGTCGAGGTCATCGTCGAAAACAAGCCGGGGGCCAACGGGTCGGTGGCCTACAACTGGCTGAAGGACCAAAAGCCGGACGGCTACAACCTTTCGATGATGGGCGTAGAGGTAGCCACCCTGCAGTTCCAGGATTACGACATTGACCCGTCCAACTACGCGCCGATTGGCCAGGGCCTGGCCGGACCCGGTGCCATCGCTGTCCCGGTGGACAGCCCCTATCAGTCGCTCAAGGACCTCGTCGCGGACGCCAAGGCCAATCCCGGAAAGGTCACCTACTCCAGCCCGGGTGTTGGCTCGGTCTGGGATTCCCCCGCCCAGGGCTTCCAGGAACTTGCCGGAATCGAGCTCACATCTGTACCGTTTGACGGCTCCGCCCCGGCCGTTGCCGCTGCGGCGGCCGGTGACGTCGACTTCTCGATCGATGCGATCGGCACGCAGAAGAACCAGGTGGACGCAGGCAAGCTCCGCTACCTGGCCATGCTGACGGAGGAACGGGATCCAAAGAACCCGGACGTCCCCACCGCCAAGGAAGAAGGGATTGACCTGCAGAATGCTTCATGGGTGGGGATCATGGCTCCGGCCGGTACACCCGAGGAAGTTGTCAGCAAGCTCTCCGACGCCATGGGCAAGGCTGTTGAGGACCCGGAGTACAAGAAGGTCATCGAAGGTTCCAACCTTGTACCCACTTTCAAGGACGCGGAGGAGATGAAGGCGTTCCTTGACGAGGAAGCCGACCGCTACGGACCGTGGATCAAGCTCGCGCAGGGCAAGTAGCGCCAGGCACACACTTCGAGGCAGACGGGCCGGCCAGCCTTCCGCTGGCCGGCCCCTACTGAGGAACCGCAATGAACGATCACACAGCAACAGGGCCGCCGGCAGGCCTCAACCCAACAGACCCTGAGCAGGACCACGCCGAAGCCCATATCCACCCGGCGTCCGAGGTGCTGGTTACGGACCGCGCGCACCGGCTCAGGGAACTGGTTCCAGCTGCGGTCACCATAGGCCTCGGCATCCTGGTCCTGGTGCTCGCCCAGGGCATCCGTTCAGGGGTCCGGGTGGAACTCGGGCCTCCCTTCTGGCCCACCATGCTCGCATGGAGTCTTATCGTTTTCGGCGTCCTGCAGGTGGTGGTCAACGTGCTGCGCGGGGTCAGCCGGGCCAACCTCCCTGATCCGCTCAGCGGGTGGGGCATCGGCAGGATGCTGCTGACGGCGGTAATCCTGGTGGGCTACCTCCTGCTGTGGAACGTCCTCCAGTTCTGGTTGATTACGTTCGCAACGTGCGTCGCGCTGACGGCTCTGTACGGCGGCCGGGGCTGGAGGCCACTGATCGTGTTCCCGGCCATCGTTACGGCCCTCCTCCATTTCCTTTTCGTCGTCGCATTGCGGGTGAACCTATGATCCAGATCGCTGCCTCACCCGTTACGGACGGCATCGTGACCGTCCTCCAGGTCGATACCCTCCTGTACATCGGCCTGGGCATCCTGGTGGGCATGCTCGTGGGTGCATTCCCGGGTGTGACCGCCACCATGGCCGTGGCCCTGGCCAGCGGGTTCACACTGACGCTGGAACCTATCCAGGGCCTCGCCGTCCTGCTGACCATCTATGTGGCGGCCCAGTTCGGGGACCGGGTGCCGGCCATCCTCATCAACACCCCGGGCACTCCTGCCTCCATCTCCACAACCTTTGACGGCTACCCGCTTGCCCTGAAAGGACAAGCGGGGCTGGCCCTGACAACGTCCGCCTTCGGCTCGGCCTTCGGCATGCTTTTTGGCATCCTCATCCTGGCGGTTGCCGCGGTACCCCTTTCGGAGTTCGCCCGGCAGTTCGGGCCGCCGGAAATGTTCGCGCTGGTGGTTTTCGGCCTGACGATGATGGTGGGTGTTTCCTCGGGACGAATCCTCAAGGGCCTTGCCGCCGGAGCCTTCGGTCTGCTGCTGGCCACCGTGGGCCGTGATCCCATCACCGGTGACGCGCGCTTCACCCTGAATGTCCTGGAACTGAACGGCGGCATACCGTTCATTCCGGTCATCATCGGGTTCTTCGGCGTAGCGGAAGTCCTCAACCAGATCCTCACCAGGCGCAGGCACCTGCACCACGTCAAGCCCGTCACCCAGCTGGGCCAGTGGATGCCCGGACGGAAACTGATGCAGCGGCTGTTCAAACCGATGGGAATCGGCGCGGTGACCGGATCCGTCGTCGGCCTTGTCCCGGCAGTGGGCGGCGACATCGCAGGCATCATCGCGTGGGACAACGCCAGGAAAGTCTCCAAGCACCCGGAGGAGTTCGGCAAGGGCTCCCTGGAGGGTCTGACTGCCGGCGATACCTCCAGCACGGCAACCCTTGGCGGCAGCGTGACCACCACCATGGCGCTCGGCGTCCCCGGCGATTCCGTCATGGCCGTCATGATCGGGTCCATGATGATCTGGGGCATCCAGCCGGGGCCCAGCCTTTTCAGCAGCCGGCCGGACCTCGTCTCCTCGCTGGTGACCATCATGCTGATCGCCACCATCCTGACCCTCGGGCTGAGCCTGCTGCGCATGCGCGGCATGGTCAAACTGCTGGAACTGCCCAGCCACTACCTGTGGGTCATCATCCTGATCTTCTGCATGGTGGGGACGTACTCCATCAACAACAGCGTCTTCGATGTGTTCATGATGATGATTTTCGGCGCCGTGGGGCTGTTCATGCTGCGTTTCGGTTTCCCTGCAGGACCCGCCGTTCTGGGCCTGATCCTGGGGCCTCTGGCGGAGGCAAACCTGCGCCGCGCCCTCATCACTGACGGGTGGGCATCCGTCTTCACCAGTCCCATTGCGCTGGTGCTCCTTGCCATCTCTGCCGCGGCGCTGGTTGTCCCTCCCCTCCGCGCCCAGCTGAAGCGGCGCAAGGCAGAGGGTGCCAGAGCGGACCAGGCGAAGGTTTCCAGCTAGATACGCTCAAGGATGCCGGGTCCACCCAGGTGGACCCGGTGTCCCGTATTTCTCGGAAGGGCAAGAAGTTCATGGAAGAACATCCGGCGTACTTTGTGAAGTCGGTGGGGAAGGCCTTTGACGTCCTCAGGGCGTTCACCTCGGAAACCCCCCGCCTGACCGTCTCCCAGATCGCGGCGGCGACGGACATAACGCGCGCTTCTGCCCGGCGGTTCCTGCTAACGCTGGCGGACCTTGGTTACCTGCGGACCGACGGACAATCTTTTGAATTGACCGCCCGCTCCCTGGAGCTGGGTTCCTCCTTCCTCTCCATCCTGTCCCTTCCCCGTGTTGCCGAGCCGCACCTCAAATTGCTGGCGTCCGAGCTCGGCGAGACGGCGTCGCTTTGCGTGCTTGATGGGGCGGACGTCGCCTATGTCGCCTGTGTCCCGTCCCCGCGCCTGCTCAACGTATCCATCAGCGTGGGCACCAGGTTTCCGGCGTGGGCGACATCCATGGGCCGGGTGCTCCTCGCTGCCCTGCCGGCCGGCAGCCTGGATGCGTACTACGAATCAGTCCACCTGCAGCGTTATACCGAGCACTCCGTCGGCAGCCTGGAGGCCCTCAAGGACGAGGTCAGCCTTGCCCGGAGCCAGGGGTGGTCCATGGTCTCCCAGGAACTGGAGAACGGCCTCCGCGGCGTTGCCGTTCCCATCTGGTGCGGAGACGAGGCTGTCGGCGCCGTCAACGTCTCCTTGCAGACGCACCGCTCCAGCCAGGATGTGATTGAACAGACTGTTGTCCCGCTCCTGCAGGAAACAGCGCGTGACATAGGGCTGGACTACCAGGGCCGCCCCGCAAGACGCTTCGGCGGGATGGATGTACTGCGGCCTGCAATGGCGGGTGCAACTGTGGTTCATGGCCACTGAAGCCGAGGTCCGCAGGATTGCCCTGGCGATGCCGGGCGTCACGGAGCGGCTGAGCTGGGGCCAGCCCGCCTGGTTCGCCAGGACCTTAATGGCCCGCATCTGGGAACCCGGAGTCCTCACCGTCAAGACCGAAGAACGCGAGGCGTTGGCGGGAACGGAGCCGGACACCTTCTTCTGGACCCCGCACCACGAGCGCTCTCCCCAGCTGGTACTGGTGCGGCTGGACCGGATCGACGCGAAGCTGCTGGCGGAACTGCTGCAGGACTCCTACCGGCTGGCGGGCGGGGAACACAGCAGCCGCGGACGTCCAAGCGATACGTAAGGTAACTGTTTGCCACCCAAGCACGCCGCCCTACTCCCGCGGCAGCGGTGCGGGCCATAGACTCAAGCCAACTACGTGCAGCAGCGCCGCTCCGCGAAGCCTCCTGGTCCACGTGAACCCGGAACGGCCGGGCAGGGCGGCGCTGCCGCATCCGTGCAACGAGGGGAGTCGGCGGGTGAAACTGGGCATACCGCGGGAACGCCGGGAGGGTGAACGGCGCGTGGCCGCCACACCGGAAACGGTCAAGCAGTTGGCGGCGCTCGGCGTCGAGATACTCCTCGAGGAAGACGCCGGCGCGGCGGCCGGGTACCCGGACCTCGCCTACAGCCAGGCGGGCGCACATATTGTCCCCGGCCTTGATCCCGCCCAGCTGGACGTCCTCGCCCACGTCCGGCCCCTCGACCCGGACACCGCCCGGTCCCTGAAAAGGGGCGCCGTCTCCGTGGGCCTCGCGTCGCCGTCGTCCGAACTGCCAACCGTCCAGGCGCTCGCCGAGGCCGGCGTGACATCCTTCGCCCTGGAACTCGTGCCCCGCATCTCCCGGGCCCAGTCCATGGACGCACTCAGCTCCCAGGCCCTCGTGGCCGGGTACCGCTGCGTCCTTGAGGCAGCCATCCGGCTGCCCCGGTTCTTCCCGCTGTACATGACAGCCGCCGGCACCGTCCCGCCCGCCCGGGTCCTGGTCCTGGGGGCGGGGGTGGCGGGCCTGCAGGCCATCGGTACGGCAAAGCGCCTCGGCGCGCGGGTCTTCGCCAACGACATCCGCCCCGCTTCCGCGGACGAGGTAGCCTCCATGGGCGGCACCTTCATCCGGCTGGACCTCGAAACGGCAGAGGCCGCCGGCGGCTACGCCCGCCAGCTCAGTTCCGACGCCGGCACCCGGCAACGCCAGCTGCTGGCACCGCACGTGGCCCAGGCCGACGTCCTGATTACGACGGCGGCCGTCCCCGGAAGGCGGGCACCGCTCCTGGTCACACGCGAGATGGTGCAGGGTATGCGGGCCGGTTCGGTCGTCGTCGACCTCGCTGCGGAATCGGGGGGCAACGTGGAAGGCGCCGTGCCTGGCCAGGACGTTCCCATCCCCACCGCGGACGGCTCCGGCCACGTCACGCTGGTCGGCCTGAAGGACGCACCCTCCGCCATGGCGTCGGACGCCTCCCGCCTGTACGCCAAGAACGTCGCCAACCTGCTGGTGCTGATGGTCCGGGACGGTGCGCTGGTCCCCGACTTCGGTGACGAGGTCATCGCCGGGGCCTGCCTCACCCACGATGGCACGGTGCGGCACCAGCCGACGGCGGACCTGCTTGCCGAGCGGGCCGCCACCTCGCGGGAAGGAGCACTCTGATGGACGGAATGAGCCTGCTGACCATCACGGTCCTGGCCGTCTTCGTCGGCTTCGAGGTGGTGTCAAAGGTCTCCAGCACCCTGCACACGCCGCTGATGTCCGGAGCCAATGCCATCCACGGCATCATCCTGGTGGGTGCCATCATTGTGGCCGGCCAGGCAGCGGACCCCTGGGTGCTCGCGGTGGCGCTCCTCGCCGTCGTCCTGGCCACCGCCAACCTGGTGGGCGGCTTCGTGGTCACCGACCGCATGCTGCACATGTTCCATGCCAGGAAACAGGTTGCCAGGACCCCGTCGACTAAGGCGGACAGCAAGTGAGCCTCCTTAGTCCGGTCTGGACGTCACTGCTGTACCTCATCGCCGCGGTCTTCTTTATCCTGGCGCTGCGCGGGC
Source organism: Pseudarthrobacter sp. NPDC092202 (assembly GCF_044755505.1). Taxonomy (NCBI): domain Bacteria; kingdom Bacillati; phylum Actinomycetota; class Actinomycetes; order Micrococcales; family Micrococcaceae; genus Pseudarthrobacter; species Pseudarthrobacter sp. NPDC092202. The sequence goes on along the minus strand of NZ_JBIVRG010000012.1, from coordinate 113,489 downwards.
TCAGTTCCCCGCGGACCGCCCGCCGCGGCAACCTGATCGGTGCGCTGGGTGCGTTGATCGGCGTCGTCACGGTGTTCCTGTCCGCGCAGCTGGACAACGTCCCGTGGATCCTTGGTTCCATCGCCGTAGGCACGGTGGTGGCGGCGCCCGTGGCCCGGGGCGTGAAGATGACGCAGATGCCGCAGCTGGTTGCGGCCTTCAACGGCGTTGGCGGCGGAGCGGCTGCCCTCGTGGCGCTTCTCGAACTGAGCCACGCAGGCGATCCCTGGGTGCGGGTGGCCATCGTGTTCACGCTCCTGGTCGGTGCCGTGTCCTTCGCAGGCTCGGGGGTTACGTTCGCCAAGCTGCAGGAACTGATGACCACGCGGCCGGTGGTGTTCCGCGGGCTCCCCGTGGTGATGGCGGCGGTGCTGCTCGCCGCTGTGGCGGCCGCCGCCGTCGTCGTTTTTACCGGTTCCCTTCCGCTCGCGGTGCTGCTGCTGGTCCTGGGCCTGGCGGCCGGCATCCTGCTGGTCCTGCCAGTGGGTGGCGCCGACGTCCCCATCGTCATCTCCCTCCTGAACGCCTTCACCGGCCTGGCCGTCGCCGCCTCCGGCGTGGTGCTTGGCAACGTCCTCCTAGTGGTCGCCGGCACCCTGGTGGGCGCCTCGGGCACTATCCTCACCCGGGCCATGGCGGCTGCGATGGGCCGCAGCGTGGCCGGCATCCTGTTCGGAGCGTTCCGGGGAGGTTCGACGGCGGGATCCACCGCCGTGAGCGAGCGTCCCGTCCGTTCCTCCAGCGCGGAGGACGTTGCGGTGCTCCTGGGCTACGCGCAGCGCGTCATCATTGTTCCCGGCTATGGGCTGGCTGTGGCCCAGGGCCAGCACACCGCGGCCGAGCTGGCGCTGGCACTGGAAAGCCGCGGGATCGAGGTGGACTTCGCCATCCATCCGGTGGCCGGCCGGATGCCCGGACACATGAACGTGCTGCTGGCCGAGGCCAACGTCCCGTATGAGTCCCTGAAGGAAATGGGGGAGATCAACCCCGAGTTCAAAACGGCGGATGTGGCGCTGGTGGTGGGCGCGAACGACGTCGTGAACCCGGCAGCCAAGACGTCCTCCGGCTCACCCATCTACGGCATGCCCATCCTGGAAGTGGCGGATGCCCGGCAGGTGGTTTTCCTCAAGCGTTCCATGCGGCCCGGGTTCGCCGGGATCGAGAATGACCTGCTGTACGAGCCGCAGACGTCGCTGCTGTTCGGCGATGCCAAGGACTCGCTGGCCCAGGTGCTCGGCGCCGTGAAGGCACTGTAGCCGCGCCCCTCGCGGCGAAGCTCCTGCCAACCTGCTTCGAGGCCCGCGCGGGGCAGGCTAGTCTTCTCTCAGACGTAGCCTTTCCACTTGCCACCAGAGGACACCATGACTGCCAACAGCTCCACCTCTCTCCAGCGCGCTGCAATCATCGTCAATCCCGCCAAGCCGGTGGACATCGACGTGCGCGGCCTGGTGGCAAAGCACTGCGTGGAAAACGGCTGGGGCGAGCCGATGTGGTTCGAAACCACCAAGGAGGACCCCGGTGTCGGCCAGGCCAAGGAAGCTCTCGCGCAGGGGGCGGACATCGTCATCGCCGCCGGCGGTGACGGAACGGTCCGGTGCGTCGCTGAAGTGCTGTCCGGAGGAGACGTGCCGATGGGGCTGCTTCCGCTGGGCACCGGAAACCTCCTGGCCCGCAACCTCGGCATGGACGTCACCGATTACGACGGCGCCATGGCCGGGGCCCTGACCGGCATCGAGCGGAAGATCGACGTGGTCCGTGCCCGCCGCAGCGATCCGGACATGGAGCAGCTGTTCCTGGTCATGGCCGGCGTGGGGTACGACGCCACCATCATGGCTGATACCAACGAGGACCTGAAGGACAAAGTGGGCTGGCTGGCCTACGTGGACGCTGGCATCCGGAACCTGCCTGGCAAGCCGGTCAAGGCCACCATTGTGATCGATGGCCAGACCGCGGTTCACCGCGGAGTCCGCAGCGTTATGGTGGGCAACTGTGGCAAGGTCCAGGGCGGCCTGGAGATCTTCCCGGAGGCCAAGATGGACGACGGCCTGCTGGACGTGGCCGTGCTGGCGCCCCACCACGGGAAGCTGGGCTGGCTTTCAGTGGTGGCCGGGATGATCGGCAAGGGCCGGAGCAAGGACACCGCTGTTGAATACTTCCAAGGCAAGACCGTGGAGATCGCCCTGGAGCACAACGACGACTACCAGCTGGACGGCGATCACGAAGGGCAGGGCAAGCACGTCGTCATGACCATGGACCCGTCCGCCCTGACCCTCCGGATGTAATTCTCAAGTAAGTAGCGCTAAGTGTCGTTTTGGTGGGTCAAAACGACATCTGCTGCTACCTAGTTGGGCGAAGACGCGGCGGAGCGGTGCGCCAGGATCTCGGCCAGCTCAGCAAGCCGGTGGGCCCGGGCGGATTCCGCCGGCGTGAACGGTTCACCCGGCCGGACAAAGGTGATGGGGCCATGCCAGGCCGTGGGGATCTTAAGCCGCGTGCCGGCGTCGTACCTTTCCAAGGCTGCCTCGGCAGGGGAAAGGATCCGTGCACGCAGCAGCTCCGCCACGGCCAGCGGAAGCTCATCCGGCGCATCAGCGATCCGCGCAGCCAGGCTCAACGCTTTGGTCTGTCCGTCCGCCATCGCCAGGGCGGTGGTGGGCCAGACGTGGGAGTGTGTGCCGCCCGCCAGATGCAGTGCGTCCAGAAGCTGGTGCTCGCTCACCTCTCCGGGCGAGGACAGGACGAACTCGTCCAGCACGCCGCCGGCCACGGGGTGGACGTGGATGCCCAGGATGTTGGTGTCCAGGCGGGCCAGGGCCTTGGTGATTTTCTGCAGCGCCCCCGGCTCATCCTGCAGGACGGTGCGCGCCCGCCACAAAGCCGGTGCGCCGGCAAGCCGCCGCCGGTGCCGCAGGGCCGGCGCATGCAACCACCCGCGAAGCACCCGCGCCGCGGAAGGTTCAGCCACCCAGATCACCAGGACGGTGGCGGTAACGGTCAGCACAAGGACCTTGGCCAGGTAGGGAAGCTGAGTGTCCACCACCAGGGCGTGGACCAGGAGCTCAATTGGCAGCATCACGGCTACGTTGGCCAGGGTCAGCCGGGTCCTTGTTGGTTCGGGCATCAGGCCGCAGACTTCGCAGCTCAGTTCAGACGCGGGAGTCTTGCTTGCACCGGGCTTCATGGTCCAAGGATCGCGTGGTGCTGTTTCGTCGGTGTTGCCCGGCCGTTCCGATCGTGCGAAGCATGCCGGGCGTAGGATTTTTGAGGAACGTCAGCGCGGCCGCCCGTCTCAACCGGACAATGAATCCACCCAGACGCCCCGGACCGCAGGAAGGCCCAATTCCACGTGAAGATGCTCACCGAGATGTTCAGCATTGCCCCCGCCAACAAGGACCACCACCCGGCCCTGAGGTGCGCGGTGGGTGTCTTCGTGCCACTCTTCACGCTTGTGCTGCTGGGCCGGCTGGACCTTGCCATCTTCGCCTCGTTCGGGGCTTTCACCGGTATCTACGGCCGCGGCGAACCCCACGGGACCCGCTTCGCACTGCAGCTGCGGGCCGGCCTGCTGATGCTGCTGGTCATTTTCCTTGCAGCGCTCGCTGCCCGGGCCGGCGGGGCCTGGGGACTGGACGGGGCCCGAACCACGTGGCTCCTGGTGCTTGCCACCACGCTGGTGGCAGGCGGCTGTTCCGTGGCCATCTCGTGGTTCCGGCTGCGCCCGGCAGGATCGTTGTTCCACATCTTCGCCTTCGCTGCCATCGCCTCCATCCCCAACCAGCCACCGCTCTGGGAGGCCATGCTGGTGGCTGCCCTGACCACCGCTTTGTCCCTGCTGATCGGTTTCTCATCACGGGTCCTCCCCAGCCACCGGACAGCATGGACCTGGCCGCGCCCCATCCGCCGCACCCCGGACGAGAAGCGTGCCGCCGTGCTTGAAGGCTTGGGCTACCTGGTAGCTGCAGGACTGGCCGGCGCGCTGGCAACCTGGGCTGGCAGCCGCCTCGGCTTCGGCCATAATTACTGGGCTATGGTGGCCGCCGTCGTTCCGCTGGTGGGCCACACCACCCGCCACCGGGTCCGCCGCGGAATGCAAAGAATCATAGGCACCGTGCTTGGACTGGGCGTGATGGCGGGCATCCTGCTGCTGGGCTTGCCGCCCTGGCAGACCGTCCTGGTCATGGCGCTGTGCCAGTTCGGCGCGGAACTGTTCATCATCAGGCAGTACCTGCTGGCCCAGATTTTCGTTACGCCGCTGGCGCTGGTATCCACCCTCCTCGTGGTCCCCGCCTCCCCGGCCGTCCTGCTCCGGGACCGCATCATAGAAACGGTGATCGGCGCCGCCGTCGGCATCACTGTGGTCCTGGCTCCGGAGGCGTGGCGCCGTTACCGCGGAGGTACGACGCCGGCACCCGCCCAGGTGCCTTAGCCGCGGCAGCAGCCGCGAAGGTAGGCTGGTCCCATTCAACGGAAGCGGGGGTGAAGTGGCGAATTCTTCCTCGGGGGACTCGATGGTGGACAGGATTGTCCGGCTGCTCTCCGCCTTCCCGGAGGATGTCAGTGCCCTGCAGTTGTCCGAGCTGGCGGAGCGCTCGGGCCTGCCCCTCACCACTGCCCACCGGCTGGTCCGCCAGCTTGCGGACCACGGGCTCCTGGAAGCCGCTCCCGGCGGCCTGGTGCGGCCCGGCCTGCGGCTCTGGGAACTGGTCAACCGCACCGCCCCCACGCTTGCCCTGCGCCAGGCGGCGATGCCGTTCATGGAGGACATCCAGCAGGTGCTCAACCAGAATGTGAACCTGGCCGTGCTGGACGGCTGGGACGCGCTTTTTGTTGAACGGCTGTCCCGCCGCGGATCCGTGGCCAACCGGGCCAGGGTGGCCGGCCGGATGCCTGTCCATACCTCGTCCGCGGGGCTGGCACTGATGGCCCACCAGGACAGGCTGCTGCAAGGCGACTACCTGGACAAATTCGCGGATCCGGATGGAAAGATCACCACCGATATTCTCCGGGTGCTGCTCAGCGAGACCTTCCACCAAGGCTTTGCCCAGCTGAAGGGCGTGGTGGACCCGGACACGTGGGGCATCGCCGTCCCCGTGCTGGACACCCGCCAGCGCGCGGTGGCTTCGCTCGGCGTCGTAGTCCCTTTGCGCGAAATGCGGCTGCAGGCACTGGTGCCCGCACTGCAGACGGCAGCCCGGGGGATAGCGCGCCGGCTGAACAACGCGTAGTCCGGCACCCTTCTTCCGTTGAACGGAATTCATGTGCCGCCCCTTACCTGCCGGAGCGCACACTGTTGGCAGAAGCCATACACGGCCGCAGCTGCGGCCCCGCAACGAAGCGAGAACGCCATGCCCCGCACAAGCATCACCACCCAGGTGGCCATCATGGGCGCAGGCCCGGCCGGCCTGATGCTGTCACACCTGCTGGCCAAGGCTGGCATTGAGTCCACCGTCATTGAAGTCCGCAGCCACAAGGACATCTCGGAGACCGTCCGCGCCGGCATCCTTGAACACGGCACCGTCAACATGCTCGTGGACAGCGGGGTCTCGGACCGGGTGCTGCGCGACGGCGACCGGCACGACGGCATCGAGCTGCGCTTCAACGGGGAGAGCCACCGCGTGGACTTCAAGGACCTGGTGGGGGAGTCCGTATGGCTCTACCCGCAGACGGATGTGTTCCTGGACCTCGCCGCCCGCAGGAAGGCCGACGGCGGAGACGTGCGCTACAGCGTCACGGACACTACCGTGCATGACCTCGAGGGCTCGCCGAAGGTCTGGTTCACGGACGCCGAAGGGACGGAGTTTGAGATCCAGGCCGACTTCCTGGTGGGCGCCGACGGGTCCCGGAGCCACTGCCGCTTCCAGATTCCCGAGGCCAGCCGCAAGTGGTACTTCCACGAATACCCCTTTGCCTGGTTCGGGATCCTGGCCGAGTCTCCGCGCAGTGCCGACGAGCTGATCTACGCCAACTCCGCCAACGGTTTTGCCCTGATCAGCCAGCGGACCGAAACCGTCCAGCGCATGTACTTCCAGTGCGATCCCAAGGAGAACGTGGCGGAGTGGAACGATGACCGGATCTGGGCGGAGTTCCGCAGCCGGGTCAACGGCAACGGCTTCGAGCTCAAGGAGGGCCCGGTGATCGACAAGATGGTCCTGCCGTTCCGCAGCTTCGTCCATACACCGATGCGCCACGGCAACCTGTTCCTCGCCGGCGATGCCGCGCACACGGTCCCGCCCACCGGCGCCAAAGGCCTCAACCTGGCCATCCACGACGTCAAGATGCTCTTCGAGGGGCTGGACACCCACTACAACTCAGGCTCGGACCACCTCCTGGACTCCTTCAGCGACCGCGCCCTGGCCCGGGTGTGGAAGGCGCAGCAGTTCTCCTACTGGATGACCACCATGCTGCACACCCCCGCCGATGCGGACGACTTCTCCCGCGCCCGCCAGCTCGGCGAACTGAACTCCGTGGTGTCGTCCAGGCACGGCATGGCCTACCTCGCCGAGGCCTACACCGGCTGGCCGGGCCAGGCCTGACACGCAGAGTTTTTGTCCAGATATGCAGGGTAAAAGGGCACTTAACCCTGCATATCTGGACAAAAACTCCGGGAGGTACGACGGCGGGAAGCGCGTCTTAGGGGGCGAGCAGCCGCCGGACTGCGGCGGCAATGGCTGCGGTATCGGGCTGCTCGTCGCGCCTGACCGTGAGCAGGTGGAGCAGCACGCCGTCCCCGTAATCTGCCAGGTCCCGGGCGCGCGCGGCGGCATCAGCAACCCCTAAAGCGGTGAGGGCCGGCACCAGGCCGCCCACCAGTCGGAAATGTCCTGCAGTCACCGCTTCGGGCCGGTCCAGGGAGAGGGCCAACCGGGCGCGGGTCAGGCCAGCGTGCTCGCCGGCCAGCGCCAGCACCATTCCGGCCAGCTGGCCCGCAAGTTCGTCAAGGGTGCGCGGCGGACCGGCCATGCCCTGGTCACGGAGCAGCTGGCCGTCCAAATGTTCCAAGCGGTCCAGCACCGCTTCCACGAGGGCGGCGCGGCTGCGGAAGTAGTTCGAGGTTGTCCCTTCCGCCATCTGGGCGGCGGCGTCCACAGCCCGGTGTGTGAGGCCCTTCATGCCCTTGTCCGCCACAACGGCCAGGGCGGCATCGAGGAGCTGGGTCCGGCGGTCAGGCATGGGCCCAGTGTAATTGACCCCTTCCGGTTCACTACAAAAGTAGTAAAATCACCAGCATGGAAACAATTTCGATTGTTGGCGGCGGCATTGCCGGCCTGGCGCTGGCCTCCGCCCTGGACTCCAGCCGGTTCCAGGTGACGGTGTACGAGAAGCGGCCCGAACTTCCGGCCGTGGGCACCGCGCTGGGAATGTGGCCCAACGCCCAACGTGCGCTGGTGCGGCTGGGAATCCTTGAAGAGGCGCGGGCGGTCAGCCCGGTGCTCGGCAGCGGATCGGTCCGTGACGCCCAGGGAGAGCCCTGGATCACCGTCAACGCGGGGGAGATGTTCGGCATTTCCCGGGCTGACCTGCTGCGGTTGCTGGACGGGGCCGTCCCGGGAACAGTCCGCCGGGTAACCCGCAACGTTGGGTCACGTCCCGACGGCGGCAGCCTGGTGGTCGGGGCCGACGGCGTGCACAGCGCAGTCCGCCGGGAGGCCTGGGGCGCCGGAACGGAAGCCCGCCTCACCCCGTACCTCGCCCTCCGTGGGACTTTGCCTACAACGGTCAGCCACGACGAGGTGGGCGAGTACTGGGGCCGCGGCGACCTGTTCGGCATGGCTGCCGCCCGGGGAGGGTCCTTCTGGTGGGCCAGCTACCGGTCCGGCATGGGCCCGTACGGGATTGACGCAGCGTCAGCCCTGGAATACGCCCGGGAGCGCTATGCCACCCATGCCCCCGCCATCCGCCGCACGCTGGCCGAAGCCACTCCCGAAGCATGCCTGGTCCAGCGGCTCTGGACCGTTCCGCATCTGGGCTCCTACGTCCGCGGGCGGACCGTGCTCATCGGCGATGCCGCCCACGCCATGCTGCCCACCCTGGGGCGCGGCGCCTGCGAGTCGCTGGTGGACGCCGTGACACTGGCGGACCTTCTCAACACTCTGCCCGAAGGCCAGGCGCTGCACGCCTACGACCGCCAGCGGCGCCTGCGGACCCGTGCCCTCAGCCTGGCGTCCTCGGCAATGGGGCGCGTCGCCCTCGCGGACGGCGCCCAGCCGCTGCGGGATGGCCTCCTCAAGCTGGCCCGGCGGCGGAACGGCCGCGCCGCCGTCGTCAGCGGTTCCGCGGGCTGATCAGCGGACTGGTGCTGCAGGCTGCGCCGCGTCCTCTCCGGAAACGGGTGTTCCGGGAAGCCCCGGACCGGGGACCGCGGACGCGGGGGGAACGGCCGGCAGCCGCTTCTTGCGGGACCTTTCCCTGCTGGAGCGGCCGTAGACGAGATACATGGTCACTCCGGTGATGACCATCAGCAGCACGGTGTAGACGAACGTGTTGGCTACGCCGTCAACCCCCTCCGCGCCGTCCGTGTTGGCTTTGATGACCAGGCCCAGCGGCTGGACCAGGGGATGGGCCAGGAAGATTGCCGTGTCGTAGTCGTCCAGCAGGCTGTTGAAATTCAGCGCCGTAATCGCCGCGGCCGCGGGGAGCACCAAAGGCAGCAGGATCCGCCGGAACACGTACAGGGTCTTCGCGCCCATGATGGCCGCCGCCTCCTCCAGCGAGGAGTTGACCGAGGCGAAGGACGCCTTGAGCATGCGCAGCGTGAAGGGAATCTTGACCGTGACGAAAGCGATCAGCAGGATCACGGTGGTCCCGGTGAGGACCGCCCCGCCCACCAGGGGGTTGGGGTGGTCGTAGCTGATGATGAGGCCCAGGGCCAGCAGCGCGGACGGCAGGATCCAGGGAATGTGGAGCAGGTACTCGAAGACTGAAGCCACCCAGTTCTTGTACTTCTGCAGCAGCCTGGCCACAAACAGCAGCCCGCCCACGGCGATCAGTGCCGCCAGTGCGCTGTAGACCACGCTCACGATGAACGGCCGCAGCCCGGACTGGTGGGTCAGGACCCGCTCGTAGTTCTCCAGCGTGAGGCTGCCAAACGCCAGCTCGCCGGTCTGGATGGCGGCGCCGTCGGCGAAGGAGTACAGCACAATCAGCACCACCGGCAGCGTGTACACGGCAAACAGCAGGTAGGCCACCGCGTGGACCACCACGTTGGCCACCGGGTTTGTGATGTCCTGCTTCTGCAGCGCCGAGGACACCTTGGACACCGAAAAGTAGGTGCCGCCCTTTTCCAGCCGGGACATCACGGCGAGCATGAGGATGGTGGCCAGGCCCAGGATCACGGCCAGCAGCGCTGCCAGGTCCCGCGAGGTGGGGCTGTTGGTGAACGTCAGGATCATCGGGGTGATGGTCTGGAAGTCCCGCCCGCCCAGCACCTGGGGAGCGCTCAGGGCGCCGAGGCCGGTCAGGAAGGACAGGATGGTGACGGCGAACAGGGTGGGCTTGAGCATGGGCAGCACGATGCGCCGCAGGATGGTCCACGTGGAGGCCCCCAGGTTCCGGGCCGCTTCGATGGTCTGGTAGTCAACGCCTTTGAGGGCGTTGGCCACGAACAGCATGTGGTTGGTGGTGGTGGCGAAGGTCATCACCACCAGGACGGCGAAGAATCCGGAGAACCATGCCGGGTCCATGCCGGGAAACACCTTGACCAGCAGGGACGTAACGATTCCCTTGTCCCCGTATATGAACTTGTACCCGGCAGCGAGGACGATGCCGCCATAGATAAACGTGGACGCGTAGCCCAGGAAAAGGATTTTGGAACCGCGGATCCGGAAGTAGTGCGTTACAAGGACAATGAACACGCCCACCAGGTTCACCGTGATGGACAGGGCCACCGCCAGCAGGAAGCTGTTGCCCAGCGCTTTCATGGCGCGCTGGGACGAAAAGAGCTTTTCCGCAGCGCGCCCCGAGAAGCTGCCGTCCGGGAAGAAGGTGGCCATCAGGACGTTGATGTTGGGCCAGACCAGGAACGCGGCAATGAACCAGGTAAGGACGGCCCCCACGATCAGCACGAAGGGCGAGCGGACCATGGTGCGAACGGCCGTGCCGCTCATGGCAGGACTGCTGCCGGGTCCCGCTGCCGGAGGGCGGCACCTGTGTCCGGATGGTACTGCAGGACGTGCGCAGGCTGAAGGTACACAGTGGTTTCCGTGCCGGGGTCGTGGTGGGCGCCGCCTTCCTCCTTCACCAGCAGGCGGATGTCGGCACCGTGGCTGCGGACCACGTAGCGGCTGTGCAGGCCGTGATAGGTGCGGGACAGCACTGTGCCGGCGAGGCCGACGGCGGCGCCTCCTTCGGGAGCGGGGGCCAGGGACGCCTTTTCCACCCGCAGGTAGGATTTGGCGTCCGTGCTGAGCCCCGCCCCTGAGAGCCGGTTCAGCTCGGCCACGAATCCAGGAGTCAGGGCCGAGCTGTCCCCGATGAAGTTGCACACGAACTCGGTGGCCGAATGGTCGTAGATCTCCTGCGGCGTTCCCACCTGCTCCACCACGCCCTTGTTGAACACGGCTACACGGTCGCTCATGGCCAGGGCCTCATCCTGGTCATGGGTGACGTACACCGTAGTGATCCCGAATTCGCTTTGCAGGTCCTTGAGCTGCTGGCGGAGCTGGTGGCGCAGCTTGGCGTCCAGGTTGGACAGCGGCTCATCCAGCAGCAGGATCTTGGGCCGCAGCACCAGGGCCCGTGCCACCGCCACGCGCTGCTGCTGCCCGCCGGAGAGCTCGGCGACGTTCTTGGACAGCTGCTCGTCACTGAGCTCCACCCGCCGTGCAATGTCCCGGACCAGGCGGTCGCTGTCTGCGGGTTTCTCCTTCCGGACCCGCAGCCCGAAAGCGATGTTTTCCCACACGCTCATGCTGGGGAAGAGGGCATAGTTCTGGAACACCATGCCCACCTGCCTCTTGTCGCTGGGAAGCCGGGTCACGTCCTTGCCGTCAACCTGCACCGTCCCGGAGGAAGGCTGGATGAAGCCGGCCAGGGTGCGCAACGCCGTCGTTTTCCCGCAGCCTGAAGGCCCCAGGAGGGTGAAGAACTCTCCCGGGAGCACGTGCAGGTCAAGGTTCGGGATGGCGGTGAAATCACCAAAGGAAACTTCGATGTTGTCCAAACGGATCATGGCAAGCCTGTCTGATGAAGCAAGCGGGTGGGTGGACGGGGACCGGCAGCGTGCCGGGTTACGTCATGTACTCCAGTTCGATCTTTTCCACCCAGGCGCCCATGTTCTCCTGCACGAAGTCCCAGTCGATGTCCTGCTGCTTGAGGTCCGCGAAGAAGTCCACCACCTCGGGATTGGCCTGGGCTTCAGCTTCCTTGTTGACCGGCATCGAGTTGAACTGCTTGGCAAACTCGCCCTGGACCTCGGCGCTGCCGAACCAGTCGATGAACTTCTGCGCCTGTTCCTTCTTCTCCGTGCCCTTCACCAGCGCGATCTGTTCCACGGCCAGCGGGACGCCAACAGAGGGGATCACTGTTTCCACGTTGACGTTGAAGGACTTTTCGCGTTCGGCGATGATTGAGGACGGCATCTGGCCCATGTCCACTTCACCGGAGGCGATCCGGGCAAAGAGATCGGTCTTCGCAACGGCGGGGCTGCCGTTCTGGAAGTACTGCTCCACCTGCTTCCAGCCTTCGTCCGAGACGCCAAGGTCTCCGGAGTCGTCCTGGTAGCGGCTGAGGATTCCGGCGAAGACCAGCTGTGCCGTGGCCGTGCCCAGGCCGGTTACCCGCTCGTAGCGGTCCTTGAACTCGTCCTTGGTCCACAGGTCGGTCCAGTCCTGTGGCGCCTTGTCCGCGGGGATCTTGTCCGAGTTGTAGCCCAGGAGGATGGCCTGCTTGACCAGCGGCCAGTATGTCTGGCCGTCGCCCAGTTCCTTGTCCACCTGTCCCGCCCACGAGGGTTCGTACGCCTCCAGGGCGTCCTCGGCCTGGATCTGCGAGAAGTACATGTTGTTGAGCCCGAAAGCGACGTCGGCGATGGGGTTGTTCTTCTCCGCGATCAGCTTGTTGGTGGCATCCGCACCGCCCGCGCCGACGATCTCGATCTTGAAGCCGGCCTCGGCCGCCTTGGCGGTCCACCATTCCCCGCGGCCCTCACCGTTGGAGTTGGTGTAAACCACCAGGGTGTCCCCGGAACCGCCGGCCGGGGCTGAGGAGGCATCACCCGAGGCCCCGGGCGATGCTTCACCTCCGCCGCATCCGGCAATAAGGGTGACGGCGACGGCGGCGGCAACCAAAGTCTTCAAAGTACGCACGATCTGGACTCATTTCTGGACTGGAATCGGAGCATGTCCGGCAAGCCTAACGCCGGGCAGGCAGAATTCACGGCTGTTATGGCTATCGATTCGATAAACAGCCCGGCTGGTTACTCTGGTCCAGTCAAAGGAACGGCCGGGGGCGGGCGGGTAAACAGGGGGTGAAACGTCAGCCCTTGCTGCGCATGCCCACTATGCGTCGCCGCTGAGTGTCTCCGTGAGGTGGTGGGTGGGGATCCTGTCCCGGTCGTAGGTGATTTCGGTGTAGCCGTGCGGTTCCGGCCTGCCGGAAGGGCTCAGGTTCACGAAGACGATTTCCTCGATGGTGAGGATGCTCTGCCGTGTGATCATGTTCCGGACCTCGGCGCGCATGGTCAGGGAGGTCCGGCCGAAGCGCGTGGCTGTCAGCCCCATCTCGATCAGGTCGCCCTGCACCGCGGAGCTGACGAAGTTGATCTCCGAAATGTACTTGGTGACGGCGCGGCCGTTGCCCAGCTGGAGGATCGCGTAAATGGCGGCTTCCTCGTCGATCCATTTCAGCAGGCTGCCGCCGAACAGCGTCCCGTTGGCGTTCAGGTCCTCGGGCCGGACCCACTTGCGGGTGCGGAAGGTGATGTCTGCGGTTTCCATAGGCCGAGGTTAGCTGAGGCGCTGCAGCCACACCCACTGTGACGGAGCCCGCCCTGATACGGGACGCCTGACTAGGCCATGGCGGTCTGGGCGGCGCTGCGGGCATTGATGCTTTTCGCATAGCAGTAGGAGTGCGCCAATCCGATGTAGGGGCCAAAGTTGGGTACGGCCTCGAAGCCCGAGTTTTCGTAGAAGTTCCGGCCGTCAGGCTGGGCGGATCCCGCTTCGGCCTTGATGCGGGTGTACCCAAGCTTGAACGCTTCTGCCTCGAGGGCCGCCAGGATGGAGCTGGCCACACCCGAGCCCCGGGTGTAGGGGATGACGTACAGCCGCTTGATCTCTGCGGTGGTGGCATCGATCATCCGCAGGCCGCCGCAGCCCACGGGCTGGCCCGAGCCTTTGTCGTAGGCCACCAGGAAGACGGCGCAGTCCGCGCTCGACGGCGGCGGGCCGGGTTCATGGTCAGGGGTGCCAAAGCGGGCGTCGAGTTCGGCCTGCTGGGCGCGCCGCAGGTCGGCCCCTACGGGATTTGACCAGGGCACCTGCCTGATGTTCAACCGGGGGTTGGTCTGCATTCTGCCTCGCTTCGCCGAAGGGTTATGCATACCTAGGCTAGGAGGAGGCGGTTACGCCGGTGTTTCCTGCCGGTAAGCACCCGGATAACGTACTGGGCCCCGCCGCCCGCAACTTACTTGGCCGTCTAGTTATCAGCTGGTCTAATATGATTGCATGCGTTCTACGGGTAATGAGGGGTCCGGATATTGGTACGGGCCCGACGGTCAGTTGGATTACAGCGCCGCGGTGTTGAAGTCCCTCCGCGACTACCGGACAGCCGAAACGGCGGTGCGCCGCTCCACCCGTGACTCCATGGGCATGGGTGAGACGGACATCCTGGCCCTCCGTTACCTGTTGCGGGTCCAAGCCTCTGGAAAATCCGTGGTTCCCAAGGACATCAGCCAATTCCTGGGCATCACCAGCGCTTCAACGACGTCCCTCATTGACAGGCTCGTAGCCAGCGGCCATGTCCGCCGGGAAGCCCATCCCACGGACCGCCGGTCCGTGGTGGTGGTCCCCACCGTGGAATCCGACCGGGAGGTCCGCCTGACCCTCGGCAACATGCACCGGGAGATGATGGCAGTCGCCGAAGGCCTTTCGGCCGAGGAGGCCCGGGTTGTGGTGGAATTCCTGACGCGCATGACGGAAGCACTGCAGAAATCGCACGCTGAGGAAAAAAGTAACTAGTCGGACTAGCTAGATTGACTAGCAATATGTATGCTTACGAATAATCCCGAAACTTTTACAGCCGGAGTCGTGAGCGTGTTGGTTACCTTTACTGAGCTTTTACCCCTGGAGTCCGCAGCCGACCGCGCCGATTCCAGTGTCTCGTTGATTTCTGATGGCAAAGGCAATGGGCGGGCTTTCCATTGCGGCGCACCCATGGATCTCGTTACTCCCGCGGTGGGGCCGGCCGCCGTCGGCTGTTCCTTTGAGCCCGAGGACGGCGCTCCTGTCCAGCTTCCTCCCGTATGGCGCTGCGGCTGCGGATTCCAGCTCGACGCCTGGATCCGGTCGCCGTACGCCCGCGCCTTCCAGACTGAAGCCGCCCAGCCATACTCCGCCGCCCTCTCCGCATGAGCATCGCGTCCCCCGAGGGCAGGCACCTGCCTGCCGCTCACGCCGCCGGCGGACCCGTCGTCGCGGGCCGCTACCAGCTCAAGGACCTCCTGGGCCGAGGCACCCTGGCGCAGGTTTTCCGGGCCGCCGACCTTGATGGCGGGCCGGATGTAGCCGTCAAGGTGGCCGTGGACGATTCCGCGAAGCACTTCGAGAGGATCAGCAACGAGGCCGCGGTGCTGGCAGCCCTCCGGCACCACCCCTCAATTGTCAGGTTCATCGGACTGGGCGTTGTTCCCGGCGGAACGGCGCTGGCGGGGCGGCCGTTCCTGGTGGAGGAGCTGGCCCTGGGCCCGAGCCTCGCGGAGGCCGCCCGGACCGGCCGGCACCACCCGGACGTTGTAGCCGGCTGGGCGCGCGGGCTCTTCGAGGCCCTGGCCCATCTCCATGGGGAAGAACTGGTCCACCGGGACATCAAACCCGCCAACCTGATGCTGAGCGGGCTGCGGCGAAGCCCGGTGCGTATCGTGGATTTCGGCATCGTGGCGGCTGCCGGGTCACCTGCGGAACCAGGTGTCTCCTCAGGAACCGTGCACTACATGAGCCCGGAACAGGCCTCGGGAGGTCCCGTCCGTCCTTCCTGGGACGTCTATGCGATGGGGCTGGTCCTCCTGGAGCTCCTCACCGGATCCAAGGCATTTCCCGGGACGGCCATCGAGTCGCTCGTGGCCAGGACACTTCGCAGCCCGCAGGTGCCGGACTCCCTGGGGCCCGGCTGGTCTGCCTTCCTCCGGTCCCTGACTGCCATGGACAGCGCGGAACGGCCGACGGCGGCGGAGGCCGCGGGCATGGCCGCGCGGCTCCTGCCCGTACCCGTCGACGAAGCCAACAGCCCTTGCCGCAGAATGGCCGTGTTCCCCGCCCGTCGGATCCGGCAGCTGACCTAAGCCCGGGCGGTGTCCTGCCCAGCGACGTCCTGCCCGGTGGGATCCTCCGCGGTTGGATCAGCCAAAGCCAGTCCACCCACCGGGCTTCCGTCCCAGTGGAGCAGTTTCCAGCCGCGGTCCGGGTCGCCTTCCAGCGCAACGATCCCGGTATTGGCCAGCACATGGCGTGCTGCAAACTCGTGATCCGCGTCCTCCGCCCGGCGTCCCGCCCACGTTCGGATGGCGGCGCCGTGGCTCACTACAGCCGCCGCCTCATGCCGCTGGTCCAGCGCCCGCTCCACCACCTGGCGGATGGCGGCGTCAAACCTGTCGAAGAAAGTATGGCCGTCAGGTCCGGCGGGCATCCTCCGGTCCAGGTCCCCCGCCGCCCAGGAGAAGACCGTTCCCATGTAGCGCTTGTGGGACTCCTGGTCCGTCAGTTTCTCCAGGGACCCGGCTTCGATCTCGTGCAGGCCCTCAAGCACCTCGACCTCCAGGCTGTGTACCCGGCCGAGCGGCGCGGCCGTTATTTGGGTCCGGACCAGAGTGGACGCGTAGAGGGCGCCGATGGGCTCATTCGCCAGCGAGCGGGCCATCGCCTCTGCCTGGCGTTCGCCGAGTTCCGTGAGGCCCGGCCCCGGGAGCTCGGTGTCGAGCTGGCCGAGCACGTTGCCGGGGGTTTGTCCGTGGCGGATGAGCAGCAACTTCATGCTTCCAGTTTCGCACTACGTTCGCACTACCGGGCACGGCGAGGTGACCCGCAACAAAAGGCGCCGGACCCTTCGTGGGCCCGGCGCCGCCGTCGTACTTTGTTGCCGCACCGTCTTTGCTGCTGTGCCCTCCGCGGAACGGCAGCGGGAGCTACTTAAGGTGGTTTACCAGCTGGTCCGCGATGCCGGTGTACTTGCCGGGCGTCAGCGCCAGCAGCCGGGCTTCCGCTTCAGGTGACAGGCCGAGGCTTTGCACGAATTCCTGCATGCGGGCAGCGTCCACCCGCTGGCCGCGGGTGAGGTCCTTGAGGCGCTCGTAGGGGTTCTCCATGCCTTCGACGCCGGCAATCGCCTCGGCGCGCATGACCATCTGGATCGCCTCACCCAGCACTTCCCAGTTGGTGTCCAGGTCTCCGGCCAGCACATCCTCGGCCACGTCCAGGCGCTCCAGGCCCTTGGCCACGTTCGAAATTGCCAGCAGTGAGTGGCCGAACGCCACGCCGATGTTGCGCTGGCTGGAGGAGTCGGTCAGGTCGCGCTGCCAGCGGGACGTCACCAGGGTGGCGCCGAGGGTGTCCAGCAGGCCGTTGGAGATCTCCAGGTTGGCTTCCGCGTTCTCGAAGCGGATCGGGTTGACCTTGTGCGGCATGGTGGAGGAGCCTGTTGCGCCGGCCACCGGGATCTGCGCGAAGTAGCCGATGGAGATGTAGCTCCAGATGTCCGTGCAGACGTTGTGGAGGATGCGGTTGAACCGCGCGACGTCGGCGTACAGTTCCGCCTGCCAGTCGTGGCTTTCGATCTGCGTGGTCAGCGGGTTCCAGGTCAGCCCCAGCCCCTCCACGAAGGATTTGGCCACCTGCTGCCAGTCAGCGCCGGGAACGGAAGCGACGTGGGCGGCGTAGGTGCCGGTGGCGCCGTTGATCTTGCCCAGGTACTCCGTCCGGGCGATCCGGTCCAGCTGGCGTGTCAGGCGGTGGGCGATGACCGCAAGTTCCTTGCCCAGGGTGGTGGGCGTGGCGGGCTGGCCGTGCGTGCGCGACAGCATGGGGACGGCGCGGTTGTCCTCCGCCATTCTGCTGATCTGGGCCACCAGGGAGCGGGCGGCGGGCAGCCACACGTCCTCCACGGCGCCCTTGACGCCGAGCGCGTACGAGAGGTTGTTGATGTCCTCCGAGGTGCAGCCGAAGTGCACCATGGCGGTCAGGTTTTCGATGCCGATGGCGGGCAGTCGGCGGCCAATGTAGTACTCCACGGCCTTGACGTCGTGGACCGTAACGGCTTCGATGTCCGCGAGTTCGGCCACCGAGGCGGCGTTGAATTCGGTGACGATGGCGCGGAGTTGGTCCTGCTGCGCGGCGGTCAGCGGCCCGGCGCCCGGAAGGACGTTGTTGCTGGTGAGGTGGATCAGCCATTCGACTTCCACGGCCACGCGGTCACGGTTGAGGGCCGCCTCGGAGAGGTAGTCCACCAGGGGGGCGACGGCTGACTGGTAGCGGCCGTCCAGCGGGCCGAGCGCGATCTTTTCGGGGGACGCGGCAAGGGCCAGGCGTCCTGAGGGCGTACGGGTGTCAGCTGTGGCGGCAGTTTCAGGCATGTGCTGATTCTTTCACGAACTCCCGCGGCCCCTTAAGCGGCGGCCGTCCACGTTACTTGTCCACATAGCCGACGGCGGCCCTGCAGTCCGGGGGAGTCCTCTCGTAGCGTCTGGGTGAAGGAAGAGTGGCCAGGCGGTGGGTGTCTTGGCCGGGCATTACGGAAGTGGGGCGGTATGGAAGGGCCAGCTGCGGGATGCGGACGGGACTTTTGGCGGCGGTTCTGGGTGTCCGTGGGGTGGGAAGGTGCGCAGTGAGCTGGCAGGGGTGGACCTGCGGGCCGACATGCACCGCGTTACCCAGGTGGACCAATTGGCTGCACGCGTGGCGGCCTGCATGGTTCGGGGAGAGGAGGTGCTTGCAGGATTCAGGGACATCCAGCTGCTGCAGTGGGAATCACCGGCAGGGCGGGCGTACCGGGACACCGTGGCTCTGCAGGCGGCGGCCCTGCGGCGCGCCCTCGACTCACTGACCGAGGCAAAGGCTGCCGTGGAACGGCACAGCAGGGAGACGCTGGTTGCCGGCTGCTCCAACGGCGGCAGGTTCTAGGGGATGGCCGAGGCCACGCCTTCTGGCACCGGCGGCCCGCTCAGGCTCCCGGGCCCGGCGCAGGACGGTCACCTCGAAATCCGGGGCGGTGTGGGTGGGATCAGCTACCAGTTGGAGGAGCTGGCGGCAGGTGCAGAAAAGGTGGATGCCCTGGCGGGAAAGCTTGCGGCGATCGAGGTCGAGGCCCGCCGCATCTGGGAAGACCTCATTCCGTTCCAGGACCTGCCCCGATGGACCGGGACCATGGCGCTGGAGGCGGTGGGCGAGTCCGGGCGGAGCCTCCAGGCCGTTCGAACCGAACTCCAGCGCATCAGCAGCCAGGTCCGGGCGTGCCGGCAGGAGTACGAGGTGGCGGAGGCGGTGGCAGCGACTGCACGCGCGCTCGGAATTCCGGACACCGCAGGTGAGCTGGACCGTCATGCGGATTTCTGGAGGACAGGGTTTCTCAACCGCAGCGCCGCCGAGAACATCCTCGGCAATGCCGCGTTTGCCTCTCCCCTCCTCAAGACCCTGGCGGACGTCGTGCTTCCAGCGATAAGGCCTCGCCCGGTGGAAGCCACGAAGGAAGAGAGTGTTCCGATTGTCCTGGATGCTTCCCCGTCGGGCCTGCTGGAACGTGTCCGGGTCATTGATGAACGAGGCACCGGATATATCGAAGTCATCGAAGTCGATAACGACGGACGCAGGGCCTACGTGGTGGTGATTCCTGGAACCCAACTGCACGCCCCACCGGGGGGCACAAATCCTTTTGACCTGAGCGGAATAGTCGAAGGCGTGGGAGACAACTCAGAAAGCGTCAACAAGGCAGTCCGCGACGCGCTTCAAGCGGCCGGCGCCAGAAGGGGCGACCCCGTGGTGGGAGTTGGTTACAGCCAAGGAGGTATCCACGCCATGAACCTGGCAGCAAGCGAGGACTTCATTAGTGAGTACAACTTGAAGTACGTTTTGACCGCAGGCTCGCCCGTTGCCCACATCGCGTCGAAGCCGGACGTCACCAGCCTCCACCTGGAGCACCGGACGGACTGGGTCCCCGGGGCCGATGGCGCACCTAACCGGGACACCAGAAACCAAGTCACGGTCACCATGACCAATGACTTGTACGTTCAGACAGGGGAGGACGTAGGCATTGGCCCTGGCCACCAGCTACACAGTTACCAACACGGTGCCCGGCTGGTCGCAGCAAGCAGCGACCCCTCGCTGGTGCAATCCACTGCGGCGCTGGGCGCCATCCTGGGCGCCGGCGGCACCGCGAAAGCCACGCGGTTTTCCCTGTCGAGGGCGAAGACCGCCGCCCCTCATCTCCCGGCCGCTGATCCCCGCAGGCAGGAGCGCGGACATGGCACGCGGTAGTCCTGCTGTTTGGTCGGCCAGCCATGGCCAGCGGCGGTCGGTAGCCCGGCCTGCTAGCGGCGGACTCCAGTAACCCGGCCGGCCACCAGCGAGATGAGGGTGATGATGATGGCAGCGAGCACCGCCGTCCAGAAGAACGAATCGATGGTGAACTGCACCGGCGTGAAACTGCTGATCCATGAGGTCAGGTACAGCATCGCTGCGCTGATGACGATGGTGAAGAGGCCCAGCGTGAGGATGGTGATCGGAAGGGACAGGAAGCTCACCAGGGGGCGGATGAATGCATTGACCAAGCCGAAGATGAGGCCGATGAACACGTAAGCCAGGGCAGTGCCCGCTACATCCGTTCCCTGGGAAATGCCCGTCTGGGCTACCGCGTCTGTTGTTGCCGAGGTGGAGATGTCGAGTCCGGGAAGGATCCAGCTGGCAACCCAGAGGGCCAACCCATTGATGAGGACCCGGCCAATGAAGGAGCGCATGTGCCAATGCTTTCACACCTGCCTGAAAGCGGGCTGCAGGCACGGTGCACCGAGCATTACGGCCTTTCAGGCACTGGCGCTGGCGGATGTCATGCACGGGCAGCGCGGTATGACATTCAGGAAAAGACTCCTGTCAAAGTTCGACTGAGCTCTTGACATTCGGAAAGCGGTTTCTCATAGTAGAGAAATCGCTTTCCGACCCGCAGGCTTCGCCTGCGCCGAAGCGTGGTTCATTCCAATGGAGGAAGAGAGATCATGCGTCACAAAAAGCCCCTCACACCCGTGTCTCTGGCGGCGGCCCTTGCCGTCTCGCTGCTCGCAGCACCCGTCCCCGCGTTCGCAACAGCCGCGCCACAGGCGGACCCAACAGCCCAGACCGCACGACAGCCGCTCGAACGCCAGGTGCTTCCGGAGAACGACGGCTGGGCCGCGGCGGGTGCCGGCACCACGGGCGGGTCCGCTGCCGGTCCTGACCGCGTGTACGACGTGTCCAGCAGAAGCGAACTGCTGGCTGCGTTTTCAAGTGGCGGCACGGACCCGAAGATCATCCGGATACACGGGGATATCGCGGCAAATACAGATGCGAACGGTGCTCCGCTCAGCTGCGAAGACTATGCCGCCGGCACCGGCTACTCCCTGGCCCAGTACCTCTACGATTTCGATCCCGCCCGGTATGGAACAACCAGGGAACCCGAGGGGCCCCAGGAAACTGCGCGGCGCGCAGCCGCGGCACAACAGGCCGCCACCATCCGCTGGGATATCCCCAGCAACACCACCATCGTGGGAGCCGGGCCGGACAGCAGCATCACCGGCGCAGCCCTGAGGATCAACCGGGCAGAAAACGTGATCTTCCGGAACCTCACGGTGCGGGACGCTGCCGACTGCTTCCCGGCCTGGGACCCGACCGATGGCGCCACCGGCAACTGGAACAGCGAGTATGACCTGCTGCAGATCATCAATGGCTCCACCCGCGTATGGGTTGACCATAACCACTTCACCGATGCCCCCAACCTGGACAGCGCCCAGCCCACCTACTTCGGCCGGCCGTACCAGGTGCACGACGGCGCCGTTGACGTCACCAACGGCTCGGACCTTGTCACCATGTCCTACAACCGGTTCTCCGAGCACGACAAGCTCCTGCTCATCGGATCCACGGACTCCACCACCAGGGGCGACGTGGGAAAGCTGCGCGTAACGATCCACCACAACGTGTTCCAGAACGTTGGCCAGCGCGCACCCCGGGTCCGGTACGGCCAGGTGGACGTCTACAACAACCACTTCAGGACCTCCGCCGACTCCGAGGTCCCCTACGGATACACCTTCGGGGCAGGCGTGGAATCACACCTGTACGCGGAAGCCAACGCGTTCACTATTCCTGTCGATGTCCCGGTTTCCTCGCTCATCGCGTATTTCAAGGGGAAGGTCATCGCCACCACCGGAAACGCCGTCAACGGCAAAGTCGTCGATCTTCGGGCAGCGTACAACGCGGAGGCTCCGGCTGACCGGCAGCTGGGCTCCGACGACAGCTGGACGCCGGTGCTGCGGACCCATGTGAATGCGGCCCAGGCCGTCCCCGCCCTCCTCGCGGACGCCGTCGGGCCCGTTTTCACGGCAGGGGAGGCTAACTGATGCGCCGCCTCAAACCCAGCCGCCGTTCCATCCTGGCTGCTGTTGCGGCGGGAGCAGCAACGGCCGCGGCAGGACTCTCCGGCCCGGGCGCTGCGCGCTCGCTGGCCGCGGTCCGCCCCGCCACCGCGCAGAAACGGACCCACCCGGTGATTTTCGTGGTGGGGGACTCGACCTCGTCCGCCTACCAGCAGTCGGAACGTCCCCGCGCGGGCTGGGGCCAGGCGCTCCCCCTGCTGCTGGGGCCGCAGGCCGAGGTAGTGGACTACGCGTGGTCCGGCGCTTCGTCAAAGAGCTTCGCCGATGCCGGCCTCATGGATGAGGTTGTGGCCATGCTCCAGCCCGGGGATTACCTGCTCATCTCCTTCGGGCACAACGACGAAAAGGTCCAGGATCCGGCCAGGGGTACCGACCCCCAGACCACGTTTAAGGAATACCTGCAGAAATATATCGACAGTGCCGTTGGCCGTGGCGCGAAGGCCGTGCTGGTCACTCCGGTGGAGCGCCGCCGGTTTAACGCCCTTGGCGTGGCCCAGGAGTCGCACGGCGCCTACCCCCAGGCTGTCCGCGAGCTCGCTGCAGCGACCGGAACACCCCTCGTGGACCTCACGGCGTCCTCCAGGGACCTGTGGCAGAAGCTGGGCGTCGAAGGGACGAAGTCGCACTTCCTTTACGCGGAGCCCGGCCAATATCCGCAGTATCCGCAAGGGGTGGAGGACAACACGCACTTCCAGGCCGAAGGCGCCCTTGCCGTGGCCAGGCTGGTGGCCTCGGAGTTGCAAGCACAGCAGGCAGTACCGCCGGGGTACTTCCAGCATGTTGATGCACCACTGGATGCCCTTGCCGGAATCTTCTGGCCCAGCGAACGCCCCATTGAGAAGCCCGTTGTCCTGGAGGTCGGGGCAGGATCGGCGTTCCGGACGGTGCAGGCGGCCGTGGACGCAGTCCCGGCCGGAAGCATCGGGCGCACCCAGATACGCATCGCGCCCGGAACCTACCGGGAACTCATCAGGGTTCCGGCCAATAAGCCCAGGATCTCCTTTATTGGGCTGGGGGAGAAGGCGGACGACGTTGTACTGGTCTACAACAACGCCTCCGGCACTCCAAAACCTGACGGCACCGGGCCTTACGGCACGGGCGGAAGCGCCAGCGTGCGGATTGACGGACCGGACTTCACGGCCGCGAACCTCACGTTCAGCAACGACTTCGACGAAGCCGCCAACCAGGAGATGAAGAACCGGCAGGCGGTGGCACTCTTCCTGACAGGCGACCGGGCCGTCCTCCGCAATGTCCGTTGCCTGGGCAACCAGGACACCCTGCTGGTCGATTCGCCTTCCCGCGGAGTGCAGTCACGGTTCTTCTTCACCGGCTGCTACGTGGAAGGGGATGTGGATTTCATCTTCGGCCGGGGAACGGCGGTCTTCGCCGGCTGCGAGATCCGGTCCCTGGACCGGGGATCCGGGAGCAACAACGGATACGTGTCGGCCGGCAGCCTCAACATCCAGATCAAGCACGGCTACCTGTTCGCCGGCTGCCGGTTCGTCTCCGATGCCGCGGCCGGCACTGTGCACCTGGGCCGCCCCTGGCACCCCAGCGGAGACGTTGACGCGATTGCCCAGGTGCTCGTCAGGGACTCCTGGCTGGGCGCCCACATCTCCAGTGCGCCCTGGACGGACATGAGCGGATTCTCCTGGCAGGAAGCGCGCTTCCACGAATTCAACAACAATGGTCCGGGCTCCCAGGTAACCCCCACCCGGCCCCAGCTTGATCCTGGCCTGGCCGGGGAGTACACCGTGGACGCCTACCTCCGCGGAGCCGACGGCTGGGCGCCGCAGCTGGCGGGCACCAGGGCGGACACCACCGGAGCGGCGTCCGGCAGCCGGGCCTGATCGCGCTGGACCAGCCTGCTTCCCTCCCGGAGACGGGGAAGTAGGCTGGTCTGCATGACGTCTTCTGAGACCCTCAAAGGCGGTGTCCAGCCCCGTCCCGTGGTGGCCAGCCTGCCCCGCTACGCCGCCGGGAAGCCCCCCGCCACCGTTGACGGGATGGCCAGCTACAAGCTGTCATCCAACGAAAATCCGTTGCCCCCGCTTCCCGCCGTGCTCGAAGCCATAGCGCACCAGACCGACTTCAACCGCTACCCAGATCCGCTCAGCAGCAAACTGCGTGCGGAGCTCTCCGGCTTCCTGGGCGTTCCCATGGAGGACATCGTCACCGGTGCGGGCAGCCTGGGCGCACTGAACCAGCTGCTGGCCACCTTTGCCGGCGGGAACGATGACGGCATGCCGGATGAGGTGGTCTACGCCTGGCGGTCCTTCGAGGCGTACCCCATCAGCGTTGGCCTCTCCGGAGCCAGCAGCGTGCGCGTTCCCGTGGCTGCTGATGGCAGGCATGACCTGCGGGCCATGGCGGAAGCCGTGACTGCCCGAACCAAAATGGTCCTCCTGTGCACGCCCAACAATCCCACCGGGCCCGCCCTGGGCGCAGCCGAAACCGAGGAATTCATCAGGCGCGTCCCCCCGCACGTGGTGGTGGTGATTGACGAGGCCTACCAGGAGTTCGTCAGGGCCGAAGGCTCGGTGGACGGCATTGCCCTGTACCGCAAGTACCCCAACGTGGTGGTGCTCCGGACGTTCTCGAAGGCGCACGGCCTGGCAGGGCTCAGGGTGGGCTACAGCGTGTCCAACCCCGCGCTGACGCAGCACATCAGGGTGGCAGCAACCCCCTTCGCCGTATCGCAGATCGCTGAGGCGGCGGCGATTGTTTCTCTGCGGAACCACCCCCAGGTTGTAGAAAGGGTACAAAGCCTGGTGGATGAACGCGAGCGTGTCACCGCACGGCTACGGAGCCTGGGCTGGGCTGTTCCCGACGCGCAGGGAAACTTTATCTGGCTGGACCTGGGCGAGCACAGCGCCGGATTTGCCGAGCTTGCGGGCAGTCACGCACTCTCCGTCCGGGCATTCCCGGGCGAAGGGGTCAGGGTGAGCATCGGCGAAGCGGAGGCCAACACCAGGTTCCTCCAGTTGTGTGCGGACTATACAAACGCGCCACGGGGTTCCTAGCGCTTAACAAGTGGCCCGGAGCCTACCTACTGAAGATAAAGTTAGGATCAGTAAAGCAATATATATGCCGCGCCGGGAATCTATTCCTCTTGAGGCATATATCCCAGCGACATTTGCACTGCATCCGCATGCGGCAAGCGAGGAGACGGTATGGGCACACATCTGCCTTCCACCGAGTTCGACGGAACAGCGGTAGACGACCAGCGTGAGGCTGATGCCGAAGCGGTTATGGGCGAGCCCCCCGCGCAGATGGTCCAACTCCTGGACCCGGACGGAAAGCTTGGCTTCGACCCCGTCTTCAGCGAGTACGCCCGGAAAATCACTCCGGAAATTCTTCGCGGCCTGTATGCGGACATGGCCGCCATCCGGCGCTTCGACGTGGAAGCCACTGCCCTGCAGCGCCAGGGACAGTTGGCGCTCTGGGTCCCGCTGACCGGGCAGGAGGCCGCACAGATCGGCTCCGGCAGGGCCAGCCGGCCGCAGGACTATATCTTCCCCACCTACCGCGAGCACGGCGTCGCCTACACCCGCAACGTGGACCTTGCCGAACTCCTCCGGCAGTTCCGGGGCGTATCCAACGGCGGCTGGAACCCCAAGGACACGAACTTCCACCTTTACACCCTGGTCCTGGCGGCCCAGACGCTTCATGCCGTCGGCTACGCCATGGGCATCCAGCGTGACCAGAAGCTGGCGGCGCCGGCCAACGGGGAGGACGCAGCGGTGATCGCCTACTTTGGCGACGGTGCCAGCTCCGAGGGCGACGTCCACGAGTCGATGGTGTTCGCCTCGTCCTACAACGCCCCCGTTGTGTTTTTCTGCCAGAACAACCACTGGGCCATCTCCGTGCCCACCAACGTCCAGACCCGCGTGCCGCTGTCCAATCGTGCCAAGGGCTACGGCTTTCCGGGGATCAGGGTGGACGGCAACGACGTCATCGCCGTCCACGCCGTCACCGAATGGGCTCTGGAACACGCCCGCCAAGGCAAGGGCCCGGTCCTGATCGAAGCTTTCACGTACCGGGTGGGCGCCCACACCACCGCGGACGATCCCACCAAGTACCGGCCGTCCGCCGAGGAAGATGCCTGGCGGGCGAAGGACCCCCTGGCCCGGGTGGAAAAATACCTGCGCGCCGAAGGCCTGGCTGACGACGACTTCTTCGCCAAGGTGAAAGCCGACGGCGATGAACTCGCCGCATATGTCCGCCGCACCACCCATGACCTTGAGACCCCGGACATCCGCTCCGCCTTCGCCAACACCTACGCCGAAGCGCATCCCCTGGTGGCGGAGGAGCTTGCATGGTTTGAGGAATACACCGCAGGGTTCGCAGGCGGGGAGCAGTCGGCCGATGCCGGACAGCCCGCAGCAAAGGCAGGCCACTGATGACAACCATGACCATCGCCAAGGCCATCAACGAAGGCCTGCGTGAAACACTCGCCCGCAACCCAAAGTCCCTGCTGATGGGTGAGGACATTGGTCCGCTGGGCGGCGTCTACCGGGTGACGGACGGTCTGATCGGCGAGTTCGGTCCCGACCGCGTGGTGGACACGCCGCTGGCCGAATCGGGGATTATTGGAACCGCCATTGGCCTCGCGCTGCGCGGGTACCGGCCGGTCTGCGAAATCCAGTTCGACGGCTTTGTTTTCCCCGGCTTCAACCAGATCACCACGCAGCTCGCCAAGATGCATGCCCGCAGCAATGGGAACCTCACAGTTCCCGTCGTCATCCGCATCCCCTATGGCGGCGGCATCGGGTCCGTCGAGCACCACTCCGAATCCCCGGAGGCGCTGTTCGCCCACACTGCCGGCCTGCGCATCATCACCCCCTCCAACGCCCATGACGCCTACTGGATGATCCAGCAGGCCGTGGAATGCCAGGACCCGGTGATCATTTTCGAGCCAAAGCGCCGCTACTGGCTAAAAGGCGAGGTGGACACCGCCGCGCCGGGCCGGGCCGGGGATCCCTTCAAGGCCCATGTGCTGCGCGAAGGGACGGACGCCACCGTTGTGGCGTACGGCCCCCTGGTGCCGGTTGCGCTGGCAGCCGCCAACGCCGCTGAGGAGGACGGCCGGAGCGTGGAGGTGATCGACCTGCGGTCCATCTCCCCGCTGGATTTCGACACCGTCACGGCCTCTGTGCAGAAAACCGGGCGGCTGGTCGTGGCGCATGAGGCGCCCACCTTCGGCGGAATCGGCGGCGAGATCGCTGCCCGGATCAGTGAGCGGGCCTTCCACTCGCTTGAGGCGCCGGTCATCAGGGTGGGTGGCTTCCACATGCCCTACCCGGTTGCCAAGGTGGAGGAAGACTACCTTCCGGACATCGACCGCATTCTGGAGGCGCTGGACCGCGCCCTTTCCTACTGAGGCTTCCCAACCGAGGACACCATGACTCTCAACAAGTTCAACCTGCCTGACGTCGGCGAAGGCCTCACCGAAGCGGAAATCGTCTCCTGGAAGGTCAAGCCGGGCGACGCCGTCGCCATCAACGACGTCCTCTGCGAGATCGAAACGGCCAAGTCCCTCGTGGAACTGCCCTCACCCTTCGCAGGGACCGTTACTGAACTGCTGGTCCCGGAAGGGGTGACCATCGACGTCGGCACCGCCATCATCAGTGTCAGCGACGACGTGTCCGGAGACCCCACCCCCGCGGATGTCCGCGCCCCTGAGGCTCCCGGGCAGCCGCTCTACGGCAAGCTTCCAGCGTCCGACGGCGGCGCAGCAGACAGTGCGCAGGCCACGGAGAGTGCTCCGGCCGGCGGGCCCCTCGTCGGCTCCGGCCCCAAGGCCGACGCCGTGAAACGGCGGCCGCGGAAGACATCGCCCGCCTCCGCCTTGTCGCCCAATGCCCCTGAAGTGGAGCCCGTCCAGCCCCATTCGCCGGCCGAAGTGATTCAGGCGCCGGGCCAGGCAACCAGCCCGGCCGCCACCGTCGACAACCGTCCCACCCTGGGCGGCACCATCACCGGCCTGGTCAACCGGGTCCTCGCGAAGCCTCCTGTCCGCAAGATCGCGCGGGACCTTGGCATCGACCTGGCGGATGTGGTGGCCACAGGATCCCGCGGCGAGGTGACCCGCGAGGACCTGGTGAGCTACCAGGCCCAGCGGGACGCGGAACTGGACAAGGCTGACGGCTTCTGGGGCAAGGCGGGCAAGCCGCAGGACCAGCGCATCGAGCGGATTCCCGTCAAGGGCGTCCGGAAGGCCACGGCAAAGGCCATGGTGGATTCCGCCTTCGCGGCACCGCACGTCAGCATCTTCGTGGATGTGGACGCCAGCCGCACCATGGAATTCGTCAAAAGGCTCAAGTCGTCACGGGACTTCGAGGGCATCAAGGTTTCGCCGCTGCTTATCCTTGCCAAGGCGGTGATCTGGGCTGCCGCCCGGAACCCCAGCGTCAACGCCACGTGGGTGGACAATGCCGACGGGACCGACGCCGCCGAGATCCAGGTCAAGCACTACATGAACCTGGGCATTGCGGCGGCCACACCGCGGGGGCTGATGGTGCCGAACATCAAGAACGCCCAGGACCTTTCCCTGAAGGAACTGGCACTGGCGCTCAATAACCTGGCCGTCACGGCCCGGTCCGGAAAGACGAAGCCCGCCGAAATGCAGGGCGGCACGCTTACCATCACCAACATCGGAGCCCTCGGGATCGATACCGGCACACCCATCATCAATCCCGGTGAGGTTGCCATCGTGGCGTTCGGAACCATCAAGCAGAAGCCGTGGGTCCTCGACGGGGAAGTCATCCCGCGCTGGATCACCACCCTGGGCGGATCGTTTGACCACCGCGTGGTGGACGGCGACCTGTCCGCCCGCTTCATGGCCGACGTCGCCGCGATCCTGGAGGAGCCTGCGCTCCTCCTCGACTAGGACAGGACACTGGCAATCAACGGCCCCGCCCTCCGGACCAAGAACAGGACCGCGCGGTGGCTGACGGAGGTGTTCCAGCCTCCGGTGGTGGTCACCGTCCAGCTGCTGATCAGCCCCATATCGCAGCCCGGCTTCCCGGGAACCATGGGATATGGTGCGTTGGCGGCCCTGTTTGTCTGCGTGTTTCCGCTGCTGTTGCTGCTCGTGCTGGTGCGGCGGGGCAAGGTCACCGACCACCACGTCAGTGACCGCCGGCAGCGCGCTCCCGTGCTGCTGATGGCGCTGGCCTCCATCACGGCCGGGCTCCTGGTGCTGGCGTCAGTGGGCGCCCCGCAAAGTGTGGTGGTGATGGTCCTCGCCGTGGTGGCGGGCGTTGTGGTGCTCGCGGGAGTCAGCCCGTTCTGGAAGATCAGCGGGCACGCAGCGGCCATGTCCTCGGCGGCAGTGATCAGCGTACTGGTGCTGGGGCCGGCGTGGCTTCCGCTGCTGCTCCTGGTGCCCGCTGTCGGTTGGTCCAGGGTGGTGCTTCGCGCCCACACTCTCGCCCAGGTGGTTGCCGGTTCGCTGTTCGGCGGCGTGGTGATGGCCGGGATCTGGTGGGCCCTGCAGGGCCGGATGGTGGCGTAGCCGGCCTCAGTAGGCGGTGTAGGCGGTAAGCATCTCAAGCGTGGCCGGATCCGCGGTGGTACCCAGGGCCACGGCAGCGCCCGTCATGAGGACAGCCATGGCCGTCGCCATGCCGGCCCAGGCCGTCAGGAGCTTCCAGTCCTCCCGCAGCACGCTGCCCACGGTCTCGGGGAGCCTGATCCCGGGCGCAATCAGGTTGGGGGCGCTGTCCACGCTGCCGTCGTCCAGCAACGCCACGACGCGGTCGTTGCTCCGGTCAACGCGCATGGAGCAGATGTGGTTGCCATGGCGGGCGAGGAGGATGTCGTGGCCGGCAAGCTGGCGGCGCTGGAGGGTAATCAATGGGGCCCCTTAGTGGTGGTGGATGCTGGGTGTCCGCACCGTTGGGGGCTG
Source organism: Pseudarthrobacter sp. NPDC092202 (assembly GCF_044755505.1). NCBI lineage: Bacteria > Bacillati > Actinomycetota > Actinomycetes > Micrococcales > Micrococcaceae > Pseudarthrobacter > Pseudarthrobacter sp. NPDC092202. The sequence goes on along the minus strand of NZ_JBIVRG010000012.1, from coordinate 83,721 downwards.
CTTCAATTTTATCGCCGGGTTGACGCCGGACAGGCGCTTTTGGGCGTGAGAACGGACACCATGCGGGGCGCGCCTTCCGCATGGTGTCCGTAAAGTCTGCTATTCGGCGTCGTACGTATTGGCGATGTAGACGTCGCAGGGCGCGTTGTGGGCCACGCTGTTGGCTACGCTGCCAAGCACGCGCCCGATGCCGTGCATCCTGCGGTTTCCCACCACGATGATGCGGGCGTCCATCCTCAGGGCTTCCTTGATGAGGGCGTCGGCCGGCCTGCCGCGGGCGGCGGAGTAGGTCACCTTGATGGCCCTGCCCAGCGAGTCCGCAACCGTCCGCGCCACATGTTCCGCTGCGTCGGCATCGGAGACGATCCACCGGTCGCTGCCGCTGCCAAACACCTCGGTGCGGTCGCTGTCGAAGGCCGACACCACGTGGAGGGAGGCGCCAAGGGCTGTTGCGAGGTCGCGGGCCGATTCGGCGGCCTTCCTGGCAGTTGCGCTGCCGTCCACCCCTACAACGATGATTCCGCTCATGTGTGCTCCTTTGCTTGGTTTCTGTGGCGCTGGTCACGCCAAGGCTACAGCGCGGCGATGGCTTGCTGAAGCACCGGCGCCAGGCGGCGGACGCCTTCGGCAATGGCCTCGGGCGGCACGGCGCTGAAAGCGAGGCGCAGCTTGTTGGACGGATCGTCCGACGGCGTGAAGGCGGCTCCCGGGATGAACACAACGCCGGCGTCGATCGCCTTGTGCAGCAGGGGGTAGGTGTCCACGCCTTCGGGGAGCGTCACCCACACGAAGAAGCCGCCTTCCGGCTGTGTCCAGGTGGTCCCCGCGGGCATGTAGTCCTCGAGGGCTGCCAGCAGCGCCCTGCAGCGCTCGGCGTACAGCACGCGGTACGTCCCGATCTGGCCCTTCCAGTCGTAGTCGCGGAGGTAGGCCGAGACCAGCATCTGGTTGAAGGCCGGCGGGCAGAGCGTCACGGCTTCGGCTGCCAGGTAGTAGCGGCGCTGAAGGTGTTCCGGGACCAGTGCCCAGCCGATCCTGAGGCCAGGAGCGAAGATCTTGGAGAAGGACCCCATGTAGATGACGTCGTCCGGATTTGCTGCCCGCAGCGGCGCCAGGGGTTCCCCGCTGAAGCGGAGCAGGCCGTAGGGGTTGTCCTCCACAACGAGGATATTCGCCTTGCGGCATATGTCCACGATCTCCTGGCGCCGGTCCGCCGCCATGGTGATGCCCGAGGGGTTGTTGAAGTTGGGGATGGTGTAGAGGAATTTGATGTTCTTGCCGGCCAACTGAAGGGCGGCAATCCGGGCCTCCAACTGCTCCGGGACCAGGCCTGAAGCGTCCATTTCCACCGTTTCCACCTGGACCTGGTACGCCTCGAAGGTGTTGAGTGCTCCCACGTACGTGGGATCCTCCACCAGGACCACATCGCCGGGGTTGCAGAAAACCTTGGTGGCCACGTCCTGCGCGGACTGCGAGCCTGCGGTGATGACCACATTCTGCGGCAGCGCGTCGGTGATTCCTTCAGCTGCCATCACCTCGCAGATCTGGGTGCGGAGTTCCTCCGATCCCTGCCCGCTTCCGTACTGCAGGGCGGTAAGGCCGTCTTCCGCAATGATCTTCGCGGCCGTGGCGGCAAGGCGGTCCAGCGGGAGGGACTGCAGGTAGGGGCTTCCTCCGGCGAGCGAAACGAGGCCGGGCCGCAGGGAGATGTCGAAGACGTCCCTCACTGCCGACTGGCGGATATTCGCGGCCCGCTCCGAGAAGAGTTCTTCGTGGCGGTGTGCGGAGGTAGCCGCCCGCTCGATGGCATCAATGGCTTCTGCTGGCAGCGTCCCTGCTGCGGCGTCGAGTGTTTCGTGGCTCACACCCACAGGATACAGCGATGTGTTGCCCTAAAAGCAACAGGTGTTTCTAAATAAGCTCCTGTTGGGGATTGGCAACTTTCATACCCGGGCAGTTAATCGAGGCTCAGAACTTCATTGAGGGTGAGGCCATTGACGTAAATCTCCGCCCTGATGGCGCCCACGGCAGCAACGGCCGTCTGCGTCAGTTGCGCTTCCATCCGGGGCAGGTCGCAAGCGCCACCGGGGCGCATCGTGCCGGCAAGGTAGACGGTGACCGTGGTCCCGTCGAAGCTTCCCGAGAGGAACTTCAGGCGCGAACCGGCAAGGGCGTTGTAGAACTCCGGTTCGTGCGTCCCCACAGCGGCGCTTCCCGGCGTGTCCAGCAGCGCCCCGACCGCGGCAGGAAGGACCTCCCCGCCAGTGGGACTTGCGTGGGAAATGCCCACCAGGCTGTCGTTGCAACCGAAACGCACACCGTTCCGGCCGCCGTCGTCCAGGAGCACGTAGTAGGCCGTCACCACAGGCGCGGCGGCCGGACTGCCGGCGGGAAGGGGGCGGGCGGAAGGCCGCAGCGCCGCAGCATCGCCGGTGTCCCGGGGAGCTGAGGTGCCGGGTTCCTCACTGCCCGGATCGTCACTTCCCGGATCCTCACTGCCCGGATCCGGAGTGCTTGGCGCGGAAGTGCCTGCCAGCGGAGCGCCTGGCCCTCCGGCCGCTGCCGAAAGTCCGGCAGATGCCTGGTTCAGCGATCGGGCCGGGGGAGCGGCCGCCTCCGTGCGGGCAGGACCCTGCGGCTGCGGGCCTGGGGCAAGGGGGCGCGGGACGGCCGGTGTGCTTTTGCTGAGGGCAAGCGGAGCCGCAGGTGCCGGCGTGGATTCCGGGGGTGCCGCTGCCACGCATCCGCCGAGCCACAGCGGAAGAGCCAGGAAGGCCGCTGCCGCCGTCCACAGCCCTGCCCTGTGTCTTCCTGCACTCCCTGCCTGCATGCCTCCACCGCCATCCCGGTCCGGTTTGGTGGATTAACGTTACGGCGGGCAGCCAGGCCCGGGAATGCCGGGAAGGTACCGGTTGGGACAAGAGTTGATCACGGTGCGCTGCCTGACAGGCCCGCGCCAAGTTCCCGCCGGGAACCCGTCAGGACCCTGGCCGGCCAGGCCACTCCTTGCCTGCCCAAGGGTCGTAGTCGGCAATGAGTTCTTCTTGCGGCGGACGTTCCGGCTCGGGGACGTGCTGCAGGTTCACCCGCACCCGGTACCAGAGGGAGCTCGATCCACGCATCCCGTCCACCAGCACATCGGCCGGATGCAGGGCCGGGACAAGGTCCGCGTGCCGGGCCTTCCATTCGTCGAGGGCGGCCTGCGCTTCGGGCCTGGTCCTGGTCCGGGCAACTTCAATGAGCGGCATCACCGACTGCCGGCGGCCGGAGCCGTCACCGCTGCGCGGCGCCTTTTCGGCGGGTCCGAGCTCCGCCGCCAGTGCCAGGAGCCCGTCAAGGCTGCCCGCCGCGTCATCAATACCGGCGTGCGGGTCACCCTTGTCGGCAAAGCGCCGGGGCACTGTGAGCACCGTGAACTGGTCCGGCCTGGCGGTCCGGACCTCGTCCCAGGTCAGGGGGGTGGATACCCGGGCGTCGGGCAAGGGCCGCACCGAGTACGCGGAGGCCACGGTGCGGTCCTTGGCGTTCTGGTTGAAGTCCACGAACACGCTCTCGCCCCGTTCCTCCTTCCACCACCGTGCGGTGGCAAGGCCGGGCGCGCGGTTCTCCACCTCGCGGGCAAGAGTCTCGGCGGCAAGCCGCACGTCCCGGTAGGACCACCGCGGTGCGATGCGCACAAGGATGTGAAGCCCCCGGGAACCGCTGGTCTTCGGCCATCCCACCAGGCCCGCGTCGCCGAGCACGTCCCGCGCCACAAAGGCGGCGTCCACAATCTGGGACCAGTCCACCCCCGGCATAGGATCGAGGTCCACCCGGAGTTCGTCGGGGTGCTCCAGGTCTTCCGCGCGCACGGGGTGGGGATTCAGGTCAAGGCAGCCGAGGTTCACCACCCATGCCAGGCCGGCGGCGTCCCGGATGACGGCTTCCTCCGCCGACGTCCCCGACGCGTAGTGCAGGGTGGCGGTGTCCACGTAGGCAGGGTGGTTTTCGGGCACGCGCTTTTGGAAAAACGGCTCGGCGTCAATGCCCTTGGGGAAGCGCTTGAGGACCATCGGCCGGCCCCCGGCGCCGCGGAGTGCACCGTCCGCGACCGCCAGGTAATACTTCACCAGGTCGAGCTTCGTCAGCCCGGGTTCGGGGAACAGCACCTTGTCCGGACTCGAGATGCGGACCTCGGCTCCGGCGATGGTGAGGATCTCGGCCGGGGTCTTTGAGGGACTCATGCGGTCACGGTAGCAATGATCAGGTGCAGCAGCCAGAGTTCCACTGTGTCGGCCGGGCGGCTGGATCCGCAGGGTGGGCGGGCTTAAAAAGCAGTACCCGGCGCGTTGGCTGCGCCGGGTACCGGGGGCGGCGGCTAAGCCGCGGGCTGTGACGCGGTGATTGCGTCGAACACGCCCTTGATCTGCTCCACAACCTCTGCGTCGTCTTTCGGGTGGACCTCGGCGAAGCGGACCATGGATCCCGGCACGGCGAGCTTGACGTCCTCGAGGATCTGCGCACCGGCGATGCCTGCTGCCTTGCGGGCCTCGTCCTGGGCCCAGACCCCGCCGTACTGGCCGAACGCGGTGCCGACGACGGCGGTGGGCTTGCCGGCGAGGGCGCCGGCGCCGAACGGGCGGGACAGCCAGTCGATGGCGTTCTTCAGTGCGGCGGGAACGGTGCCGTTGTGCTCCGGAGTGACGAGCAGCAGCGTGTCTGCCTCATTGGCCGCAGCGCGCAAAGCAGCCGCTGCCTCGGGGACCTGGCCCTCGACGTCGATGTCCTCGTTGTAGAACGGGATGTTGCCAAGGTTCCCGTGGATCACCACGTCAACCTGCTCCGGCGCGTTCAGCTGGATGGCTTCCGCCAGCTTCTGGTTGGTGGACTCGGCGCGGAGGCTGCCTACAAGGGTAAGGACGGTGCTCTTGGTCATGGGAACTCCTGGGGTCTGGGTCCGCGGGAGGGCCGCGGGCCGGTCTAAGCTGAGGCTTGTTAGTGCCTTCACCCATCTAAACGGACTGCGGTCCGCTTATTATTCCCGAGGTCTGGAATGTCGGATGTGAGCTTCATCCCACCGCGGCCGGGCCTGCCGGCGGGAACGGCGGCAGAACGCCGGGACGCCGCACGGAACCGGGAACGCCTCCTTGCTGCTGCCCGGGAGCTCATCGCTGACTGCGGGGCGGAGGGCCTGACCATGGACCGGCTGGCCGAGCATGCCGGGGTGGGCAAGGGGACGGTCTTCCGCCGGTTCGGCAGCCGGGCAGGGCTGATGCTGACGCTGCTGAGCGAGTCCGAGGCCGATTTCCAGTCCCGGTTCATGTTCGGGCCGCCACCGCTGGGTCCTGGCGCGCCCGGGCTGGAACGCCTCATCGCCTTCGGGGCGGAGCGGATCTCCTACGTCATGGAGTTCGGGGACCTGGTGCTGGCCGCCGAGCATGCCTCGCGCGGGCGCTTTGAAGCCCCCGCCGCCGTCCTGTGGCACCGCCATATCGAGATCCTCCTGCGGGAAGAAGGCTTTGGGCCCGACCCCTGGCTGATGGCCGGGTCCCTGGCGGCCACCCTCGATCCGGAGCGGCTGTTAAGCCTTGTCAAAGTCCATGGGATTGCGCCTGACAGGCTTGCCGCTTCCTGGCGGGATCTTGTCACACGGGTGGTCCGCGGAGCGTAGAGTAGGCCACAGGCCGAATGTGTGTCCAGTCACACCAACTTCACAGAACTATTCATAACGATCTGATACGGGCGGGTAGCTTTCGGGGCATTGGCCCGCATTTTCGGTTCCGGCTTGTGATAGTTTCCTCTGGAATGTGACCCGCGACATAGTCCACCAGGGCTAAGCCTGAAAGGCTGCGGGACGCCAGCTACCCGCTGGCAAGGACCCGGTGAAGCGGCGCAACCCCCCCGCTGATCAGGGGAAAACGGAAGGATCCAGCACGTGATTGTTGATTTGCCCAACAGCCTGGCCCGCCTGCGGATGACGCGGTGTCTGACCGTCCAGCTGCCGGCGGCGACGATCCAGAAGTAGCTGCGGCATGCTCAGGTACCTCGCCAAGCGCGGCATCACGTACGTCTTCATGATCTTCCTGACAACGTCAGCGGGATATTTCCTTGCGGTCAGTTCCCTCAAGCCCGCGCTGCTGGAACAGGAACGGATTCCCCGTCCCACCCCGGAGCAGGTGGCAAACTCGATGCGCCTGAAGGGCCTGGACCCTGACCTCAGCCCCTGGGAACGCTATGTCGAATGGCTTACTGCCATTCTCACGCGCTGGGACTGGGGCCGCAGCCCCAACGGCGCCTACATCAACGCGGAGTTCGGGGACCGCGTCTGGATCTCCACCCGCCTTTTCCTGGCTTCCATCATCCTGACCCTGGTGATCGGCGTTGCCCTCGGCGTCTATTCCGCCGCCCGGCAGTACAAGTTCCAGGACCGCGTCATCACCTCGTACAGCTACCTTGCCTACATCGTGCCGGCCCCCATTGCCTACTTCCTGGTGCAGCTGGGCGCCATCAACATCAACGAGACCGTAGGCGAACGCATCTTCTTTGTCACCGGCATTTCCACCCCGGGGATGGAACCGGGCTGGGCCCAGTTCATCGACATGCTGGCGCACTACGCCGTCCCCACTGTGGCCATCACACTGGTGGGCTGGGGGTCCTACCAGATTGCCCAGCGCCAGTACCTCCTGGACAACGTCAACGCCGACTTCGTCCGGACCGCCCGCGCCAAGGGCCTCACCCGAAACCAGGCCATCTCGCGGCACGCGCTGCGGGTCTCGTTCATACCGGTGGCCCAAAGCATCGCCTTCACCATCCCGGCCATCTTCGCCGGCGGTTTCTTCGCGGAGAAAATCTTCGCCTGGCCCGGCGTGGGTTCGTGGAGCATCGACGCCATCTCACTCCAGGACGTCAACGCCGCCACGGCCACGCTGGCCTACGGTTCCGTGATCTTCGCCCTGGGAGCCATTCTGGCGGATTTCGCCACCACCCTTGTTGACCCGAGAGTGCGGGTGCAGTAACCGTGACCAACCTCAATGCAGTAGACCCCGCCGCCGTCGCCCAGGACGCCCACCTGGAGAGCGCCGACGTCGTGATCGGCAAAAACACCATCATCTTCCGCCGCTTCATGCGGAACAAGACAGCCGTCGCAGGGCTTGCCATCTTCCTCGCCCTGACCGTTTTCTCCTTCGTGGGCGGGTACTTCACCCAGTGGGACAAGCAGACCATCGACCCCTTCAACATTGGAATGCCGCCCTCGGCCGAACACTACCTGGGCACCTCCCAGGCCGGGATCGACCTCTACGCAATGACCGTGGAGGGCACCCGCATTTCCATCCTGATCGGACTGATCGTCGGGCTGGTGTCAGTCCTCGTTGCCGCCGTCTACGGGTGCACCATGGCCTACTTCGGCGGCAAGGTGGACAAGGTGATGCTCTTCATCCTTGAGGCGCTCATCATGATGCCGGCCCTGCTGGTCGTGGCCGTGGCCACCAGCGGCGGAGGTGAAGGGCTCCGGCGGGACCTGCCGTCCTGGCTGCTGCTGATCATTGTGCTGCTCGTCTTCAGCTGGATGGGAACAGCGCGGCTCATCCGGTCCCTCTCCATGTCCCTAATGCAGCGTGACTTCGTCAAGGCCGCACAGTACATGGGTGTTCCGGCCCGCAGGATCGTGTGGCGCCACCTGGTGCCCAACATCGGGTCGCTGCTGGTCCTGGACATCACCCGGGGCGTCACCGGTGCCATCCTCGCGGAAGTTGCCTTCTCCTTCATCGGCATCGGCATCAAGGTTCCGGATGTGAGCCTCGGCGTGCTGATCGGCGGAGCCACCTCCCAGGTGCAGACGTTCCCCTGGATGTTCTGGGTGCCGCTGACCGTAATGTTCCTGCTCACCGGATCACTGGCCATGATGAACGACGGACTGCGTGACGCCTTCGATCCAAGCTCAAGCTCCTCCGGCAGCGCCAAGAAACGCGCCCTGAAAACCCGCGTGAAGGGGAATGCCTCATGAGCAGCGAAATTGCCGCAGGACCGGTGAAACAGCCGCAGTCAGCAGTGGAACGGCTGCACGTTGCGGGCCTTCACGCCCCCGCGGACGCAATCCTTTCCGTCCGGGACCTGAACGTACGCTTCAACACAGAAAACGGTGTGGTTCACGCGGTCCGGGGCGTCGACTTCGACCTCATGCCCGGAAAAACGCTCGGCATCGTGGGGGAGTCCGGCTCGGGCAAATCGGTGACCTCCCTTGCCATCATGGGCCTACTGCCCTCCACGGCGGAGGTCACCGGCTCCGTACGGCTCAAGGGCAAGGAACTGCTGGGCCTGAGCGACAAGGCCATGTGCGGGTACCGCGGCAATGAGCTGGCCATGGTCTTCCAGGACCCGCTGTCCTCGCTGACGCCTGTTTATACCGTGGGCAACCAGATCATCGAAGCACTGACCATCCACAACCCCGGCATGAGCAAGCAGGCGAAAGAAGCCCGCGCCGTCGAACTTCTTGCCATGGTGGGCATCCCCAGCCCCAGGGAACGGCTCAGGGCCTTCCCGCACGAGTTTTCCGGCGGCATGCGCCAGCGCGTGATGATCGCCATTGCGATCGCCAACAATCCGCGGGTCCTCATCGCAGATGAGCCGACGACGGCGCTGGACGTCACCATCCAGGCGCAGGTGCTGGAGGTGCTGCATACGGCGCAGGAGGAGACCGGAGCCGCCGTCGTGATGATCACCCACGACCTCGGCGTTGTGGCGGGCATGGCGGACGACATCGTGGTGATGTACGCCGGCAGGCCGGTGGAGACCGGGGCGGTGGATGACATCTACTACAACCCGCGGATGCCGTACACCATGGGCCTGCTCGGAGCCGTTCCGCGCGTCGATGTTGCGGAGAAGTCCTCGCTGGTGCCCATCGAGGGCATGCCGCCCAACCTGGTCCACACGCCCACCGGCTGCTCGTTCGCGCCCCGCTGCCCCCTCGCTACGGACGCCTGCCTGGAGGGTGAACCGGCGCTCGCACCTGTTCCGGGGCCGTCCGCCCACCGCGCCGCCTGCATCAAATCCGGTTCGCTGGGCGGCGACGTGGATGTCCATGACGTGTTCGCCGCACCGCCGGTACCGGTATCCCGCTTCGACGCCATCCCTAGGGAGGAACGCTCCGCCGTCCTGCAGCTGAAGGACGTCCGCAAGCACTTCCCGCTCACCAAGGGCGCACTGCTGAAGCGCCGCATCGGGACCGTCAAAGCCGTGGACGGAGTGAGTTTCGATATCCGCGAAGGGGAATGCTTCTCCATCGTGGGGGAATCGGGCTCAGGCAAGACCACCACCCTGCTGGAAATCATGGAGTTCCACAAGGACCAGGACGGCGAGGTGGTGATCGGCGGCATCAGCAACAAGCAGGCCGCCGACGCCAAGACCAGGAGCGCGATGCGCCGGGAGCTCCAAATGGTGTTCCAGGACCCGACCGGCGCTCTTGATCCCCGGTTCACCGTGTTTGAGGTCCTCGCCGAACCGCTCCAGAACGCGGGCATGAACAAGGCCGACACCAAAAAGCGCATCATGGAACTGATGAAGCTGGTGGGCCTGCAGCCTGACCACGTCAACCGCTTCCCCAACCAGTTCTCCGGCGGGCAGCGCCAGCGCATTGGCATAGCCCGCGCACTGGCCGTCAACCCGAAACTGGTGGTCCTGGACGAGCCTGTCTCGGCCCTGGACGTCTCCGTGCAGGCCGGAGTCATCAACCTCCTGGACAAGCTGCGCGCCGAACTGGGCCTCAGCTACCTGCTGGTGGCGCACGATCTTTCCGTGGTCCGGCACATCTCCAACCGGGTGGCGGTGATGTACCTGGGGAAGATCGTGGAAATCGGCGAAGTGGACCGGGTATTCGACAACCCCCGCCACCCCTACACCCGGGCCCTGCTCTCCGCCATCCCCGTGCCGGACCCCCAGCTGGAGCGCACGCGGGAACGCATCATCCTCCAGGGTGACCTGCCCTCCCCGCTTGATGCCCCCAAGGGATGCAATTTCGCCACCCGCTGCCCTGTTTTCGCAGCGTTGCCGGCGGCGAAGCAGGAAAAGTGCCTGACCCTCGAACCGCCGCTGGAGCATGTAGCACCGTCCCCGGCGGCCCAAACCCTGGCGGCAGATTTCCTGCCCGCCCTGGACCAACGCTTCGCCTGCTTCTTCCCTGACGGAGAACTGGACGAGGACATGCTGGTAGTCCACGAATCGGCGGACCACCATGCGCCCTAGGTTTCTTCGACCCATCACAAGCACCACCACTCGCACCAACGAAGGGAACACCATGAGGAATCTGAACAGGATCGGCGGAGCGGCGGCCATCACCGCAGCTCTGGCGCTGACGGCCTGCGGCGGCGGTGGCGGGTCCACCGGCCCGGAAACGGCCAAGGGCCAGGAGGCAGGCAGCGATCTGTCCAAACTCATCAGCATCAACGAGAAGCCGGCAGCCGATCTTGAACAGGGCGGCAAGGTCACCCTTCCGCTGGGCAACATCGGCCCGGACTTCAATGGCTTCTCCAACAACGGCAACAGCGCAGACAACACCGCGCTGCACCGTCCCATCGACCAGGCGGGAACCTGGGGCTGCTGGGACATTGCGTTCGACGGCGAAGTGACCCCGAACAAGGACTTCTGCGAGTCTGTGGAAAACGAAGTGCAGGACGGCAAGCAGACCATCACCATCAAGGTCAACGAGAAGGCCACCTACAACGACGGCACCCCGATCGACGTCAAGGCCTTCCAGAACACCTGGAACATCCTCAAGAGCCCGGACGCAGGCTACGACATCGTCAGCTCCGGCAACTACGAGTTCGTTGAATCCGTGGAAGCCGGCAGCAACGACAAGGAAGTGGTGGTCAAGACGACCCAGCCGGTCTACCCGCTGGATTCCCTCTTCACAGGCCTCATCCACCCCGCCGTCAACTCTCCTGAAATTTTCAACGAGGGGTTCAACGGCGACATGCACCCCGAATGGATGGCCGGGCCCTTCAAGCTGGACCAGTACGACACTGCCGCCAAGACGGTATCCCTGGTTCCCAACGAGAAGTGGTGGGGCAACAAGCCGGTGCTGGAGAGCGTCGTCTTCCGTCAGCTGGAGACCAGTGCCCAGATCGCTGCCTTCAAGAACGGCGAGATCGACGCCATGTCCGCCAACACCATCTCCCTGTACAAGCAGCTTGAGGGCACCAACAACTCAGAGGTCCGCCGCGGCCAGCGCCTGTTCGCCGGCGGCATGAACCTCAACGCCCAGCGCATCACCGATGTTGCCGTCCGCGAGGCCATCTTCGCCGCGGTTGACCGTGAAGCCCTCCGCAAGGTGCGCTTCAACGGCCTGAACTGGGAAGAGCCCAGCTCCGGTTCCATGATGCTCCTGCCGTTCTCCGAGTACTACCAGGACAACTACCCCGTGAAGGAAACCGGTCCGGATGCCGCCAAGAAGGTACTGACGGACGCCGGCTACACCGAGAACGCAAACGGCATCATGGAGAAGGACGGCAAGCCCGCAGCCTTCAAGATCAGCAACTTCGGCGACGATCCCACCACCCTCGCCTTCACCCAGACCCTGCAGCAGCAGCTCCAGGCCGGCGGCATGGACGTGGGCATTGACCAGCGCGCTTCGGCCGACTTCGGCAAGGTCCTCGGTGCTCGTGAGTTCGACATGAGCGTCTCCGGCTACACCGTGGGCGCGGACGCAACTGAAGCCGTCAAGCAGTACTACGACTCCAAGACCAACGAGAACCAGCTGGGCGACGCCGAACTGGATAAGAAGATCGCCGACCTGGCGTCCATCGAGGACAACGCCGAGCGCAACAAGGCGGCCATGGAAGTGGAGAAGGAGCACATGGCGAAGTACTTCTCCATGGGTGTGGTCATGAACGGCCCGCAGATCTCCTTCGTCCGCACCGGACTGGCCAACTACGGCCCGTCCCTGTTCCGCAGCCTGTCCCAGGTTCCGGACTGGACCACCCTCGGCTGGGAAAAGAAGTAACCCCACCTGCCCCGCGGGGCACAACTGAATAGCAGCAGCGCGGCAGGGCCGGCAGCTCCTGGAACATCCGGGGCCTGCCGGCCTTCGCCGTCCCACACGCTCTCCCATTTGATGCGGCTTTTTCCGTAACCATCTCTCACATAACGTGGGGATTTCCGTAACCATCTCTCACCGATGTGGAGGAGTAGCCTAGCCACTATGACCGGAACTGCAGCGACCCCGCGCACCATCCGTACCGCCGTCGTGGGTTTCGGGCTGTCCGGAAGCGTGTTCCACGCCCCCCTGATAGCTGCGGATCCGCGCTACTCGCTCAGCATGATTGCCACGTCCAACGCCGGGAGGGAAGCCGCCGCGGCCGCTCAGTACCAGGGTGTGCAGACCGTGCCGGACGGCAAGGCAGTCCTCGAGCGCGCCGGGGACGTGGACCTGGTGGTACTGGGGACCCCGCCCGCCACCCACTACCCGCTGGCAAAGGCAGCCCTGGAAGCAGGCCTTGATGTGGTGGTGGACAAACCCTTCGCCGTGACAAGCGGGCAGGGCCAGGAACTCATCGCGCTGGCACGGCAACTGGGCAGGGTGCTGACGGTGTTCCAGAACCGCCGCTGGGACGGGGACTTCCTGACCCTGCGAAAGCTCTTGGCGGCCGATGCCCTGGGCCGGGTGACCCGGTTTGAATCGCGTTTCGAGCGGTGGTCGCCCGCCATCTCGAAGGCATGGAAGGCCCGCGCCACTGCGGCCGAGGGCGGCGGAACGCTGTTCGACCTCGGCAGCCACCTGATCGACCAGGCCCTCCAGCTCTTCGGACCGGCCGCAGTGGTCCACGCGGAACTGAAGGCCCGGCGTTCGGACGAACGGGCGGACGACGACGTTTTCCTGGTCCTGAGGCATGACTCCGGCGTGATCAGCCACCTCACCATGAACATGCTCTGCGCGCAGCAGGCCCCGCGGTTCCGCGTGCTGGGTTCCGTGGGCGGATTCACCAAGCACGGGGTGGACCCGCAGGAACCATACGTCGCAGCGGGCGGCAGCCCCCTGGATGCGGAATACGGGCAGGAGGCGCCGGAGTGGGCCGGGTTCCTGGGCCGTGACGGACACCTGGACGCCCTGCCCACCGAACGCGGCGCCTACCCCGAGTTCTACCGGCTCCTGGCAGACAAAATCCTGGACGGCGGCGCAACCTCAGCCCTGCCCCTCCCAGTAGACCCAGAGGACGCCGTCGAGTCCCTCAAATTAATAGAAGAAGCACGGGAACTGGCTTCAATGGTTCGTTAACGGCCGCAACGGAGACCATCCGGAAGCGTGCGTCAGAGCGACGAAGGAGCAGCACGCGGGGATGGCCGCCGTTGCGGCAGGAGTCCGAGCTACGCAGAAACCAGTTCGTGCCAGTCCGCTACGAGGGGCAGGTTGTGGGCCTCGGACACGGAGTGGTGCGCCACGTGGCCGGCGGCGATGTTGAGGCCGGCTGCGAGGGCGGGGTCGCGGTCGAAGGCTCCCCTGACACCCAGGTTGGCGAGGGACACCGCGTGCCGCAGCGTGACGTTGGTCAGCGCGTAGGTGGAGGTGTTCGGCACGGCGCCGGGCATGTTGGCCACGCAGTAGAAGATGGTGTTATGCACCTTGTACGTGGGTTCCTGGTGGGTGGTGGGGTGGGTGTCCTCGAAGCAGCCGCCCTGGTCCACAGCGATGTCCACCAGGACTGAGCCCGGCTTCATGCGGGCCACGAGGTCGTTGGTGACCAGCTTGGGGGCCTTGGCGCCGGGGATGAGGACGGAACCGATCACCAGGTCCGCGTCCACCACGGACTTTTCGATCTCGTACTTGTTGGACGCCACGGTCTTGAGCCGGCCCTGGTACTGGGCGTCCAGTTCGCGCAGCCGGTTGATGTTGATGTCCAGGATGGTGACGTCGGCACCCAGGCCGAGGGCCATGGCAGCGGCGTTGGTGCCTGCCACGCCGGCGCCGAGCACAACTACCTTGGCGGGACGGACGCCGGGAACGCCGCCCAGCAGGACGCCCTTTCCGCCCGCAGGCGCCATAAGCGAGGACGCGCCAACCTGCACGGAAAGCCGGCCCGCAACCTCTGACATCGGGGCCAGCAGGGGAAGGGTGCGGCCCTCCTGGACGGTCTCGTAGGCGATGGCGGTGACGCCGGAGTTGATGAGTTCGCGGGTGAGTTCGGGCTCGGCCGCAAGGTGGAGGTAGGTGAAGAGGACCAGGTCCTTGCGGAAGCGGTGGTACTCGGCCTTGACGGGCTCCTTGACCTTCAAGACCATGTTGGCGCGTGCCCAGACGTCGTCGGCCTCGTTGACGATCTCGGCACCGGCAATGGCGTATTCCTCATCGGTGATGCCGGAGCCCAGGCCCGCGCCGCGCTCCACCAGCACAGTGTGCCCGTTGCTGCGGAACTCGTGGACACCGGCGGCGGTGATGGCCACCCGGAACTCGTTGTTCTTGATTTCTTTGGGGACGCCGATGATCATTGCGGGCTCCATATTCTCGGCCTGAACAGCCGGAAAGTGCGGAAGGATTTCGTGTATCAACGATAAATCCGGTTGTGAGCCAGCCGACATCAGTGCCGAATGGCAGCGGAGCGGAAACCGCGCAATTCCGGGGCGCTAAAGCTTCCATACTCGACGATTGTCGAGTCCGGGGGCGGCAGGTGTCGCCTCGTGTCCGTTCGTGACGGGGGACTTCCGGGCAGTAGTGTTGGCGCATGCAGCAGCAGGGTGTGGAACAACTGGTTGAGCAGGTGGCGCAGAAGCTGGGCCGTGGCCTGTCGCTTGAGGACCTGGACGGCGTGCTGCTTGCGTACAGCTCCAACCAGTCCCACGCGGACAGGGTCCGGGTGAACTTCCTGCTGAGCAAGAAAGTCCCGGCAGATGTCAGCGCATGGCAGCTCTCGCACGGTATTGCCACGGCGGTTCGGCCCGTGGTGGTTCCCGCCAACCAGGACCTGGGCATGCTGGGCCGCGTCTGTGTTCCGTTGATGGTGCGTGGGTTCCGTGTGGGCTATCTGTGGGTGCAGCAGGATTCGGCAGATGAGAGTCCGACGGCGATCCTCACCCAGTTGCCGGCTGTGAACCATGAGGTCGAGATGCTTTCGGGGCTCCTGCTCGACTCGAACACGGCGGAGTCGGAGTTCCGGCGCGGGCGCGAGCGGGAGTTCCTAACCGCCTGCGCCGGCGAAGCCAATGCCGTGGCTGCCGTGGCGGGCTGGAAGGAGATCCAGGGCCGCGGTCCCTGGCAGGTGGTTACGGTGCTTGATGCTGACGGCTGGTCCGGTGGGCCGGACCCCATCGCGTCTACCCTGATCCACAGGTCTGCCGCGCTGCAGGCCACCATCGGCGTGGATTCCGCCCTGTTCAGTGCCGGCACGGAGACGCATGCCGTGGTCCTGTTCCGTGAATTGTCCGGCAGGGCCAGTCACGCCCAGGTGCTGGTGCACTACCAGCTTGAACTCGCCAAGCGCTCCGGCCGTCCTGTCCACCGCATCATCCTGGGTATCAGCGAGGGCTTCGCCCGGCCACGGGAGCTTGCCGCGGCCTACCGGCAGTCGAAGGTGGCGGCCCAGGCCGCAGCCGTGGACCCCCAGCTCGGTGAACTCGTTGACTGCCGGGCCACCGGCGTGTACCAGCTCCTCGCGTCCGCAGGGGGAGGTGCCAGCGCCTGGGCTGACTCGGGTTCGGTCTATTTCCGGATGCTCGAGGACCATGACCGGAACGGGGAGCTTCTGCCAGTCCTGGAACTCCTCTACGACAACGACGGCTCCGTCCAGGACGTGGCCACCAGGCTCCACCTGCACCGCAGCAGCATCTACAACAGGCTGGGCCGGATCCGGCAGCTGCTCGGCGTGGATCCGCTCAAGGGAATGCCCCGCCTGGAGCTCCACGCCGCCCTGAAGATGCGCCGCTGGGCGGGCCGGCCCAGGATCTGACACACAGCCGATCTAGGCGCCCGCCCCAGGGTCCGTCCCCACCTCGCGAAGCTCGCCTTTTTTCTGCCCCTCCAGCCAGGCCATGATGGCGGCCCGCGGAATCCGGCGGTGGGTGCCGCGGTACTCCACCGGGATCTCGCCGCGGTCCGTCATGTTGCGCAGGTATGTATGGGAGATGCCAGCCAGCTCTGCTGCCTTGGACGTGGTGAGCATGTCCTCGACGCTGCTGACGGTCACCGCCTCACCGCGGCTGAACCGGTGCAGGAGATCCACGACGGCGTCCCTCGCCTGGGGCGGCAGCCTGTGGACGGTGCCGTCCACGAACACCGTGATGTCGTTGCTGCCAGCCAGTGCCCGGCCCAGCTTCTCTGCATCCTCCGACGGGAGCGGGCCGGTGATCCGGGGAGCTATCAGTGCCATGCACCCAGCCTACCGGCGGCCGCCGCGGCCGGGGCGGTAAGCTCGGCTGATGGAACTCAGTGGCGGCCGGGACGTCGAGGCGGGCGGACTCCGGGGCACGCTTTATGCCTCGGTAATGCCCGCAGGGGCTCCGCCAAGGCCCGCGTACGTCCTGCTGCACGGTATTGGTGTGTCCCACCGGTACCTTGCCCGGCTGCATCTTGAACTGGCCAAGGAAGCGGACGTTTACACATTCGACCTCCCGGGCTTCGGAAAGGCCTCGCGGCCCCCGCGCCAACTACAGATTGGTGACTTCGCGGCGTTCGTGGGCACTGTCCTGGCGGAGGCCGGGGTTTCCAGCTATGTGGTGGTGGGGCACTCCATGGGGGCGCAGTCCGCGGTGGAACTGGCGCTCCAGGAACCTGGCCGGGTGGCGGGCGCAGTGCTGATGGGGCCGGTGGTGGATTCCCCCAGGAAGACGGTCACCAGGCAGGCGCTGGCACTGACGCGCGATGCACTGTTCAGGGAAAGCCTGACCTCAAACGCCCTCGTGTTCAGCGACTACTTCAGGGCCGGCCCGCGCTGGTACCTTACCGAGCTGCCCGTGATGATGGACTACCCCATGGAGGAAAGGGTGGCTGCGGTGAGCCAGCCCGTCCTTGTCCTTCGCGGCGCCCGGGACCCCATCGCGCGCCGCCCCTGGTGCCAACGCCTTGCTGCTGCCGCCCGGCAGGGCACCATGGCCGAAATCCCGGGGCAGGGCCACGTCCTGCAGCACACCGCCCCGGGTGCGGCGGCCGAGGCCATCAGCAGCTGGGTCCGTGCCCTGGATGGCTTCGGCGTCACCGCCTAGGAGGGGAGCAGGGCCTGACCGGCCGGACCGCGCCCCTACAGTCCGAGTTCGTCCAGGACCGGCAGCTTCTCCCGGACCCAGGCGCGCGCTTCCGTGGCGCTGGGAGCGGACAGGGCGAGCTTGGCCAGCTGCTGGGCTTCTTCCAGCGTGACGGTCTTCAGCACCGCGGCCACGGCAGCCAGGGAGCGCGCCGTCATGGACAGGGTGCTTACGCCCAGGCCGGTAAGGACGACGGCGAGGGCCGGGTCTGCAGCCGCTTCGCCACAGACGCCCACGGGTTTGTTGTTCCCCTCCGCCCTGGAGCCTTCAACTGTCAGCCCAACGAGGCGCAGGACGGCCGGCTGCCACGGGGTGTTGAGGTTGGCCAGCGGGCCGAGCTGGCGGTCTGCGGCCATGGCGTACTGGGTGAGGTCGTTGGTGCCGAGGCTGGCGAAGCCCACCTCCCGGAGGATGGCTTCGGCCGTGAGGGCGGCGGACGGAACCTCCACCATGACCCCGGGCGTCTTGATGCCGGCGTCCGCGCACATGGAGGCAAAGCGTGCGGCTTCTTCGGCGGTGGAGATCATGGGCGCCATGACCCAGACGTCTGCCTGGGACTGCTTCTCCGCCAGGGCGATTGCCTCCAGCTGGCGGTCCAGGACACCCGGGGTGGTGAAGTCGGTGCGGTAGCCACGGACGCCCAGCGCCGGATTGGGCTCGGTGGAGTCAGTCAGGAACGGAAGGGGCTTGTCTGCGCCGGCGTCAAGGGTGCGCAGCACTACCTTCTTCCCGGGGAAGGCGTCAAAAACACTCTTGTAGGCTGCGGCCTGTTCTTCAACGCTCGGCTCGGTGTCCCGTTCAAGGAAGCAGAACTCGGTACGGAACAGGCCCACACCCTGCGCGCCCAGCTTCGCGGCCGCCTCGGCGTCCTTGCCGCCGCCCACGTTGGCGAGCAACGGCACCAGGTGGCCGTCCGCCGTCGAGCCCGTTCCGCTGAACTCCGCCAGCAGGGACGCCGTGGCAGCCCACGCTTCCGCTGCTGCGCGCAGGGACTCGTCGGGTTCGGAGGTGATGCTGCCTGCGGCACCGTCCACATAGACTTCCGTGCCGTCCGGGAGCTCGTCCACGCCCACCGCCGCAACAACGGCGGGAAGGCCCAGGGACCGGGCGATGATGGCGGTGTGGGACTGCGGGCCTCCGCCGGCCGTGACCAGTGCCAGGACCTTGTTGGGGTCAAGGGTGGCGGTGTCTGCCGGGGCCAGGTCCTCCGCCACCAGGACGAACGGGATGCTGGATGAGGGGATCCCGGGCGCGGGCACGCCCCGCAGTTCGGCGACGATCCGGGCGCGGACGTCCAGGACGTCGGTGGCGCGTTCGGCCATGTAGCCGCCCAGGTTGTGGAGCATCTCGGACACCGAGGAGCCCGACTCCCAGATGGCACGTTCCGCAGAGGTTCCGCGGGCAACCAGCTTGGCCGCGCCCTTGATCAGCATGGTGTCCTTGGCCATCAGTGCAGTGGCTTCCAGCACGGCCTTGCCGTCACCGGTGGCGTGGGCGGCGCGTGCCTTCAGTTCATCGTGCACCGCCTGGGATGCCGCCTTGAGGGCTGCAGTTGCTTCCTCAGCGGTGGTGCCGGGTGCAAGTTGCTCGCCGGCAGGAGGTTCGCTGATGGGTTTGGGCATCTGCCGGACGGTGCCGATGACGCGGCCTGGGCTGACGCCTACTCCTGGGAAGTTCTGCACTGAAGGTCCTCATTCTCTGCCGGTTGCCAGGCCCGCCCGATATGTCCGGCGCCATGCCGTTCCGCCGGAAGACTGCTGCGTCCGGAGGCGGGAAACGTGCCTGAAAAAAATTGTATGTGATTCAGTTCATATAGCAATGCTATAGGTGCTAGGGTAGCGGTTATGAGTTTGGATGGCCAGCTTCCCCCCAAAATGCGGCTGCTTCGTGCTGCCGCGGAATTGCTGGCAAACTCCGGGGGCGCTCCCGTCTCCACCCGCCAGATCACCCAGCTGGCGGGGGTTACAGCCCCCACGCTGTACCACCACTTCGGTGACAAGGAAGGTCTGTTCGACGCCGTCGTCGCCGCAGGGTTTGAAGAGTATGTCGCGGGCGAAAGGGATTTCGCCCCCTCCGGACAGCCGCTCGAGGATATCCGGAGAATGTGGGACAACCACGTCCAGTTCGGGCTTAACCAGCCGGAGCTGTACCTGGTGATGTTCGGCAACATCCGCCCGGAAAGCCGCCCGGCAATCGTCGCAGATGCCGAGGCGCTGATGGAGGAGATGCTGAACAAGGCAGCGGCGGCGGGCCAGCTGAACGTCCAGCCCCGGGAGGCGGCCAGGTCCATCCTGGCGGCCAACGTGGGCGTGACGCTGATGCTGATTGCGGAGCCCGCCTCCGAACGGAACCTCGAACTGTCCACCATGACCCGGGATGCCATGATCTTTGCGGTGTCCGCCGAGCCCGCCAGCGGCGCGGCCCCGGGCGGTGCCGGGAAATCCTCGGTGGTGGTGGCAGCGATTGCCCTGAACGCCGCACTTCAGGCCTCGCACTCTGACCAGCTTTCAAGCTCGGAACTCAAGCTTTTCCTTGAATGGCTCCACCGCATCTCCACCAGCCCGGCGGGCTGAACCCGCAATTCCGGCAGAACGTCGTCGTAAGTATCGGACCACCCTGCGAAGCCGCAGGAATGACGGTTAGGAAATCACATGGCAACAGAGACAGTTGCAAAACCCCGCACCAGCGCGCGCGTGCACGTCCAAAAGTTCGGGACGTTCCTGTCCGGCATGATCATGCCAAACATCGGCGCCTTTATTGCTTGGGGACTCATTACCGCGCTGTTCATCGAGAAGGGCTGGCTGCCTGTTCCGCAGCTGGGCGGCTTCGGCGAGACGGACGGCGTGGCAAACACTGGCCTGGTAGGCCCGATGATCACCTACCTCCTGCCGCTCCTGATCGCCTACACCGGCGGCAGGATGGTCTATGACGTCCGCGGCGGCGTTGTCGGCGCCATCGGCACCATGGGCGTGATTGTGGGTGCCGGCATCCCCATGTTCATCGGTGCCATGATCATGGGCCCGCTGGGCGGCTGGACCATGAAGAAGATCGATTCGATCTGGGACGGCAAAATCCGGCCCGGGTTCGAGATGCTCATCAACAACTTTTCGGCGGGCATCTGGGGAGCGCTGCTGGCACTGCTCGGTTTCTACGGCATTGCCCCGGTGGTTACGGCCTTCAGTGAGGGCGCCGGCAGGGTGGTCCAGTTCCTGGTGGACAACGGCCTGCTGCCGCTCACCAGCATCTTCATCGAGCCGGCCAAGGTGCTCTTCCTGAATAACGCCATCAACCACGGCGTGCTCACCCCCTTGGGCGTCCAGCAGTCATTGGAGCAGGGCAAGTCCATCCTGTTCCTGCTTGAGGCCAACCCGGGCCCCGGCCTGGGCATCCTGCTCGCCTATATGTTCTTTGGCCGCGGCGCCGCCAAGGCATCCGCTCCCGGTGCCGCCATTATCCACTTCCTGGGCGGCATCCACGAGATCTACTTCCCCTACGTTTTGATGCGCCCGCTCCTGATCCTCGCCGCCATCGCCGGCGGCATGACGGGCATCGCCACCCTGGCCATCACCGGTTCGGGCCTGGTGGCGCCGGCCGCCCCCGGTTCCATCTTCGCCGTGCTCGCCCAGACCTCCAGGGACAGCTACATCGGAGTGATCCTCGCAGTCCTGCTGGCGACGGCCGCATCGTTTGTTGTGGCCTCGATCATCATGAAGACCACCAAACACAGCGATGAGGGCGACTTGAGCGCTGCCACTTCCAGGATGGAGCAGATGAAGGGCAAGAAGAGCTCCGTCACCTCCACCCTGACGGGTGCAGGTGCAGGTGCTGCCGCCGCGGGCGGCGGTGTTGGCGTCCTGGCAGGACCGGTCCGCAACATCGTCTTCGCGTGCGACGCCGGCATGGGCTCCAGTGCCATGGGCGCCTCAGTGCTGCGCAACAAGATCAAGGCTGCCGGGTTCCCGGAGGTCAAGGTCACCAACGCGGCCATCGCCAACCTTCGCGACGACTACGACGTCGTCATTACCCACCAGGACCTGACGGAACGGGCCAAGCCCGCCACATCCAGCGCCGTCCACTACTCCGTTGACAACTTCATGAGCAGCCCCCGCTACGACGAAATCGTGGAACTGGTCAGGGAGAGCAACACCGAGGGTGCCGTGGCAGCGGAAGGTCCGGACGCCGGTGCGGGAACGCCCGGCGGCGCATCCGCTGCCGGCCCGGCAACGGCGGCTGCGGCAGGAGCTTCTGCCGGTGCCGCCGCTTCCCGCGGCGCCCACGCTGCGGACGCTCCCGCGGACGCGGCTCCAGCAGCCGGCACGGCCGGTACGCAGGGAACTGCCGGCGCACCCGAGATCCTGGCGCGTGAAAGCGTGGTGCTGGACGGTTCCGCGACAACCCGCGATGCCGCGATCGACGAGGCCGGCAGGCTGCTGCTGGCGCGCGGCGCCGTGGACGAGGGCTACATTGCCGCCATGCACGAGCGCGAGGAATCAGTGTCCACGTACATGGGCAGCTTCCTGGCCATCCCGCACGGAACAAATGCCGCCAAGGACCACATCCGGAAGTCCGCGGTATCCGTGATCCGTTACCCCCAGGGGATCGACTGGAACGGCAAGCAGGTGAAGTTCGTGGTGGGCGTTGCAGGGGTCAACAACGAGCACCTGCACATCCTGTCCTCCATCGCCAAGGTCTTCACCAGCAAGGAGCAGGTTGCCCGGCTGGAGGCGGCCACCTCGGTGGATGAAGTCCTGGAACTCTTCGGAAAGGTCAACTCATAGTGAAGGCTGTTCATTTCGGGGCCGGGAACATCGGACGTGGCTTTGTGGGACTGCTCCTGCACGATGCCGGGTATGAGGTGGTGTTCGCCGACGTGGCGGAGGACCTCATTGCCCGCCTTGCAGCGGCGGACAGCTACGCCGTGCATGAGGTGGGGGAGAACCCTGCGGTCCGGACGGTCAATAATTTCCGGGCGCTGAATTCCACCACGCAGGAAGAGGAGCTCATCGCAGAGATTGCGACGGCGGACATCGTCACCACGGCCGTGGGGCCCCACATCCTGAAGTTCGTTGCCCCTGCCATCGCCAAGGGCATTGCAACGAGGGACACGAGCCTGGCCCCACTGCAGGTCATGGCCTGCGAGAACGCCATCAACGCGACGGACATCCTGGCCAAGGAGGTGGCCTCCCAGCCGGGGGCTGCCGCCAGCGCGCTGGACGGGAAAGCCGTGTTCGCCAACACCGCCGTGGACCGGATCGTGCCCAACCAGGAGCCCGGGCAGGGCCTGGACGTCACCGTGGAGACGTTCTACGAATGGGTC
Organism: Pseudarthrobacter sp. NPDC092202; assembly: GCF_044755505.1. NCBI lineage: Bacteria > Bacillati > Actinomycetota > Actinomycetes > Micrococcales > Micrococcaceae > Pseudarthrobacter > Pseudarthrobacter sp. NPDC092202. The sequence goes on along the minus strand of NZ_JBIVRG010000012.1, from coordinate 61,205 downwards.
ATCGACCGCACCGCCTTTGCGGGGGCGGAACCGGTCATCCCGGGCGCCACGTTCGTTGACGACCTCTCGCCGTACATTGAGCGGAAGCTGTTCACGGTGAACACCGGCCATGCGTCTGCGGCCTACTTCGGGTTCGAGGCGGGCCTGGAGAAGATCTCCGAGGCCATGGCAGACCAGGACGTGGCCGAGGACGTGCGGGCGGTGCTGGAGGAGACCAAGCAGCTGCTGGTCACCAAGCATGGTTTCAGTAATGACGAACAGGAAGCCTATGTCCAGAAGATCCTGGTCCGGTTCTCCAACCCGTACCTGCCTGACACGGTGAACCGGGTGGGCCGCGCGCCCCTGCGGAAGCTGAGCCGGCATGAGCGGTTCATCGGGCCGGCCGCCGAGCTGGCGGAGCGGGGCATTGTGCCGGAGGCGCTCCTGGGCGCCATCGCCGCGGCCCTGCGCTTCACCGATCCGGCGGACGCCGAGGCAACCGAGCTGGCCGGGATCCTGGCCTCCTCCAGCCCCGCGGACGCCACGGCCCGCATCACCGGCCTGGAACCGGACCACCCGCTGTTCAACGCGCTGGCCACCCTGGTGGAGGAGCGGCAGGCGGAGGTGGCCAAAGCCCCGGCCTAAACGCTCTCGCACATCCTGCGGCTTTTTTGGCAGCGCTCCCGCAGTTGAGGCGGTTTTTCCCCAGCCCCTCCTGCAACCACGACGCCGGCACTCACCGTAGTGCCGGCGTCGTGCGTTGTGATGTCCCCCACTTGTGACGGAATACGGCCCCTCCCGCTTTGAAGTTAGCCTTCCCTTACTTATAGGCTCTGGGCTATTAGACAACGAAGTTGTGACGTATTATCCGAGCGGAGAAAAAAGTGAAGAAAAGGCTGTCGAGCTACCTGGGGGCACTTGCGGCGGGAGCGGCGCTGCTGGCCGTCACCGCATGCGGCGGAAGCGCGACGGCAACGCCTGTTGACGAGGCAGCCACCATCACCGTGGAGCACGCCCAGGGCACCACGGACAACGTACCGGTCAACCCGGAGAAGGTTTTCACGTTCGATCTCGGCGTCCTGGACACCCTGGACGCGCTGGGCGTTGAACCTGCCGGCGTGCCGGAGGCGGCATACCCGGAGGCACTCAGCAAGTACGCCGACGAGAAGTACACCAAGATCGGTTCCCTGAAGGAGCCGGACTTCGAGGCCGTCAGCGCGGGCGACCCGGACCTCATCATCATCTCCGGCCGGACCGCCGGCGCCTATGAGGAACTAAGCAAGATCGCCCCCACCATCGACCTGTCCATCGATGCGGCCGCGCCGATGGAAAGCTTCAAGGAGCAGACCGGGAAGCTGGGAACCATCTTCGGCAAGTCAACCGAGGTGGAGGAGAAGCTGGCCGCCGTGGACTTGACCGTCACTGAAACCAAGGCGAAGGCAGCCAGCGCCGGCAAGGGCCTCATTGTCCTGACCTCGGGAGGGGAAGTCACCGCGTACGGCGCGGGTTCCCGGTTCGGCATCATTCACGATGTCCTGGGCGTCCCCACCGCGGCTGATGTCAAGGTCGAAGGCAGCCACGGCGAGGCTGTGTCCTTTGAGTACATCAAGCAGGTCAATCCGGACATCCTGTACGTCATCAACCGCGACACCGCGGTGGGCACCGAAGGCTCGGCCGCCAACCCCATCCTGGACAACGAACTCGTCCAGTCCACCAACGCCGCAAAGAACAACAAAGTCATCAACCTCGACCCTGCCGGCTGGTACATCGTGGGCTACGGCCTGAACAACGTCAAGGCCATGGTTGACGCCGTCGCCGGCTCCGTGGCCTAACACAGCCCGCCAGGCTCCAAGCCCATGACCCTCACCGCCGTACACCCGCTTGCGCCGGCCGTCCGCAGCCAGGCCCGCCGCGGTGCAGGCCTGGCTGCGGCCGGAGTTGCCGTCCTTGCCCTCGCGGCAGCCAGCATGTTTGTTGGGGTCAGCGACGTCTCGCTTCCGGCACTGCTGGCCGGGGACGCTGCCGCCAGGGATGTCTTCTGGATCTCCCGCGTTCCCCGGACCCTCGCTGTGGTCCTGGCCGGGATGGCGGTGGCGGTGGCCGGCCTCATCATGCAGCTCATGGCCCGCAACCGCTTTGTGGAGCCGTCCACCGTAGGGACGGTCGAATCGGCCACCCTGGGGATCCTGGTGGTCACGGTCTTTGCCCCGCAGGCACCGGTGCTGGTGAAGATGCTGGTGGCCAGCGCTTTCGCGCTGCTGGGGACTGCGCTGTTCCTGGCCATCCTGCGGCGCCTGCCGGCCCGCAACACCCTGCTGATCCCACTGGTTGGCATCATGCTGGGCGGGGTGATTGCGGCTGTCACCACCTTCTTTGCCTACCGCTATGATCTGCTGCAGACCCTGGGCAACTGGATGATCGGCGACTTCTCAGGTGTCCTCCGCGGCCGGTACGAACTGCTGTGGATTGTCGCCGGCCTGATGCTGCTGGGACTGCTGGCCGCGGACCGTTTCACAGTGGCCGGGATGGGACAGGACTTCACCACCAACCTGGGCCTGAACTATGGCCGGACGATGCGGCTGGGACTCATCATCGTCTCGCTGATCTCAGCCGTGGTGGTCACAACGGTGGGCGCAGTGCCTTTCCTTGGACTCGTGGTGCCCAACATCGTGTCCCTCATCTTCGGGGACAACCTGCGCCGCGCGGTTCCCTGGACAGCTTTGTTCGGCGCCGCGTTCGTGCTTGTCTGCGACATCCTCGGCCGCACCATCCGCTACCCCTACGAGGTCCCCGTGGGCATGGTGATGTCCGTGCTGGGCGCTGTCCTCTTCCTCGTCCTGATCCTGAGGAAACGCAATGCCTGACAGCACAGCGCTTTGGCCGCAGGTGGAGCGACCGCCCGCCCGCCAGCGGCTGTCCGCGCTTCCCTGGAAGCTCAAAACCGCCGTCCGCAGCGCCCCGCCACAGCTGGTGGCGGGCATCCTGCTCGCGGTGACTGCCGCCGTCGTCTGCTTCTTCCTGTTCTTCGACCTCAAGGGCAGCGTGGGCTACATCCTGCCGCGCCGCGCCATCAAGGTGGCTGCCATGCTGCTGGTGGCCGTTGCCGTGGGCGTATCCACGCTCCTGTTCCAGACCGTTACCGCCAACCGCATCCTGACGCCGTCCATCATGGGCTTCGACTCGCTGTACATCCTGGTGCAGACAGTCCTGGCGTTCACCCTGGGAGCCGCCGCCGTGGTGGCCGCCCCTCCCACGCTGCAGTTCGGCGTCGAAGTGCTGCTGATGGTGGTGTTCAGCGCACTGCTGTACCGCTGGATGTTCACGGGTGCCACCAGGTCGCTGCACCTGCTCCTGCTGGTGGGGGTGGTCCTCGGCAGCCTCTTCCGCGGCCTGTCCTCCCTGCTGCAACGGCTCATGGAGCCCAGCGAGTTCATCATCCTCCAGGACCTGTTCTTTGCAAGCTTCAACAACGTGGACCCGGCGCTGCTGGGCGTCTCGGCAGGGATCGTGGCGATTGTCTGTGCCTTGGTGTGGCGCGCCCGGCACACCCTGGATGTGCTGGCGCTGGGACGGGACGTTGCCATCAACGTGGGCGTGGACCACCGGAAGGTGGTGATGCGCGTGCTGCTGGGATGCTCGCTGCTCGTGGCAGTGTCCACCGCGCTGGTGGGTCCCGTCACCTTCTTCGGGCTGCTGGTGGTGAGCCTGGGCTACCAGGTGTGCCGCGGGTTCAGTCATTCCTGGCTGCTGCCCATCGTAGTGCTGATCGGCGCCGTTGCCCTGGTGGGCGGGCAGCTGCTCCTGGAGCAGGTGTTCGGCTTTAGCACCGCCCTCAGCGTGGTCATCGAGTTCACAGGCGGCATCCTGTTCCTCTACCTCCTTTTGAAAGGCTCCCTGAAATGACCCGTCCCCATCCCGGCGCCGCGGGGGCCCCGCAATGATTGAGGTCCGGAACGTCTCCAAGAGCTACGGCGGCCAGCCCGTCCTGGAGGCCGTCAGCTGCGTCATCCCCGCGGGCGGGATCACCTCCATCATCGGCCCCAACGGAGCCGGAAAGTCCACCCTGCTCTCACTGATCAGCAGGCTCCAGCCGCTCGAATCCGGTTCCGTATCCGTGGCAGGCCTGGACATCGCCGCAACGGACAGCCGGGAACTCGCCCGGACCATGGCCATCCTGCGGCAGGAGAACCACCTCACCATGCGCCTCACAGTCCGGGACCTCGTGGCCTTCGGCCGGTTCCCGCACTCCGGCGGCCGGCCCACGGTAAAGGACCTTGCCAAGGTGGAAGAGGCCATCGCGCACCTTGACCTGACGCCCATGGCGGACAAGTTCGTGGACGAGCTCTCGGGCGGCCAGCGCCAGCGGGCCTTCATTGCGATGGTGCTCGCGCAGGACACCCGCTACCTGCTGCTTGATGAGCCTCTGAACAACCTGGACATGAAGCACTCGGTGGAGATGATGCGGCTCCTGCGCCGGCTGGCCGATGAGTTCGGGAAGACAATCGTCCTGGTGGTCCACGACATCAACTTCGCGTCCTGCTACTCGGACACCATCCTGGCCATGAAGGACGGGCGGCTGGTCCACCAGGGCAGCCCCCGCCAGATCATGCAGCAGGCCATGCTCCGCGACGTCTACGACATCGACATCCGCATCGAGGACATCGACGGCAACCGGATCGGCGTCTACTTCGCCTGACTAGGCGCTGCCGTCCCGCTGAGCACTGAGGCCAGGTACCGCATCACCAGGGAGGCTGCTATCAACGCCGCGGACAACGGCAGGAAGAACAGCGTGACCAGCTGGAATGCCACGCTGAGGCCCGCGCCCACAGCCTGCGAGTAGGACGGACCCAACTGCAGCGACTGCATGATCTGGGGTGCGAGGATGACCGCGAACGCGCCAACCACTCCAACAATGATTCCCGCCCGCAGGGTTTTCCCCGGCAAGCCTGACGCTGTCTTCTGATCCATCACGGACCTCCCCCAATTAGGCCATGCACTCCAACACTGGTCCCCAGCCAAGCATGGGGCGCGGCGGATCACAAGGAATCCACGCTCCCGGCCCCGGGCAGCCGGCGTGGAATGCTGGAGGGATGATCCGCAACCCTGGTGCACCGCCCTTTTTGATGACGGCCGACGTCGACGGCGGGACTTTCCGGCTCCGCCCCGCCGTGCGCGGGGACCTGCCTGCCATCGTGCGGCTCCTCGCGGATGATTCCATGGGTGCCGGGCGGGAGCGCCAAGGGGATATGGAACCCTACGAGCGGGCCTTTGAAGCGATCGACGCCGACCCCTGCCACCTGCTCGTCGTGGGGGAGGTGGCGCCGCAAGGAGCAGTTGACGGTCCTGTGGTGGCTACCTTCCAGCTCAGCTTCCTGCCCGGCATCTCGCGGCACGGTGCGTGGCGCTCGCAGATCGAAGGAGTGCGGGTGGCGGCCAGTGTCCGGGGCCAGGGCATTGGCAACCGCATGATGCACTGGGCCATCGACGAGTCCCGCCGCCGCGGCTGCACGCTGATGCAGCTGACCACCCACAAATCGCGGACTGCGGCGCACCGCTTCTACGAGCGGCTCGGCTTCGCCGCGGACCATGAAGGCATGAAGCTTCCGCTCTGATTGCGCTGCCGCGCCCTGTGCCCGGGAATGCGTAAACCCTCCCGCACAAGAACAAGTGAAGGAGGGCTTACGGTTTACCGGCAGTAAGTGAAGGAGCGTCGGGGAAATCCGGCAGTAAGTGAAGGAGCGTTGCCCTACGCGGCGGAGCCCTTGCGCACGAACAGCGTTTCGGCCTGCTCCAGGGACATCCCGTTGGTCTCGGGGACCTTGAACATCACGAAGAAGAAGGACGCCGCGGCAAACAGGGCGTACATGGCGTAGGTCAGCGGCAGCGAGCCGGCGGCCATCACGGGGAAGCTGAGCGTGATCACGAAGTTCGCCACCCACTGGGCCGCCGCAGCCAGGCCCAGGGCGCGGGCGCGGATACGGGACGGGAAGATCTCACCCAGCAGGACCCACACCAGCGGACCCCACGAGGCGCCAAAGCTGACCACAAAGACGTTGGCCGCCACCAGCGCCACCGGACCCCACACGCCGGGCAGGGAAATCTCGTCACCGGAACCCACGGCCGTGGAGAAGGCCAGGGCCATGGCACCCAGGGATACCGCCATGCCCACGGAACCGGCAAGCAGGATGGGCCGGCGGCCGATGCGGTCCACCAGGGCAATCGCCACCAGCGTGACCAGGATGTTGGTGACGGACGTGGCCACGGAGATGGTGAGGGAGTCCTTCTCCTGGAAGCCCACGGCCTTCCAGAGGGTGGTGGAGTAGTAGAAGATCACGTTGATGCCCACGAATTGCTGCAGGACGGACAGGGTGATGCCCACCCATACCACTGCCTGCAGGCCGAACGTCTTGCCGCGCACCGAGCCTTTCTGGCCGGCCAGTTTGTCCTCTTCGATGGCGTCCCGGATCTCGCGGATGTGCCGGTCCGTTTCGCCGGCGGGGACGATGGAATCGAACACTTTCCGGGCTTCGTCTTCCTTGCCCTGGAACACCAGGAACCGCGGAGACTCGGGAAGGGTAAAAGCGATCCAGCCGTACACCACCGCGGGCAGGGCTCCGGCCAGGAACATCCAGCGCCAGGCCTCGATCCCCAGCCAGTAGGCCTGGTCGGCGCCGCCGGCGCCGGTTGCCAGGAGCGCGTCGGAGAGCAGCGCCGCAAAGATACCGGTGGTGATGGCCAGCTGCTGCAGCGAGGCCAGCCGGCCACGGACGTGCCGCGGCGAAATCTCGGAGATGTAGGCCGGGGCAATGACCGAGGCGAGGCCGATCCCCAGGCCGCCCACCAGGCGCCAGAAGACCAGGTCCCAGACGCCGAAGGCGAAGCCCGTGCCCAGGGCGCTCACCAGGAAGAGCAGCGCGCCCAGCTTCATGGCGGGGATGCGCCCGTAGTGGTCTGCCACCTTGCCCGCGAGGTAGGCGCCCGCAGCGCAGCCAAGCAGCGCGACGGCCACCGCGAAGCCGGTTACGGCCTCGGAGAGTGCGAACTCGTCCTTCATCGCGTCCACGGCGCCGTTGACCACCGACGAGTCAAAGCCGAACAGGAATCCGCCCACCGCGCCCGCGAGCGCCAGCCAGATCACCCGCTGCGGTATTTGGGCGGTTGTCTGCTCCTGTGCAGTGGGCATGGGTCTCCCTTGGTCTGGGTTTTGGTGGATGCGGTGCGGACGTCGTCGGCTGCGGAACCGGCCTTGGGCCGGCGCACACGCGTTACACAGTGTTCCATGCCACGGGGCGCCGTTCCAGTCGGGTGCCGGCTGCGGGCCTGCTTGTCCGCAAACAGGCGACGACGGCGGCGGGGCGGGCCGCCGTCGTCGTCCTTCAGGGGGGCGGGGCGGCTTAGTGGGCCGGCACCGTTTCCTGGGAGGCCGCCTTGGGATCCGTGAGCTTCTTGTTGGGCAGCGCGAAACTGATCAGGAACGCGATGCCGGTGAGCACCGCCGCGGTGAGCATGACGGCATCGATGGCGTAGGCGAAGCCCTCTATGATGGGGCGCGTCAGCGTGCTGTTGGCGGTGTGGAGCCAGCTGGTGTCATTAAGGGAATCATTGGACGCGCCGTTCTGGAAGAACTCGTACAGCTTGGCGTTGGCGGGGTCCGTTGCCACAGCCGGGTCCTGCAGGACCGCCTGGTACTCCGGACTTCCCATCGCAGCCGTCATGGTGTCGGCAATCCGGGCGGCCGCCAGGCTGAACAGCATGGAAATGAACACTGCGGTGCCAACGGCGCCGCCCATGGAGCGGAAGAATGCGGCCGATGACGTGCCCACGCCCATGTCCCGGCGTGGCACGGACACCTGCATGGCCAGGGTGAGCGGCTGCATGCAGAAGCCCAGGCCCATCCCGAAGAACACAGCGATCACGCCGGGAACCCACAGGCCGGTGTCCACGCCCAGGGACAGTCCCATGGCGGTGGCGGCCGCGGTGAGGATGGCCGTGCCCAGGATAGGGAAGATCCGGTACGTGCCGGACGCCGAGATGGTGCGGCCCGCCGTGATGGAGCCGGTGAGGATGCCCACGGTGAAGCTGATCATCATCAGGCCTGCTTCCGTGGGCGTGAGGCCCTTGACCAGCTGCAGGTACAGCGGGAGCATGGCGATGGCTCCGAACATGCCGATGCCGATGATGAAGTTCAGCAGCGAGGACAGGCCGAACGTCACATTCCGGAAGAGGCGCAGGGGAATGAGGGCGTAGTCGCCGGCCCGCTTCTCTGCCAGCAGGAACCAGGCGATGCCCGCCACGCCCAGGCCGTAGCAGAGAAGAGAGTTGAAGGACGTCCAGCCCCAACTGCGGCCCTGCTCCGCCACCAGCAGCAGCGGAACGATGGCCAGCGTGATGGCTGCGGCGCCGAAGTAGTCGATCTTCTGCTTCACGTGCTTGGCCGGCAGGTGCAGGAACAGGAACACCACGGCGAGCGCGGCCAGGCCGATGGGCAGGTTGATGAAGAACACCCAGCGCCAGCCCTCAAAGCCCAGGATGTTGGCGGAACCGGCGAACGCGCCGCCCACCACGGGGCCCAGTACGGAGGAGATGCCGAACACGGACATGAAGTAGCCCTGGTACTTCGCCCGGTCCTTGAGCGAGACAATGTCCCCGATGATGGTCAGCGCGAGTGCCAGCAGGCCGCCCGCCCCGAGCCCCTGGACACCGCGCGCCAGCGCCAGTTCGGTCATGGAGTGCACCGACCCTGCGTACAGGGAGCCCACCAGGAAGATCACGATGGCGGTCAGGTACAGCGGGCGGCGGCCGAAGATGTCGCTCAGCTTGCCGTACAGCGGTGTGCTCACCGTGGAGGTGATCAGGTAGGCAGTGGTTGCCCAGGCCTGGAGCGAGAGCCCGTCCAGGTCGTTGGCGATGGTGTAGATGGACGTGGACACAATGGTCTGGTCCAGCGATGCCAGGAACATGCCCAGCATCAGGCCCACCATCACGGTGACAATCTGGCGCTGTGTCAGGGTTTCTCCGGCGGCGCGCGCGGCAGCTGCGGTGGGCATGGGTACTCCAGGGGAAGGAAAGGGATCACGCATTGATAGTTGCTTTCAGTAACTATCGCATGCCCAGTCCTATTCCTCCCGCGGGGAAACTTTTCCCGCCCGGGGCTACCGCTCCACGAGGATCCCGTCCGGGTCGCACCAGATCATGCACCCGGGACGGATGGCCACGCCGTCGATCTGCACATCCACATCCACCTCGCCGGCGCCGGCCTTGGCGCTCTTGCGGGGGTTGCTGCCCAGGGCCTTCACGCCGAGGTCCAGGGCGGCAATTGCCTCGCGGTCGCGGATCGCCCCGTTGATAACGACGCCGGCCCAGCCGTTTGCCACGGCGCTCTCCGCGATCATGTCCCCCATCAGGGCCGTGCCCAGGGAACCGCCGCCGTCCACCACCAGCACCTTGCCGTTGCCGGGCGTGGCCAGCGTGGACTTCACCAGGGCGTTGTCCTGGAAGCAGCGGATGGTACGTGCCTGTCCGCTGAAATGGGAGCGGCCACCCAAGGACTGGAACTGCAGTGATACGGACGCCAGTTCGTCTCCGCGTTCGTCATAAAGGTCCGCCGTGTTGACGGCGGTGGTGCCCTCCGCCGGCGTTGACGCTGCGCTCATGGTGTTCTCCTCGATGCTCGTGGCCGTCCTGGTGGCCGCCGCCGTCATACCCGGCGGGGCGGTACCGCCCACGATAGTCTGACTCCGTCGCCATTTAGCCGCAGCCGGGGGAATACGTCATGAGTCTGTCCGATACGCCCGCACCCCTTGACCCCGCACGCCAGGGCCACGGGGCCAGTCTGCAGGGCGGTGCGACGGCGGCACTCGCCGAACCAACGCGGAAGGTCACCGCACGGTGGGTGACCGGGCTGGTCCTGGTGAACGTTGGCATCAACGCCGCGTTCTTCGGCCCCATCCAAATCTTCATCGGGCTGCAGGCCATCAGCTTCGATGAAGCGAACAAAGAAGCCATCCTGTCCCTCGCCACCGCGTGCGGAGCCGCGGTATCACTGGTGGCAAACCCGCTCTTCGGCGCCCTCTCGGACCGCACCACGTCCCGCTTTGGCCGCCGTTCGCCCTGGATACTGGCGGGTGCGGTGCTGGCAACGGCGGCCCTCCTGGGCATGTCCGGAGCGGGCACGGTGGCCCTCATGGTGCTGTTCTGGTGCCTGGTCCAGTTGGGGGCCAACGCTGCCTACGCTGCCATCACCGCCGCCGTCCCGGACAGGGTGCCTGTGCCTCAACGCGGAAAGGTGGGCGGACTGGCAGCCATGGGCCAGACGCTGGGTATCCTCTTCGGCGCGGTCTTCGGCGCAGTGGTGTCCGGCAACTTCATGGTGGGCTACTGGCTCTGCGCTGCAGCCCTTCTCCTGTCTGTGCTGCCATACCTCTTCCACCGCGATGATCCCGTGCTCCCCAAGGGCGTCCTGCCGCGCTTCCGCCTTGGGGTGTTCCTTCGGGGGTTCTGGATCAGCCCGCGGCATTACCCGGACTTTGCCTGGGCTTGGCTTACCCGCTTCCTGGTCAACGTCGGCAACCAGCTGACCATCGTCTACCTGCTCTTTTTCCTCCGGGACATCCTGAAGCATGAGAACCCGCCAGCTGGCTATTTGGTGCTCACCGGCACCTACACGCTGATGGTGATGATCACGGCCGTGGTGGCCGGTCCCTGGAGCGACAGGGTTGGCAGGCGCAAGCCGTTCGTCATCGGCTCCTCGGCCATCATCGCCATGGCGGCCCTGATCCTGGCGCTCTTCCCCGTGTGGCCTGCAGCCCTGGCGGGCGCCGCAATCCTGGGGATCGGGTTCGGGGCGTACCTGGCGGTGGACTTCGCCCTCCTGACGCAGGTCCTGCCCCTCGCGTCGGACCGGGGCAAGGACATGGGCATCATCAACGTGGCCAATTCCCTACCGCAGGTGGTGGCCCCGGTGCTGGCCCTGGTTGCTGTCACATCATGGGGAGGCTACCGCTCCCTGTTCGTTACCGCTGCCGTCATCGGCCTCCTTGGCGCCGTTTTCGTGGTGAAAATCAAGAGCGTCCGCTGACCTGCCAGGGGCCCGGAACTAAGGCCGCTGACTAATTACGGCACACCGTCGTGCCGTATAGTTGATCCGGATTTGGCGGCAGTCCAGCAGGGGACGATCGTGGCTGCCGCACCATAGAAGACAACCCCGGAACGCTGATGCCAGACACCATTTCAGACCATCCGCCCATGGCCCCGAGGCCTTCAGCGCCGCGCCAGAGGCACCGCTATACCAAGATCCTGGAAGCTGCAGGCGGGTTTGCACGCAAGGGCCTGGAGTCTGTGGACATGGGTGAAGTGGCGGCGAGGGCAGACGTGCCGATGGGTACCCTCTACCGGTACTTTCCCTCCCCGGCGCACCTGATGCTCGCGCTCTACCGCCACCAGCTGGAGGAGCTCCAGGGAACCGGCCGGACCACGGCGGCCCGCTTCCGCGGCCGGGCCCTCAGCAACCTGGTGATGGAGATTTTCCATATGCGGGTGATGCAACCCGCGGTGGAGCAGTGCCTTAGCCGCGGCGTCTACCTTCCGGAGCGGGATACCACCGCCCTCCTGCGTGACATCGACTCGCTGAGCGAGGAGGCGGTTGCCGCAGCCTCCGGCGATGCCACCGCCGCACGCGTGCTGCTGCTGGCCATCACTGGTCTGGTCCACTCCGTCCGCAACCGCCGGTTGTCCCTCTTTGAGGCGGAAGAGGACCTCAAAAAGGCGTGCGCCCGTCTGGCACCGGGCCGTGAGCCCGGCTACACACTCCATCAAAGCGCGTAACAGGTCTAGACCAATTCGGCCTTAAATCAGCCATAATGCCGTGACGTGGGCCACATGCTGCGCGGATAAAACGCTTAGGCAGCCGTTTATTGGTGTCAAGTCGCGCGCCGTCCGCTTTGGCGGGCCCTACGATTGTCCAAACGGAGCAGCGGGGACCAATCCCCCAAGCTTCCACGGGCCCGCCACCCCTGGGTATCCTGCCGCACCCTAGCCACCGCCGAGCCAACGGCTCATGCCCCACGAGCCGTGCGCCCACGGCCAGCACCAGGAGACAACGACGTGTCCATTGACGCACTTGCAGCAACCGACAATTCCGCAGCCACCGCCCTGACCGAAGCCGAGATCTTCGACGCCCACCAGGGTGGCAAGCTCTCCATCGCCAGCACCGTTCCGCTGTCCAACAAGCGGGACCTGTCCATCGCCTACACCCCCGGAGTGGCTGAGGTGAGCCGCGCCATCCATGCCAAGCCCGAACTCGCGCGCACGCTCACCTGGGCCCAGCGGCTTGTGGTGGTGGTCAGCGACGGGACAGCCGTCCTTGGCCTCGGCAACATCGGAGCCAGCGCCTCACTCCCTGTTATGGAGGGCAAGTCCGCCCTGTTCAAGACCTTCGGCGACCTCGACTCGATCCCCCTGGTCCTCAACACCACCGACGTGGACGAGATCGTGGAGACCCTGGTCCGCCTGCGACCCAGCTTCGGCGCCGTGAACCTCGAGGACATCTCCGCACCCCGCTGCTTCGAGCTCGAGGAAAAGCTCATCGAGGCGCTGGACTGCCCCGTCATGCACGATGACCAGCACGGCACTGCCGTGGTTGCCCTCGCCGCCCTGACCAACGCCGCCAAGGTAACCGGCCGCGGCCTTGAAAGCCTTCGCGTGGTGGTTTCCGGCGCAGGAGCGGCCGGCATCGCCGTCGCCGAAATCCTGCTGGCCGCCGGCATCACCGACGTCGTCCTGCTGGACTCCCGCGGCGTCATCAACAGCGCCCGCAAAGACCTTGCAGCGGACACCGCCAGCAAGAAGGCTGACATCGCCGGCCGCAGCAACCCCCGCGGCATAGAAGGCGGCCCAGCCGAGGCCCTCGCCGGAGCCGACGTCTTCATCGGCGTTTCCTCCTCCAAGCTGGACGAGGAGCACCTGAAGCTCATGAACCAGGACGCCATCGTCTTCGCGCTCTCCAACCCGGATCCTGAAGTGCTCCCCGAGGTCGCCGTGAAGTACGCCGCCGTGGTGGCCACCGGCCGCAGCGACTTCCCCAACCAGATCAACAACGTCCTGGCCTTCCCGGGGATCTTCCGCGGTGCCCTGGATGCCGGAGCCCGCCGCATCACCCCGGCCATGAAGCTCGCCGCAGCCTACGCCATCGCCGATCTTGCGGCGGAGGACCTCTCGGCGGACTACATCGTGCCCAGCCCCCTGGATCCGCGGGTTGCCCCTGCCGTGACGGCGGCGGTCGCGGCCGCCGTGGAAGCCGAGTAGCTTCCCTTCCCTGAAGGAACGTACGACGGCGGTGCCTCCCCTGCACGGGAGGCACCGCCGTCGGGGTTAAGCGGGCGCCAACCCTAGACTGGGACCCATGAACTCGGAAACCGTGGTGACCATCCTGTGCGGCCTGGCAATCCTTGTGGGCGTGGCCGGCACCGTGATTCCGGTCCTCCCCGGCAGCATCCTGATCGGCGCGGGACTGCTCGCCTGGGCCATCTGGGGCGGGGCCGGCACTGCGGGCTGGGTGGTGTTCGCGGTGGCCATGGTGTTCGTGGTGGCAGGCATGGCCGCCAGCGCTGTCCTCACCGGCAGGAAGCTCAAGGAGCACGCCATTCCGAGCCGAAGCATCGCCGTTGCCCTGATGGCGGGCGTGGTGGGCATGTTCATCATTCCCGTGGTGGGGCTTTTTGTGGGCTTTGCCGCGGGCCTGCTGCTGAGCGAATTCCTGCGCACCCGGAACATCGGCTCCGCGACAACCTCCAGCTGGGCCGCCCTCAAAGCCACCGGGCTGGGCATGCTTGCCGAGTTCGGCCTGGCCTGCCTCGCGGCCAGCACCTGGGTGATCGGCGTCTGGGTCGCCGCCGCCAACGGCTGAAAGAACTTGCGGCCTGGATGCCGCAGGGCGTAGAACGGCACCATGACGGACCAGACTTCAGCCCGGGACCACGTGCACGCCTGGATGGAAAAATACCAAACCGCCTGGGCCAGCAATCTGCCCGGCGACATTAGGGACCTCTTTACCGAGGACGCGCGGTACGAGACGCGGCCGGGCGATCCGGACCCGTGGCTGGGCCGGGATGGCATCGTGGACCGCTGGCTTGCGGCCCGGGACGAACCGGCAGACTGGACCTTTTCGTGGCAGCTCCTGGGTGCGGACGGTGACACCGCCTTCGTCCAGGGCGTGACTACCTACTCCGCCGGGAGGCCCTCCTACGACAACCTGTGGGTCATCCGGTTCGACGGTGAAGGCCGCGCCGCCGCCTTCACCGAATGGTTCATGGAGCGGGCCTAAGCCTGTCTGTGCTGTCGGGCCGGCCGCCGGGCCTCGGCGTGGGCGGCCGTGCACGGTTAGCATGGAAAGATGACCGCCGGGGACACTGCACCGATCTATTGGGACAGCCGCGACCTCACACCGTTCGGCGCGCCGCAGCTGCGCACCCCCGTCCATGACCTCGCCGGGGGAGTGGGCGAACTGCTTACCGGCGTGCTCGGCGGACGCCACCCCTCGCTGCTCTCGGTGGACGGTGAAATCCCCCGGCTGAAGCGCATGATGCCCAAGCCGGCCAAGGCCGTGCACGACGCCGTGTTCGCCAGCCGCCAGCCCGAGCAGCTGATCACGCTCGCACGGGCCTATCCCGGATGGGCCGGTCTCTGCTACCTCATGTCCGGGCTGCTGGTCTACAAGCAGGGCGGCTACCTGCGCGCTTCGGAGCTTCTCCAGCGCGGCCTCACCACCAGGAACGAGGACGAGGCCAACCGCTACTCTTCGACCTACCTCACGCGGATCGTTACCCGGATCGAGCTGGCGGAGCGGGTGGAAATCCCTGTCCTGTTCAGCGAGGAGTCGGTGTTCCTGGCACTTGCGCACTCGCTGCGGGAGACGGGCCGCACGGAAGCTGCGCTGGACGCCCTCTCGGGGCTGCCGCCGTCGCTCCCCATGGCCCTGGCGCGCTGTTCCCTGGCCCTGACCTTGGGCAGGAGCCGGACAGTGATCGACTGGACCGACGGGCTGCTCAACGCGGACGACCTCTCGGCCGCGCTGCTGCTGGTACGGGCCCGGGCCCTGCGGCGGGAGGGGCGGCTGGAGGCTGCGAACCAGACCCTCACCGAGGTGCTGCGCCGCCGCAAAACCCACATGACGCTGCGCAATGACGCCCTCACTGACCGGGCCCTGCTGCTGCTTGACTCCAGCCGGAGGTCGCTCAATCCGCGGGACTGGGGGCGGCGGCACGAGGACCCGGTGCCGCAGCGGGAGATTGCCGCCCCGGTGCCCATCCGCAAGGATGAGGAGATGCGCCGGATCTGGGAACAGGACTGGCAGAAGCTCAGCGGCGACTAGGGCTGCCTACCCGGCTGCGCCCGTGCCGGCCATCACCGGCAGTAGTTGCTCGGCAAGCAGCACCAGCGCCAGGGCAACCATAATGATTCCGCTGGCCAGCGTCACCGCCCGGGCGGCGCCGGGCCGGGTCTGCAGCAGGGTGCGGGACAGCAGGGCAACAGCGGTGTACACCAGCCCCGCGAGCAGCACGAACGTCATGCCCAGCAGGCCTGACTGCACCGGGACCGGCAGGGGAGCGTCGGCGCTGACGAACTGGGGAACGAGCGCCACGTAGAACAGCAGGCCCTTGGGATTGATGCCGCTGGTTCCCATCCCCTGAAGGAAGGTGCGGAGCCCCGTGCCGCCCCCGCTGCCGCCGCCGGCCGTGAAGCTTGCTGCCCGCCACGAGCGGAGGGTACTGACGCCAAGCCACATCAGGTACGCGGCGCCGGCCAGGGTGATCCATCCCAGGACCCCGGGCGCACCCGCCAGGACTGCCGCCAGCCCCGCCACCAGCAGGACCGTGTGAAGGACGTATCCGCCGCAGAGCCCCGCCACGGCCGGCACAAAGCTGCGCTGCCTGAGGCCGGCAGCAATGGAGTACGCCCAGTCCACCCCGGGGGTGCAGGCCAGGGCGGCGGCCACCAGCACAAAGGCCATAAAAAGCTCGGGGTTCATCGTTTCTCCTGCGGTGCGATCCAACAGGAGAAACACTAGATACTTTGGACGCGGAAGTGCTGTCCCTTTTCGCTGACAAAGCAGCGCTGGAGGTAAGATTCTTGCGTGATCGACCATATTGACAGAAACATCTTGCGCCACCTGAAAGAGGACGGCCGCATGACGGCCACGGCGCTCGCTGCAAAGGTGGGCCTGACGGTTGCGCCCTGCCACCGCCGGCTCCGTGACCTGGAACGGTCGGGCGTCATCCGGGGCTACAAGGCGGACATCGACCCCTCCGCCGTTGGCCTGGGATTCGAAGCGATTGTTTTTGTCACGCTCCGCCAGGTGGACCAGGCAACCATGGAGATCTTCGAGAACCGCGTGGCGGACAACCCCAACATTGTGGAGGCCCAGCGGCTCTTCGGTTCTCCCGACTACCTGCTGAAGGTCATCGCGGAGGACCTGCCCGCGTACCAGCGCTTCTACGACGCAGTTCTCACGTCCCTGCCCGGCGTGGAGCGGCTCACGTCCACGCTGGTGATGAAGAACCTGAAGTCCAACGCGGGCCCTCCGGTGTAAGGGTCAGTCCCTAAGCAGCCCTGTGGTGCGGTACGGAATGACTTCACGCAGGAACATGCTGGTGGACGTCCGCACGATCCCCGGGCAGAGCCTGATCTCCTCCGACACCCGGTAGAGGTCGTCCGGGCTGGTGGCCACCACGCGGATCAGCAGGTCCGTATCACCGGCGGGAGCATGGCATTCAAGGACTTCCGGAATGTCCCGGAGCGCCGCAATGGCCTCGTTGAGGTGGCTCTGGTCCAGCTCCGCGCTCACGGAAGCGGCTACTCCCCGTCCCAGCGCGGCGGGAAGCACCCTGCTGCTGTTGGGGCGGAGGGCGCCCGAGGACGTCATGCGCTCCAGCCGCGACTGGACCGTGCCGCGGGCCAGCCCCAGCCGCTGGGCCAACACCATGATGGGAACCCGTGGATCCTCATCCAGCGCCCCCAGGATCCGCTTGTCGGTGGAGTCCAGTTCCTGCAATCTGATCACTTCCTGTCCCTCTGCGCCGCGGAGAGTGGTCAGACTGTTCAACGGCGGCCGCGCCTGTTGCACCAACTGTACGGATGCTGGTGAAATGTTGGCAATGAGGGCAAAGCTACCGCTGATCCCCGCAGGCTCACAGGCTGCCGGCACACCACCCGGACACTGGACACCGCTTCCCGCAAGGAGGCTGCCCTGATTGACTCTTGTTCACACCATGGTCTTTCTGTAAACACGGCAAGGGCCCCTGAACTACCGGCGTCGGATCTCCGAAGTCATCGGTAGCTGAGGGGTCCTTGTGTTGTCCCCGGGCACCGCGTCCCGCGCCTAGTGTTGAACCATGACCTCCGCCGGCCGCTTCGCCCCCAGCCCTTCCGGGGAACTGCACGTAGGAAATCTGCGCACCGCAATCCTGGCCTGGCTGTTTGCCCGTTCCGGCGGGCGCAGGTTCCTGCTCCGCGTGGAGGACCTTGACCGGGCCCGCGCCGGCTCGGAGGCCGGGCAGCTGCGGGACCTGCAGGCTGTAGGGGTCACCTGGGACGGCGGCGTGGTGCGCCAGACGGCCCGCGGCCCACTGTACGCCGGGGCGATCTCACGGCTGGAGGCAGCGGGCCTCACCTACGAGTGCTTCTGTACGCGCCGGGAAATCCAGGAGGCGCCCTCGGCTCCCCACGCGCCGCAGGGTGCGTACCCGGGAACGTGCCGGAACCTCGATCCCGCTGAGCTGGAGTTCAAGCGCTCAGCCAGGCCGGCCGCCATCCGGCTTCGTGCCGGCACCGCCGAGTACACCGTGCGGGACCTCCTGCACGGGGAGTTCACCGGCGTGGTGGACGACTTCGTGCTGCGCCGCAATGACGGCGTGACCGCGTACAACTTGGCGGTAGTGGTGGACGACGCGGAACAGGGCATCGACCAGGTGGTGCGCGGCGACGACCTCCTGCCGTCCACCCCGCGCCAGGCCTACCTGGCGTCCCTCTTGGATATTCCTTCTCCGGAATATGCGCATGTTCCCCTGGTAGTGAACAACGACGGCGCCCGGCTGGCCAAGCGTGATGGGGCAGTTACCCTGCAGGACCTCGCCGACGCCGGGATTCCGCCCGCTGCCGTACGGGACCGGCTGCTGGAATCGCTCGGGCTGCCGGCAGGGCCGCTCGCGAAGGCTTTGGCTGCTTTCGATCCAGATACCCTGCCGCGGAAGCCCTGGGTCTGGAGCGGCCCGTAGGCTTAGGGCATGTCAGACCAGCATGCTGCGGAGCAGACCCCGGCGCCCACATTCACCGTAGAAACAGCGAAGGTCCTCGCCGAGGTGGCCCACAACCGCCAGAAGGACAAGCTGAAGAGGCCTTACAAGGACCATGTCCTCGCGGTGGGGGACGCGCTGGCCGACTTCGACGACGACATCCGGATCGCGGGCTACCTGCATGACATCGCCGAGGACACGCCCATGACCAGGCAGGCCCTGCTGGACATGGGCGTATCTGAGCGGGCGGTGGAAATCATTGAACGGGTCACTAACCGGCTGCACAGCAACCCGGACGACTACCAGGCAGGGATCCGGGAGATCGCCGAACACCACGATGCTGCCCTGGTCAAAATCGCGGACAACGCGCACAACTCGCTGCCGGAGCGGGTCCGGGCCTTGGCGGAAAAGTGGCCGGACAGGCCGCCCGTCACCAAGTACCGGGATGCCCGTCCCGTGCTGTACGCCGCAGTGGAGGTTGAGGAGATCCGGAAAATCCTCGCGCGCGTGAATCCGCGGCTGCTGGAAGAACTGGATGACCGCCTGGATGAGGAGGACACCACGGATTACGAGAACCTGTCCTACGGTGACGCCGGGCCGGAGGCTGTGCGGGAGCCGAACGCTGCGGAACGTGATGCTTCCGGCGCTACGTCGCCCGGGGACCGGTAGTTCCTGGTTCCAGCTTTTGAAGGGCAAGATGCAGCCGGCCGGACCCGCGGCGTTCGTCGACCACGATCGAGGCGCCGAGTGCCAGCACAATGACCAGCAGGCAGACGGGGACCGAAACGCCAGCTGCCGCCAGGCCGACTGAAACGGCCATCGCCGCCAGCACACCGCCGGCAACCGTGATCACCGTGCGGTCCGGGCCCACCATGATGCTGTACAGCCACGTCACGGAACCCTTGAACAGCGCCACCGGGATGGCGATGCTGGCCACGGCGGCAGCGCCGCTGATATGGGCTTCGTGGTCAATGTAGTAGGCAGCGACGTGCAGGCCCGCGCCGGTGGCGGCAATGGCGGCGAAGATGGGGATGTGGCCGTAGCCGAAGAGGAAGGACCGGTTCCGGCGGAGGTGCAGGGCTCGTCCGGCCGGCAGCATGAAGTAGATCCACCACATGGCAAACGCCAGCGCTGTCCCGCCAAAACCGACCAGCGCCGCATCAACGCTCCAGCCATGGTTGGCCACGATGGCCCGAAGTGTCTCGATGGCGCCGATCAGGCATTCACCCAGGGCGATGATGGCCAGCAGGCCGTAGCGTTCGGCAATGTGGTGCGCGTGCCAGGGCGTCCTGGTTTTCCGCTCAGCGGCGAAGGGGGTGAACATCTCCAGCGCGATCAGCGGCGCAATCATCAGCAGCGTTGCGGGAACGTCAGCCTCGATCACGGCTACCGCAATCCAGCCCAGCTGCACCAGTGCGAGGTATCGCGCGTAGCGCAGGCACGTCTCGCGGCGGGCCGGGTCCTGCCGGGCAGCCCTGAGCCACTGGGACACCAGGGCCAGCCGCATGATCACGTAGCCGCCCACAATCACCGCGTTGTCCACATGCTCGCCCTCCACCAGCGAATGGAACATGGGCTCGATCCCCATGGCCAGGATCAGGACGCCCACGATCTGGATCATGGTGACCACGCGGAAGATCCAGTCGTCCGTGTCATAGGCGCTGGCGAACCACGTGAAGTTGATCCACGCCCAGATCACTGCGAACATCGCGAAGGAGAAGCCCAGCAGCCCGGCGACCACGTGGGCTTCGGCGATCTCATGGGCGAACTGGCTGCCGGCAACCCCGAAGGCGATGACGAAGGTCAGGTCGAAGAAGAGTTCAAGGGGAGTGGCGGCCCGGTGCGTCTCGTGCGGGTCCCGGCCGCCCATGCGCGCCATGGCATGGCGGAGGGGATTGGAAGACATGGGTCAAAGATTACGCCCCGCCGTTCCCGCCCCGGAACTTGTGTCCTAAACGCGGCCCAGGGCGTCGATGTCCTCCAGGAACTCCTGGTGCGCTTCGGCGCTGACCGTGGTCCGAGTGTCGCCGATGGCGTCCAGGTAGTCCTGGGTGGATGGACCCTTCCGCACCGCCTCCCGGACGGACAGGCTGCCTCCGGAAGCGAGCCCGCCGTCGTCGTACACTGCTTTCTCCAGCGCACGCTGGGAGGCACTGCGCGCGGCATATTCAATGTCCGCCGGGGAAAAGCCCTCGGTGCGTTCCACCAGCAGCTCCACGTCCACCGAGTCCACCACGGGCGCGGGGATGAAGCGCTGCCACATGGCTTCGCGGGCCTGCCGGTCCGGCAGGCCGATGGGGATGACGTAGTCGAACCTGCCATGGCGCAGGAAGGCCGAGTCCAGGGCGCGGATGAAGTTGGTGGCGCAGACCAGCAGGCGGCCGGGCTGTTCGCGGAAGGCGGGGATGATCTTGAGCAGCTCGTTGGTGACGCCCTGCAAAGGGGACGGCGGCTCGCCGGAGCGCTGGGAGGCGATCTCCTCCACCTCATCGATGAACACCACCGCGTGCTCAAGCTCGGCGATCTCCAGGAACGTCTCCCGGAGCGCGCCGGCCAGGCCCTGGGGATCAGCGGCGAGCCGGGAGGGGAAGACCTCCACGAACGGCCATTCCAGCCGGGACGCGATGGCCTTGGCGAAGGTGGTCTTGCCGGTGCCGGGCGGGCCGAAGAGGACCACGGCGCGCGGCGGGACCACGCCGAACTCGTCGGCGAGGTCTGCTTCGGCAAGGGGAAGGACCAGGCGGCGTTCCAGCAGTTCCTTTTCCTTGCGCATGCCGGCCACGTTTTCCCAGAGGTCCCGGGCCAGGACGCGTCCGCCGAGCTGGCCGAGCGCACCGAGTTCCTGCCGCTGGACGGGGATGGTGCGTTCGAAGTAGCGCAGGTTCTTCTTCAACGCGAAACCGCGGCTGAGGAACGCCTCCACCCGCGTTTCGGACTCCGGCATGAGGGCTGAGAGCTTATTGAGGCCGTGGGGCGCCATCCGGTTCTCGACGGCGGCGAGCAGGGAGGTGCCGATTCCCCGGCCGCGGTACTCAGGCAGCGTTGCCAGGAAGACAATCCAGCCCTGGTCATGGGCGGCACGTCCGACGGCGGCGCCCACCACCTGCTCGCCCTGCACCGCCACCACGGCATGGTCCTTCTCGCAGGAGGCCAGCACCTCGGACAGGGCATAGACCGGTTCCACGTTGCTCGCCTTGAGGCTTTCCCAGAGATGCAGGATCCCGTCCAGGTCCGCCGAATGGAAATCCCTGATGCGCCAGTTGGTCATGGGTCTACTCCTGAGGTGGTTCGTCGTTGAACTGTTTAAACGGTGTGCAGCGCTGTGCCGAGCATATGCGACCCGCCGCGGACGGGGGGTTGCGGGGGCGTTGCATGACGGCCGGCCAGGCCGGCGGTGGCGGTCAGACGCCCAGGGTGTCCAGCGAATGCCGCAGGGTGTCCGCGGAATGCTGCAGGGCCGCCAGCTCGCCGTCGTCCATGGGCATCTCCAGGACGGTGTGGACGCCGCCCCGCCCCACAACGCTCGGCAGGGAGAGGGCAACGCCGGAGATTCCGTGCTGTCCGTCCAGCACCGTGGACACCGGCAGCACCGCCTTGTCGTCGCGGAGCAGGGCTTCCACGATGCGCGCACCGGAGAGGCCGATCGCGTAATTGGTTGCGCCCTTGCCGGCGATGACCTTGTACGCCGCCTGCGTCACTTCGCGTGCCGTCTCGGCCAGGTACTCGGGGGTGAAGACGCGTTCCCCGTCCACCATCCAGTCGCGGACCGGCATGGGGCCAATGGTGGCGGTGGACCATACCGGGAACTCGGTGTCCCCGTGCTCGCCCACAATGCTGGCGTGGACGCTGGGGACGGCCACCCCCGCCCTCCGGGCCAGTAGCCAGCGCAGCCGCGAGGTGTCCAAGACGGTTC
The DNA here is from genome assembly GCF_044755505.1 of Pseudarthrobacter sp. NPDC092202. Lineage (NCBI taxonomy): Bacteria > Bacillati > Actinomycetota > Actinomycetes > Micrococcales > Micrococcaceae > Pseudarthrobacter > Pseudarthrobacter sp. NPDC092202. The sequence continues at coordinate 39,026 of NZ_JBIVRG010000012.1, read as the reverse complement.
CGGAAGAAAAGATGCGCCCCGCCGGCAGCCCCGAAATTTTCTGGGCTGCCACGGTGAGGACGTCGCAGGGGTTGGTGACCAGGACGTAGACAGCGTCGGGGGAGTGCTTGAGGAGCCGCGGCATGAGTTCTTCCAGGATCCGCACGTTGGTGCCCGCGAGGTCCAGCCGGGTCTGGCCGGGCGCCTGCTTGGCTCCGGCCGTGATAACGACGACGTCGGCCCCTTCCGTCGCTGCGATGTCCCCGCCGCCGGTCATGGACGCGGCGGCGGCAGCGAACTGGGTGCCGTGGGCGAGGTCCAGCACCTCGGCTTCAGCCTTGGCGGCATTGACGTCGAACAGGGCGATGTTGCTGGCCGAACCGCGGATCAGGGCAGCGTACGCAAGGGAGGTTCCCACGCTCCCGGCTCCCACAACCGCAAGTTTGGATCCTGACATGGGGTACCTCGTTTCCCCGGCCCGAACGGGGACCGTGTTGGTGGTGCAACTGCCGGCAGTGGCTTCATGCTACCGAGGCAGCAAGGGTAGGCGGGAGCGTTGAGTGTCCATTACGGGAGGAGTAGCGTGTGATCCACCTCACCCGCACCCCTTCAGGAGCAACCATGCCATATCTGGGACGCCGGCTCGCTGCGGTCACTGCAGCGCTGGCGATGAGCGTGACAACCTGTGCCTTGACCAGTCCGGCATCTGCCGATTCGGGGCAGGCCGATAAGACCAGGAAAACCCCGGTAGCCACGGGCTACGGCGGCGCCGTCAGCACCGTCGACCTGGACGCCTCCGAGGCCGCCATCAAAATCCTGCGCAGGGGAGGCAACGCCGTGGACGCAGCCGTGGCCGCGGCCGCAACCCTGGGCGTTACCGAGCCGTACAGCGCCGGGATCGGGGGTGGCGGCTACTTTGTGTACTACGACGCGGAGTCGGAGGAAGTCAGCACGATTGACGGCCGTGAGACTGCCCCGGCCGAAATGCCGGAGGATGCCTTTATCAACCCGGAAGACAACAAGCCGTATTCGTTCAAGAAGCAGGCCACCAGCGGGATCTCCGTGGGTGTTCCCGGCACGCCGGCCACGTGGGAGCGGGCGCTGGAGCGCTGGGGGCGGCTCAGTCTCGACGATGTCCTGAAACCCGCCATAACGGTGGCCACCGCCGGGTTTACGGTGGACGAGACGTTCCGCCAGCAAACGGCGGACAACCAGGAACGCTTTGCTCCGTTTGAGGCAACAAGGGAGCTGTTCCTGCCCGGTGGTGCCCCTCCGGCCGTCGGAACAACCTTCAAGAACCCGGACCTGGCCGATACATACAAACTCCTGGCCCGTCACGGCATGGACGCCTTTTACGAGGGCAAGGTGGCCGAGGACATCGTGCGGACAGTCCGTAATGCTCCTTCAGCACCAGGAACCGACGAGTTGCCCGGTCCCGCAGGCGTGATGACCACCGAGGACCTTGACGACTACGAAGCGCTGGACCAGGACCCCACCCATGTGAACTACCGGGGCTACGACGTCTACGGCATGGCGCCCTCCAGCAGCGGCGGCACCACCGTGGGCGAGGCACTGAACATCCTGGAGGAGTTCGACCTTCCCGGGCTGAAGGAGGACCGCCCCGCCGCCCTGCACCACTACCTTGAGGCGACTGCGCTGGCGTTCGCGGACCGCGCCAAGTACGTGGGGGACCCGGCATTTGTGGATGTACCCACAAAGGAACTCCTTGACCCGGTCTTCGGCAAGGAACGGGCCTGCGAGCTTGATCCGCTGCGGGCAGCAACGAAGCCAGTGGCGGCAGGTGACGCAGCGGACTACAACGGCACCTGCGACGTTGCGCCGGCAGCGCGCGCCGATGACAAGGACACGGAGAACATCAACACCACCAACCTGACGGTCTCGGACAAGTGGGGCAACGTGGTGGAATATACGCTCACCATCGAGCAGACGGGCGGGTCTGGCATCGTTGTGCCGGACCGGGGGTTCATCCTGAACAACGAGCTCACCGATTTTTCCCCCGTGTTCAGCAAAACTGATCCCAACCGTATCCAGCCCGGCAAGCGGCCGCGGTCGTCCATGTCGCCCACCATTGTGCTCAAGGATGACGAACCGTTCCTGGCACTGGGCTCTCCGGGCGGCTCCACCATCATCACCACCGTGCTGCAGACATTGATCAACCGCATCGACCTCGGCATGACCATCGGGGAGGCACTGGCCGCCCCGCGGGCGTCCCAGCGGAACACCGTGAACGTAACGGCTGAGCCGGCGTTTATAGAGGCCTTCCCCACCCTGGACACGCAGTACGGCCACAAGCTCGTGCCGGCCGGTGACGCCTTCACCTCTGCGGCGGAGATCGGTGCAGCAACGGCCATCGAGTTCAGCGACGACGGAAAGAAAGCCACCGCCGTAGCCGAGCCGACGCGCCGCGGCGGGGGCGCGGCGATAGTGGTCAAACCCTCACATGAGCCACGCTAGTGACACGGTAAACCCTGCGTAAACCACGACGGCGGCACCGCAGGTTCCATGATTCAGGAACCCTGGGGTGCCGCCGCCGGGCGTTAAGGCAGGTGTTTACTTCTTGAACGTGGCCGCGGGTGGGTTGGCGATGACGGGGGAGAGGCCGGTGTGGCCTTCGCGGGTTTGGGCGATTTCGCGGATGCGGGTGCGGCAGGCGTACCAGCCGAGGACCATCAGGATGGAGGCGATGGCGGTGACGAGCATGGTCAGGGGGGATTCGATGAAGACCATGATGAGGACGCCGGCGAGGAAGAGGAGGGAAAGGTAGCCGGTGTAGGGGGCGCCGAACATCCGGAAGGACGGGCGTTCGAGCCAGCCTTTGTTGGCCCAGCGGTGGAGTTGGATCTGGCACAGGACGATGGTGGCCCAGGTCATGATGATGCCGACGGAGGCGACGTTGAGGACGATTTCGAAGGCTTGGGCGGGGACGAGGTAGTTCAGGGGGACGCCGAGGAGGGACACGGCGGCGGTGATGGCGATCCCGCCGTAGGGGACGCCGGCTTTGTTCATGCGGGAGGCGAAGCGGGGGGCGGAGCCGTTGACGGACATGGAGCGCAGGATCCGGCCGGTGGAGTAGAGGCCGGCGTTGAGGGAGGACAGGGCTGCGGTGAGGACGACGAGGTTCATGATGACGTCCACGCCCTGGATGCCGATGGAGCCGAAGAAGGTCACGAAGGGGCTGACGCCTTTTTCGTAGGAGGTGTAGGGCAGCAGGAGTGCCAGGAGGATGACGGAGCCGACGTAGAACACGGCGATGCGGAAGACCACGGAGTTGATGGCTTTGGGCATGATCTTCTCGGGGTTTTCGGTTTCGCCGGCCGCGGTGCCGACGAGTTCGATGGAGGCGTAGGCGAACAGGACGCCCTGCATCAGGATGATCATGGGCAGCAGGCCGTTGGGGAAGATCCCGCCGTTGTCCGCGAGCAGGCTCAGGCCGACCTGCTGGCCGTCGACGGGGGTGCCGAAGATGACGAAGTAGGTGCCCACGATGAGGAAGATGACCAGGGCTGCGACCTTGATCAGGGCGAACCAGAATTCCATTTCGCCGAAGACCTTGACCGAGACGAGGTTCAGGGCCAGGACCACGACGAGTGCGGTCAGGGCCCAGGCCCATTGCGGGACCGCTGCCATCCAGGGGATGTAGTTGCCGAAGAAGTTCATGTAGAGGGCGGCGGCGGTGATGTCCACGATGGTGGTGGTGGCCCAGTTGATCCAGTAGAACCAGCCGGAAACGAACGCGGCCTTCTCGCCGAAGAATTCCCGGGCGTAGGAGACGAACGAGCCCGAGGAGGGGCGGTGCAGGACCAGTTCGCCCAGGGCGCGGAGGATCAGGAAGGCGAAGAACCCGCACACGGCGTAGGCGATGACCAGGGACGGGCCTGCTGCGTTCAGGCGGCCGCCGGCGCCCAGGAACAGGCCGGTGCCGATCGCGCCGCCGATCGCGATCATCTGGATCTGCCGGGGCTTCAAATTCTTGTGGTAGCCCGTGTCCTCGGCATGCAGCGCCGACTCAGAAGCATGGGCATGACCACCATCAATCACGTGGTCCGGGAGTGGGGAATTCGGCATGGGGGTCCTTGGGGTATCCGTTGGCATGGGGATCACTTGCTCAGGTTGGCGAGGCGCTCGGGGCTGAGGAGTTCCTGGAGCTGGGTGTTGGTGAGGAGTCCGTGTTCCAGGACGAGTTCGGCCACGCCCTTGCCGGTTGCCAGTGCTTCCTTGGCGATGGCGGTGGCGGTGGCGTAGCCGAGGTGGGGATTGAGGGCTGTGACCAGGCCGATTGATTGCTCCACGGTGCGGCGGAGATGCTCGGTGTTCGCGGTGATGCCCCGGATGCAGCGCGCCGTAAGGGTGCGGCAGGCGGCTTCCAGGTGGGAGATGCTCTTGTGGAGGCTGTGGACGATGACCGGCTCGAACGCGTTCAGCTGCAGCTGTCCAGCTTCGGCCGCCATGGTGATGGTGACGTCATTGCCGATGACCTCGTAGGCCACCTGGCTGACCACTTCCGGGATCACCGGGTTGATCTTGCCGGGCATGATGGACGAGCCGGACTGGACGGCCGGCAGGTTGATTTCGCCGAAGCCGGCGCGCGGCCCGGACGAGAGCAGGCGGAGGTCGTTGCAGATCTTGGAGAGCTTGACGGCCACGCGCTTGAGCACGCCGGACAGGTGCACGAAGGCCCCGACGTCCTGGGTGGCTTCGATCAGGTCCGGGGCGGTCACCAGCGGCAGGCCGGTCACTTCGGCGAGGTGCCGGCAGGCCGCTTCTGCGTAGCCCGCGGGTGCATTCAGGCCCGTGCCGATGGCTGTGGCGCCCAAGTTGATCTCGTGGATGAGGAGATCGGCTTCGGCCAGGCGGAGCCGGTCCTCACCAATGGTGATGGCATAGCTGCCGAACTCCTGGCCGAGCGTCATGGGCACCGCGTCCTGCAGCTGGGTGCGGCCCATCTTCACCACCGCGCGGAACTCGAGCGCCTTGGAGGCGCAGGCCTCTTCCAGTTCAGCCAGTGCGTCCAGCAGTTCCCGTGCGGCGAAAATGGTGCCGAGCTTCACCGCGGTGGGGTAGACGTCATTCGTGGACTGGCTGAGGTTTACATGGTCGTTGGGGTGCAGCCGGGCGTAGTCGCCCTTGGGGTGGCCCAGGATTTCGAGGGCACGGTTGGCAATGACCTCGTTGGCGTTCATGTTCGACGACGTCCCGGCACCGCCCTGGATGACGTCCACCACGAACTGGTCCGCGAGTTGGCCGTCCAGCACGTCCTGGCATGCCTGCTCAATGGCGTCCGAGCGTTCGGCATCCAGCAGGCCCAGTTCCCGGTTGGTGCGGGCGGCAGCCAGCTTGACCGCAGCGAGGCCCCGGACCAGGTGCATGTTGGAGGAGAGCTTCTGGCCGGTGATGGGAAAGTTCTCCACGGCCCTGAGCGTGTGCACGCCCCAGTAGGCGCCGGCCGGGATGTCGCGGTCCCCGAGCAGGTCGTGCTCGGACCGGGTGTGCTCAGGTGGGATCGCGGAGGCGGGGGTATCGATGATGGTCATGTGTCCTTACGGGGCTTCGTTGACGGGTGTGGACAGGGAACGTTCGGCCAGGAAATCGGTGGCCTGCAGGAGGCCCACCTGGAGACCGCCGCCCATCACGGGGGCGGTTCCGAGGGCGGCAAGCCCGGTGGTGTCCAGGCCCAGCGCCTCAAGCAGCTTGAGGGTGGCAGGCATGCGGGCACGGTCGCCGCCGTCGGAAATCTTTACGGCTGCCGAGCGGCCGTCCGCCAGGCCCACCAGCTGGACGCCTTCAAAGCCGTCCTTCGCCACCGCGCCCGGAAGCAGGCGCATCAGTTCGGTGACGTCGCGGCCCTCCCCGGCCACCATGTCCGGATGCTGCTGCATGGCGAGGCCGACGGCGGCTTCCGCACTGCCGTCGTCGTCCGCGGCGGCGCGGGCAATAGTTCCGAAGGCGCGGGCCATGCCCGGCAGGGTGAGGGCGTACAGGGGTGTTCCGCAGCCGTCTGTGCTGAGGGCGCGGGGCTCCTCGCCGGTGAGTTCGGTAACGGTGGCGGCCACGAGCCGCTGCAGCGGGTGCGAAGGATCCAGGTAGCCCTTGACCGGCCAGCCGTTGATGGTGCAGGTGGCGGCCATGGCGGCGTGCTTGCCGGAGCAGTTCTGGGTGAGCTGGGTGGCGCGGCCCCCGTTCCGCAGCCACTCCTCCCGTTCAGCTGGGCCGTAAGGGAGGTCCCTGCTGTTGCCAAAATCGCTGACACTGAGGCCGTGCTGCTCGAGGATCCGTAGGGCCCCCTGACGGTGTTTTGCGCCGCCAGAGTGGCTTGCGGCAGCCAGGGCGAGGAGGTCGGCGGGAAGTTCGAGTCCGGCGCGGACCATGGCGGCGGCCTGCAGAGGCTTGAGTGAGGAGCGGGGGTAGAACGGTGCAAGGGGATCGCCGGCCGCCGCGGCTGTGGTGCCGTCAGCTTCCAGCGCAATGGCTGAGCCGTAGTGGACGCTTTCCACCAGTCCGTCGCGGGTGGCAGCGACAAGGGGGGTGTGCTGCGGGAGGGCGGCAGCGCTGAGGGCAGGTGAAAGGGCAGGGGAAAGCATGGATTCCTTGGCTGATTGGATTATTTACTGAGAATGGATTCGAGGGCCAGGCCCACGGCATGCAGGTGGTGGGCCATCGCGGCGCGTGCGTCCCCGGCGGAGCCTGCCTCGATGGCTGCCAGGATGTCCCGATGCTCGGCATCCGAGGCGTGCTGCCTGTCCGCCACCATGTTCAGGGTTTCGGACTGGTGGGCCAGGGCGTCACGGATGTCTGCCACTACGCTGGCGAACACCCTGTTCCCGCTGGCGCGGGCGATGGCTGCGTGGAAGCTGGAGTCCAGGGCAACCCAAGATTCGGGGTCGGTTTCGGTGCGCATGGCGGCCACGAGGTGGCGGAGTGTTTCCAGTTCTTCGTCGCTGCGCCGCTCCGCGGCCAGGCCGGCAGCGGGCACCTCGATGTGCGGCCGGGCTTCCGTGAGGTCCCGCGCCGAGTACTGGCCGAGGGTGAGGTCGTTGGCCACCTTGTCCGCCATGACGAAGGTGCCTTTGCCCGTTTTGGTCACGGTCAGGCCCAGGGCCGTGCAGGAGCGGAGCGCCTCGCGGATCACCGAGCGGCTTACACCGTACTGCTGGGAGAGGGTGGCCTCGGAGCTGAGCTTGCTGCCTACCGGAACAGCTCCGGACTCGATGTCCTGCCGGATCGCGTTGAAAACTGCTTCGGCAGCGCTGAGCCGGGCAAGGGGTGCAGGCTGTCCTGCTGTCCGGCTGTCTGACAGGTTCACGTTACAAATATGGCAGGGGTCACACGTGGTGTCAACATCGGCCGGTTCCGGAAGCGCGGAAAGCGGTGTGCGAGACTGTGCGGCATGACTGATGCCGTGCGCAGATACTGGGACAGCCAGGCTGGGAACTTCGATGTTGAAGCGGACCACGGCTTAGCTGACCCTGCCGTCCGGCAGGCATGGGAGGACTTGCTGCTGCCGCTGATGCCTATGCCGGGATGCGACGTGGCGGATCTTGGCTGTGGGACCGGCAGCCTTTCTCTTCTGCTGGGCGAGGCCGGGCACCAGGTCTGGGGTGTGGACCTGTCCGGGCAGATGGTGGCCAGGGCGCGGACCAAGCTGGCGGATGCGGGCGTGTCCGCTGACTTCGTGGTGGGCGATGCGTCGGCACCACCGCGCGCGCATGGCTCTGTTGACGTTGTCCTTGCCCGGCATGTGTTGTGGGCCCTCCCGGATCCTGACGCCGCGCTGGCTCGGTGGGCCGGACTGCTGCGGGGAGCGGGCACCATGATTCTGGTGGAAGGGCTGTGGGGAACTGGTGGGGGGATTCCCGCGGACCGCTGCCTCGAACTGGTCCGCTCCCATCGGAGGGAAGCCACTGTGACAATGCTGACGGATCCAGCCTTGTGGGGCCGGGAGATCACGGACGAACGCTACGTAATTGTCAGTACGGCCTAGCAAACGCTTCGCCCGCCCGGCCCGCCCTTCGCCTGCGCGAGGCCAGCTCCACCGGCATGTTCGTGCCGATTCTCCCACTTCTGGTGGATGGCAGCTCGCGTTACACTGGCAATGAGTGCGTGAACGGAACGATCGTACCTATGGGGAGTGCCATGACCCAGAGCTTTGCGGCGATGCTCGCAGGAGAAGTGCGTGCCCGCCGCGCAGTCCTCCGGCTGACACAGCACGACCTCGCCCAGCTGGCCGGCGTCTCCGAGCGCTTTGTCCGGTTCGTCGAACAGGGCAAGCCGAGCGTCCAGCTGGATTCCCTGGTCACCGTCCTTGAAACCTTGGGCCTGGAACTGCAGGTTGCCGCCCGGACCAGCCCGGCTGCCCGCGCGCTGGCCGGGCCGCCAGCTGAGAACAGCGCTGAACAATGAGGCATCGTATTGCGGACATCTATAAGGCGGGTGTCCTTGCAGCGCGGCTGGAAAGGCATGACGGCGGTACCCGCTTCAGCTACCTGCCCGCCTACCTCCAAACGGGCGCGCCCGCCGTCGCGACTTCCCTGCCGCTCAGCAGCGAACCGGTGCTGTCCGCGGCCGGCGCCGCCCCGCCCTATTTCACCGGGCTCCTGCCCGAGGGCCGCCGCCTCAATGCGCTGAGGCGCTCCATCAAGACCAGCGCGGATGACGACCTGTCCCTGCTCATTGCAGCCGGCGCGAATCCCGTAGGCGACGTGCAGATCGTCGGCCACGGGGAGCAGTTGGACCCGGATGACCATGCAGTCCGCCTCGACCCGAAGAAGCCGGTGGACTTCGACCAGCTGCTGGGGGACCCGGACCTGATCGACCCCGTAGCCTTGGCAGGCGTGCAGGACAAGCTCTCCGCCGGCATGATCTCGGTTCCGGTGACCGGTACCGGGCGGCAGTTCATCCTCAAACTCAACGCCCCCGAATTTCCGCATGTGGTGGAGAACGAGCTGGTGATGTTCCGTTACGCCTCCAAGTTAAGGATCCCCCTAAGCAAAGTCAGGTTGATCCGGGACGTTGCCGGAAGGCCAGGGTTGCTGGTTGAGCGCTTCGACCGGGTTCCCGGACCGGCTGGCCAGCGGGGCGGTGTTCAGCGGCTGGCGGTCGAGGACGGGGCGCAGGTGCTGAAGCTCTATCCTGCGGACAAGTACAACGTGGGCTACGGGCAGGTCTGCCATGCGCTGGCGGACCACTGCGCTGCGCCACTTCCCGCCCTGAGGAACCTGGCCATCCAGTGCGCCTATGCATGGCTGGCAGGCAACGGAGATCTGCATGCCAAGAACGTCTCAGTGGTCCAGCAGCCTTCGGGCGAGTGGACCATCGCGCCGGTCTACGACATCCCCTCCACAGTGGTCTACGGGGACAAGACCCTTGCCTTGACCATCAACGGCAAGCGCACCGGTGTCTCACGCCGTCACTTCCTCGGCTGGGCCACCGGGCTTGGGTTGACGGGGCGTGCCGCAGCCCAGGTGGTGGAGATTGCCCTGAAAGCGGCCGGGCCGCTGCTTGCGGACCTGGAGTCCGGGTCCGCCTTCCGGGGACTGAACGGACATCCGGTACAGAACTTCGATGACGGCGGCTCCCCGTTTCCGGATATGGTCACCAGGGCCTGGGTCAAGGAGTTGAAGCATCGGCGGCGGCTGCTTGAGGGGTAGGCCTGGTGCTGCAGGTCCCGTCTATCTCCCCTCTTGCCACCTCAGCGCCCGCAGTGCGCGGAGGGTGTTCCACCGGCTGGGTTTCCCGTCGCCGTCCTCCAGTGTGAAGTGCACCTTTCCGGGGTGGGTGTTCTCCAGCAGCCACGTGCCGTCCGGCTGCTGCCCGGCGCGGACCACCTCTGCGGCTTCTCCCAGTCGTTCATCGGGCGTGCCTCCGGCGGAGCGGAAGTAGTCCAGCCCGCGGAGCACGTCGTAGAACCAGCGGGTTGGGTAGGAGAACTGCAGCCATCCGGGATCCACTTCGGAGCCTGTGCTTTTGCGCCTGTGCAGCCTTCGATCAAGCAGGTATTCCTCGCCGCGGTGCCGGGCCGCCCGGGATGCACCGGACCCGCCGGTGGCGTGTTCGTGCTGAAGCAGCCCTTCCAGCACGCAGATGGTGGTGTGGAATGAAGAGCGGGTAGATCCGCGCCCTGCTTCGCAGTTCCATCCGCCGTCCGGAAGCTGTTCACTGACCAGCCGCTCCACCACGGTGTCGACGTTCTCCCCGAAGTAGGCGCCAAGCCCCACCACCATGCCGTTGATGCAGGGCTCGGTCTCGCCCTCGAAGAAGGGCTGGTTGCCCTCCTCCCAACGGCTCTTCTCCCTGACCAGGCTGACAGCCCGTTGAGCTTCCTCGCTGGCAGGGTTCAAGCCGAAGTCACGCAGGAGCAGAAGGCTGTAGGTGGTTGCGGTCCAGGGCTGGCCTTGAGGGTCGTCGTCGTGGTCCGGCCAGTAGGTGCCGCCGTCCCATTGTCCGTCCCCACCCTGCAGAGCAAGCATGCGCGCGCCCCAGCCGCGGGTGGCAACCAGGTCCCGCTCACGCACTTGTTCAGGCAGGGCACCGGTGAGGTCCCTCATGACCTGCCAGCGGAGGGCCGGATCGGACTCGAGCAGCCAGGCGATGAGATCCATGCCTTGAGGGGAATATTAGAGGTGCTGGATTCCTGCCCGTTGCATGGCGTCCTTGTAGATGTCCACGTTTTTGGCCAGGAGCTCTTCCTGCTTTGCTTCCGAGACGGCGAAGGCCCGTCCTCCCAGGGCTGTGGCCTTGTAGACCTTGATGCCGCTGTTCTTCAGGGACTGGTGGTAAGTCTTCTCGAAGAGGGTGAGGAACGTGGAGGCGTCGGTGCCGTGGGCGATGACGGCCGAGACCCTCGAGTTGATCTTCAGGAACTGCCGGAACGGGCGGAGTCCGTCAGTTTTCTCCTGCACGTTCAGGGCTGACGGCATATCCGCGTCGCGGACCCAGGGATAGGCGTGCCAGGGCATGACGTAGCGGGGATCAAGTTCTGCCAACTCGTAGATCTGGGTGGCGCGGCGGGCAGCCTCATCGTCGTTGTTGTGCGAGACAAAGCCGGACTCGGTCCCCTTGCCGGGGCTGACCTGCAGGCTAACGATCCGGCACTCGTCCTCATCGTGCACAGGGTCGATGTAAGGGACGACAGACCCTGGCTTCTTCTCCATCAGTTCATCGCAAAGCTGGGTTACCTTCGCAATGTTCGGTTCCTGTAGCAGGGCCTTTTTCTCGTCCCAATCAATCGTCACGATTTCTCCCTCAGCAGCAAGGCGTCCAGAATCAGGCGTCTTAGGCCACTCTACGCTTCCGCGCTAATGGGTGGGCAGGTGAAGTGCTCTCTCCCTTCTGCTGGACCCGGCCTTGAGCTGCCACACGTGCTGTTGAATAAGGGAATGCAGTTCACCCAAAACGGCCTGAAAGCCGATGGTTTCGCCGGCTTCCGTCCCATCGGCTCGCTTGAGGTCATGCGGGTCCCGCAGGGAACCGGCGTCTTCGCCGTCCTGGCGCCGGAAGGGTTCCAGCCCCGCTTCCTCAGGAAAAGCACCGCAGGCGTCTTCAAGAAGAAGGACCCGTCGCTGCCCGAGCCCGCCCTCGCCACCGAATGGGTGGACACCGCCGTCGTCCTCTACCTGGGCAAGGCAGGCCCGGGCAGCAAAGGCAACCGCGGCCTCCGGCGGCAGATCCAGGAGTTCCTGGACTTCGGGCAGGGGAAGCCGCCGGGGCACTGGGACGGCCGCCTGGTCTGGCAGCTCGCCGACGCCGAAAAGCTACTCATCGCCTGGAAGGAACTGCCCGCCGAAAACCTCGGAAAGGCGGAAGCTGACTACCACACAGCCTTCGTTGAAGAACACGGTAAGCTCCCCTTCGCCAACCTGGTGAGGGCGCGCACCAGGGGGTAAGCCAGGCCTAGGCCAAGCCGGCGTCGTACGTAAAACGCCCAGCAACCAGCGTCGCGGCCACCGGCATCGCAGCGAACACCCCGTCCGGCGCAGCCAAAGGATCGGCGTCCAGGAGCACCAGGTCAGCAGGATCCCCCTCCCGGACCCGCGCACGCCCCCGGGTTGAGGCCAGGAGTGCCTGCCCGCGCGTGATGGCTTCCTTGGGATGCCACGGCCCGCGCCCGTCATCGCGTGCCCGCACGGTGGCCGCCGCCATGGCAGCCCAAGGATCGAGCGGCGCCACCGGGGCATCCGAGCCCAGCAGCAGCGAGGCCCCCTCATCGAGCAGGGAGCGCAGCGGGAAAGCGCGGTCAGTCCGTCCGGGCCAGTTGGTTTCTGCCGCATCTCGGTCATCCAGCGCATGGACAGGCTGAACACTGGCCAGCACGCCCAACGAGCCAAAACGCGCCAAATCCCCACGGCGCACAAACTGGGCGTGCTCGATCCGCCCGCCAATACCCGCGCGCTCAAACGCGTCAAGGGCCACCTGGTTTGCCGCGTCCCCAATCGCGTGGACGGCGGGGAGAAATCCGGTGTCCCTTGCCCGCCCCAGCAGCGCCAGCAGCTCCTCCGGCTCCACGGTCAGGAGCCCATGCCCGCCGAAGGGGTAGGGATCCACGCAATAGGCGGTGCGTGTATTTAATGCCCCGTCAATAAGCACCTTAAGGGGTCCCATCCGGAGCAATCCCTTGCCGCCGTCGACCACCTGCCCGGTCCGCATGCCGGCCGCCACGGCGCGTTCGAGGTCGGCCGGGTAAACACCGGCGTCCACGCGGAGGACGTCGAAACCGCCGGCAATGCGCCTAAGCCACGGGTCCCGGTTCCAAGTCATTTCGAAATCCACGACGCCCACCACACCGCGGGCAGCAGCCGCCCGGGCGGCCCCGGCCACCCAGGTATCCACGACGGCGTCCGGCAGGCGGCCCAGCTCCCGGGTCAGGGCGAAGGCCGGGTCCTCGCGGAGCAGCCCGGAGGCGTCCACCCGCACCCCATATCGGCGGGCGGCAGCGGAGTTGAGCCACACGCAGTGCAGGTCGTGGCTGACCAGCGCGGCGGGCTGGCTGCCGGTTGCGGAATCCAGCAGCGCCACGGAGGGCGTGTCAGCCCACAGCGCGTCACGGAAGCCGACGCCAACGGCGGTCACCGCTGGATCTGCGCCGGGCATGGAAGAACGTACGACGGCGGCAGCATCCTGGGCGCTGACGGCGCCGGAGAGATCAATGCGGTTCGCATGCAGCGCCCACTGGGTCATGTGGACGTGCTCGTCCCACAGACCCGGAATCAGCCAGCGCCCGCCGGCGTCGATAACCCGCGCGGCGCCCGGGGACCCGACACCTGCACCAAGCCGGCTTACGCGGCCGGCGCTGATGTGGACGCTGTACAGTGCGGCGTCCCCCGGCATTCGCACGTCTGCGAGGACCAGGCCTGTCACGCCGGACCGCGCAGCCGTTCCATCTCGCGGCGGTCCTTCTTGGTTGGCCGGCCGGCTCCCCGGTCGCGCTGCGGCAGGCCAAGCGCTGGGGCAACCGGGCGCGGCGGTGTGTGGTCGGTGAAACAGTGCGAGGCCGGCTCAGCCCCCACGCGCTTGTTGATCAGCCGGCGCACTTCCAGGATGCGTTCGTAGCCGGACATCCGGACGGTTACGGTATCGCCGGTGACCAGCGTGGCTGATGCCTTGGCCGGGCTGCCGTTGAGCCGGATGTGGCCCGCACGGCAGGCAGCCGTGGCCGCGGAGCGGGTCTTGTAGGCACGGACGGCCCACAGCCACGCGTCGATGCGGACACTGGCGGGGGAAGAAGGAAGGCTGGTCATGGCTGGCACCGAGTATAGCCCGGCCTTTCCCGGCGCCGGGCCGGGCGGCGGTCCAGCCAGCCCAGCTACCCCACAGTCACACTGATGCGCTGCACCACGTTGTTGCCCATCCCCTGGTAGTTCCAGTTCTGTTCCAGGGGCTGGGTGGCGCCGGTTGCGTCCGTGGCCCGGCAGGACAGCACGTGCGCGCCCGGATCCGCCACCCACGGCATGGTCCACTTCCGCCACGCGTATCCGCCGGCGGGCTTGTCGAGCTGGGCGGGCAGCCACGCGCCATCAATGCCTACCTCCACGGACGTGACCGCCCCTTCGCCGGACCAGGCCCTGCCCTGCAGCAGCACCGGGCCCGGTTTCAGCATCCGGTTGCGGGTAAGGAATTCCGGGATGCCCGGCGGAACCATCAGCGAACGCACCCTGATCCGCGATACCGGAGTGCCGGCGTCGTCCTCTGACGCCTGGTAGCGGTAGGCAACGTCCTGCTGGAAGCCCTTGAATGGCGTGGTGACCACCTCGATGGATTCCAGCCATTTCACGCTGGCCATGCCGTACCAGCCGGGCACTACCAGCCGGAGCGGGTATCCGTGCTGGGGCGGCAGTTCGCTGCCGTTCATGGCGTAGGCAAGGACGACGTCGGGGCGCAGGGCCTCATGGATCGGCAGGCTCCGCGCGTAGCGGTGGGGGACGCCGCCCTGGACGCCCTCGTCCACTCCGGTGAACACCACCTCAACTGCGTGGGGCTGGACGCCCGCCTTTCCCAGGAGGTAGGCCAGCGGCACTCCGGTCCACTGCGCGGTGCCGACGCCTTCGAGCAGCCACGGCTGGCTGACGGGCCGCGGATCCAGGAGCGACCGCCCGTTCCCGGCGCATTCCAGGGTGACGGGCACGGTGATGAAGGGGTCCCTGCGCAGGGCGGCCATGGTCAGTTCCATGGCCATATCCACCGCGCCGCTGATCCGCAGGTGCCAGGAGGACTCATCAATGTCCGGGATGTCGAAGTGGGTCAGGACGTAATGCAGCCCCGGGGGAGTGATGTCCCGGCGGAGGGCCTCCAAAGGCATGGAGTGGTTGCGGGCCCCCAGCTGGAGTTCCTCCCGGGTAATCGGGCCGGTGGTGGGCCCGGCCATGGGCGGAGCCTGACTTTCCACCGCTGCGCCCGGACCGGCGGACTGCTGGTGCGTGAAGATCTGTTTCATGGTGGTGCCACTCCTGCTTGGCCGGCTGGGACGTCCCCCCTTTCCACAGGTCTACGCCAGCCCCGCAGCCCCGTCAACGCCCCACCCAATTGGAGTTTTTGTCCAGATATGCGCACTTGGAGGCCCCGGAAGTCTTCATATCTGGACAAAAACTCCGGGAATTTAGAGGACCGGGCGGGAGAGGAACTCGCGCAGGCTGATGGGGTCCTCGCCGGTAAGCCCGTGGACATCCGGCGATATCCCCGCCATCTCTCCGGACGCGATGGCTGTGTACGTGCTTACCCAGGCGTCCACCTGCCAGGGCGGGGCGCCGTAGGAAGCCCGCGAAGCGTACGCCTCCTCCACCGTCTCCGGCTGGTAGGTGATGGTGCGGCCGGTACTCCCGGTGATGATGCCCGCTGCCTGCGCCAGGGTCAGCTCCTCCGGCCCGGTCAGGTTGTACGTGGCGCCCTTGTGGATGGCTGGGTCCCGCAGGACGGCGACGGCACAGCGGGCGATGTCCTCGCGTGCCACCCCGGAGAAGGCGCCGTCGCCCGCCGGTCCGCGGATCACGCCGTCCTCCCCGGCCAGGAGCGGCAGGAAGTCCAGGTAGAAATTGTCCCGCAGGAACGTGAAGTCCATGCCGGACGCCCTGATGTGCTCCTCGGTGGCGTAATGGTCCCGGGCCAGGGTGAAGGTGGCATCAGGCGCCGCGCCGTAGAAGGACGTGTACACCACGTGCTCCACCCCGGCCCCGGCTGCGGCATCAACGAAGGCCGTATGCTGCTGCACCCGGTCCTGCGTTTCCGCAGCGGACACCATAAAAAGTACTTTCACGCCTTCCAAGGCCTGCCGGGCAGCGGCGGAATCCGCGTAGCTGCACACGGCCGGCGTGGCGCCGTCCAGCACGGGCGCGCGGGCAGGATCGCGGACCAGCAGCCGCTGGGCGGAACCCAGTTCAGCGAGCTGCCGCGCCACCATCCCGCCAAGCCCGCCGGTGGAACCCGTGACGCCGAGGGCAAGGACGTCAGCAGGCAGTTCCGCTGCGGAAGTCACGGGCCGCCCTATGCTTCCCGCGCGGCGGGTGATTTGGTCTGGGCGGGGTCCCGCTCAGCCAGCGATCCGATGGCGTCGTCGATCTTCTTCAGGACCTCCGGCTCAAGCTTCACCCCTGCCGCCGCCACGCTGTCCGCGATCTGCTCCGGCCGCGAGGCGCCGACGATGGCCGAGGCAACGTTCGGGTTCTGCAGCACCCAGGCCACGGCCAGCTGCGGCATGGACAGGCCGGCGTCCTCGGCGACGGGCTTGAGTTCCTGCACGCCGACCAGGACGTCGTCGCGCATCCAGCGCTCGATCATCTTCGCACCGCCCTTTTCATCCGTGGCGCGGCTTCCTTCGGGGGCGGGCTGGCCGGGCAGGTATTTTCCGCTGAGCACGCCCTGGGCCATGGGGGACCAGACAATCTGGGACACGCCCAGTTCCTCGGAGGCCGGGACAACCTCAGCCTCGATGACCCGCCACAGCATGGAGTACTGGGGCTGGTTGGAGATCAGCTGGAAGCCCAGTTCCTTGGACAGCGCGTGGCCTTCGCGCAGCTGCTCGGCGGTCCATTCGCTGACGCCGATGTACAGGGCCTTGCCCTGCCGGACGATGTCCGCAAAGGCCTGCATGGTTTCTTCCAGCGGCGTTTCGAAGTCGTAGCGGTGGGCCTGGTAGAGGTCCACGTAGTCCGTCTGCAACCGGCGCAGCGAGCCGTTGATGGACTCCATGATGTGCTTGCGGGACAGGCCAAGATCGTTCTTGCCCTTGGGCCCGGTGGGTCCATAGACCTTGGTGAAGATCTCCAGCGACTCGCGCCGCTCATTCTTCAGCGCGGCGCCCAGGACCGTTTCCGCGGCCGTATTGGCGTAGACGTCGGCTGTGTCGAAGGTGCTGATGCCGGCGTCGAGTGCTGCCCGCACGCACTGGGTGGCGACGTCGTTCTCCACCTGCGAGCCGTGGGTCAGCCAGTTGCCGAACGTGATTTCCGAGACTTTGAATCCGCTGTTTCCGAGGTATCTGAATTCCATGGGTTTCACGCTAACCCAGATGGTTGCTCAGGGTAAGGGCTGTCTGCCCTTCGAAGCGGAGCCTTTGGAACCTGCGTCCTTGGCGGCCTCCGCCGCGGCCCTGCTGATGTGCGCCGGGCCGGACAGGGACACCAGCGATCCGGTGTCCAGCGGCCCCAGGGCGTGGGGAACCTGCGGCTTCTTGAAGGACCGGGGCAGTTCCCGGGAGGGGCGGCTGTTATCCAGCGCGGACTCAACCAGGGGCGCCACTGCCGCCACCTCTTCTGCCGGCACCTGGGGATCGGGCAAGTCCCGCACTGAAACTTTGATGTCCGGAGTGGCGGCCCGCGCCTTGGCCGCTGCCCGGGCGTCTGCGTCGGCGACGGCCGCGGCCCAGTCATCCGCGAGGACCGGCGGTTCGCGGCGGGCGGCAGTGAGTGCCGGGTGATGGCCGACGGCGGTGCGCAGCGACGCCTTCACGTGTGCAGGCTTCAGCGCGGCGCGCCAGTGGCGGCGCGCTTTCCGCGGCACTGGGCCGGCGGCAGCATCGCCGTCGGAATCGCCTCCGCGGTGCTGGAGCCGCGTCCCGTAAAGCTGTACCAGCGGAAGGGATTCTTTCCTGGAGCGCCGCCCGAACAGGGCCACCAGTACCGCAGCCGCAAGGCGGCCAAGTCCAGCCAAGACCAGCGTGATGACCCCCAGCAGAAAGAGGACCAGGAACATCAGGAAGGCGACGCCCACGGTGCCCAGGAACGTCAGGTTGAGGATGAGCGTATCCGGATTTTCCACGTCATCTCTCCTCTCTGCCTGGGCAACAGCTCCTTCTCCACCTTACGGATTTTTGGGGTGCTGTGCCGTCGGAGGCAGGGGCGCGCCCCCGGTTGTAGCAAAGCTGTTACCGCGTGTGACAGCATCTGGTGCATGACGGTATCCACCGACCAGGAAAACTGCCCGTGCCTGTCCGGCGAGCAGTACGGGCACTGCTGCGGACGCTTCCACCGGGGAGCGGCGGAGGCTGCCACTGCTGAGCAGCTGATGCGTTCCCGCTACAGTGCGTTCGCCCTGCTGGACAGCGACTACCTGCTGCGCACCTGGCACCCCCGGACAGCACCTGCGGAGCTGGAGCTGGACCCGGAGATGCAGTGGCGCCGCCTGGACATCCTTTCCACGTCCCGCGGCGGACTGTTGGATACCGAAGGAATGGTGGAGTTCAAGGCGTACTACCGGCACGGCAGCGAGCGCGGAGTCCTCCACGAGGCCAGCCGGTTCCTGCGGGAAAACCGCCGCTGGCTCTACCTGGACGGAGACGTCCAAGCCTGACTACTCGTCGTCGTAAGCGCTGTCCGGCGTGAAGCCGGCCCGGTCCACCTTGCGGTGGAACCGCATGCCCGCGAGCCCGCCCAGTACAGCACCTGCCAGGGCAACCAGGGCCACCACCACGGCTGCGATGATGCTGGTGGTGGTCAGCTGGCCCTCGTTCACGGGGATCCGCGGGAAGCTGTTGAGGCTGGCGAGCACGTTGAACTGCTGCCCTGCCACCAGGCCCAGGATGGACACGAGGACCGCAACAATCAAGGCCCAGATCCACACCATGAGGCCCTGTTTGGCGCCGTTGAAGCGCGCCATCCTGCCTGCAACGTAACCGCCGCAGTAATAGGAGAGGAACAGGATCACCAGCAGGACGATGATGCCCACCAGGCCCACCGTGCCCTGGTTCCGGGCTGCCTGGCTGACAGCCTCATTCACATCGGTGTTGGTGGCCAGGCCAACAGCCGTTCCTGCCGCCGCCACAAAGGCAGTGAGCAGGACGGCCATGCCGGTGGCGGTCAGCCAGCCGAAGAACGCGGACCCCACCTTGATGCCGCCGAACTGTTCCTTCTCCCGGGCCGCGGCCGTCTGCCGGTCGGTCAGGTTGGGATCGGCAGAGGGCGCAGGAGCAGCGGGAACGTACTCCCGTTCGGCGGAGGCGCCGGCCGGTCCGGTGCGGTCGGGCACCCGGTCGTAGGCGGAGGTCGGTGCGGCATCGCTGGCCGGCACCTGCGGGTAGGAGCGGGTGGGTTCACCGCGCATGGCATCGCTGCGGCGGCTCCCGTCCCGGTCAACATCCTCGCGGGCGCGCCTCGGGGGCAGGTTCTCTGGGTCTGTTGAGCTGCTCATGGCACCACTCAAGCATCACCCACCAGTGATAGCAAGGATGCTTACTATTTTGTGACCTGTGGCGTCACCGGTACTTGCGGTGCAGGTTTTCCCGGCGGGAGGCTCCGGGTGAGGCGTCGGCGATCCATGGGCCGGTCCCTTCGGACTGGTCCAGGATGCCCTCCTCCAGCCAGGTGTAATCCCCGGCGAGGACCTTCCTCGTGAGGTCGTGGTCGGCGTCGTCCGTGTTCCGCCACAGCTGGTCAAAGTACTCGTCCACGCGCACCCGGGCCTGCTCGCAGTAGGCCTCCGCGAGCTCGTAGGCGCTGGCGGCCTTTTCGGGTGCGGTATGCAGCAGCATTTCCGCCCTGGCGCAGCACGCCGTCATGGCGAACAGCTCCGCCCCGATGTCCACCACCCTGCCCAGGAACGCCTGCTTGCGTTCGAGTTTCGCCTGCCAGCGGCCCATCCCGTAAAACGTCTGGCGTGCCAGGCGCCGTGACGAGCGCTCCACGAAGCGCAGTTGCTTGGCCAGCCGCCCAAATTCGCTGTACGAGCGCGGGTCCATGCCTGCACCTGCCACCAGCTTGGGGAGCCATCTGGCATAAAAGCCGGAAGCGCCGACGGCGGCCCTCGCCTTCTCGGACAGGCTCGCGTCCAGCGACGCAAGGTCGCCGGCGGCGGCAAGGTGCGCATCCACCGCCTCCCTGGCGATCAGCAGCCGCATGATTTCCGACGAGCCCTCGAAGATCCGGTTGATCCTCAAGTCCCTCAGCTGCTGCTCCGCGGGAACCGCGCGCTCGCCGCGTGCCGCCAGGGATTCCGCGGTCTCAAAGCCACGGCCGCCCCGGATCTGGACCAGTTCATCGGCAACCCGGCAGCTGATCTCCGTGGCCCAGAGCTTGGCCAGGGCGGCTTCGATCCGGACATCCTTTTGGCCGGCGTCCGCGAGTTCGGCGGAGAGCTCGAACACCGCATCCAGTGCGAAGGCGGACGCGGCGATGAACGCTATTTTCTTGCCCACTGCCTCGTGCTCGCCCACGGGCCTGCCCCACTGGGTCCGGGCGTTGGACCATTCCCGGGCGATCTTCAGGCTCCAGCGGCCGGATGCGACGCACAGCGCCGGAATGGAGAGCCGGCCGGTGTTCAGGGTGGTGAGCGCAATCTTCAGGCCCTGCCCTTCGCGCCCCAGCCGGTTTGCGGCGGGTACGCGGACCTGGTGGAACCGGGTCACCCCGTTTTCAATGCCCCGCAGACCCATGAACGCGTTCCGGTGTTCCACGGTGATGCCGGGGGAATCCATCTCCACCACGAAGGCGCTGATGCCGCCCTTGTGCCGGGCGCCGTCAGCATCCGTGTGTGCGGGCACCACGGCCATCACCACCACCAGTTCCGCTATCACCCCGTTGGTGGTCCACAGCTTCACGCCGTCCAGAAGGTACGCATCGCCGTCGTCCGTGGGCGTTGCAGTGCTGCCCAGCCGGGCAGGATCGCTGCCCACATCAGGTTCGGTCAGGAGGAAGGCCGTGATGGCGCCGGCCGCGCAGCGCGGCAGGTACTCCCGCTTTTGTTCGGGCGTGCCAAAGACTTTGACCGGCTCCGGCACCCCAATGGACTGGTGCGCCGAGAGGAGTGCGCCGAGGCTCGGGTGCACGCTGCCCAGCAGGGCCAGGGCGCGGCCGTAATACACCAGGGACAGTCCCAGTCCGCCATATTCCCGGGGGATCTTCATTCCGAAAACGCCCAGGCCGGCAAGGCCCCGGATATATTCGTCGGGAATTTTGGCATCGCGCTCGATCACCCGGCCGTCCATGGTGCCGGCGTACTCCAGCAGCCGGGCCATGAATTCCTCACCCCGTTCCACGGACTCCGGGTCCGGGGTGGGCCAGGGGTGGACCAGGCTGAGGTCGAAGCTGCCCAGGTAGAGGCCTTTGGCAAAGCTGGGGCGCTCCCAGCCGGATTCCCGCGCGGCTTCTGCAACGGCACGGGCTTCATCAGCCGTGACACCGGCGCCGATCTTGCCGGCAGGTACGGGGGTCTCCTCCGCGGGGGAGTCTGTTGCCGGTCCTGTGGAGGTGGGAAGGCCGGTGGCAGGGCTTGTTGCGGGGCTGTCAGTGGCGGAGCTCATGGGTCATCTCCTTGGCCGGATTGGCCGGTGTAGCCATGGATCCGCCGGGTTGGAGAACCCTTCAGCTGTCCCTCAAGATTACTCGTGGGTAGGTTCCGGTGCTAGGGGAGGCCTGGGCTGGGAAATCACCTGCGACGTCCACCGTGGAGGCGTGGTGCACCAGCTTGTCCCAGCCGGTATTGATCCCATGGACCACTGCCAAAAGCACGGTGGAGGCCAGCGTCCAGCCCAGCTTTCCCGCCCCCAGGAGCAGCAGGGCGATCAGCCCTGCCGTCAGGACGAAGACGGCCAGGATGGCGCCAAACATCAAGGTTCCCATAAAGACCAAGGTGGCGTTTTCCACTGAACTGAGATCAAACTGCATGAGTCCCCCTGCTGCGTCGTTGCATGTGTTGAGAGTTTGGTTGAGACCAGTAGCACGAGCGTAGGGGGAGACCTCCCGCCCAGCCAGAGCTTCAACCGGCGCAGACCCTGTTGATATGGGATCGAAACACTACCGCCCGGTAGGTCACGGAGTGGTCGCGGCGCCTGCGTTAACCTTGTAGTTGGCGGTTTTCCGATCCCGGCCGCCGCCCCGCCCCCGCAAACAGTCCAAGGAGAGTGTGTGCCCCGCTCCGCCAGGTCATCCGCTGATGCCATCAGCGCCCGGCTTCGGGACCTCGAACTCCTCACCAAGGGACCTGCCTGGGCGCTGACGCGCTCGGCGCCCTGGGTGATCGCGGTGCTGCAGGCATCCTTCACCCGCACCCGGCCGCAGCTGCCGCTGGAAGAGTTCCATGCCGACGTCGACTCCTTCCTTGAGGAGCTCCGCCGCCAGGAGCCCGGGCTGGGTGGAGGGGCGAACGGAAAGTCCTTCGGCGACGAGTGGACGCGCCGCCAGTTCCTGACGCGGCGGAACCAGTCAGGCCAGATCGTCTACGAGGTGACCGAACCTGCGGCACGCGTGCTGGCGTTCCTGGACAGCCTCTCCAGCGAACGGTCCACGCTCAACGGGTCCCGCCTGGGCACGCTGCTCGGTGACGTCGAAAAGCTTGCCAACGAGACCAACCCGGACCAGAGCGCCCGGCTGGAGTCCCTGGAAGAGGAGATCGACGAACGCCAGCAGCTGATCCAGGACATCAGCAGCGGCGAGTTCGACGGCCTGCTGGATGATGACGAGGCGGTGGAGGCCGCGGGAAACATCCTGGACCTGGCTGCAAGCCTGCCCGCAGACTACAAGAAGATGCGTGACAGGATCGAGGAACTGGTAGGCGAGCTGCGCAACCAGATCATCGAGGAGTCGTTGACCAAGGGCGCCACCATGGCCCAGGTGCTGGAAGCGGACAAACGCCTCCGCCAAAGCCCGGAGGGCCGGACCTTCCGGTCCTTTACGGCGTTCCTGGAGGACCCCCAGCAGCAGCTGCGGTTCCGCTCCGCCATCGGCGAGGTCCTCGGCCGGCAGTTCGCGGACGATCTCTCTCCGGAGGACAGGGAAACCCTGAAGAACCTGGTGGCGGAACTGCGCCAGCAGCACAGCCAGATCCAGCGGATCTACGGCAAGCTCAGCGAAAGCCTGAACACCTACGTCCAGAGCGATGACTTCCGCCAGTCCGTCCGGCTCCGGCAGGTCCTTCGGGAGGCGGAGCAGGCCATCAGGTCCCTTCCCTATGAGCGGGAACGCCCCGGCCTGGTCCCCGGGCCGGTCCTCTTCAATGCGGGGTTCGAGTCACTGTCCATGGTGAAGCTCTTCGATCCCGACGAGTTCGCCGCCCCGCCCAAACTTGCCGATCCCATCGCCTTCAGCGACTCTGACCGCGTGCGCTCGCCGAGGACCGGGAAAGCCAAGCCGGAGGTGGTGCGGGCGGCCCTGGCCGGCGCTGCCACCCTTTCCGAGGCGTGGCAGCAACTGCCGCCCGGGGAGCAGCACATCAACACCATCCGCGCGCTCCTCTCGCACGCGCTCCACGCCGGCGCCGGCTTCGACAACCAGGGCCTCGAAGCCCTGGATTACGAACAGATAGACGGCACCACGCGCAGGGCCTACCTGCCGCTGGTTACGCTTCCAAAGGATCCTGATGACTGAAGAGACAACCACGACGACGGCGGAGCGGCCTTTCGCCGTCACGCCCCGCGACACTTTCGTTGACGGCGCCGCGCTCTTCCCCGGCGATACCGGTGTCCTGTCAATGAAGGTGCGGCAGGCGCTGGTGAAGCTCCTCAAGGGCCCCTATGTGGACGGCGGCCGGGACGAAAAGCTCTGGACCGTCCTGCTGGACAACCAGGTGATCCTGCGGAGCCGGCTGTCCGAGCTGTTCCTCACCCTGGAGTTGGACCACGAGCGCAAGATCGCCGTCCTGCGGCCGGTGGACCCCGACGCAATCGGCGGCAGCACCCGCTCCAGCATCCTGCGGCAGCAGCGTGCCCTCAGCCGGGTGGAGACCATCGTGCTGCTCCGCCTGCGCCTGCTGCTGGACCGCCACGTCACCGCGCAGACGGACCCCACAATCTCCCGCGAGGAAATCGCCGACCTGGTGGCGCACTACCAGCCCGCCGGCCAGCAGGACGCCCTGCGGGACTCGGACGTGGTGAACCGGGCCATCACCAAGCTCCTGGCCCGCCAGCTCCTCCTCCCCACAGGGCTGGACGACGTCTACACCATCTCCAACGCCCTGCCACTGGCCCTGCCGTTCGAGAACATCGGCGACATCCCCGCCCAGATAGAGGCCCTGAAGTCAGCAACCACGGATCCGGCGGGAACAGAGGCGCTCCTGGAGTTCGATGACGGACCGTCCACTTCGCAGGACAGCGACCCTGACACGGAGGACGCACAGTGAGCATCGCTTCCATGCTCCCCATGGGGGAGCTGACAAACCCCGGCCAGATGCGCCTTGCCCTGGTGCAGGTGGTCAACTGGGGCACGTTCCACGGAGCCCACACGATGCACGTGGACCGCAACGGCACGCTGCTTACGGGTAATTCGGGTGTGGGCAAGTCGACGCTGTTCGATGCCATGCTGCGGGTGTTTGATGCCCGGCCCAGGTCCAACGAGGCCGCTGCCCAGCGTTCGGGCGGCGCTGTTGAGGACAAACGGACCACGTTCACCTACATGCGGGGCAAGGTGGGGGACAAGGCTGTGGGGGAGGGCTCGGCGAGCGCCTTCCAGCGGCCCGGCGCCACATGGTCCGCCGTCGCCCTGACGTTCGATAACGCGGCCGGCACGCGGGTGACCGTCTCGGCCCTGTTCGACCTGCCCAAGAACGGCACGGAGTCGAGCGTCGGGCGTTTCTACGTCATCGACCACGACCCGCTGGACCTGGAAGCGCTCGAAGGCATCGCGGACAAGCGGTTCACCAAGGCTGCCCTGGAGACGATCTTCCCGGATGCCCAGGTTTTCGACGTCCACAAAGCGTTCGCCGAGCGGTTCCGGCGGCTGCTGGGCATCAACTCGGACCAGGCCCTGCCGCTGCTGCGCGTCATCCAGGCCGGCAAGGGCCTGGGCGGCAGCGTCAACACGTTCTTCCGCGACCAGGTCCTGGACGCCCCGGCCACCCTTGCCGCGGCGGACGACGTCGTGGAGGAATTCAGCAACCTGATGTCCATCCGGCAGCGGCTGGAGGACGTCAGGCAGCAGCGGGACCAGCTGGCCCCCGTTCCCGGGCTGAACCGGGAGTATGCGCAGGCCCTCCTGGACGCAAACCGGCTGCGGGACCTCGCCGGTGAAGAGTTCGAGGCCTACCGGCAGAAACTCGCCGTCACGGTCCACCAGGGAACGCTGGAGCGCTTCAGGGGGCTTGCGCAGGCTAAGGCCAAAGAGCTTGGTGCTGAGCGGACTGTCCGGGACGGGCTGGCCAAGGACCTGCGCCAGCTGGAAGCGGATTACAACAACCAGGGCGGCAACGCCATCTCCGCCATCGAGCAGTCCCTGGAAAACGCCCGCGTCGGGCTGAAGCTCCGCCAGCAGGTGGAGGAGACCGCGCGCCAGGCGCTGGCCGACGCCGGCCTGCAGCTCGAATGGACCGAGGAGGGCTGGGAGCAGGCGCACGAACAGGCGGCGGCAAGGTCCGCCGAGCTCAAGGACGATTCCCAGGCCCTGCAGGAGCTCCGCTTTGAAGCGTTCGACGCCCACGCAACGAAGAAGCGCGAACTTGCCGCGGCTGAGCAGGAACTCGTGTCGCTGAAGACGCGCAAATCGCTGCTGCCGCCGTCGAGCATTGAAAACCGGGCCGCAATTGCCGTCGCAACCGGCATCCCGGAGGACCGGATGCCGTTCGCCGGCGAACTGATGGACCTCGCCGAGGGGCAGGAGAAGTGGCGCCCCGCCGCCGAACGGGCGCTCCGCAACCTGGCCACCACGCTGCTGGTGCCGGGCGAGCACTTCGCCGCGGTCACCCGGTACCTCAACGATCACGCGGTGCGCGGCGCGCTGCGGGCCGTGGACGTATCCAAGCCGCTTTCCGGCGGCGCGCTGGCGCTTGAGGACGTGCGCGACGGCGACCTGCTGACCAAGCTGGACATCCTCGCCACGGGCGTCGCGGCCGAAGCAGGCTCCTGGATCCATGAGCGCATCGCACTGGATTTCGCCTACCCCTGCGTGGAGGACCCGGACGAGCTGGCGTCACTGGACCGCGGCCTCAGCCTGGGCGGCGTGGTGAAGCGCAACCGCCACACCGTGGAAAAGGACGACCGTTTCACCAGCCGGCAGGATTACGTCCTCGGGTTCGACAACGCCGCCAAGCTGGAGCTTGTGGCCGGCCAGGTGGAGGACTTGCGGCAGGAGGTGGCCAAGGCGGCGGAGCTGGCGCAGAGCCGGGAAGACTCGCACCAGGGCATGGCCCGGCAGCTCGAGGCCCTGCGCCGCATCGCCGAGGACCAGCGCTCCTGGGAACAGGTGTCGGCGGCAGTCGCGGCCGAGGAGCTCGTGCGGCTCGAGCAGCGGCTGAAGGACGCCCTCGCAGCCCAGGCGGACTTGGAGCCGCTGCGGGCCAGCATCGAGGAAGTGCGCCAGAAACACCAGTCCAGCACCGAGGCCGCCGCCGTCCTGCAGAGCGAGTACAAGGCCCTGGACAGGCAACTGACCGCTGCCGATTCCCTGCTGGAAGCTGCCCGCCAGCGCCTGGCCCAGGCGCCGCCGTCGGACGCCACCGTCACTGCCCTGGAACCGTACTTTGCCGATTTCGGCGACGTGACGGAAATGCACGAGCTGGACAACCTCGCCAACCGGGTGCGCACCGCCCTGCTGGGGGAGCTGCACACCGCTGAGTCCCGCGGGCAGGCCACTGCCGAGCGGCTCACCCGTATCTTCGAGGCCTTCGTCCGTGACTGGGGGAGCGCCATCTCGGCGGACCACGGCACCACCATCGGCGCGGCCGGCGAGTTTGAGACCCGCTACCACGCGATTGTGAGCGACGGGCTCCCTGCCCAGGAAGCGGAGTTCCGCCAGTTCTTCAACCAGCGCACGCACGAATCCTTCAGCACCCTCCTGCACCTGCTGGATGAGGAGCGGCGCTCCATCACCAGCCGCATCCTGCCGCTGAACGGCATCCTCTCGCAGGTCAACTTCCACGAGGGGAGCTTCCTGGAGCTGGATATCAAGCAGACGCTGCCTCCCACGGCCAAGCAGTTCAAGGACGCGATCCAGAACGCCCTGAAGGCCCGGCACACCCGCCCCGCCAAATCCGACGCGTCCAGGACAGTCGCCGCAGGCGGGGAGACAGGCGGGGAAAGGGACGACGACGCCGAGCTCACCGCCCGCTACAAGTCGCTGGAGACGCTGGTGAAGCGGCTGGGCTCGCAGGCGCCGGAGGACCGGCGCTGGAGGGCCGAGGTGCTGGACGTGCGCGGCCACCTGTTCATCCAGTGCAAGGAGCACCGTGAAGTTGCCGGGCCGGCGTCGGGCAAGAAGGGCGGAGCGAAGAAATCCGAGGTCTTCATGCACGCGGACACCGGATCCATGTCCGGCGGGGAGCGACAGCGCTTCACCGCCTTCATCATGGCTGCTGCGCTGAGCTACCAGCTGGGCATCGCGGAGCAGGGCTTCACCACGTACGGCACCGTGATGATGGACGAGGCCTTTGTGCTGGCTTCCGAGGAGTTCGCCGGCGCCGGGATCAAGGCGCTGCACGAATTCGGGTTCCAGCTGCTGCTGGCCGCCCCCGAAAACGTCATTGACCTCTCCCGGCACCTTGGCTCCGTTACCGAAATCCTCCGCGACAAGCGCACCAACCGGTCCGGAGTGCTCACGGCTCCGGTCATTGCACCGCGGCGTGGCCAGGAGGGCGGGTGGCGGTCCGAAGCGAATCCCGTGGACATCGTTCTGCGCTGATGCCCCTGGCGTGACCTATATAACAAATTGATGGAATTATTGCGGAAGCTCTGGTGAGGGTATTTCCCGTGTGCCAATCTGGGCTTTACCAACTCACCCCGCCTGAGTAAATCCCATAGGTACTGCGGAATGCTGGGTTCCGCCCTGTTCCCCAAGAGAACGATGGCGTCCTCTTGAAAGGCCCTCGCATGCGCCCATCACAACGTGCGGCTTTCTTCCCGGCAGCAATCGCTGCAGTGCTGCTGTCCCTCGCGGGCTGTGCGGCCGATACCTTGGTGGAGCCGGCTCCGCCTGCCTTCCACCCCGACAGCCTGGTGACCGTCACCTTTCCTGACGGCGGGCTGTCGTTTCAGCACCCAAAGGAATGGCACGTTGAGTTCTTCCATGCATCCGAATCTCCTTATGTAGGCACAGCAACGGTGTCCGATCCCACCAGCCAGGCGAAAATCAGCATCTACACCGGCCAGATTGCTGACGTCGTAGCCAGCTCTGCTGCCCGGACCGTCCTGGAGGCGGAGCCGGTGCCGGGATTGGTGGGGCAGTCTGTTCCAACGCCCCATTCGTCGTTCTTTGTCGACCGCAGCGGCGACGCCGCACAATACCGCATGGGGCTCACTCCAGGGCTGCCTGTCTCACCAGACGGGAAGGCGCAGGACGGGCTGGTCATGCTGGGTGACCGGGTTTTGACCGCGGATGTGGTGTTCACGGGTCAGCCGTTCGCCAATGACGAGGAGGCGAAAGCCTGGTACTGGGGAACGGAAGGCCAAGCATTGAAGGCCCTGCTCATGAGCTTCTCCTACCCGGCCATCGCTCCCGCTGCCACCTCTTCCCCCGTTCCCGCCGGACCGGTGACCTTCACGTTCGCGGACGGCCGCCTGTCCTTTGCCCATCCGGAGGGCTGGCGCGTGGAGCATGAGGAGGTTTCTGCGTCCCCGGCTGTGGAGACGGCCACCGTTTACGATGCCGGCGGCAACGAGCAGATCAACATCTACTACAGCCAGGTCGGTGATGCCACGGCGGGGCCTGCTACCAGGTTCGTGCTCGAGACGGACCCGGTGCCCGGATTGATCGGGCACTCTGTTCCGACCCCCAGCTCGTCGTTCTTCGTTGACCACGCTCATGGCGCCACCCAATACCGGATGGGACTGACGCCAGGATCGCCCATCTCGCCCGACGGAAAAGTTCAGTACGGGCTCATAAAGATCGGTGACCGCATCCTGACCGCGGACGTGCTGTTCGCCGGGGAGCCGTTTGCGGACGACGTGGCGGCGAAGGCCTGGTACTGGGGCGACGAGGGCCGGACCCTTAAAGCCGTGTTGATGAGCTTTTCCTACCGCTGACCCTCCAGGCGGAAGCCCTCCTCCACTTTCGGCGGGGGAGGGCTTCCGCTTTACTGTCCGTGCGATGTGTGCCGGTTACTTCGCCTGTACCCGTGCCAGGAACTGGGCAGTCCGCTCCTTCAGCCCCTCAACCTGGCGGAGGACGACGGCGGCCGGGTCCGGGTTGATCTCATTGGCCGGCGGTTCCTTGCGGACGTTGCCGCAGCAGAGAAAATCGGCGCAGATCAAGGTACCCACGGTGTTGCCGTTCCGGCCAGGCTGCCCGGCGCGCCTGGCCACCCAAAGGAGCACATCCTCCTTGGAAAACACGTCGCGGCACAGCTCGCAAAGGACTGGGCGGTTCTTCCGGGCCCCGCCTTCGGGCGCCCGGAGCATGATGCCCGTGACCCCCTTGGGACCAGGAAACACAAGATAGCCGCGGAGGGGCATCTTTTCGTCCCGCCAGCCCAGGAAGTCAAGGTTGTCCCAGTCCAGGGCGTCGAAATCCTTGGGCAGGGTGAGTTTGGCCGCTTCGGAGCGGCTGGCATTGATAAACGATGAGCGGATTTGCTGGGGCGTGATGGATTGCATGGCTGCCTTCGTCTCCCCATCCGTCGCCGGCTGCGGTCGGCGGTCCAGCCGGCTCGTTCCGGCAGGAACATCCTGCCAAACCGCATCTTCCCTGTCCAAGGGCACCTGATCCCGCGTTACTGTGTCCTTCGTCACGAAGAGGAATAAGGTACAGAAACGTTGCGTAATGAGCACGAGGGTAGGCTAGCCTTACTTAAGTTCGCTTCATGACTTAAGGAGTTCCGTGACTTCCCCCCTCTTCTCCGGGCCCAGCGCCACGCGCCGCACGCTGTTCAAATCAGCCGGCAAGGCCACGGCCGTCCTGGCCGCTGCGGCGCTTACCCTGTCCGCCTGCTCCACAGGGCCCGCCTCCTCCGCCGGCGACGCCAGCGCTTCCAGCTCCAGCAGCTCGCAGTTCCCCGTCACCATCGAGCACGTCTACGGCGAAACCACCATCGAGAAGCAGCCCACCCGGGTGGCCACTGTCTCCTGGGTTAATGATGACGTCGCCATCGCCCTGGGTGTTGTGCCGGTGGGCGTGCCCAAGAACGAGTGGGGCGGCAACGAGCAGGGCTCCACCCCGTGGAAGGACGCGGCGCTGGAGGAACTCGGCGCCGGATTCGGCTCGGACAAAGCCCCGGTGCAGTACTCCGAGGCGGACGGCATCAACTTCACCGAGATCGCCAAGCTCACCCCGGACGTCATCCTGGCCGCCTACTCGGGCCTCACCGAGGAGGACTACAAGAAGCTCACCGAGATCGCGCCAGTGGTGGCACACCCCGAACTGGCCTACGGAACCTCCTGGCAGGACTCCACCTCAATCATCGGAAAGGCTCTCGGCAAGGATGCCGAAGCCGCCAAGCTGGTCTCCGACACCGAGGCCACCATCAAGGAAAAGGTTGCCGAGTACCCGCAGATCAGCGGCAAGAGCTTCATCTACGGCAACCTGGAGCCCGCCTCTGCTGACGGCGTCAACGTGTACACCGCCAATGACAACCGCCCCCGCTTCCTCTCCGAGATCGGCATGAAGCTGGCGCCCGTGGTGGAGGAGAACTCCAAGGGTTCCAAGGAATTCTTTATCCCCTGGTCAGCCGAGAAGGCCAACGAGCTTGAGTCCGATATCTTCGTGACCTGGGTTCCGGACGCGGCCACCACTGATTCCATCAAGTCCGACCCCCTGCTGGGCCAGATCCCCGCCATCAAGAACGGCGCCCTGGTGGCCGACTCGGACAACACGTTGACCCTGTCCATCTCCGCCTCCTCCCCGCTGAGCCTGCCGTGGTCGCTGGACACGTTCCTACCGCAGCTTGCCAGCGCAGCGGACGCGGTGAAGTAGGCACATTTCCATGACGGACAGTACGACGACGGCGGCGCGCCGTGAGCCCGGTCCCGGCACCCTGGTGCCGGGACCGGCACGTGCCGGCGGAACCCCCGGCCGCGCGTTCGGCGGAACGCGGGCCGCCTGGCTGCTGGCCGCCGTCGTCGTACTTGCCCTTCTGGCCGGGGCCTCCCTGGCCATCGGCGCGCGTGGCCTTCCCCTGGCCACCGTCTGGCAGGCGCTCACCGCGTTCGATCCTGCCAACGGCGACCACGCCGTGGTCCACGCCCGCATCCCGCGCACCGTCCTCGGCCTGCTGGCGGGCGGCGCGCTGGGCCTCGCAGGCGCAGCAATGCAAGGTGTGGCCCGCAACCCGCTGGCCGACCCCGGCATCATGGGCGTCAACGCCGGAGCCGCCCTCGCGGTGGTCACCGGCATCTACGTCTTCGGGGTCGGCTCGCTCTCAGGCTACATCTGGTTCGCCTTCGTCGGGGCCGCTGCCGCCGCCGTCGTGGTGTACCTCATTGCCTCCCTCGGCAGGGACGGGGCCACCCCGGTGAAGCTCGCCCTGGCAGGTGCCGCGCTGAATGCCGGCCTGTACTCCCTGATGAATGTCATCCTGGTCTCCAGCCAGGACACCCTGGACCGGTTCCGCTTCTGGCAGGTGGGCGGCATCGCTGGACGGGACTGGTCCGTGGTGCTGTCCGGGCTGCCCTTCCTCGCAGCGGGCGCCGTCATCGTGCTCCTGACCGGCCGAATCCTCAACAGCCTGGCCCTGGGTGACGACATCGCCAGGGGCCTGGGCCAGCGGGTGGGCCTGGCCCGCGCCGTCACCGCACTGGGCATCGTGCTGCTGTGCGGATCGGCCACCGCGCTTGCGGGACCCATCGCCTTCGTTGGCCTGGTCATCCCGCACGCCGTCCGTTTCCTCACCGGCCCGGACTACCGCTGGATCCTGCCCTTCTCCCTGGTCCTTGCCCCGGCACTGCTGCTTGGCGCGGACATCATCGGCCGCGTGGTGCTCCTGCCCGGCGAAGTCCCGGCCGGCATCATGACCGCCCTCGTCGGCGCACCCGTCTTCGTCTGGCTGATCCGCCGCGGCAAGGGGGCCGGCCTGTGACCCTCCTCCACCCCCGCGAGATGGCACTTGACGGCAGTCCGGCGCGCAAATACCCCCGTTTTCTGCCATTTCGGGTGCTGAACCGGACTGCGCTCCTGGCCGCCGCCCTCGTGGTCCTGTTCGCCGTGTCCGTCCTGCTGGGCAGCTACACGGTGACCATCCCGGACTTCTTCAAGATCCTCATCGCGCACCTGACCGGCGGCGAAAAGATCCCCGGCGCCAGCTTCATCGTGATGGAGAACAAGCTGCCGCGGGCCGTCATCGGCACCATGATCGGCGTCGCGTTCGGGCTGGCGGGCGCCCTGTTCCAGACCATGCTCCGCAACCCGCTGGCAAGTCCGGACGTCATCGGCATCAGCTACGGTGCCAGCGCTGCCGCGGTCCTGGCCATCGTGGTTTTCGGGGCCTCCGGGGCCGCGGTTTCCGGTGCTGCCCTGGGAGGTGCGCTGGTTGTTGCGGCCATCATCTACGCCATCTCGAGCAGCGGTACCCTGCGCGGAAGCGGCCGCGGTGATGCTGCCGGCAACCGGCTCATCCTGGCCGGGGTGGGCATCGCCGCAGCGCTGCACGCGGTGGTCAACTTCCTGATGACCCGCGCAGACATCCGCACTGCCGCGGATGTCCTCGTCTGGCTCAACGGCTCCCTGAACTCCGCCAGCTGGGACCGCGCCGGCGTCCTGGCCCTGGCCCTCGCCGTCCTGCTCCCCGCGGTGGTGGTGATTGCCGGTCCGCTGCGCATCCTGGAGCTCGGCCCCGATGCCGCCGCCGGACTGGGGATCAGGGTAGGCGCCACCCGGCTGGCGCTGGTGATCACCGCCGTGGCGCTGGCAGCGGTGGCGACGGCGGCAGCCGGCCCCGTTTCGTTCGTCGCCTTCCTGGCCGGTCCCATCGCCCGGCGGTTCACCGGCAAAGCCAGCCTCCCGGCGTCGGCCCTTGTGGGCGCCGTGATTGTCCTCGCGGCCGACTATGTGGCCGCCAACGTGGCCCCCCTGCTGCTGGACGGCACGGTGCTGCCGGTGGGAGTTATCACCGGTGCCCTCGGTGCCCCGTTCCTGCTGTGGCTCCTGGTCACGGCCAACCGAAAGGATGCCTGAGGTGGCAGTTCTCAACGCCAAGGACCTGACGCTGAAATACGACCAGCGCTGCGTGGTGGACGGCCTCAGTGCCGAGATCCCCGAGGGCAAGGTGACCATGATCGTGGGCGCCAACGCCTGCGGGAAGTCGACCCTCCTCCGTGGACTGTCCCGGCTCCTCAAGCCGGCGGCCGGCACCGTGACCCTGCACGGCAAGGACATCCACTCCCTTCCCGCCCGGGAACTGGCCCGCACCCTCGGGCTCCTGCCGCAGCACCCCACCGCTCCGGACGGCATTACGGTCCGGGACCTGGTGGGCCGGGGACGCTACCCGCACCAGGGCTTCTTCCGCAGCTGGAGCGAGCGTGACGATGCTGCCGTGCAGCGCGCGCTCGAGGCCACAGAGACGCTGGGCCTCGCCGGGCGGAACGTGGACGAACTCTCCGGCGGGCAGCGGCAGCGCGTCTGGATCGCCATGGCCCTGGCCCAGGAAACCGACGTGCTCCTCCTGGACGAGCCCACCACCTACCTGGACCTCGCGCACCAGGTGGAGGTCCTGGACCTCGTGACAGACCTGAACCGCCAGCGCGGCACCACCGTGGCCATCGTTCTGCACGACCTCAACCTTGCAGCCCGGTATGCGGACAACGTGATCGCCATGAAGGATGGCGCCGTGGTGGCAGTGGGTTCGCCGATCGAGGTAGTCACGGAGGAACTGGTCCGCAGCGTGTTCGGACTCGAATCCCGTGTCATCCCGGACCCCGTCTCCGGCACGCCCCTGATCATTCCCATCGGCCGCCACCACGTCCCCGCCAACGAACTGGAGCTCGTCTCATGAAAACCCGCGACATCTCCTCCACCGAGCCCATGACCCTGGCGTTCGAAGTCACTGTCACGTCGGTTCAGGAACTCAGCCCCAACTTCCGCAGGATCAAGTTCGGCGGGTATGCCCTGCGGGACTTCGGCGTCCACGGCGACACCCTGGACCTCCGGATCAAGCTGATGATCCCATCCCTCGCAGCAGACGGCACCCCGCTGCCGCTTCCCATTTTCGAAATGGGCCAGGCCGGCTGGTACCGGGAATGGCTGGCCATGGACCCTGCCGTGCGCGGGTCCATGCGCACCTACACCGTCCGGCAGGCCCGCCTGGACGCGGTGTACCCGGAGATCGACGTGGACTTCGTGATGCACTTCGATGACTCCGGCAACGGCGGGCCGGCGGCCAACTGGGCGCTCAACGCCCAGCCCGGTGACGCCATCACCATCATCGGACCCAACAACAGGGCTGCGCACTGTGTCACGGCCGAAACCTACTCGGGCATCGAATGGCGGCCCGGGCTGGCGCAGCGCATCCTGCTCGCCGGCGACGAAACCTCCGTTCCCGCCATCTCCGCCATCCTGGAAAGCCTCCCCGAATACATGACGGGGCACGCCTTCCTGGAGGTCCCCGCAGCCGGCGATTTCATGGAGCTGACCTCACCCGCCGACGTCGAGATCACCTGGCTGGCACGCGGTGCCTCCATCGGGCGGTCCCGCCCGCACGGCGAACTGCTTCAGAACGCCGTGCGCCATGCCGTGCCCGTGCCCGGCTGGGTGGGAATCAAAGCGGCCGACGGCGGCGCGGGCCCCGAGCCGGAAGACGTCAACGTGGACGTGGACATCCTCTGGGAGACCCCGGCACGGATGGAGACTTCCGAGATCCAGGCATCCAAGAACCCGGGCATGCCCGCCGGAGCCATGCCCTTCTACGCCTGGATCGCCGGCGAAGCCGCCGTCATCAAGGACATGCGCCGGTACCTGGTCCGCGACGTGGGGATCGACCGGAAACAGGTGGCGTTCATGGGCTACTGGCGGCAGGGTAAAGCCGAGGGGTAGCCCGGCCGGTTGCTGGCTAGGCCGCAACCGGCGGCTTGCCGTCGCTTAGACACCTCCCGGCGCTTCGCTCGGCCGCGGGCGGCCTCGCTTCGCTCTGGTCGGCGATGCGCTCCTACGCAAGCCCCCGGCCGCGGCATGAGGGTTCGTCACCATTGCTTTACCTCGGCTTTCCCTGCGCTCTTTCTGGTGGGGCTAAGTTGGGCTGGTGCCTGCTCAACCTTTGCTTCCGGACTCCGGGCGGCGGGTGTTTGTTGCGCTGGGGGACTCTTTTACCGAGGGGGTCGGGGACCGGGACGAGCGGTTGCCCAATGGGGTCCGCGGCTGGGCGGACCGGGTGGCGGAGAGGTTAGCCAAGGCCCAGCCGGGGTGGCGCTACGCAAACCTTGCCATCCGCAGCAAAAGGCTTCGGCACATCGTCAACGAGCAGCTGGAACCGGCGCTGCGGATGAGGCCCACGCTGGTCACGCTGTATGCAGGCGGCAACGACATCCTGGACCTCACAACGGACATGCCGGCGCTCATGGCGGACTACGAAAAGCTCGTGGCGCAGCTGGCGGAAACCGGTGCAACGGTGGTCCTCTTCACGGGGTTCGACGTCAAGGTCTCCGCAGTGCTGGAGCCGTTGAAGAAGCGCAACACCTACTACAACCAGCAAGTGCGGGCCATTGCCGAAAAGTACGGCGCCGTGCTGGTGGACTACTGGTGCCTGGATGCGTTCCACGACCGGCGCATGTGGGGCTCGGACCGGCTGCACATGTCCAAGGCGGGACACAAGTACCTTGCGGGGCAGGTGCTGGACCAGTTGGGTGTGCCGCACAAGATTGCGCTGAAGGACTGGGAGCCGCCGGCGCGGCACAGCCTGCGGGAATGGGAGCGGCAGCAGCGGCGCTGGATCCGCGACTGGGTGCTGCCGCTCTTCGGCCGTAAGCTGCGCGGCGTTACGTTGGGGGACGCGCTTGGGCCGCGCTGGCCGGATCCGGTCAAGGTGCCGCGGAAGGGCGGACTGAAGAAACTGGCGGGCGCATCCAACGGCCCGAGTGGGTCCTAGCTGTCCAGCAGGATCTCGTAGCCCGGTGCCACCCTCGCGGCGTGGAACTCCATGACCTCGAAATCCGCAACGCCATTCGTGTAGAACGGGTCCTGCGCCAGGCAGGCATCCAGGGTGGCGCGGTCAGCCTGGGAGAGCAGCAGGCCGCCGGTCCTGGGCACCTTGCGGCCGGCCGCAATAAAGACGCCGTCGTCGAAAGCCTGCTGCAGCCAGGCGATGTGGCCGGCGTTATGGAAATCCACGATGTCCTGCGGAACCCGGTAGCTCAGGGAGACAACATACATGGCCCCAGCCTACCGGCCGCCAGAGAGTCTAGTTGAAGAATCAACCACGCTGCCCTCGTAGAATGGGGATATGACCGAACCGCGCTGGCTCAACGCCGACGAACGCCGTGCCTGGCTGGCCCTGGTGAGCATCAACACCCTTTTGCCCGCAGCCCTGGACACCAAACTCCACACTGCGGGAAAGCTGTCCCTCTTCGACTACACCGTCCTGGCAATGCTTTCCGAGGCTGAGGGCCGGTTCCTCCCCATGAGCGAGCTCGCTGCCCGCAGCAGTGCTTCCCTTTCCCGGCTTTCGCACGTGGTGACCAAGCTGCAGAAGCGCGGGTGGGTTGAGCGCCGCCCCCATCCCCACGATGCCCGTGTCACCACCGCCCATCTGACCGAAGAGGGTATGGCCACCATCGTGGGGCTGGCGCCCGGGCACGTCGAGGACGTTCGTGGCCTGTTCCTTGACGCACTCACAGAGCAGGACGTCCTGGACCTGGCAAGGATTGGTGAAAAGGTAGTGGGCCGGCTGGACTCCGACCACTGGATCCTCCGGGAGAACTGACTCCACCGGCTGGTTGGTTGCTCCCGGCAACGGGTGGCAAACTAACCGGATGGACTTTACTTCCCGGTTTGTCGCGCTCGGAGATTCCTTTACTGAAGGCGTGGGCGACGACGATCCCACCCGCCCCAACGGTGTCCGCGGCTGGGCAGACCGTGTGGCCGAGCAGCTGGCCGCCGCTGACCCTGGCCTCGGTTACGCCAACCTCGCCATCCGCGGCAGGAAACTGCGCCACATCCTGGCTGAGCAGGTGGATGCCGCCGTCGAACTTAAACCAACCCTGGTGACCATCTACGCCGGCGCCAATGACATCCTCCGGCCCAGGATCGACATTGACGACCTCCTGGTGGAGTACGACGACGCCATCGCCAAACTGCGCGCCACCGGCGCCACCGTGGTCATGTTCACAGGCTTCGACGCGCGGGGCTCGAAGGTGTTCAGCACCATGCGGGGCCGCACGGCGATCTACAACGAACTGGTCCGCGGTATCGCTGGAGACCACGGTGCTCTCCTGGTGGACTACTGGCGCTTCAGCGAGTACTACGACTGGGGAATGTGGGCGCAGGACCGGATGCACATGTCCGCGGCCGGCCATGCCAATATGGCCAAGCGGGTGCTGGATGTCCTGGAACACGACCACTCCATCGACATCCCGCCCATGACCCCCGTGCCCGAACTCAGCGGGGTGGATGCCCTCCGCGCCAACGCCCGTTGGTTCCGCGAGTATGCCGGTCCCTGGGTGGTCCGCAGGGTGACCGGAAAGTCCTCCGGGGACGGGCTGAAGCCGAAGTATCCCGAGCTCACGCGCCTCTAGCTGCACGGACCGCTTATACACCTTCCAGCGCCGGATTGGTCTTTAATTGCGTGAACTCGT
This sequence comes from Pseudarthrobacter sp. NPDC092202, assembly GCF_044755505.1. Lineage (NCBI taxonomy): Bacteria > Bacillati > Actinomycetota > Actinomycetes > Micrococcales > Micrococcaceae > Pseudarthrobacter > Pseudarthrobacter sp. NPDC092202. The sequence continues at coordinate 1,483 of NZ_JBIVRG010000012.1, read as the reverse complement.
AGACTTGGTAGGCGCTAAGTGCGCGGAGCGTGCGCAATTGCTCCGGTTGCCCGGTAATTTCTCCAGGGCGGCCGGTAGTTAGGGGCTCAAGTTGCGTGACTAACCGTTGCCCTTCTTCACTTTTGGGTCGCCCTTAGCAGCATGGTCCAGCAGCAGATATGCGGATCATTACTTTCAATTCTTGAGGAGAAGTCATGGCAGCACACTGCCAAGTGACCGGAGCCGAGCCGGGCTTTGGGCACAGCATTTCGCACTCGCACCGCCGCAACAAGCGTCGGTTCGATCCGAACATTCAGAAGAAGCGCTACTGGGTTCCGTCCCTGCGCCGTAACGTCACGCTGCAGGTTTCCGCACGTGGCATCAAGACCATCGACGTACGCGGCATCGACGTAGTCGTCGCCCAGATCCTGGCTCGTGGGGTGAAGCTCTAGTGGCTAAGGACAAGGACGTACGTCCGATCATCAAGCTCAAGTCGACCGCGGGCACGGGTTACACCTACGTAACCCGCAAGAACCGTCGTAACGATCCGGACCGCATGGTCCTGAAGAAGTACGACCCCAAGATCCGCCAGCACGTCGAATTCCGAGAGGAGCGCTAAACATGGCTAAGAAGTCCAAGATTGCTCGCAACGAGCAGCGCAAGGTCATCGTAGAGCGTTACGCTGCAAAGCGCCTCGAGCTGAAGAAGACCCTGGTTGACGAAAACGCAACCGACGAAGCACGCGAAGCAGCCCGCCTGGGCCTGCAGAAGCTGCCCCGCAACGCGTCCCCGATCCGTCTGCGTAACCGCGACATCATCGACGGCCGCCCCCGCGGTACCTTCCAGAAGTTCGGTATCTCCCGTGTCCGCTTCCGCGACATGGCCCACAAGGGCGAGCTTCCGGGCATCACCAAGTCTTCCTGGTAATCCAGCACTGCTGCTACCAGCTGCTTGAGAAGAGCCGGCAACCTTATGGTTGCCGGCTCTTCTGCGTTAAAACTGCACCTCTCCGTGCCGGCTTCCGTGCTGCCACCGGGACTGTGCCGCAGCACACAAAACAAAAGTACGACGGCGGAGGCCCCTTCCAGGGTGCCAATGGCCCGTACTTCCGCGGAACGGCGGAGATCGGACCCTCCTGACAGGGGGATTTGCGGTGGCGCGGGAGCAGGTGTATTGTTTTCTAAGTCGCCGCGAGGGAGACAGCGAAGAGCTGGTAATCACGGCGGCCAAACCCCCAAAAATCAACACCAATTCTGGTAGGGCTTAGAGCGCTCCTGAAGAGGTTGGGAACGGTTCTCCTCAGATGGAAATCCTGAAACACGGATTTGCTTCGGAGTGAATGATCCGGTAAGTTTGAGAAGTTGCTCCGGAGCGATCCACGGCTGAGAAGTGCTGGTGGTGGTGCCGGGTGTGTCTGTTGTTTGAGAACTCAATAGTGTGCCAAGTTTGTTGATACCAATTGTTTTATTGATTGGTTGTTTTGGCCAGGTCCGCCACCCCGTGG
>NZ_JBIVRG010000011.1:87837-163677 GCF_044755505.1 Pseudarthrobacter sp. NPDC092202 | reverse complement strand
CGCTCGGCTTCCGCAACCTCGCGAACTACACAGCCAGGAGCCTGCTCGAGGCCGGAGGTTTCAGACCCTCGCTACACCCTTGATTCCGAAGAGCCATTAAAGGAGAGAGCGTCCCTTCAACCCGGGGCCTTGCGGGCTAAGTTACTCGCGAGTAACATCGAGGGTATTGCCGCCAGGCGGCTGCCGCATACCGGCACGCAACCGGCGCCTACGTCTCGATGAGGAGTTATACGTGAGCCACCAGGAAAGCGGCGCATCCATGCGCACTGTCCGGGACGTCGTCTTTGTGGACGGCCTCCGCACACCGTTCGGCAGGGCCGGGGAAAAGGGCATCTACGCCGGCACCCGGGCTGATGACCTGATGGTGAAATGCATCCGTGAACTGCTGCGCCGGAACCCCTCCTTGCCGCCGGAGCGGATTGACGAGGTGGCCATTGCTGCCACCACCCAGACCGGAGACCAGGGCCTTACCCTGGGCCGGACCGCCGCCCTACTCGCCGGCCTGCCCAGGACGGTTCCCGGGTTCGCCATTGACCGTATGTGCGCCGGGGCGATGACTGCCGTGACATCCGTTGCCGGCGGAATCGGCTTCGGAGCCTATGACGTGGCGGTGGCAGGGGGCGTCGAGCATATGGGGAACCACCCCATGGGCTCGGGCGCCGATCCGAACCCGCGCTTTATGTCGGAGCGGCTGGTGGACCCGGCCGCCCTCAACATGGGGAACACCGCAGAGAACCTGCATGACCGTTTCCCGTCCATCACCAAAGAACGCACGGACGCCTATGCCGTGGCATCCCAGGCCAAATATGAGGCCGCCCGCCGCAGCGGCCGCATCCAGCCGGACCTGGTGCCGGTGGCAGCCATGAAGCCCGGCCAGGGGTGGTCGCTGCACACCGAGGACGAGCCCCCGCGGCCCGGGACCACCCTGGCCGACCTCGCAAGCCTCCGCACCCCGTTCCGGGCACACGGGCGGGTCACCGCAGGTAACGCGGCTGGCCTGAACGATGGCGCAACCGCCGCTGTCCTGGCCTCGTCTGACACCGCGGCGGAGCTCGGACTGCCGGTCAGAATGCGCCTGGTCAGTTATGCCTACGCGGGCGTGGAACCGGAAGTCATGGGCATCGGCCCGGTGCCCGCCACCGAGAAGGCCCTGAAGAACGCGGGGCTTTCCATCGGGGACATCGGCCTTTTCGAGATCAACGAAGCGTTCGCCGTCCAGGTCCTGAGCTTCCTTGAGCACTTTGGCATTGCCGACGACGACACCCGGGTCAACCGCTACGGCGGCGCCATCGCAGTGGGACACCCGCTGGCCTCCTCCGGCGTACGGCTGATGACCCAGCTGGCCCGGCAGTTCGAGGAAGACCCTTCCGTGCGCTACGGCATCACCACCATGTGTGTTGGCCTGGGCATGGGCGCCACGGTGATCTGGGAAAACCCCCACCATGCCGATTACAGCGGAGCCCGGCCGGCAAACTCCGCCACCCACACCGTTTCCGAAGGAGCCGCATGAGCGCCGCAGATTTCACCCGACTTGCAGACCTGTTTCCCAACGAAACAGTGACGCATTCCTACGTCCAGGACATCGAACTGCCTGCACCGGCCGGGAAGCCAAGCCCTGGCACGTTCGCCCTCATCACCCTGGACAACGGCCTGGACCATTCCAAGCCCACCACACTGGGGCCCAACACGCTGGTTGAGCTCGGCAAGGTCCTGGAGGGTCTCCGGGAACGCGCGGCCCGGGGTGAGATCGTCGGCGTGGGAGTAACGGGCAAGCCTTATTACCTGGTGGCGGGCGCCGACCTTTCCGCCGTCAAGAACCTGGACAAACGCGAGCACGGGCTGTGGATGGCGCAGCTGGGCCACGATGTGTACAGCACGCTGGCCGGCCTGGGGGTCCCCAGCTTCGCCTTCATCAACGGCGCGGCGCTGGGCGGAGGGCTGGAGATTGCCCTGCAGTCCACGTACCGCACAGTCTCCACCGGAGCAGGCGCACTTGCGCTGCCTGAAGCCGTTCTGGGCCTGGTCCCTGGCTGGGGCGGCGTGTACATCCTGCCGCGCCTGATCGGCCCGGAAAACGCGGTCAAGGTGATGATTGAGAACCCGCTCAGCAACAACCGGACCCTGACCGGACCCCAGGCGTTCAGCCTGGGTGTGGCGGACGCCCTGTTCGAGCCTGCGGATTTCCTGGAGCAGTCCCTTGCGTGGGCGGCCGGCGTCATTTCAGGCGACCTGGTCCCGGAACGGACCAACGCCGTCGATCCCGCCGACCCAGCAACCGCCGCGCGCTGGGATGCCGCCGTCACGGCAGGGCGGGCCTTCGTGGACGCGAAGACGTCCAATGCTGCGCCTGCGCCGGGAAAGGTCCTGGACATCCTCGAGGCGAACCGCACCATGACCCAGGCGCAGTCTGCTGCCCTGGAATGCGAAACCCTCGCCGACCTCATGCAGACCGACGAGTTCCGTGCCACCGTCTATGCCTTCCTGGACCTCGTCCAGAAGCGGTCCAAGCGCCCCGCCGGAGCCCCGGACCGCAAGCTGGCCCGTCCTGTCACGAAGGTTGGGGTGGTTGGCGCCGGCCTCATGGCAAGCCAGCTGGCACTGCTGTTCGCCCGCCAGCTCAAGGTCCCCGTGGTGATGACGGACATTGACCAGGCCCGGGTGGACAAGGGCGTTGGCTACGTCCACGCCGAGGTGGACAAGCTCCTGGGCAAGAAGCGCATCAGCCAGGACGCCGCCAACCGGACCAAGGCGCTGGTCACGGGCTCCGTATCCAAGGAGGTTTTCGCTGACGCGGACTTTGTGATTGAAGCCGTGTTCGAGGAACTGAACGTCAAGAAGCAGGTCTTTGCCGAACTGGAGGCCGTTGTCTCCCCGGACTGCATCCTGGCCACCAACACCTCCTCGCTGTCCGTCACCGCCATGGCGGAGGACCTGCAGCACCCGGAGCGCGTGGTGGGCTTCCACTTCTTCAACCCCGTGGCCGTCATGCCGCTCCTGGAAATTGTCCGTGCTCCGAAGACGGACGACGCCGTGCTGGCCACCGCCTTCGAACTGGCCAAGGGTCTGAAGAAGACAGCGGTGCTGGTCAAGGACGCCGCCGCGTTCGTGGTGAACCGCATCCTGTTGCGGCTGATGGGCGAGGTCACGGCCGCCTTTGATGAGGGCACCCCGGCTGAGGTGGCGGACAACGCCCTCCGTCCCATGGGCCTGCCGATGACGCCTTTCACCCTCGGCGCCATGGTGGGCCTGCCCGTGGCCCAGCACGTCCAGGAATCGTTGCACGCGGCCTTCGGCGAACGCTTCACGGTCTCCGCCAACCTGCAGAAGCTCATCGACAACGGCGTGAAGGGCCTGTGGGCGGCCGGCCCGGACGGATCGCAGGAAATCCCCGATTCCACGCTGGCACTGATGTCCTTCGGCACCTCCCCCTCAACAGCGGAGCAGGTGCTGCGGCGCACGCAGGACGCCCTGGCGGAGGAAATCGGCCTCATGCTCACCGAAGGCGTGGTTGCCGCTCCCGAGGACATCGACCTCTGCATGATCCTGGGCGCGGGCTGGCCCATGTTCCTCGGCGGCATCACCCCCTACCTCGACAGGGTGGGAGCCTCCGAGCGCGTCAACGGCAGGCGTTTCCTGCCGCCGGGAGTGGCGTCCCGTCCCGCCTAATCAGCCCTCCAGCCGCCCGCCGTCGAGCGCTACCACCCGGTGGGCAGCAGCGCGGGCATAGCCAAGATCATGCGTGACCAGCACGACGGCGGCGCCCTCCCCTGCCGCGGTACGCACCGCAGCGTCCAGCAGGGCGAGGCCGCCGCCGTCCAGCGCCACGGTGGGTTCGTCCAGGGCCAGGACTGACGGTTTGCGGGCAAGGACCGTGGCCAGGGCGAGGAGGCGCTGGCCGGAGGCGGGAAGTTCGGCTGGGTGCGTGTGCGCCGCCCCTGCCAGGCCGACGGCGGACAGTGCTTCCAGGGCACGGGAGGCTGCCTCGCCGGGGTGGAACAGGCGGTCCAGGCCGAAGCGCACTTCGCGGAGGGCGGTCCGTTCGAACAGCTGGTCCCGGGGTTGCTGGAACAGCAGGCCCACGGAGCCGGCCGCTTCCCCTGGCGGCACCCCCGCAATGTCCCTGCCGTGGACCAGGACGCGGCCCGCGGTGGGCCGGAGCAGTCCGTTGAAGTGGCGCAGCAGCGTTGATTTTCCTGCCCCGTTGGGCCCGATCACCGCTACGACCTCCCCGCTTTGGATGCGCAGGTTGATGCCCTGCAGCACCAGACTGCTGCCTGCCGCTTTTCCGCCCAGGTCGCGGCGCCGCATGTTCCTAAGTTGCGCTTCCTTGCCCCCGGCGCTGTAGTCAAAGGAGACGCCGCGGAGCTCAAGTGCGGGAACGCCGGCATCGTTGCGCGGCGGCAGGGACTCCGTCTGCACTGCCGTTTTATGCACCTGCGCCGGTGCCGTCCGGCCGCCGGAATACCGAATGCCGGCGTGCCGAATTGCGGGCGGCGGCAACCCGGGGCCGGCCCCCATTGCGGCCGGTGTGCCGCTCCCCGTGACCCTGCCGTCCGCCAGGACAACCCAGGCTCCGGCATCCAGGAGCGGCGCGTCAACCACCTGGCTGAGGACCACGACGGCGGTGCCGGCCGCCACGAGGTCCTGCAGCAGGCGTGCCAGTTCGGCAGTTCCGGCACTGTCCAGCGATGCGAAGGGCTCGTCCATGATCAGCACCCGCGGCCCTGTGATGATGGCACAGCCGATGGCGAGGCGCCGGAGCTGGCCGCCGGACAGCGCAGCCGGGTTCCGCCCCAGAAGCTCCGAGAGCCCCAGGAGGCCGGCAGTGTGGTCCACCGCGGCTTTCATGGCCTGCCGTTCCAGTGCCGCGTTTTCCAGTCCGAACGCGAGTTCTTCCGCCACCGTTGCCCGGACGGTGGACAGGACGGCGGCAGGGTCCTGGGGAACGAAGCCCACCTGCCGGCCCCACTCCGCCGGGTTGATCCGCGGGTCCGCGTCACCGCCGAAGTCCAGGCGCGTGCCTGCGAGTTCCAGGAAACCGCGGAGGCTGCCAGCGGTTCCGGGGGGAAGCCAGCCGGACAGCAGCCGGCCCAGCGTGGACTTGCCGCTTCCGGACGCTCCGAGGATGGCCGTGAACGTTCCGGGGACGAGGTTGAGGTCAATCCCCTCCAGGACGGGGGCCTCATCCCCGTGGTAGGTGAAGCTCCGGATTCCGGCTGACAGTACCGGCTGGGTTCGCATCGGGTGGGTGGCGGACATGGCTCAGCTTCCCGCCCGGGTCAGCAGCAGCCGCGCAGCAACCGCGGCTGCAGCGGCCGCCAGCAGCACACCCCGAAACACGCGCTGGCGGATCGGATCCGGAACGTCCCGGTAGCTGGTCCGCGGCCCGGGATTGCTGAAGCCCCGCGCTTCAAGGGCGGCTGTCCGCGTTCCGGCATCCTCGATCAGGGACAGGACCAGCGGCACCGCCTGCAGCCGGAACGCGGCCGCGCGGTGCAGCAGTCCGCGGCGGACCACCAGTCCACGGGACTCCTGGGCCTGCCGGATCCGTTCCGCGCGGGAGGAGATGGCCGGCAGCAGGGTCAAGGTGGAGGCGAGCACGAAGGCGAACCGTCCTTGGACACCGCGGGAGGACAGCACCGCCACCAGGTCCGGCACGCTGACGCTGAAGGAGAACACCAGGAAGCTCAGGACTACCGCCCCCAGCTGCGCTGCCCGCTCCAGGGCGAAGACAAGGCCCTCGGTGGTAATGCGGGCCACTCCCCACTCTGCCAGGACTGTCCGGCCCTCGGGAAAGAACAGCCCATGCATGGCCAGCAGCGACAAGCCCAGGGGCAGCAGCACTGCCGCAGCCGCGGGCAGCAGCTGCCGTGCCGTGCCTCCCCTTGCCGAGAGGACCACGGCAGCACCCATGACGGCGAGGGACAGCGGCCAGCTGGCTGCCGCCGTCGTTATTACCGCCGTGCTGCCAGCGGCGGCCAGGGAGGTCAGCGGATGCAGGCGCATCGGCGTGGGGGTCAGGAGCCCTGTTCGGGCGACGTGCCGGCCAGCACGCGGTGCCGGCGGACGAACGGGAACTGCAGGCGCGCGCGTCGGGGAAGCGCGTAGGCCAGGACGGCCACCACGGTGAAGACGATGGCCTTGTCCATGGGATCGGAGATGAGCGCCTGCTTGGTGATGGCGGCCAGGAGTGTGTCCCCCATGGACCGGAAGGCGCTGACGATTGCTCCGGTGGCTACGCCGGAGGTGCCGCCGAAGACGAAAGCCGCCACCGGCGCGGACACCACGCCGCCGATGATTCCGGTGACAAAACCGGCCACGGGGGCGAGGTAGAAGCGGCGGAACATCCCGTGCCGCGCGGCAAGTCCCGCCAGGCAGCCGATCAGTGCCGCGCCGGCTGCGAACGGCAGCACCGTGGGGTTGAAGAAGGACCAGACAATGCTGCTGAGCGCTCCGGTTGCGGCGCCTGCGGCCGGTCCTGCCAGCACGGCGATGAGGACCGTGCCGATCGCATCGAGGTAGAACGGGACCAGGGTGCTGCCCACGAACTGTCCCAGCACGATGTTCAACACCAGTGCCACGGGGATCAGCACCACGGTGGAGGCCGGCAACGTCGGCAGGACTGCCACGATCAGCAGGATGGCGCCCACCAGGAATCCGGAAAGGGCAATCAGGGCGGACGCGCTACCCGGCCCACCGGTGATGTCGGCCGGCTGGTTGAGGACAAGGTAGGCATAGGTGGCGGCGATGGCCGCCGCCCCGAGAATTTCCAGCAGCCGGCGTTTACGGGCGGCAGCCGGTGCCGGGGCGGGCAGCGTCAGGGAGGGCGATGACATGGAGTTCCTTCAGGGTGCGCGTGGAGGGCCCTGGAAACCGGGCCGGTGGAACGCTGCGTATGTCACCTCGGCAGCTGGCGGCAGGCTGCTGCGCCTGTTCCGTCCGCGATTATTCTACTGGCGCCGCACCGCTGCCGGGGCATCCCGTCCGGATTGGCCTAGACTGCCGGGACAGGCAAATCCGCCTGCCGCTGCCGTCGGAAAGACCTGCCATGCCCCACTATGACCTTGCCATCATCGGATCCGGCTCCGGCAACTCCCTGATCACCCCGTACTGGGACGGCAAGCGGGTGGCCCTGGTTGACGGCGGCGTCTTTGGCGGCACATGCCTCAATGTGGGATGCATTCCCACCAAGATGTTCGTGTACCCTGCCGGGCTTGCCGCGGCGCACCAGGAGGCAGCCCGGCTTGGGGTGGACCTCAGCCTGGACAAAGTGCACTGGAACGCCATCCGCGACCGGATCTTTGGCCGGATCGACTCCATCTCCTCGGCCGGCCAGGACTACCGGGCAACGGAGCTGGACCACGTTGACCTCTATGAGGAGTACGCCCGCTTCACCGGCCCGCGGGCCCTGCGGACCGAATCCGGTGTCGACATCACGGCCGGGCAGGTTGTGGTTGCCGCCGGGTCCAGGGCGGTCCTGCCCGAGGTGCCGGGGATCGGCCTGCCGCAGGTGCATACCTCTGACACCGTGATGCGGATCGACGGGCTGCCCGAAAGGGTGGTGGTGGTTGGCGGCGGCTTCATCGCTGCTGAGTTTGCCGGAATTTTCCACGGGTTCGGCTCCAGCGTGACCCAGGTCAACAGGACCAGGCGCCTGTTGCGCGGCCACGACGCCGAAATCTCCGGGCGGTTCGCGGCGGCGGCGGCAAGCCTTTGGAGGCTGGAACTGGGCTTCTCGCTCCAGTCCATCGAGGACAACGGCGACGGCACCGTTGTGGTGAACTTTGCCGATGCCGGCGGCCGGCCGCTGCACATACCTGCGGATGTTGTACTCATGGCCACCGGCAGGGTTCCCAACACGGACCGGCTGGGCGTGGAGGCCGCCGGGTTCGATGTGAACGACGACGGCACCCTGGCCGTCGATGCCAGCCTGCGGATCCTTTCCCGCGGCACCCCATTGGACGGCGTCTACGCCCTGGGCGACGTGGCCAACCCGTACCAGCTCAAGCACGTGGCCAACCGGGAAGCACGCGTGGTGGCGCACAACCTGGAACACCCGGACCGGTTGCGCCGCATCGACTACACCGCCGTGCCCTCCGCGGTCTTCTCCAACCCGCAGGTGGCATCGGTTGGCCTCACCGAAGCCGAGGCCCGGTCACAGGCAGCCGCGGGAACCGACGTGGTGACAGCGGTCCAGGACTATGGCACCACCGCCTACGGCTGGGCCATGGAGGACGGGGAAGGCGTGGTGAAGCTTGTGGCCGAGCGTGCCTCGGGCAGGCTGCTGGGCGCCCACATCCTGGGCCATGAAGCGTCCATCCTCCTCCAGCCCCTGGTCCAGGCCATGGCAGGGTCCGTGCCAGTCCATGAGCTGGCCCGGGGCCCGTACTGGATCCACCCGGCGCTGACCGAGGTGGTGGAAAATGCCCTCCTGGCATTGGACATCGACCTGCCGGAGGACGCCCCGCTGTAGTCCCGCCGTCGTCAGCGGTCCCCTCAGCCGACCCGGGCGGCGAGGCTGCCCACAGCGGAGACCAGCTCCCGGAAGGCCGCTGCCGGATGGTGGGCGGAGACCACGCGTGCGTTCGGCGGGGCGCCCCACAGTCCGCGGAAGTCTGCCACCGTGGTGCCCATCAGGAGCGGCGACCCGGTCTCGACGTCCACTGTGGCGGGACGGGCCTGAAACTCCAGGGTTCCCGCTGCCACGCCCGCGGCGAAGAAGTCGTGGACGTGGGCCAGGTATCCCTGGTCGTAGTGCCGGTGGAACTCGAAGTAGAACCGCAGTGCGTCGGACAGGTGCCGGACCAGGGTGTTGTCCGAGGTGCTGCGCAGTCCTTCCGGCTGTTCGGGCAGCACCAGTTCGGGGATGCGCGCACCGGCCGCTTCCGCCAGCTGCCGCACGTGGTGGGGGTGCAGTTCCATCCGCTCGGTGGTATCCAGCGAGCACACAACAGGAAGCTTCTCCTGCGGCAGGCCGCGGAACGCGGCGTACACTTCCTTGGCCGCGTGCGGGTCAACGTGGGTGTTCCACTCGGCCGTGGGCGTTGTGTTGCCCTGGTGGTAGAAGCTGCCGCCCATGATCACCACCCCGGCCAGCAGGCGGGGAAGTTCCGGTTCCTCCCGCAGGGCCAGCGCAAAGTTGGTCAGGGGCGCAGTGATGAGGGCGGTGAGCTCCCCGGGGCGGCTGCGGGCGTGTTCAACCCAGAGGTCAACGGCGTTCCGCCCGGACACCGCACCGGAGGGTTGAGGCAGGACCGCGTAGCCGATCCCCTGGGGTCCGTGGGTCTCGGGAGTGGTGAGCAGCGGTATGGCCAGGGGCTTACGCGCGCCGATGGCCACCTCCACACCCGGCCGGCCGCACAGTTCGAGCAAGGCCAGGGTGTTGCGTGCCACCTGGTCCGCGTCCACGTTTCCCGGTGTTGCGGTGACGGAAACGAACTCTGTGTCCGGCAGGGCGGCAAGGTAGGCCAGGGCAAGGGCATCGTCGATGCCCGTGTCCACGTCCAGCAGGAAAGCGGTCATCCCGGTCCTAGAACAGGGCAACCTTGGGAGCGGCCGGGAAGATACTGTCCAGCTCCGCAAGGTCTTTCTCCGAGGGCACCCAGCCGGCTGATTCGGCGTTCTGGCGGACCTGGTCCGGCGTGGTGGCGCCGGCGATGACGCTGGCCACCGAGGGCTGGGCCGCCAGCCAGGAGAAGGCCACCTGGATTTCGGCCAGGCCGCGGTCCCTGGCGAAATCGCCGAACCTGCGCAGCTGGTCCCAGTCGGCGTCGTGGACCAAGTGCTGGCGGGTGTGGCTGAGCCGCGATCCGTCCGGGGCGTGGCCGGGCGAGTACTTGCCGGTCAGCAGTCCGTTGGAGAGCGGGAAGTAGGGCAGGACGCCCAGGCCGAATTCTTCCGCAGCCGGCGTCACCTCAAGCTCGGCGCGCCGGTCCAGGAGGTTGTAGTGGTTTTGCGTGGAGATGAAGCGGGTGCAGCCCAGTTCCCTGGCCACGTACTCGGCCTGCGCGATCTGCCAGCCGGCCCGGTTTGAGTGGCCGATGTAGCGGACCTTGCCGCTGTTGACGAGGCTGTCCAGTGCGGACAGGGTCTCATCGATGGGAGTCAAGGGGTCAGGCGTGTGGAACTGGTAGAGGTCGATCCAGTCGGTGCCCAGCCGCCGCAGCGATGCCTCCACGGCCTGGATGATGTAGCGGCGTGATCCGCGGGCGCCGAAGTCGGGGCCGCTGGCACCCTTCATGTCCATGCCGAACTTGGTGGCCAGGACGACGTCCGCCCGCCTTGCGCCGAGCGCCTTGCCGAGCATCGCCTCGCTGAGCCCGGGTTCCCGCCCGTAGGTATCGGCGACGTCGAACAGCGTGATCCCGGCGTCGATCGCTGCGTGGACCACGGCGTCCGTGGCCTCCTGGGATTCGGTGGCGGTGTTGGCGCGGCCCAGGTTGTTGCAGCCCAGGCCGACGGCGGAGACGGTCAGGCCGGATTTTCCGAGCCGGCGGTACGTGGGCATTGTGCTCCTAGAGGCTGAAGCCGGCAGCCGGCTTGGCGGAATACTTGAGCTTGAAGTTGCCGGGCTCGGTGAAGGGGGCTGCGCCGATGCTCAGCTTGGTGAAGTCCAGGTCCTCGCCGCGGATGCACACCTTGACGGCGTTGACGGCCTTGTTCACCTCCGGGCACAGGCAGAAGATGTTGAGCTTGTAGTCCGTGAATTCGGAACGTTCCACCGTCCCCAGTCCACGCCAGGCCAGGTGGCTGATGAGCGCGTCGGTGGCCTTTTCCTCCAGGTAGCGGTCCCTGTCGGTGCCCTCACGGGTCTTCAGCGCGAACTGGGCCACCACCCAGAACTGTTCCTTTTCCGGAATCTCTGCGTAGCCGTCCTCGGCGCACTGGGCCGCGAAAGCGTCCAGGAGGCTCTCCGCCGCCTCGGGGGTGGAGACATCTGTCTCCTCGGTTTTGCTTTGGTGGCCCACAGCGCCGTAGTTCATCACGAACTGGCTGTAGTCCTCGTCATACCAGGCCTCCCGGAAATGGAGGGTGCCCTCGTCGTCGCGCTTGTAGACCCTGACAATTCCGCTCATGACCGTCCCTTGGTAAACCATTCGACGTCGGTGCCGTCGAATGGTGCGTTCTGCGCCTTTACGGCCTGGTAAAGCTGGTCCGCCGAAGCCTCGAGGGATTCGGCAAGTGCGGCGGGGTAGTCCATGGCCACCCGGTGCTCGGCGAATTCGTCCTCGTCGTCAATGAACACGCCCCTGGCGGCCGTCCGGACGACGTCCAGGTCCATGTCGATGACATGGAATTCGGTGACGGCGGGACGGATGGTGCTCCATTCGTGGGCGACGGCCAGGTCGATGTAGACCCGCACCCCACCTGGGTGTGCGTCGTCGTAGAACGTGGCCACCCAGTCGCCTTCGCGCGGCACAAGGAGCACGGCATCAGACTGGGTGTAGAACGCCGCGCCCGGACGGGAACAGAATTCATTGGTTCCCTGGAAAATCCACCAGCCGTGCCGGTCCTCGCCGAGGTAGCGTCCGGGTACCACCCAGTGGGCTTTGCCGTTCCATTTCCGGTTCCGGGCGACCACCAGCTGGCCGGGATGAAGGTTCTCCGGTACCCGCGTTGCCCCCGGGTGGTTTTCCCCTGCAGGTTCCCCCAGGACACCGGGGTATTTCAGCTCAGCCTCTCCCCTCACAGAATCGGAAGGCTTCCGGTGGTGGGGTGCTGCTGGCCGGGCAGGGGACGCGCAAAGGGGACCTTTGTGCCGAGAACCTGCGCAACGACGTCGTGCGTGATCTGCTGGGCCGTCAGGCCCACGCGTTCGAGGATCTGGGCGCGGGTGCCGTGGTCCAGGAATTCGACTGGAAGGCCCACCTCGTTCAGGGCGGTGTCCACGCCCGCGGCCCGCATTTCCTGTCGGATCCGCGAACCGACGCCGCCGGCACGGACGCCGTCCTCAATACAGATCACCAGGCGGTGGTGCGAGGCCAGCGCGATGATGGAACGCGGGACGGGCAGGACCCAGCGCGGGTCCACCACGGTGGTGCTGATGCCCTGCGCGCCGAGGCGGTTGGACACATCCAGCGCGAGTTCGGACATGGCACCCACGCTGACGATCAGGACATCGTTTTCCGTGGAGCCGCTGGGCCGCCGGGCCAGCACGTCAACGCCGTCGCTGAGGCGTTCAAGGGCTTCCACTTCCGCGCCCACGGATCCCTTGGAGAAGCGGACCACGGTGGGAGCGTCGCCGATTGCCACGGCCTCCCGAAGCTCCTCGCGCAGCCGGCTGGCATCGCGCGGGGCTGCAAGGTGGAGTCCGGGGACGATCTGGACCATGGACATGTCCCACATGCCGTGGTGGCTGGCCCCGTCCGGACCGGTGACGCCTGCGCGGTCCAGGACGATGGTCACGCCGGCCTTGTGCAGGGCCACGTCCATGAGGAGCTGGTCGAAGGCCCGGTTCAGGAAGGTTGCATAGACGGCAACCACGGGGTGCAGCCCGCCGAAGGCCATGCCGGCGGCGGATGTGAGTGCGTGCTGTTCGGCGATTCCGACGTCGATCACGCGGTCCGGGTGCCGGGCCGCGAATTTATGCAGGCCAACGGGGATGAGCATGGCGCCGGTGATGCCGACGACGTCCTTCCGCTCATCGGCGATGGCTGCGATTTCGTCGGCGAAGACCGAGGTCCAGGACTGGGCGCCGGCGGCGCCGGTGGGCTCGCCGGTCTCGGGGTCGATGATGCCGACGGCATGGAACTGGTCTGCCTCGTTGGCGCGGGCGGGGGCGTAGCCGTGGCCCTTTTCGGTCATCGCATGCACAATGACGGGCCCGCCGTAGTGCTTGGCCGTGGACAGTGCGTGTTCCATTGCCTGGAGGTTGTGGCCGTCCACGGGACCGATGTACTTCATGCCCAGGTCTTCGAACATGCCTTGCGGGGCCCACCAGTCCTTGATGCCCTTTTTCATGGCGTGCAGGCTCTTGTAGGTGAACTGGCCCGCCGGTCCCCCGTTTTGGAGTTTCTTCTTCCACCAGTCGAGTGCCACTTCGTAGGCCGGTGCCGTCCGGAAGGAGTCGATCGTGGGGCGCAGGGACGCAAGGTAGTCCGCGAAACCGCCCACGGTGGGCGCATAGGACCTGCCATTGTCATTGACCACAATCACGACGCGGCGCTTTTTGTCCGCAGCGATGTTGTTGATGGCTTCCCAGGCCATGCCGCCGGTCAGCGCACCGTCGCCCACCACAGCGATGACGTACCGGTCGCCTTCCCCTGTGAGCTGGCGGGCACGGGAGATGCCGTCCGCCCAGGACAGCGACGAGGAAGCGTGCGAGCTTTCCACAATGTCGTGCTCTGATTCGGCCCGGGAGGGGTAGCCGGAGATTCCGCCCTCCTGGCGCAGGGTGCTGAAATCCTGGCGCCCGGTCAGCAGCTTGTGGACATACGACTGGTGGCCGGTGTCGAAGACAATGCTGTCACGGGGCGAGTCGAAGATGCGGTGCACGGCAAGCGTCAGTTCCACCACGCCAAGGTTGGGTCCGAGGTGTCCGCCCGTCTGGGAGACGTTCGTGATCAGGAAGGCCCTGACCTCCGAAGCCAGCTGCTTCAGCTGGTCTTCTGACAACTCGTTCAGGTCTTGCGGATTCCGGATGGTCTCCAAGATTCCCACTGACCCCTCCTTCAGGTGGTAGACGTGCCGTTTAACTCTAACGCCTTGGTCCGCAGGACCAGACGTACCTGCACAGCCGAAGCCCCGGCTGGTCGGTGACCGGCCGGGGCTTCGGGATGGTGGTGCCTGCTGGGCAGTTACCGCTAGTTCGCGGAGATCTGGCGCAGGACGTACTGCAGGATGCCGCCGTTGCGGTAGTAGTCCGCTTCACCGGGGGTATCGATGCGCAGGACGGCGTCGAACGTCGTCGAGCTGCCGTCCTCGGCGGTGGCCGTGACCTTGAGCGTCTTGGGCGTGGTGCCCTCGTTCAGGGCGGTGACGCCCTCAACCGAGAACGTTTCCGTGCCGGACAGGCCCAGTGTGGCGGCGGATTCGCCGGCCGGGAACTGCAGCGGCAGGACGCCCATGCCGATGAGGTTGGAGCGGTGGATGCGCTCGTAGCTCTCGGCGATGACAGCCTTGACGCCCAACAGGGCGGTACCCTTGGCAGCCCAGTCACGGGAGGAACCGGATCCGTATTCCTTGCCCGCCAGGACCACCAGCGGGGTGCCGGCTGCCTGGTAGTTCTGCGCGGCATCGTAAACGTAGGCCTGCGGGCCGCCTTCCTGGCTGAAGTCGCGGGTGAAGCCGCCCTCGACGCCGTCCAGGATCTGGTTCTTGATGCGGATGTTCGCGAACGTTCCGCGGATCATGACCTCGTGGTTGCCGCGGCGGGAACCGTACGAGTTGAAGTCCTTGCGCTCCACACCGTTGGCCAGGAGGTACTGGCCTGCAGGGGTGTCCGACTTGAACGAACCGGCCGGGGAGATGTGGTCGGTGGTGACCGAATCGCCCAGCTTGAGCAGGACGCGGGCGCCCGTGATGTCCTTGACCGGCTCCGGCTGCGCCTGCATGCCCTCGAAGTACGGGGGCTTACGGACGTAGGTGGAGTTCGGATCCCAGGCGAAGGTGTCGCCGGCGGGCGTATCGAGCGCCT
Organism: Pseudarthrobacter sp. NPDC092202; assembly: GCF_044755505.1. NCBI lineage: Bacteria > Bacillati > Actinomycetota > Actinomycetes > Micrococcales > Micrococcaceae > Pseudarthrobacter > Pseudarthrobacter sp. NPDC092202. Next base: position 149,042 of record NZ_JBIVRG010000011.1, on the reverse strand, counting down.
TCCAGCGGTCGTCACCCTCAAAAACGCCCTCGTAGCCCTTGGCGAACATTTCCTTGTCGATCGAGGAATCAATGACCTGCTGGACCTCGACCGGGTTGGGCCAGATGTCCTTCAGGAAGACGTCGTTACCGTCCTTGTCCTGGCCCAGGGCGTCGGTTGCGAAATCGAAGTCCATGGAACCGGCCAGGGCGTAGGCGATGACCAGCGGCGGGGATGCCAGGTAGTTCATCTTGACGTCCGGGTTGATGCGGCCTTCGAAGTTGCGGTTGCCCGAGAGGACGGCCGCGACGGCGAGGTCATTGGCCTGGATGGCTTCCGAAACTTCGGCTTCCAGCGGGCCGGAGTTGCCGATGCAGGTGGCGCAGCCGTAGCCCACGATGTAGAAGCCAAGCTTCTCCAAGTAGGGCGTCAGGCCCGACTTCTCGTAGTAGTCGGTGACAACCTTCGAGCCCGGGGCAACGGAGGTCTTGACCCATGGCTTGGAGGTCAGGCCCTTGTCCACGGCGTTGCGTGCCAGGACTGCCGCGGCCAGCATGACCGACGGGTTGGAGGTGTTGGTGCAGGAGGTGATGGATGCGATGGTGACTGCACCGTGGTCCAGCTCGAACTCGCGGCCGTCAGCCATCTTTACCGGGACCGGCTGGGAGACGCGTCCCGCTCCCCCGTGGCCTGCCGAGTACTTCGGCGGCTCGCGGTCGGTATCGGAGACGTGGGTCGCTCCCCCGGTGAAGGACGGAGCGTCCGAAGCCGGGAAGGTTTCCTCGAGCGACTCGTCCAGGGTGCCGGCGTTGGCGTCGTGGGAGACGTAGTTCTTCAGGTCGTGGCGGAATTCGTCCTTGGCCTCGGTCAGTTCGATGCGGTCCTGCGGGCGCTTGGGGCCGGCGATGGACGGAACAACCGTGGACAGGTCCAGTTCCAGGTACTCGGAGAACTTGATCTCGCGGGAAGGATCGTGCCAGAGGCCCTGTTCCTTGGCGTAGGCCTCCACGAGTGCCACGTTCTGGTCCGAACGGCCGGTGAGGCGCAGGTAGTCCAGGGTGACGTCGTCGATCGGGAACATGGCAGCCGTGGAACCGAATTCCGGGCTCATGTTGCCGATGGTGGCGCGGTTGGCCAGCGGCACAGCGGCAACGCCTTCGCCGTAGAACTCCACGAACTTGCCCACGACACCGTGCTTGCGGAGCTGCTCGGTGATGGTGAGCACCACGTCGGTGGCGGTGGCGCCGGCGGGGATGGAGCCGGTCAGCTTGAAGCCCACAACACGCGGGATCAGCATGGAGACGGGCTGGCCCAGCATGGCGGCCTCGGCTTCGATGCCGCCGACGCCCCATCCGAGGACACCCAGGCCGTTGACCATGGTGGTGTGCGAGTCGGTACCGACGCAGGTGTCCGGGTAGGCGCGCAGGGCACCGTCAACTTCGCGGGTCATGACCGTGCGGGCCAGGTATTCGATGTTGACCTGGTGGACGATGCCGGTTCCCGGCGGGACGACCTTGAAGTCGTCGAACGCAGTCTGGCCCCAGCGCAGGAACTGGTAACGCTCCCCGTTGCGCTGGTATTCGATCTCCATGTTGCGCTCCAGTGCGCCGGAGTTGCCGAAGGCGTCGATCTGGACCGAGTGGTCAATGACCATCTCGGCAGGCGCCAGGGGGTTGACCCGCTTGGGGTCGCCACCCAGTTCCTTGACCGCTTCGCGCATCGTCGCCAGGTCAACCACGCAGGGAACGCCGGTGAAGTCCTGCATTATCACGCGTGCCGGCGTGAACTGGATTTCTGTATCGGGCTGGGCATTCGGATCCCAGCCTGCCAAGGCGCGGACGTGATCGGCAGTGATGTTCGCGCCGTCCTCGGTCCTCAACAGGTTTTCAAGCAATACCTTGAGGCTGAACGGAAGGTTTTCTGCACCTTCAACGGAGTTCAACCGGAAAATTTCGTATTCGGTTCCGGCTACATTAAGTTTGCCTTTTGAACCGAAGCTGTCCACAGTGCTCATCGCAGGACTCCTCTCGCAACAGTTTCATCTTTGTCGCGCGGTTGACCGCCTGCTAGTTAGGAAGCCCTAATTAGTTTCGGGCCCGAAATTGCACACGGCCGGCCGTGATTACGGAGCGCGACGTGGGACTACTACGGCCATCGTAGTCGAAAACCCGGGTGGCATCATGGACGGTTTCCTCAGTCGCGCGGCGTAAGCAGGGCCACTGTCTCCAGGTGGTGGGTGTGGGGATACAGATCGAAGGCCCGGAGTCCTGACACGTCCCACCCGGCCTGGCGGAAGTACCCCACGTCCCGCGCGAACGACGCCGGATCGCAGGACACGTAGGCAATGGCGCGCGGCTGCGCATCGACCAGCTGCCGGACCACGGCCTTTCCCGCACCGGCACGGGGCGGATCAAGGATCAGCGCGTCGAAATTCCGCGGTTTCTGGCGGAGGACCCGCTCCACCCTGCCCTGGACGATCTCCACCTGGGGCGCTGCGTGCAGGTTCTTGCGCGCGTCCCGGCTGGTTCCGGCGGCCCCCTCCACCGACAGGACGGAGCCGGTCTCCCCCACGGCGTCCGCCAGGACGGCTGTGAACAATCCTGCTCCCGCGTAGAGGTCTGCCACCACCGCGCCGGCGTGGAGGAAGCCGCCGTCCTGGAGGAATTTTGTGACGCCCCCCACAAGGGCTCCGGGCGCGTCGCGGTGGATCTGCCAGAACCCGGCGCCGGTCACCCGGTAGTCATGGCCGGCCGCTGTTTCCTGCACCCACGTGCGGCCACGCAGCTGCTGCACGGCTTCGGTCTCGGGGTCGAAAGAGGCTACAGACACTTCGCCTGGCAGTTGTGCTGCGACGGCGTTGAGCCGCTTGGGCTTGGTCCCCGGGGCCGGCGCCAGGAGCACCAGCGGACGTGAACCGCTGGCGGGGGCTGCCACTTCCACCCGGTCGATGCCCTGCAGGTCGATGTCCCAAAGGCGCAGGGCATTAATGGCATCAACAGCCAGCGGCATTTCCCTGACGGGCACGATGTGGGTGGAGCGGTGTGCGTGCATTCCCAGCTTCCCGCCCGGGGTGACCGAGAAGCTGGCGCGCGTCCGCCACCCGAGGCCGTCCCCGCCGTCGGAAGCTCCACCCACAGCCTCCACGCTGTCGCCGGCCCAACCGGGAACCTGTTCGACGCCGGCCAGGCGCCTGAGCTGTTCAGCCAGCACCTCTGCCTTCAGGGCCCGCTGCCGGGCAAGGGAAATGTGCCCGAATTCCGCCCCGCCCACCGGCGGATGCCCGTGGCCCCACGCCCGCAGCGAATCGGCCGCATGCCAGAAGTGGTCCACGCGGTCCGGGGAGGCTTCCAGGACCTCAACCACATCCGCCCGCCAGAACTTGGCCTTTTCCCCGGCGTCCGTCAGCCGTACCCGCACCTTCTCGCCGGGTATGCCGTGCCGGACGAAAATAACCCGTCCCTCGTGCCTGGCGACGCAGTGGCCGCCATGGGCCACCGGGCCGACGTCGAGCACTATCTCAGTGCCCAACGCTCCCGCCGGGGCCTGGTGGCTGGTTTGCAACTGGGTCTTCGCGCTCATTGGACGTCCTGCAGGTTCTTGGCTTCTTCGGATGATTTCAGCTGCCAGGGAACGCTCGCCACCATGACGCCTGGTTCAAAGTGCAGCCGGGTCTTGATGCGGAGGGCTGTCTGGTTGTGGACCAGTTGTTCCCACCATTTGCCCACCACGTATTCGGGGATGTACACAACGATCAGGTCCCGTGGCGAGTCCCGCCGCATCTGCTTGACGTACTCCATGATGGGCGTGACAGTCTCGCGGTAGGGGCTCGCCAGTACCGTCAGCGGCACGGGAATCTCCAGCTTTTCCCAGTCAGCCACGGTCTGTGCGGTCTCCTCGGTATCGATGTCCACCGTCACCGCATCGAGCCGGGAGGGCCGGGACGCCCTGGCGTAGGCCAGTGCCCGCAACACGGGCTTGCGGACATGGGACACCAGCAGGACAGCGTGCACCCGGGTGGGAAGGGCCCGCGGGGAGGAATCCTCATCCACTGCCAGTTCCCTGGCCACATTGTCGTAGTGGGCCCTGATGCTCCACATGATCAGGAACAGGATGACCATGGCGAGCAGGGCGATCCAGGCGCCCTGTTCGAACTTGGTCACCAGGACGATGACGAGGACCGTGGCGGTCATGCCGAAGCCAATACTGTTGATGATCCGTGACTTGAACATCCGGCGGCGGACGGCTTTGTCCCTGGCCAGCTTGAGCTGGCGTCCCCAGTGCCGGATCATTCCCAGCTGGCTGGCCGTGAAGGAGATGAACACGCCCACGATGTAAAGCTGGATGAGCTTGGTGACGTCCGCGTTGAACGCCAGGATGAGCACCAGCGCACCCGCGGCGAGGGCCAGGACACCGTTGCTGAAGGCCAGCCGGTCACCCCTGGTCCGCAGCTGGCGGGGAAGGTATCCGTCCTGGGCGAGGATCGAGCCGAGCACGGGGAAGCCGTTGAAGGCCGTGTTGGCCGCGAAGACAAGGATGACGCCTGTTGCGGCCACCACGATATAGAACGGTATGGATCCCGGTCCGAAGATGGTGTGGGCGATCTGGCTGATGGCCGGTGTCTGGATATACCCCTCGGGGAGTGGGCTGCCATTGAGCAGGAACTCCGTGGCGGGGTCTAGGACGATGTGTACCTTGGTGGCATTGGCCAGGTACATGATGCCCGCCAGCATGGTGGCGCCGATAACGCCCAGCAGCAGCAGGGTGGTGGCCGCGTTCTTGCTTTTCGGGGGCCGGAAGTTGGGCACGCCGTTACTGATGGCTTCGACGCCGGTCAGCGCCGCGGCGCCTGATGAGAACGCGCGCAGCAGCAGGAAGGCCCCGGCGAGCCCTACCAACCCTTCGTCGAACCCGGGGGCGGGGACGATCGTGAACGCGGCGGAGGGCGCCTCCCCCAGCTGTCCGGTGGCCGCCTGGAAGATGCCCACGGCCGTCATGCCCAGGATGGAAACCATGAAGAGGTAGGTGGGAAGGGCAAACATCGTGCCTGCCTCTTTCACTCCGCGCAGGTTCACCAGTGCGAGGACGGCGACGCCGACGGCGGCAATGGCCGCATGGTTGCCGTGCAGGGACGGGACGGCGGTGGTGAGGTACGTGGCGGCCGAGGAGATGGAGACTGCAACAGTCAGGACGTAGTCCACCAGCAGCGCTGAAGCAACGGTGAGGCCGGCGTACTTGCCAAGGTTTTCGCCGGCAATCTCGTAGTCGCCGCCGCCCGAGGGGTAGGCGTGGACGTTTTGCCGGTACGAAGCCACAACGGTGAGCAGGACCACCATGACCGCCAGGCCCACCCAGGGCGAGAACGCCACGGCGCTGACGCCCGCCAGCGCCAAGGTGAGCAGGATCTCGTCGGGTGCGTACGCCACGGACGAGAGGGCGTCGGAGGCGAAGACGGGAAGTGCGATCCGCTTGGGAAGCAGCGTGTGGGCCAGCCGGTCATTTCGGAATGGCCGGCCCACCAGCACACGCTTGGCGGCGTTCAATATTGTCAGCACCCCACAAAGCTAGTCTGATTCCCGGACTATGTCATGACGGGCGCCGGACGGCTGCAGCCCGGATGCTGGCGGTAGAGTTCTAGCAGCAGGACCTTGACAGGATTACAGAGGAGAAACACCGTGGCGCATTTCGTGATCATGGGATGTGGCCGGGTGGGGGCGACGCTGGCGCACACGCTGGAGGACGCCGGGCATTCTGTGGCCATCATCGACCAGGACGACCGCGCCTTCCGCCGGCTCCGGCAAGGGTTCACCGGCCGCAAGGTCACCGGCGTCGGCTTCGACCGTGACACCATGAAGCAGGCTGGGGTCTCTGAGGCGTACGCATTCGCGGCGGTGTCCAGCGGTGACAACTCCAACATCCTCGCCACCCGCGTGGCCCGGGAAACGTTCCACGTCCCCCATGTGGTGGCCCGGATCTACGATCCCGGCCGTGCGGAGATCTACCAGCGCCTGGGCATTCCCACTGTGGCGGCGGTCCGGTGGAGCGCGGACCAGGTGCTCCGGCGCATCCTGCCCGAACAGCACCTCGCCGGTGATTTCCGCGAACCCTCGGGCCGCCTGGTACTGGCCGAACTCGACCTCGACCCCGGATGGATCGGGCAACCGGTCAGCAGCATCGAAAAAGCCGCGGACATCCGGATCGCCTACCTCACCCGCTTCGGTGAGGGAATCCTGCCGGCCGCGGGCACCGCGTACCAGGACGGTGACACCGTGCACGCCATGCTCCAGGTGGACCGCAGCTCGCGGGTCGCCCAGATCCTGGCCAAAGCCCCTGCCAAGGAGTCCCAGTGAAAGTCGTGATCGTTGGCGCGGGAAGCGTCGGATCGTCCATCGCCAGGGAACTGCTGGCGCACAAACACGAGATCCTCCTGATCGACCTCAAACCGGAAGTGATCGGACGGAGCGGCCTCCGTGGGGCGCACTGGCTGGTGGGCGACGCCTGCGAACTGAGCACCCTCCAGGGAGCCAGGGTTGAAGACGCGGACGTCGTGGTGTCCGCCACCGGTGACGACAAGGTAAACCTGGTGGTCTCACTGCTGGCCAAGACCGAGTTTGGGGTGGGCCGCACAGTGGGGCGGGTCAACAACCCCAAGAATGACTGGATGTTCAACGATTCCTGGGGAGTGGACGTTGCGGTCAACACCCCGCAGCTCATGACCGCCCTGGTGGAGGAAGCCGTGGAGATCGGCGACCTTGTCCGGCTCCTCACGCTCCAGACCGGGGTGTCCTCACTGGTGGAGTTCACCGTTCCGCACGATTCCCACGTTATCGGCAGCACCGTGGGCGAGATCCGGTGGCCGGAGGACTCCACGCTGGTGGCCATCCTTCGGGACCACGCCCCCATCACGCCCAGCCGCGATGACGTGATCGACGGCGGGGACGAGCTGTTCTTCGTGACAACTATCGCCGCGGAGGACGACCTGCGCGCACTGCTCTCTCCAGACTCCTCGGAACCGCCGCAGCCCCGGCCCGCCGACGACGCCGGCCACCTGGAGCAGCAGGGCCCGGAGGACGACGGCTTCGACGGCTAGTTTCCGGCAGCCTTGGTGTGCTCCGGCCCGGACCCTGCCGGGGCCGGGCGGGTGACGAGCCAGGCGATCCAGACACCGAGGATGTAGAGCGGCGCACCCATGATGAGCCGGGTGGTGGCCAGGGCGGCCAGCCCGTCCGGACCCATGAGGTAAAGCGGAACCTGCACCACGAGCCGGAGGGCAAGGACTGCGACGATGATCCAGGTGCCCAGCTGGTACGCCTTGACCCGCGCCGGGTCCTTGCGCCAGTCGAGGCCCTCGTTCCGGATGAATCCGAAGAGCAGGCCCGCTACCGGCCACTTAAGGAAGATGGAGAGCACCATCGCCAGGATGTAACCGGCATTGGTGAAGAAGCCGGGCAGGTAGAAGTCCTCCGCTTTACCGGTGGTGTTGGCGAGCCAGGCGGAAATGCCCACGCCCACCACACCGGCGAGTGCCTGCGTCAGCGGCTTGCGCTGGACCAGCCGGACTACTGTGAAGACTGCTGCGGACGCAAGTGCCGCCACGAGGGACAACGTGAGTTCCCGGGTAACGGTGAACGCCACCAGGAAGACCAGCCCGGGGGCGATGCTCTCGGCAATGCCCTGGACCCCGCCGGCGCTTCGGAGGACGTCCACCCGGCCGTCGTGGGTGCGGTGCAGTCCGGCCTTGGCAGCATATTCCGCTGCAAGGCCCGCCATGGGAGACGGCTCCTGGCCAGGGGCCGGCTTGCCTGCGTGGCCTGGAGAATCCGGGCCCTGCGATCCGGCGGACGGGTCGGGCTGGGGCGAGGTCATTCGTCCTCCTGGCGGGACAGTATTTCGTAGCGTGGGTTGAACATGGTGGGCAGTCCGTTGTTCAGGGACAGCATTCCTTCCAGCCGGATCTGCGCGCCGGCTTCTATGCCCGGCACGCGCCGGCGTCCCAGCCACACAACCCGGAGCCTCCCGCGCCGTCCACCGGCCCGGGCGGCAAGCCTTCCCGGTTCGGCGTCGGACACCATGGCGCTGAAGGCGGCAGCCTGGTCCGCCGGGAGGAAAGTCACCGATTCGACGCGCCCCTGGCAGGTGACCCGGCCCTTGTCAGGAAGCTGGCTGATGGGAAGCGCGCCGCCGTGGCTTCGGGGCTCGCCCTCCGGTGCAGAATCAGCCAATCTGTGTGGTTTCCGGACCACGTTCCGGTTCCTGCAGCGAGGAGGCCGCCGGCGGGGTGGCGGAAGGCGGCGGGGTGGCGGCTGCGTCCTTGGGCAGGCGGAGCTGCAGCAGGTCCCGGGGCGGCATGGGACTGCCGCCGCGGATCACCACAACCTGCCTGAAAAGGGCTTCGAGCGGCTCGGCAGCCGATCGTTCCAGGGCTGCCGGACCGCCCAGCACGCCGCGGAGGAACCAGCGGGGGCCGTCGACGCCCACAAAGCGCGCCACCCGGTAGCCCTGGCTGCCGTCGGGCAGTCCGGCCGGGAGTTTCGCTACGAGTTCCGTCCCGAAGCCGCCGTCGACTTCCTCGACCTGGCCGCCCTGCGCCCCGACGGACTGGCCGATCTGCTCCCGGATTTCATCCCACAGCCCTTCGGTCTTGGGGGCGGCGAATGCCTGCAGCTGCAGGCTCGATCCGTTGAGGTCCAAGGTAACGGCCACTACGCGCTGGGTGGCTTCTTCCACCTCGAGCCGCAGCTGCAGGCCCTCGCTGGGTGCGATCAGCAGCGCGCCAAGGTCCACGTAGCCGTCGCGGCTGCTGATCTCGGATTCATCAAACGGTCCGTTGGCGCGGACGCCGGAGCCGGCCTCCACGTCCTCGGGGGACTCCGCGGTGGTCAGGGAACCATCCGGTGCGGATGCTTCTTCCTTCTTGGCTTTCCTGCCGAGCCCAAAGACCATGAGGGTGTCTCCTTAGTTATGAATTGTGCCGGTCCGGGCCTCAGGGGGTCCCGCCGTCGTGCTTTGCCGCTGCCGGCAGCAAGCTGCCGGAACGGAAAATGTTTTGCCTCAGGCCCCAGGCCGCTTGAAACCGCCGGTCGATCCGAATCCCCCGGTACCGCGCACGGATCCGCTCAAGTCGTTGACGGGGATGAACTGCGCGTATTCCACGCGCTGGATGACCATCTGGGCAATTCTATCGCCGCGGTGCAGCTCAATGGCCTCGGTGGTGTCGGTGTTCAGGAGCGTGACTGCTATTTCCCCACGGTACCCGGCGTCCACAGTTCCAGGGGCGTTGACGATGGTCAGCCCGTGTTTGGTGGCCAGCCCTGAGCGTGGGTGGATAAGGGCCACGAACCCTTCAGGCAGGGCGATTGCCACTCCGGTGGGCACGAGCTTGCGCTCCCCCGGCTGCAGGACAACGTCTTCCCTGGCGCGAAGGTCAGCGCCGGCGTCGCCCGGGTGCGCGTAGGACGGCGCTTCCAGGCCAGGGTCCAGCATCTTCAGCTGGACCTGCAGGGTAGGGGCTGAGGCAAGGGGCGCATCCCCGGCAGGGTGAGCCGCGGGAAAGGTGTCTACTGCTGCGGATTGATCAGTCACAGTCACTCACTCTAACCCGCGCCCGCGGATGGAGCCTAGGCCGCGTCCGACTGCCGACGGCGTGCAGTCGGCGCCGCCGGGATGAAATAGCCACGGAAAGGTGGAAAGCTTGGTCCATGCCCGAATCCAGCTCAGCCGCGCCCGTTCCCAGCACACCCTCCGCAGAGGCTGCCGTGATCTATCGCGAGAAGTTGTGGCCGAACGCGTGGATCTGGATCATCGCCGCAGGCGTTTCCGGCGCGGGAATCCTGGTATTCGCTCCCATCAGCGCGGCCGCCGGGTACACGGCTGCAGTGGTGCTCTTTGCCATCATCGCCGTACTCCTGGTCGTTTCCACCCCGAGCATCGTTGTTACCCACAAAACACTCACGGTGGGGCGGGCCACCATCGAGCGCCGCTACGTGGGCGCCGCCCAGCCGTTCCGCGGCCAGGAAGCGACGGCGGAACGCGGCACACGGCTGAACGGGCTGGCCTACCTCTGCATCCGGGGCTGGATCGATCCGGTGGTCAAGGTCGAGATCACGGATCCCTCAGACCCGACGCCGTACTGGCTGGCCTCCACCCGCCGCCCGGATGAGCTGACCGCAGCCCTCACGCGGCAGTAGCCTTTGGCGCCTCCATTCGGACGGATGTCCCGGAATATCGCGGCGCGCCCTGTCCCTTGAGCCAAAACACGGCCCCCGGATGGCAAAGTTTCGAGTGATAGTAATGCCAGGGTGGAGGATTTGTATGCAGGATCTACGGCTTGTAGGCGTACACGACGACGGGACTCACCTCCTGTTGAGCGGGGCCGGCGGCGAGATGTTCCAGCTGCCGATCGATGAAGCGCTGAGGACGGCAAGCAGGTCTGCGGTTAAGCCGCGGGTCGAGCGGCCTGCCATTCCCATGTCCCCGCGGGACATCCAGGCCCGGATCAGGGCAGGGGCCACGGCGGCGGACGTTGCCGAGGCTTCCGGGTTGCCGCTGGCCAAGGTTGAACGGTACGAGGGCCCGGTCCTTGCGGAACGGGAATACGTTGCCCAGCAGGCCCGCAAGGTGGAAGTGGCAGCCCCCTCGCCCGGACACGACATCTACCGCTCGGCATTTGGCGACAACCCGGCGACGCTGAACGACATGGTGGCCCACCGTCTTTCTGCGCATGGCATCGACCCCGCTTCCGTGGAGTGGGATTCCTGGCGCCGCCAGGACGGAACCTGGACCGTGTCTGCCATGTTCGAGACGAAGAACGGCGGCGCTCCGGGCATCGGCGAGGAGCCGCCGGCGCTGTGGACGTTCAACCCCGCCCGGAAGGCCCTGCACAATGCCACCCGCTGGGCACAGCAGCTCAGTGAGCTGGAGCCTTTGGACGGTCCGGTTCCGGCCCGCAGGTTGTCCGCCGTTTCGGACCGGCCCTTCGATTTTGAGACTGATGCCGACTCCGCTCCCGGGAACCAGGGCGGCACCCCCGGCCAGGCAGCCGCCAAGGACAAGGAATCCGACGGCCTCCTGGACATGCTGCGCTCGCGCCGGGGCCAGCGGCTTGGAGTGGATGAGGATTCCGACGACGCCCTGGCGCTGCTCCTGACGAACGGTGTGCCTGCCGCCCACCCCCGGCCCTCTGAGGTGACCCCCGAAGCGGAAGAACAGGCCGCTGGCACCGAGCCGGACCGCACCGACGCTCCTGCCGCCCAGGGCGATTCCTTCGTCCGGCGGCGGGATGCCCGGCCGTCCATGCTGTCCAGGCTCAGCCTCCTGCCTCCGCAGCACGAGCCCGCCGACGAAAACCTGCGGCTGCATAACGGTGTCAGCACCGATACCCGGGAGATCACCATTGTGGCCTCACCGCAGCGGGCCACCGGCCCGGCGGATGCGGCGCACGGCAACGGCAACGGCAACGGCACGTCGGGTGGTGCGGGACTGGACGAGTTGTTGGGCGGCACCCCGAAGCGCCCGGCCCGGAACGATGATTCCTCCCCCACCACCGGGCAGCTGCCTGAGGCTGGGGCTCCCGAGCGGCAGCCGGCCAGGCCTAAGCGCTCCAGCGTTCCGTCCTGGGACGAAATCGTCTTCGGTACCCGCGGAGACTGACTCCCCGGGACAGCGCCGGGGGCAGCCCGGAACCGGGCCTTAGGCGTCGGCGCCGTTACCGCCGGTGCCGCGCCAGAGGCAGGCGTCCACCTCGAACGGCAGCAGCTGGTCCTGTTCGGCCATAAGGTTGGCGCCGTGCGCCGTAACGCGGCGCATGAAGTGGCGGCGACACAGTGTCTCGTATCCCACAACGGGGATGTAACCTGCCGCCGTGGCAGCCGGTCCGTCAACTGCCATGTCCACGTCCCCCACCACAACCTGCGCACCCTCGGTAACCATCACGCCGTCCACCGTGCGCGCATTGTGCGTTGCCCGGCGGCCGCACCAGCACAGGGCCTCCACCTGCAGGACCTGCACCCGGTCCGCGAGTTCGATCAGGCGCTGGGAGCCGGGGAACAGCCGGGTCCGGAAGTCAGCGGTGATGCCAAAGGCAAAGACGTCCACATCGATTTCGTCCACGACCTTCGCCAGCTGCTCCACCTGCTCAGGCGTGTAGAACTGCGCTTCATCGCAGATCAGGTAGTCCACGCGCTGGCCCTGGGTGCGCCGCCGCATGACTTCCTCCCAGAAGTCCGTCCCGTCCACCACTTCCACGGCGTCAGTTTCCAGTCCAAGGCGGCTGGAGATACGGGACTCCCCTGCGCGGTCGTTGCGGCTGAAGCGGACGCCGCCCCGGCCCCGGACCCGGTGGTTGTGGTCCATTTGCAGCGCGAGCGTGGACTTTCCGCAGTCCATGGTGCCGGAGAAGAAAACGAGCTCAGCCACGGCGGCCGCTCCTGCCCTCAGCGGTGAAACACAGCAGCGGAACCTCCCGCTCAGCCTTGGTCAGCGATCCGTGCTGGCCCACGACTTCCATTGCGGCGGGCCGGACACGCCTCGTGTCGTAGAGGGCCAGCTCGTCCCGGGCCGCGATCATCACGTCTCCAATCCGCCCCTCGACAGCGGGCCGGACCGGACCGAAAAGGCCCCCGGCGATGGCCTCGCCCCTGGTGAAAGCCCAGATGCGGTTGCCGAAGCGGGCGCGCCAGGCCGCGAGGAGCCGGTCCCTGGCACCGGGATCGGCCGCGTTTTCCAGGTACAGATGCACCATCCGAGGTTCGCCCGCGGTGTGCCGGACTCCTTCCACCAGCTGCGGATCCGCCGAGAAGTCGATGCGCTGCTGCTCGGGCACGTCGAGCATGCCGTGGTCCGCCGTCAGCAGGATGCTGGTGCCCGCCGGCAGGGACGCATTCAGCCGCTTCATCACGGCGTCCAGCTCCTCCAGCTGGTGTTCCCACTCCTGCGACTGGCAGCCGTACCGGTGCCCGGCCTTATCCAGCTCGTTGAGGTAGAAGTACATCAGGCCGGGACCCGGCGCGGCCAGGGCCTCGGCGGCGGCAGCGGTCCGCGCGTGGGACGTGGTGGCGGGCAGGAACGTGCCTCCGCGGAGGGCGGCGCGGGTCATGGGCGAGTCCCCGAACTGGGGAAGGCTGACGGTGGTCACTGCGGCCTGGTCGGCGGCGCGCTCCAAAACTGTGGGGAACGGCTGCCAGGCCAGGGGGTCAACGCCAGGGTCCCAGTTGCCAAGGAGGTTGACCACCTTGTCCTGTTCCGGATCCAGCACGTCGTAGCCCACCATGCCGTGCTGGCCCGGGGGCAGTCCGGTGCCGAAACTGGCCAGGGCGGCGGCGGTGGTGGAGGGGAACGCCGAGTCAAGCCATACGGGCACAGCGCCCTGGCCGGCCTGGATGACGGACCGAAGGAACGGCGTGTGGGCCGATTTCTGCTTCAGGAGGTTCCGGCCAAGACCGTCTGCGACGACGACGCACACGCGGGACGCGGCGGGAAGGCCAAGGGTGTTGGTGAACCCGTCCAGGCCAAGGCTGGCTGCGGCGCTGGACAGCACGTCCGCCACGGACCGCCGTCCATAGGCGGGAGCGGGCGGCAGGTCAGGCGCCTGTCCTGGCTGGTTGGCGGAGGCGCCGGCAGGGACAGCCGCGTCGCTGGAAGGGGCTGGTGTGAGGCTGCCGGCAGGTGGGACGTTGCTGCTTGTTCGTCGTTCGTCCGGCATCTCAGCGCTGCTGGTGCCCGCGGCTGAGCCGGTTGCCGAACACGCCGGAACGCGGCCGGGCCGGGAGTGACTGGATGTGCGGCGCCGGAGCAGCGGAGCCCGTGTTAACGGCGCGCAGTGCGCGGGCAAAAAGCTTGGCGTCCTGGACAGCTTGCAGTCCGTCCGCTTCAGCGCTGATCCGCAGGACGATGTCTTCCTGGGCAATGGTGCCGGTGTACCCGTGGTCCGCCTCGCACTGAGGATCCCCGCAGCTGGCTGGGCCCATGTCCAGCCGCTGGCCGCCGGACCATGCTATGGACAGCGTCACTTCGCGGACCGGGTCTGAGGGCTTGTAGTCCTGCGGCTGGGCGTACATGTAGCTGAGGACCACGGAGCGGATCTGCGCCACGGGCACGGACTCGGTGGAGATCTGGGCCACGATCTGTTCTCCGGCCTCATCCAACTGCTGGTCGTCCACGTGGGTGATGACCAGCATGTCAGCGGTCAGCACCAGCACGGTGATGTGGCGGCGCACCTCGGCGCGGTCGAAGTGGGTTTCCAGGTGCACCAGGTGGGCGACGCACTCGCGGCCGTCCAGTGCGTCGTCCACCACGTCAGCCACCAGGCGGGGGTAGAAACCCGCTTTCTGGAGCGCACCGTCCAGGCTTTGGCCCTCGGCGCTGTGGCTGTGTGAGCTGTGGCGGACTGCCTGGTTTTCATTGCCGGGCGTTTCGGGCGCCGACGCGGGAGGCTGTGAGCTCATTACCCCATTTTCACAGATCGGCCCTCCACATTGCTAACCGCGTCAGCCCAGCATGGCCCGGCGGGCGCTGTCGGTGCGCTGGGCTGCGTTGCCGATCCGGACATCCGCGGCCAGGATCACCGCCCCGGACACGCCGCACAGCACCGGGTTGAATTCCACCAGCGCAATCTCAGGATGGCTGTCCTTGAGCCAGGCGAGCCTGCCGGCCAGGTCCTCAAGGGCGGCTACGTCCACTGCCGGCAGGCCCTGGTAGCCGAACAGCTTCCGGGCTGCCCGCGGCCCGCGGATGAAGTCGTGCACGTCTGCGGCGGACAGCGGCGGCACCCGGTGCGCCCAGTCGTCCAGCAGGTTGACCGCATCCCCGGCCAGGCCGAAAGAGATGACCGGCCCAAGGAGCGGGTCCTCAATGGCCCGGAAGGTACAGGCCTGCCCCACCGGCGCCATGCTCTGCACTTCCAGCGCCGGGTCACCGTAGCGGGACAGGGTCCGCCGCATCTGCAGCACGTTCAGGCGCAACGACTCGGCGTCCTGGATGTCCAGGCGGACTCCCCCGAGGTCCAGTCGGTGGCGCAGCGAGGGGTCGGTGGTTTTCAGCGCCACCGGCCAGCCCAGCATGTCCGCCGCTTCAACGGCCTGGTCCGGCGTATCGAAGCCAACGGAAGGCAGCACCGAGATGCCGTAGTGGCCCAGCAGGGAGCGCGTGGCCGCCGGGTCCAGCTGCTTGAGCTGCTCCCCTTTCACGTCACGGAGGAGGCCCTCCAGTTCAGCCCGCGCGCGCTGCGGATCGCAGCCTTCGGGCTCAACGAAGTGCCCGTGGTCGCGCGAGACCCACTCGGAGTACCGCACTACGGCCGCGAGCGCGGCCACAGCAGCGCCTGGGTTGGAGAAACAGGGAACGGTTTGCTCCGCGGACCCCACCATGCCCTCCACATAGATGGAGGGATCCAGGATTCCGGTGAAAGCGGCCACCACCGGCTTTCCGGACTTCACCGAACATTCGGCAAGCACTTCTGCAAGGTTGTCCACCGTGAGCCCGCGGGCCGGAAGCAGCGCGGCAACGGCCCCATGGACGGCATCGGACTCCAGGGCGGCGAGCAGGGACGAACGCAGGGCGGGAAGGGCGACTGACTGGCCGGCGTCGAGGTCCACTCCTGTCACCAGCCGGGCGACGCTGAGCCCATGCGACGAGGCGCTGTCTGCCACCACCTTCCCCAGGGCCTGGGAGTTGCTGAAGATGGCCAGCCCGGGCCCGGCGGGCAGCGGCTGGTTGGACACCACCTGCGCCACGTCCACAAGCTGCTCTATGGTCTCCACCCGGATGACGCCGGACTGGCGGAGCATCGCGTCAAGCGCTCCCGCAGGCGCCTGGGTGGTGCGCACGGCGTGGCCGGGCGGGAGCCGCAGCCCCATGGCATCGGACTTGGCCACAATGACCGGCTTGATGCGCGCCAGCCGCCGTGCCAGCCGGGAAAATTTACGCGGGTTGCCGATCGATTCCAGGTAGAGGCCCACGGCGGAGGTGTCGGCGTCGTCCTCCCAGTACTGCATCATGTCGTTGCCCGACACGTCCGCGCGGTTTCCGGCGGAGAGGAAGGTGGACAGGCCCAGCCGGCGCCGGCTGGAAGCGGCATAGAGGGAGACGCCGATGGCCGCTGACTGGGAGAACAACCCCAGCCCGCCGCGCAGCGGCAGTGCGGGCGCCATCGAGGCGTTGAGCGACACGGCGGGGTGCGTGTTCACGATCCCCAGGGACGCCGGTCCGATCACCCGCATCCCGTTGGCGCGTGCCTGCCGCACCAGGTCGCGCTGCCGCACCAGGCCGCGTTCGCCGTCGTCCGCGAAACCTGCCGAAGCGATCACCAGGCCCTTCACCCCTGCCGCTGCGCAGTCAGCCACGACGGCGGGCACTTCCTCGTAGGGAACGGCGACGACGGCCAGCTGCACGGGTTCCGGAACCTCCGAGAGCTTGCCGTAGGAGATCATGCCGGCCAGTTCCAATGCCTCGGGATTGATGGCATACACGGGCCCGTGGAAGCCGGCTTCGATAATGTGCTCCAGCAGCTGGTAGCCAACGGTCCCCCACTTGCGGCTCGCGCCGATCACGGCAATGGACGACGGCGTCAGCAGGTCCCGGACGCTCCTCGCCTCCGCGCGGTGTTCGCGGGATTCCATCACGGCCCGTGATTTCTCGGTGGGGTCGATGTTGAACTCCAGGCTGACCACGCCGTCGTCGAAATGCCGTTTTACGTCATAGCCGGCGTCTGAAAAGACCATCAGCATCTTGCGGTTTTCCGGCAGGACCTCGGCGCTGAAGCGGCGGATCCCGTTCTCATGGGCGGCAGCGGCAAGATGTTCGAGCAGGATGGAGCCGATTCCCCTCCCCTGGTGCGAATCGGCGATGTTGAACGCCACTTCGGCTTCCGTGGGGTCGTCCAGCCGGTCATACCGGCCAATTCCCACGATCTCACCGCCGATGGTGATGACGAACGCAACCCGGTCCCGGTAGTCCACCTCCGTGAACCGCTTGAGCTCCTTGCTGGAAAGCTTGGCCTTGAAGGCAAAGAAGCGCATGTAGATTGAATTCTGCGACTGCCCCATGTGGAATTTCTGGACGGCGTCCGCGTCCGCGGGGTGGATGGGCCGCAAATGGGCCGTTCCACCATCCCGCAGCACGACATCGGCTTCCCAATGTTCCGGATATTCGCCGTCCACGGGCTGTTCCACCATAGGCTTAGCCTAGCCAAAAACTCCCCCGGCACCGCCGCTTGCGCCCAACAAACCCATTGCACAGCTCTGCAGAAGGATTCACCAACCCCATGGCCCGCCGCCAAAGCTCAGCCCCGCCCGAAGACACCACCCCCTACACGGAAAACATCGTGGACATCGATGTCACTTCCGAAATGGAAGGTTCCTTCCTGGAGTACGCCTATTCGGTGATCTACTCCCGGGCGCTTCCGGACGCGCGCGACGGGCTCAAGCCGGTGCAGCGGCGCATCCTCTACATGATGAGCGACATGGGCCTGCGCCCGGACCGCGGCCACGTCAAAAGTGCCCGCGTGGTGGGCGAGGTCATGGGCAAGCTGCACCCGCACGGCGACACCGCCATCTACGACGCCATGGTGCGCATGGCGCAGGACTTCTCGCTGCGGCTGCCCCTGATTGACGGGCACGGCAACTTCGGATCGCTCGACGACGGCCCCGCGGCCCCCCGGTACACGGAAGCGCGGCTCGCGGCGGCCGCCCTGACGCTCACCAACCACCTCGACGAAGACGTGGTGGACTTCGTCCCCAACTATGACAACCAGCTCACCCAGCCGGACGTCCTTCCGGCCGCGTTCCCCAACCTGCTGGTCAACGGGGCCACCGGCATCGCCGTCGGCATGGCCACCAACATGGCCCCGCACAACCTGGTGGAAGTCATCTCCGCCGCGCGGCACCTGATTGCCCACCCGGACGCCACCCTGGATGACATCATGCGGTTCGTGCCGGGCCCGGACCTGCCCAGCGGGGGGCGGATCGTAGGGCTGGACGGCATCCGCGACGCCTACGCCACGGGACGTGGATCGTTCAAGACCCGGGCCAAGGTTGAGGTGGAACAGCTGTCCGCACGGCGGACCGGCCTGGTGGTCACCGAACTCCCCTACATGGTGGGCCCGGAGAAGGTCATCGAGAAGATCAAGGACGCCGTCAACTCCAAGAAGCTGACCGGCATCAGCGACATCGTGGACCTGACGGACCGCAAGCACGGCTTGCGGCTGGTCATTGAGCTCAAGAACGGTTTCAACCCGAACGCCGTCCTCCAGCAGCTGTACCGCTACTCGCCGATGGAGGACTCCTTCGGCATCAACAACGTCACCCTGGTGGACGGCCAGCCCCAGACCCTGGGCCTGGTGCAGCTGCTGTCTGTCTACGTCAACCACAGGATCGACGTTGTCCGCCGCCGGACGGTGTTCCGGCTGGGCAAGAAGAAGGACCGCCTCCACCTGGTGGAGGGCCTCCTCATCGCGATCGTGGATATCGACGAGGTCATCCAGATCATCCGCTCCTCCGATGAGGCGGCAGCGGCACGGGCCCGGCTGATGTCCATCTACGACCTCTCGGAAATCCAGGCGAACTACATCCTGGAACTCCGGCTGCGCCAGCTGACGAAGTATTCCCGGATCGAGCTGGAGAAGGAGCAGGACGAGCTGCGCCGCGAGATCGCGGAGCTCGAGGCGATCCTGGGCTCCGAGGAGCGGCTCCGGACCCTGGTGTCCGACGAACTGGGCGAGATTGCCGAGGAGCATGGAACTCCGCGGCGCACCGTCCTGCTGGAATCCGAAGCCGTGGCACCCACCGTGGCTGCCGATCTTGCCCTGGCGGCGGGGAAGAAGGGCAAGGCGGCGCCGCTCGCCCTGGAAATCGCCGACGATCCGTGCTGGGCCATCCTGACCACCTCGGGGCAGGTGGCCCGCACCAGCAACCAGGAGCCGCTGGCGGAGGCGGGCCCCCGGGCAAAACACGATGTGTTCACCTCCGTGGTCAAAACCTCGGCGCGCGGCGAGATCGCGGCGGTCACCTCGCTGGGGCGGATGCTGCGCCTTCAGGTAATGGACATGCCGGTGCTGCCGCCCATGTCCGGACTGCCCAACCTCGCAGGCGGGGTTCCGGCCAAGGACTTCCTTACCCTGCTCAAGGGGGAAACCCTGGTGGCGTTTGTGCCGCTTGACGAAGTGCTGGCCATCGGCACTTCCCAGGGTGTGGTGAAGCGGGTGCAGCCTGACTACCCCCTGAACCGGGAGGACTGGGAGGTCATAGCCCTCAAGGACAAGGACTTCGTGGTCAACGTGGTGCCGGCGGGAGCTGATGATGCCGAGCTGGTGTTCGTGACCAGCCAGGCCCAGCTGCTGAAGTACGGAGCGGCCAGCGTTCGCCCGCAGGGCCGTACGGCCGGCGGCATGGCGGGAATCAAGCTGGCGGCCGGTGACCGGGTGCTGTTCTTCGGCGCGGTCCAGCCCCAGGACGAGGCCGCAGTGGTGGTAACCATCGCCGGGACAACAGGCGCCCTTCCCGGGACTGCCCCGGGAACGGCGAAGGTCACGGCGTTCTCCGAGTACCCCGTCAAGGGACGCGCAACCGCCGGCGTGCGGGCACACCGCTTCCTGAAGGGCGAGGACACACTGCTGCTGGCCTGGGCGGGGCACGGCCCGGCCAAGGCAGCCTCAGCCGCCGGGGTTGCACGGTCCCTGCCGCAGGAGCATGGCCGGCGGGACGGCTCCGGCGTCCCGTTGTCGCAGCCGGTGGACGTGGTGGGTCCCGCCATGGCATGGCCCGATCCCGCGCAGAGCGACTGATCGGGCCCTAGACTGCTTGCATGCCTATCGTGCCTGATGAGAAGGACTGGACCTGGGTCCTGACCCGCCCCTGCCCGGAGTGCTCGTTCGACGCCGGAACGGTGACACCCTCCACCGTTCCGGGCAGCATCGAAAACATGCTGCCCCGCTGGCGTGCCGTGCTGCGCAGGCCGGACGTGGCGGAACGGCCCAACGAGGACACCTGGTCTCCGCTGGAGTATGCCTGCCATGTCCGGGATGTCTTCAGCCTTTTTGACCGGCGCCTGAACCTCATGCTCGATTCGGATGATGCAAGTTTCGAGAACTGGGACCAGGACCAGACGGCCATCGACAAGGACTACGCCAACGCGGATCCGGCGGTTGTCAGCGCGGAGCTGACGGCTGAGGGAAAGCAGGCGGCTGAATCCTTCGCCGGGGTCCGCGAATCAGAGTGGGGGCGGAAGGGGCTGCGCAGCAACGGTTCGGAGTTCACCGTCCTGACGCTGGCCCAGTACTTCCTGCACGACGTTGTCCACCACCTTCACGACGTGGACGGCTGACCACCTTCAGCCACCACGGCATACGCCGGTGCTTCGGCCCGTCCGGTGCCCGCGGCGTTCCCGGAACCGGCCAGCACCAGCCGCGCATCCTCCGGGAGGATGTCAGCCGGGTTGTGGGTCACCAGCACCACCGTCCGGCCGGCGAGCCCCGCGCGCAGGTCGGCCAGCATGGCCTCTGCCGATTCAGCATCCAGGTGCGCTGTCGGCTCATCCAGCAGGATCACCTCCGCGCCTGTCATCAACGTGCGCGCCACCGCCAGGCGCTGGCGCTCTCCCCCGCTCAGGAACGCTCCGCCCGGCCCGATCCTGGTGTCCAGGCCGGCCGGCAGGCGCTCCACCAGGCCTGCCAGTCCCACAGAAGCCAGCGCGTCCAGCAGTTCGCCGTCCCCCGCCGGGCCGTTCGCGGGGGGCCTGCCCAGCAGCAGGTTGCCGCGGATGGTCGAGTCGAAAAGGTGGGCTTCCTGCGGACACCATGCGGCCCGGCCGGTCACACGGGCGCTACCCTCCGCGGCAGGCAGGAAGCCCAGCAGCACCGAGAGCAGGGTGGACTTTCCGGAACCCGATGGCCCGGTGACAGCCAGCCACCGGCCGGGTTCCGCAACGGCGCTGAGCCCTGAAAACACCGGGGCACCGCCGGGCCAGGCCACGGCCAGGTCAACAAGTTCGACGCCGGGAGCACCGTTGCGCCGGGCCGGCACCTTGTGCAGGCCGTCATCCGGGGCGCCTTCCGCGGCGGCGTCCAGGGCGCCGGAGGCCGCCACGCGGCGCATGACTGTCCGAAGCGCCGGGAACTGGCGCACCGCCGTCGTCATGGCTGCGTAGGGTTCCACCAGCGCGAGGAGCAGCAGCACCACCACCGCAGCCGTCGCCGGGGCAATCCGGCCTTCGAGCACGGCGGGAGCAGCCAGCCAGGCGGCTGCGAACGCCGCCGCGCAGCAGGAGGCTGTGGTGACTGCGTGCCCCAGGCCGTCGGCCCAGGCTGACCGCTGGGACGCCCGGGTGGCGCTGCGGTCCTGGGAGCGCAGTCCGGCCAGCACCGGAGCCGCAACACCGTTGGCATGCAGTTCCGCGCGGGCATCCAGGGCTGCCGAAATCCGGTGCAGGACCCCGGACCTGAGGACCTGCTCGGCACTGGCGGATTTCCGGTCGGCCCGCAGCGCCACCGCAGGAGCCAGGAACAGGCTCACTGCCGCGGCGGCGAGCACGGCCGGGAATGCATCCGGCACCAGCAGCCAGGTGGTGGCCAGGGCCAGCGCGGACACCGCGAGCGCGGTGACCGGAGGCAGCACAACGCGGGGCAGGAGGTCGCGGACTGTATCGACGTCGTCAATGACCGTCCCCAGGACGTTGCCGCCCTGGAGCAGGCGGCGGAGCGCAAGGGCCCTGCGGCTCAAGGATTCCCAGAGGCGTCCCCGAAGGCGGGTGAGGGCGGCAAACACTGCGTCGTGGAGCAGGAGCCGCTCGCAGTAGCGCAGCACGGCCCGCCCGATCCCGAAGAACCGCACGCCGACAATGGCCGTCAGCAGGTACAGGATGGGCGGCTGCTCGCTGGCACGGATGATCAGCCAGCCGGACAGTCCGGACAGCGCGACGGCGAAGACGGCCGCCAGGGTGCCCACGGCGGCAGCGGCCGTGAACTTGCCGCGGACCGGCGCCAGGAGCGCTGCGAGGAGCCTGGCTGCCGGCTGCCGGTCTCCGGACGCGCCGGGGGCACCGGCAATGGTGCCGGCGGCCGAAGCAATACCGGAGGCCGAAGCAATACCGGAGGCTTGCCCGGCCTGCTTCGGGCCCGCAGCCGCGCCACCAAGGGACGCTTCAGCGCCGGGCGCAATCCCTGCGGCGGCAGCGTGCACCATGGCCCGCAGTCCTGGTTCCCCTGCCCGGACAGGCTCCGGGTGGACAGGCTCGGGGTGGACAGGTTCCGCGTGGGCAGCCACGGGCACCAGGTGGTCGGCCAGGTTGCGGGTGCGCCCGTTGTGCGCCACCAGGATGACGGTGACGCGTCCGCGAAGGTGGCGGATCGCGTCCTCAACCACCATGGCCGAGGCATCGTCCAGGTGGGCTGTGGGTTCATCGAGCAGCAGGACCGTGGCCCCGGCCTCGATCCTGGCAAGCCCCCTGGCGAGTGCCACCCTCCGCAGTTCGCCGGGGCTCAGCTCCGCGGGGTGCTGGTGGGCCAGGTGGCCGGCGGCGGCGCGGGCCAGGCATGCGCGCGCTGCGGCTTCCATCCCGGCGTGGCCGCGGGAGCCCTCGATATCCCCGGTAAGGTACAGCAGCACCTCGCCCAGGACGGTTTCCGCGAGCATCACCGGATGCTGCGGCACCCAGGCCAGTGCAGCGCGGTCTAGGCCCTGGATGGTGCCGGTGACGGTGGTGCCGGCTCCGTCCCCAATGGTTCCCGCGAGCACGCCCAGGACCGTGCTTTTTCCTGCGCCGCTGGCTCCGTCCAGGGCAGTGATCCTGCCTTGCGGCGCGGTGAAGGTAAGGGGGCCGACGGCGGGGCCGGACCGTCCGCTGTAGTCCACGGCCATGTTTGTGACGGTAACAGGGGCGCCGGGCCGTCCCGCCCTGGCAGCGGCTAGCGGCCGGGGTTCGGGGGCTTCGGTGACCGCGGTGGTTTCCGCGAGGGCCACCCGCCCGTCGTCGCTGGCGTGGTGGGCGGTGCCCAGTTCACGCAGCGGGAGATAGCAGTCCGGGGCCAGGATCAGTGCCAGCAGGCCTGCCTCGAGCGGTATGTCCCCGTGCACCAGCCGCACGCCGATGAATACTGCCACAACGGCGACGGAGATCGTGGCGATCAGTTCCAGTGCCAGCGCTGAGAGGAAAGCGGTGCGCAGGGTTCCCATGGTGCGGGTGCGGTATTCCTCGGAAATCTCCTCGAGGGCCTTCCGCTGGGCCGTGGCCCGTCCGAGCCCCACCAGGACCGGCAGGCCTTTTGCCAGCTCCAGCATGTGAGCAGACAGCCTACCCAGGGCAGCCTGGGCTTCACGGACGTTGTCCTCCGTGTAACGGCCGATGAGGACCATGAAGAGCGGCACCAGCGGCACCGTCAGGACAATCACCACCGCGCTGACCCAGTCCGCAAAGAGGATCCGTGCTCCCAGCAGCAGCGGGATGGCCGCGCAGTTCACCAGCGCGGGGAGGAACTGGGTGTAGTAGTTGTCCAGTGCGTCCAGCCCACGGGTTGCCAGGACGGCGAGCCCGCCGTCGGCAGGGCCGGTTCCCCTGGCGCCGTTGCGCAGCGCCCGTTCGAGCAGCCCGGCCCGCAGTTCCTCCTTGATGCCAAGGGCAGCCCGGCGGGCAGCCACGGCCTGGCCCCAGACGGCCAGGGACCGCAGGGCTGCGCCGGCCAGCCCCAAGGCAACCTGGCTTGCCCAGTCCGGATCCCCTGCCTCCAGTCCGGCCAGCGCCGAGGCCACTGCCTGGCCCATCAGGACCAGGGACAGGGCCTTCAGGGCTGCCAGCAGGCCGAGCAGGTAGATGGCGGAGCGGGTGGCCGGGCCGGGAGGGAAACTTGGCCGCATGTCAGCCCTTCGTGGTGAAAGCCCTGGCGGCGATGGCCGGCAGGAAGCTGTGGGCCTCCGGGATGTGCGCCGCACTGACGCGGCGGCGGAACACCCAGTAGGTCCAGGCCTGGTAGGCGATGACAAGGGGAAGCCCGAAGGCGGCCACTACGCTCATGAGCCCCAGGGTGTAGTCCGAGGAGGAGGCGTTGGAAATGGTGAGGTCAAAGGACTCATTGAGGGTGGACGGCAGAACCACCGGGAACACCGCGGCAAAAATCGACGCCGATCCCAGGGCCAGGAACGCTCCAAGGGCGGAGAAGGCCTTGCCTTCAGCTCCCCTGCGGGCCCAAGCCCAGGCTGCAGCCGCGGCAGCAACCGCCAGCAGGACAAGGGCCCAGGTCCAGGGCTTGCCGTCCAGGAACTGGATGCTGAGCGCCCAGGCCGCGAGGGGAACGAGCAGGACGGGGAGCAGGCGCACGAACCATGCCCGTGCCCGGTGCCGCACGTCGCCGTCGGTCTTCAGTGCCAGGAAAGCCAGGGCATGGAGCAGCGAGAAGCCCACGACGGCGAGGCCGCCGAGCACGGCGTATCCGCTGAACCAGGCGAGCGGGCCTCCCTCGCGGTCGCCATTGGCGTTCAAAGGCAGGCCTGTGGTGGTAAGCGCCAGCGCTGCCCCCACGCCGAAGGCCGCGAAGAAGGATCCCAGCGCAATGGCCCAGTCCCAGCGGGCACGCCACTGGTCGGTGTCCACCTTGCCACGGTACTCAAAGGCAACCGCCCGGAAAATCAGGGCGACAAGCACCACCAGCAGCGGCAGGTAGAGGGCCGAAAACAAGGAGGCGTACCAGAGCGGGAAGGCGGCGAACGTGGCACCGCCGGCCGTCAGGAGCCATACCTCGTTGCCGTCCCAGACGGGACCGATGGTGTTGAGCAGGACACGGCGCTCGGTGTTGTTGCGGGCGAAAAGCCTCATGAGCATTCCGACGCCGAGATCGAAGCCCTCCAGGAAGAGGTATCCGGTCCACAGCACCGCAATGGCAATGAACCAGACGGTTGGCAGCAGTTCCATTTCTTTGTTTCCTCTGCTTTATCGTGCGCGGCTTAGTAGGCGAAGGCCAGGACGTCGTCGCCGGGCTTGCCGCCGCCGGTGCCACCGGGTCCTGGGGTGGCGTCCTCGTTTTCATCGGCCGGCGCATGGACGAGTTCCGGCATGGCGGAGACCACTCCACCGCGGATGTACTTCACCAGCAGCTTGACCTCAACCACCAGCAGGACTGCGTAGACCGCCGTCAGGGTGACCAGCGACGCCAGCAGTTCCCCGGCGGAGACACCGGGAGATACCGCGGCTGCCGTGAACATGAACACCTGGTCGATGCCGCTGGGATCGGGGTTGGGAGCCACCACGAACGGCTGGCGGCCCATTTCGGTGAAGATCCAGCCGGCCGCGTTGGCCCCGAAAGGTGCCAGGATGCCGAACACGGCGAGGCGCATCAGCCAAGGGGATTCGGGAACGGTTCCCTTCCGGGTGATCCACAGCGCCACGAGGGCTGCCAGGGCGGCGAGTCCGCCGAAGCCGATCATCATCCGGAAGCCCCAGTAGGTGACCTCCATGACGGGAAGGTAGTCGATTTCCTGGCCGGCGCGTTCGCTATAGATGGGGTTGTCCGGCAGGTGGGTCCCGTAGGCCTCCTTGTACTGGGGCAGGAGGCTGTTGACGCCCTGGACCTCGGTGGTGAAGTCCCCCTTCGCCAGGTAGGAGAGGATGCCAGGTACTTCGATCAGGGCAACGATGTCATCGCAGTCCTGTGAACCGAGGTTGCCGATGCTCAGGACGGAGAAGCCGGTGCCGTCATGGCAGGCGGCTTCCGCCGCGGCCATCTTCATGGGCTGCTGTTCGAACATCAGTTTGCCCTGCAGGTCCCCGGTGAGGGCGGTGCCGGCGAAGGAGATCATGGCAACCACTGCGCCGATGCGCAGCGACCGGAGCCAGACCTTGTGGTCGTCGCGGTCGCGGCCGGGAATATCCGCCGCTTCCCCGGGGATCACCTTGCCGTCGGCATCTACCGTGTCGACGCCGTCGCGCCGCCTCCGCCAAAGGTGGTACCAGGCGATGCCCAGCAGGAAGCCGCCAGCGACAGCGAGGGCGCCGAAGAGGGTGTGCGGAACGGCGACGAGTGCGGTGTTGTTGGTGAAGACGGCCCACGCATCGGTCATGACCGGCCGGCCGTCGATCATCTCCACGCCCACAGGGTGCTGCATCCAGCTGTTGGCCACGATGATGAAGTACGCGGAAAAAACTGACCCGATCACGGCGATCCACAGGCACGCCAGGTGGATGCCGGGCTTGAGCTGCTTCCAGCCGAAGATCCACAGGCCCAGGAAGGTGGATTCGACGAAGAAGGCCAGCAGCGCTTCCAGGGCGAGGGGCGCACCGAAGACGTCGCCCACGAACCGGCTGTATTCGCTCCAGGCCATGCCGAACTGGAACTCCTGGACGATGCCGGTGGCCACGCCCATGATGAAGTTGATGAGGAACAGCTTTCCCCAGAACTTGGTCATCCGCAGGTATTCGGGGTTGCCCGTGCGGTGCCAGGCGGTCTGGATGACTGCGACAACCAGGCCAAGGCCAATGGTCAGCGGGACCATCATGAAGTGGTAAACGGTGGTGATACCGAATTGCCAGCGTGCGATTTCCAGCGCGTCCATAGCGTCCAAGGCGGTCCCTCGTGTCGGCGGATGCGGATCTTCTACGTTTTGTAGAACTCCAACTTCTACCGAGTGTAGAACAACGTCGGCAGCGGTGTAAAAACCAGCTTCCACTCCCCCGCGGCGCCAGGCAAGGGCAGCATCACGCCACCTGTTCTACCCAACGTAGAAAGTCGCGGGAAAACCGGGTAAATTGGAAGTTGTAGTTCAAACAATGCATGCAGCCACCGCCGCACGGGCGGCGGTGGCGCGGGGAACAAAGGAAAAGTGCAATGGCTAGTCTTGGTGAACTGGAACGGGCAGTGATGGATCTGCTCTGGGCGGGCCAGGAAGCAGCCACAGCCAACACCCTGCGCGACAGGCTCGCGCAGACCTCCGCAGGGCAGGGCGGAGCGGCCGGCCACGAGGGCAAGGAACTTGCTGTGACCACCGTGCTCACCGTGTTGTCCCGTCTGGAGAAGAAGGGCCTGGTGGAGCGCGAACGCGGCACCCGTCCGCACCGCTACCAGGCTGTTTCGAGCCGCGAGGACCACACCGCCGAGCTGATGCACGAAGTACTGGGCTCGGCTCCGGACCGCGAGGCAGTGCTGGCCCGCTTTATCGGGTCCGTGTCCGAGGGTGAAGCGGAAACTCTGCGCAAACTGCTTGGCCACCTCTAGCGGACCATGTTCTGGGCCTCGTACCTGCTGGCGGTCCTTGCGATAGTCCTGGCGTGGCCGGTGCCTGTCCTCCTCTCACGGGCGCAGTGGCCCGCCCGCTCACCGTTCACTGCCATGATTTTGTGGCAGGCGATAGCACTGGCCGGCGGGTTGTCCATGATCGGTGCGATGCTGGTGTACGGCCTGGAGCCGATCGGGGACAACCTGATCGCCGGGCTGCGGGCCCTCGCCGGCATGGTGCTGTACAACGCCCCCACCACAGCCTTGGGTTTCTGGCATATTTTTGCCCTGTCCGCGGCGGCGCTGCTGACTGCCCACCTGGTGTTCACGCTGCTGCTGACCTATTACAAGATTGAGCGCCAGCGGCGGCGGCACCGCGAACTGCTGTCCCTGCTGGCCTCGCCGTCCGCTGAGGGGACGGGAACCCTGGTCATCAGCCACAACTCCCCCGTGGCATACTGCCTTCCCGGCGGCGCCCGTTCCGTGACTGTCCTTTCGGATGGCCTGATGGCGGCCCTTGAGCCGGCGGAACTCCGTGCGGTCCTGATTCATGAGAACGCCCACCTGAGCCAGCGCCACCACCTGCTGCTGTGGGCCTTCGCCGCCTGGCGGCAGGCGTTGCCCTGGCTGCCCACCACCCGCCTCGCCCAGGAATCCGTGAACTCACTGATCGAGATGCTGGCCGACGACGTGGCGCTCAAGACCGAAAGCAAGGCCACGCTGATCAAGGCCATCGCCATTGTGGCCAGCGGCTCGGCCGGGAACACCGGCGGCGCGGAGCTCCGGCAGGAGGTTTCCAGCCTGGCGCTCTCCGGACTTGATGCCGCCGCCGGCACGTCCGGCGCGGACTCCGCCCGGACCACCGCCTCACGGGTCAGCAGGCTGCTCTCGCCCCGGCCCGAGCTGCCGGCGCCGGTCCGCAGCATGGTCATGGCGGGCTCCGTGCTGCTTCTGGCGCTGCCCACCGCCCTGCTCGTGGTGCCCGGCCTGCTGGGCTGAGTCCCGCCGTCGTCCTTCACCTGCGGCGCCGACACAACCGAGCCGACACCCGTCCCGGTACCTGTCCTGGCGCCTGCGGCCGTCAGGCGTCGATGCGCTCCCGGTCCAGGCTTGAAGCGCCGGCAATGATGAAGTCCTTGCGCGGGGAAACGTCCGATCCCATCAGGAGGTCGAAGATCTCCTCCGCCTGCTTGGCGTTCTCGATGCCCACCTTCCGCAGGGTCCGGTGGCGGGGGTCCATGGTGGTCTCTGCCAGCTGCTCCGCGTCCATTTCGCCCAGGCCCTTGTAGCGCTGGATGGGCTCTTTGTACCGCTTGCCCTCCTTGGCCAGCCGGCCCAGCAGGACGTGGAGTTCGGCCTCCGAATAGGTGTAGATCATTTCGTTGGCCCTTTGGCCCGCGTTGATCACCTCCACCCGGTGCAGCGGCGGGACCGCGGCGAAGACGCGGCCTTCTTCGATCATGGGGCGCATGTAGCGGAAGAAGAGGGTGAGCAGCAACGTGCGGATGTGCGCGCCGTCGACGTCGGCATCCGTCATCAGGATGACCTTACCGTAGCGGGCGGCGGAGAGATCGAAGCTGCGGCCCGAACCGGCCCCCACCACCTGGATCAGGGCCGCACACTCGGCGTTGGAGAGCATGTCCCCCACGGATGCCTTCTGGACATTGAGGATCTTTCCGCGGATGGGCAGCAGCGCCTGGAAGTCGGAGGACCTGGCCAGCTTGGCCGTTCCAAGCGCCGAGTCGCCTTCCACGATGAAGAGTTCGGAACGTCCGACGTCGTCCGTGCGGCAGTCTGCCAGCTTGGTGGGCATGGAGGAGGTTTCCAGCGCGTTCTTGCGCCGCTGGGTCTCTTTGTGCACGCGGGCTGAGATGCGGGACTTCATCTCGCTGACGATTTTTTCAAGCAACAGGGCGGACTGGGCCTTGTCGTTGCGGTTCGCGGAGCTGAGCTTGGCGCTGATCTCGCGCTCCACCACCTTGGCCACGATCGCGCGGACGGCCGACGTGCCCAGGATTTCCTTGGTCTGGCCTTCGAACTGCGGCTCGGCGAGCCGTACCGTCAGCACGGCGGTCAGGCCGGCGAAGATGTCGTCCTTTTCAATCTTGTCGTTGCCGGCCTTGAGCTTGCGGGCATTGGTTTCCACGGCTTTGCGGAAGGTCTTGACCAGGGCCTGCTCAAATCCGGACTGGTGGGTTCCGCCCTTGGGCGTGGAGATGATGTTGACGAAGCTGCGGACGGTGCTGTCGTAGCCGATCCCCCAGCGCAGCGCGACGTCCACCTCACAGTCCCGCTCCACCTCGGCAAGCTGGCTGTGCCCGCGCTCGTCCAAAACGGGAACCGTCTCCTTGAACTTTCCGGAGCCGTGCAGCCGCCAGACGTCGGTGACTGCCGGGTCGGCCGCGAGGAATTCGACGAATTCCGAGATCCCGCCGTCGTGGTGGAACACCTCTTCGTGGGTTCCCGCCTCGCCGGGGGTTCCCGGCACCCTCCGTTCGTCCCGCACCGTCAGCTTGAGGCCGGGAACCAGGAAGGAGGTCTGCCGGGCGCGGGCGGCCAGTTCCTCGTAGGAGAACTTCGCGTCCGGGGTGAAAATCTGCCGGTCGGCCCAGTAGCGGATCCGGGTACCCGTGACGCCGCGCTTGGCCTTGCCCACCACGTCGAGGACCGAGTCGTCAACGAACGGGGTGAATGGTGCGGCCGGATCCGTTTTGGAGCCGGTGTCCTTGAAGCGCCCGGGCTCACCGCGGCGGAAGGACATCTTGTAGGTCTTCCCGCCCCGGTCCACTTCGACGTCCAGGCGGGAGGACAGGGCGTTGACCACCGACGCGCCCACGCCGTGCAAACCGCCTGAAGCGGTGTAGGAGCCGCCGCCGAACTTGCCGCCGGCGTGCAACTTGGTGAAGACCACCTCGACGCCCGTCAGGCCTGTCTTGGGTTCCTTGTCGATGGGAATGCCGCGGCCGTCGTCGTAAATCTCCACGGAGTTGTCCGAGTGCAGGATGATCTTGATGTCGTGGCCGAATCCGGCCAGTGCCTCGTCGACGGAGTTGTCGATGATCTCCCAGAGGCAGTGCATGAGGCCCCGGGAGTCGGTGGAACCGATGTACATGCCCGGGCGCTTGCGGACGGCCTCCAGGCCCTCCAGTACAGAGAGGTGCCGGGCAGTGTAATCAGAACTTGGTGCCACTGGTGGTGAGCTCCTTCAGGGACGTAAACAGCGGGCTGGGGTCGCTTCCTCTAGGGTAGACGGCGCGGCGCCCGCGGTCCGGCTGCCACACCTGGAGGAGGGTGTGGACCGCGCCACGTCGGCGCCTCCCCACGCCGCTTGGACGTTCTTGAGCCAACATTGCGGATACGCGCACAGCGAACTTGCCCCATCCTTGCGATGGTTTTGTTACGAATGCTGGTTATATAGACGTACTGATCTACTAAGGAGGCCGACATGACAACAGCAGTGGCAGACCGCACACTCAATGCACTGGACCGGTGCGATCGTTGCGGAGCTCAGGCCTATGTCCGGGTTGTATTGGAGTCCTCCGGCGGTGAGCTGCTCTTCTGCGGCCACCACGCCCGTGCAGTCGAGGCGACTCTGAAGCCCTTGAGCTCCGACTGGCACGATGAAACGGGCAAGCTTCACGAGAAGGCAGCCGTAGAAATCGACTAGCTTCCCCAAGCTGTTGGGACCCCACCGGAAGGTGGGGTCCCAATTCGTTTAAGCCCATCTTTAGCAGGACGTGGCCAGGACCCCATCAGGGGCACCGTTCCCAGCTCCGCGTATCCTGCCGGTCACGCAAAAGCGGCCTGCCCGCTGCCACACCCGGGAAGGGCAGGCAGCCGGCAGGCCGCATTTCCAGACGTTCTGGTTCTTAGTCGAGGTAGTCCCGCAGAACCTGCGACCGCGAGGGGTGCCGGAGCTTGGACATCGTCTTCGATTCGATCTGGCGGATGCGCTCGCGCGTCACTCCGTAGACCTTGCCGATTTCGTCTAAAGTCTTCGGCTGTCCGTCGGTCAGGCCGAAGCGCATGGCCACAACCCCGGCTTCGCGTTCGGACAAGGTGTCCAGGACCGAGTGCAGCTGTTCCTGCAGGAGCGTGAAGCTCACGGCGTCCGCGGGCACGACGGCCTCGGAGTCCTCGATCAGGTCTCCGAATTCGGAGTCGCCGTCCTCGCCAAGGGGCGTGTGCAGCGAGATGGGCTCGCGGCCGTACTTCTGGACCTCGACAACCTTCTCGGGGGTCATGTCCAGTTCGAGCGCCAGCTCTTCGGGCGTGGGTTCGCGGCCCAGGTCCTGGAGCATCTGGCGCTGGACGCGGGCCAGCTTATTGATGACCTCCACCATGTGGACGGGAATACGGATAGTCCGGGCCTGGTCCGCCATGGCGCGGGTGATCGCCTGCCGGATCCACCAGGTGGCGTAGGTGGAGAACTTGAAGCCCTTGGTGTAGTCGAACTTCTCCACCGCACGGATGAGGCCCAGGTTGCCTTCCTGGATCAGGTCCAGGAACAGCATGCCGCGTCCGGTGTAGCGCTTGGCCAGTGAAACCACCAGGCGGAGGTTGGCTTCGAGGAGGTGGTTCTTGGCCCGCTTGCCGTCATGGATGATGAATTCAAGCTCGCGCTTGTACTTCGGATCCATGGAACCGTCGTCCGCGTTGATCTTCTCTTCGGCGAACAGCCCGGCTTCGATCCGGAGGGCAAGGTCCACTTCCTGCTCGGCGTTGAGCAGTGCCACCTTACCGATTTGCTTCAGGTAGTCCTTGACGGGGTCGGCCGTAGCTCCGGCGGACATGACCTGCTGGACAGGGGCGTCGTCGTCGTCAGCGTCCGAGTAGACAAAGCCCTTGCCTGAGCCGGCAACGGCCTTGGCGGGATCGGCCTCGGCGTCCTCCTCAATGACTTCGGGTCCTTCGAGGACGATGTCGTCGAGGTCTTCCTCGACTTCTTCTGCGTCGTCGGTGTCACCGGCAGCGGACTTCGCGGCTGCTGCCTTCGCACCGGGCTTGGGGCCGCGCTTTTTGGGCTCGGGCTTGCCGTCCGCTGCTGCCGCACCGGCCGACGCCTTGTTGGCTGCCCGCGTAGCCGCACGCTTGGCGTTGGTCGCAGCCTGCTTCTCCTCGGCGGACAGTTCGTCCTGGGCGGCGGGGTCCTTCTTCGTGGAAGACGGGGTCACAGAAAACCTTTCTAGCGGTGGTCTGTGGAATCACCATACGGGCAACACCACTATGACCCTGTCAAGTCCGTGGTGAAAACCAAGCGCCACCACGGCCTGCAGAGTCTGTTAAGACAACTGCCGGAACCGCTGTTATGTTCCCCGGAGGGTCCACGAATGTGCGCTCAATACACGGACCCAACCGGGTCTCGGCCTCCATTGTCTCATGTTTTCCCCGAATCGGGCCTCCCCGTCATTCGCCCGCCCGCGCCGGACCCGCCGGTCCTGCCCTGTTGGCAGCCGCCGGTATTCTTCCGGCAGAGCTCACGCCGCATCCGGGCCGAACTTCTGCCAGGCGGCTTCCCTCCGCGCCGCCCAGCCGCACAGTGTTCCACGCCGGACCAGTTCCAGCAGCAGTTCGGCGAGGCGGTACCCGGGTTCCGCTTCAAGGGCCTGCCGGAGGTAGACGGCGGCGTAGGAACCGCGTCCCCGGCACCAGGCAATCCAGCCCCTGCCCGTGAACGCTGCGGCCGCCGCCCGTCCGCCCGCTGCGGCAAGCTGCTCCAGGGCCAGGTCCAGGGCATCAAGCCCGCCCCAGTCCGGGGCGGCCGGGGCAACGCCCATCAGGACGTCGCCATAGGCGGGGATGTCCGCGCCGGGCAGTTCCTGCCCGCACAGTTCTTCCTGCCCCCACAGTTCTTCCTGCACCGCTCCGCCCTTCAGCCCGTCAGCAAATGCTCCGGCGCCCGGCAAGTGTTCCTGGGGCGTTACCGGGTCCAGGGGGCACCCGCCCCGGAAGAGCCCGCCCTGTCCGGCGCCGGCTTCGGCAGCCCGGACGCCTGCTGCCGCCATCATCAGCAGGGCATCCCGGTAGGCGGGGACCAGCAAGGTCGCCCGCAGGAATCCGTCGCGGTCCGCTTCAGGCACCCATGCTTCCCCGTGGGGGCGGTCCAGCAGCGCTGACCAGAGCCGAAGGACCGCATCGAACTGCGGCCTGCTTGCCCGGCGAAGGTCCAGTTGCGCGGACCACTCGGCTTCAGCTTCCCGGACGGCAGCGAGGTGGAGGCTTGAAACCGGAAGCACGGACTGCAGCTGCTGCTCCGGTTCCGGGCCAACGCTGCTTCCGCGGTACACCATCTCTGTGTTGAGCAGGCTGTCGCGGATTGCCTGGACGGGACGGCCTGGCACCGGACAGCAGGAAACATCCAGGCACCACGCCTCCCGCCAGAAATCCTCGCCGACGTACCAGGCTTCGCGGACCGGCATCCCGGCGTTTTCCAGCATGGAGTCCAGGCCGGCCAGCAGACCGTCATACCGGGACGGCGACGACGCGTTGCCGTTGCTGGTGAAGAACGCCAGCAATGTGCCGTCAGCCTCCTTGTCCGCCTCCAGGTAGCGCCGGACGGCCAGCAGGAATTTTGCCGGTGAGGCCAGCACCTCGCGTCCCGGCAGGTCCAGCCGCAGGGTAGCGCCAAGACTCTTGCCCTGCAGGGTCATGGCTACGAGGCTCTGCGCGGGCCAGTATCCCAGCGAGTGGGGAATAAAACCCAGGATGTCTTCCGGGCCGCGGACTGTGAGCCGTTCTGGAGGTGTCATGGCCCCAGCATTCGCGTGACCAGGGCCCGCTCGACAGTGCAGGCCGCTGCTATGTGGAAACCGGCGCCTGTAATGGCCTGTGGAGGACCAGTGTTATTCGTCCGGGAGGGATGACCCGCGCCGCCGGGCAAGGTTTTCGCGCCGCTGGCGGGCCAGCGCGCTGCGCAGCGGTGGAACCACTACGCCTTGGGCGGCCATCTGGCGCCGGACTTTCCGCCGGCAGACCAGCATGGCGCCCGCCCCGAACCCCAGCAGCAGGAATTGGACGCTCAGGGCGATCCGGAAAGGATCCAGGCCGTAGAGGACGCCCTGGGAGAAGCCGCTGGCAAACAGGATGTCCAGCACCAAACCGATCAGGAAGATGGCAATAAGGGCGGCGATGAACCCGCCCACGTTGACGATGCCCGTGGCCGTACCGATCCGGTGCGCAGGGTTGAAGGTCCGCGCGAAGTCGAACCCGATCATGGACCCCGGGCCGCCGACGGCGAGCACCACCACAAGGCCGGCCAGCAGCCACAGCGGTGCGCGGCCGGGGGTCAGCAGGACGGCAGCCCATGCGGCGGCGGTAGCGCCGGCGATGAGCAGGACCATGGTGGAGCGCCGCAGCGGGTGGCGGGAGACGAACCGGCCGATGAAGGGCCCCACCGCCATCGCGGCGGCGACGTAGAGGGCCATCAGGGCCGCAACCGTTCCGGCGTCCAGGCCCTGGCCGGAGAGCAGGAACGGGTAGCCCCAGGTCATGGCGAACACGGTGCCGCTGAACTGGATGGTGAAGTGGCTCCAGAGCCCGAGGCGCGTCCCCGGCTGGCGCCAGGCGCGGGCAAGCGAGGCTCCGGTGGCCCGCAGTCCCTGTTGGGCGTGCTGGCGCGCCGTTCCGGGTGGAACGTCCTGCAGCAGCACCAGGGTAAGGACGACGGCGAGGGCTGACATCCCGGCGAGCATAAGGAACGCCGGGGTCCAGCCGGCGAGATGCAGGACGAAGGCAAAGGGTATGACGCTGAACAGCTGGCCGAGCTGGCCGGACATGCCGGTCAGCTGGGTTACCAGGGGTACCCGGGCGGGAGCGAACCAGAGCGGGATCAGGCGGATCACGGAGATGAAAGTCATGGCGTCCCCGGCGCCCACCAGGACACGGCCGGCCACTCCCCCGGGGATGCTGTCGGCGAAGGCGAGCTGGAGCTGGCCCAGGCCCATCAGGACTGCGCCGCCGGCGATCATTGCACGGGAGCCGAACCTGTCCACCAGCAGCCCCACGGGAATCTGGAGCCCTGCGTAGAC
The DNA here is from genome assembly GCF_044755505.1 of Pseudarthrobacter sp. NPDC092202. Classification (NCBI taxonomy): domain Bacteria; kingdom Bacillati; phylum Actinomycetota; class Actinomycetes; order Micrococcales; family Micrococcaceae; genus Pseudarthrobacter; species Pseudarthrobacter sp. NPDC092202. The sequence continues at coordinate 113,855 of NZ_JBIVRG010000011.1, read as the reverse complement.
AAGGAGCTGAAGGACGGTGAAGAAGGAGATGGCTGACGCGCTGGCCTGGAAGCGCTCGGTGGCCTCCAGACCCACCACGCCGAAGGACGTCCGCTGCGCCACGGCCACCAGGTACCCGAAAATTCCGATGGTCCAGATGATCCAGGCGCGGGGTGCAGTCACCTCTTCATTATGCCCGGGCGGACGCCGCAGGCTTTTATCGGTCCACCCTTTACTGGCCCGGGTTCTCCCTGGCCAGGTAAGCCTCCACTGCAGCGCCGAGGTCGTCGGCGTTGGGCAGTTCATCGTTCTCGTCTGCCAGGAGCGACCGGCGGACGGTGCCCTCTGCCTTTTCGTCGTAGCGGGCCTCCAGCCGCGACACCACCTGCTGGACGTCCTCGGAAGCGTCGATCTGCTCCGCAATCTGCCGGCTTACCTCGCGGCCCGCTTCACGGAGCCTGTCCGATGGCAGCATCAGGGACGTGGCCGCACCCAGGTATTCAAGGCCTGCCACGGCTGCGGTGGGGTATTCCGCCTCTGCCAGGTAGTGCGGTACGTGAATGACATAGCCGGCCACGTTGCGTCCTGCCTCTACCAGCCGCAGTTCCAGGATGTGGCCCACCGCAGCGGGGACTTCAACTGTGGGCTTCCAGACGGAGATGCCCTCGATCAGCTCGGGCCGGTTGCCGTGCACCGTCACACCTACCGGCCGGGTGTGGGGAACGGGCATGGGAATCGAATGGATCCAGGTCACCAGGTTCACATCCAGCTTCTCCACGATGCCCACCACGGCGCGCGCGAACCTCTCCCACTGCAGGTCCGGTTCGAACCCTGCCAGCAGCAGGAAGGGCTTGCCCAGCCCGTCCACCAGCCGGTACAGGGCCAGCCGGGGTTCCTGGTAGTCCTGGAGGTGGTCCTCCACGAACGTCAGGTGCGGCCGGCGCGAGCGGTAGTCAATGAGCTGGTCCGCATCAAAGACGGCCACCGGCTCCGCGTCGAGGGAATCCAGCAGTTCGGCGTTGATCTGCTTCACCACGTGGCCGGCGTCTGCAAATCCGGTAAAGCCCATCACCAGGTTCAGCCCGCGGAGTTCAGGGCTGTGGAACAGCTCAATGTTGCTCGCATAGAGCGCATCGGGGTCCAGCAGGGAGCCGGAGATCCGTTCAAGCACGGCATGTTCCTTTCATGGGTGCGGGTGGACATTCTGTACAACGCCCCGGGACAGCCGGGCATTCCGGCGCCGGCTGTGGCGCACCTCTCACGAAATTCACCAGCTCAGACGCGGACGGGCTACGATCGGAACTGGCCTGCCAGGCGGGCCCGCAGACACCCGGACTGCGTTCCGAACGGCGGTACCCGGGCAACCATGGCAGAGCGCCGAACATGCACCCCTGCCCGAACATCTTTCGAGAATCGAGGACTGATCCGCGTGGTCAAGAATACTGAAATCAACCTTAGTACCCTCTCGCGGGACCTGAAGAAAAGCCCCAGTGACGCCGTCGTCATAGGTGTGGGGCAGGGTGCGGACGGACCCGTCCTCCTCGACAACCCGCTGACGGCGCGGTCCGCCGAGGCACTGGCTGAATCCCTCAAGGCCCTCGGCATCACGGGCGCCGCCGACCAGCTGGTGCGCCTCCCCGGCCTCCCCGAGACCGGCGCGGGCGTGCTGGTCCTGGCGGGCGTGGGCAAGGTGTCGGCCTCGGAGCCCCTGGCAGGGGAAGCCCTGCGGCGGGCAGCAGGTTCCGCTGTCCGCCAGCTCGCCGGCCTTGCCACCGTTGCCCTGGCATTTCCGACGGCGTCCCTCGCCGATGTCGAGGCCGTGGCTGAAGGTGCCGCGCTGGGGGCCTACTCCTTCAGCGAGTTCCGCTCCTCCAAGGACGGCCTGAAGGACCCCGTCCGCAACGCCGTGATCTTCACTGAACTGGCCGGCCAGAAGGAACTGGACGAAGTCCTCAAGCGGGCCACGCTGATCGGCAGGGCTGTCAACGCCACCCGGTCCCTGGTCAACCAGCCGCCCAGCCACCTTTACCCGGAGACCTTCGCCGAGGCCGCGAAGGACCTGGCCAAGGGGCTGCCCGTCAAAGTCACCGTCTGGGACGAGAAGCGCCTTGAGAAGGAAGGCTTCGGTGGCATCATGGGCGTGGGCAAGGGGTCCGCACGCCAGCCCCGCCTGGTGAAGGTGGAGTACTCCCCCGCGAGGGCAACGTCGAAGATCGCGCTTGTGGGCAAAGGCATCACGTTCGACACCGGCGGCATCTCCATCAAGCCAGCCCTCGGCATGGGCGACATGAAGAGCGACATGGCAGGGGCCGCCGTCGTCCTTAATACTGTCCTGGCCCTCGCGGGACTTGGCCTGCCGGTCAAGGCCACGGCGTGGCTCTGCATCGCCGAGAACATGCCCTCCGGCGCCGCCTCCCGCCCGGCGGACGTCCTCACGATGTTCGGCGGCAAGACCGTTGAGGTCCTGAACACCGATGCGGAGGGCCGGCTGGTGATGGCCGACGGCATCGTCGCCGCCAGCCGCGAATACCCGGATGCCATCATCGACGTAGCCACCCTCACCGGTGCGCAGCTGATCGCCCTGGGCAACCGGACCGCCGGCGTCATGGGATCAGACAGCGTGACGGGCCCCCTCAAGGCAGCAGCGGATCGGGCCGGTGAGCTGGTCTGGCCCATGCCCCTGCCCGAGGAACTGCGCCCCAGCCTCGATTCGCAGGTCGCCGACCTCGCCAACATCGGCGAACGCCACGGCGGCATGATGACCGCCGCCGTTTTCCTCCGCGAGTTCGTGGGTAAGGGCAAGGACGGGGAACAGATCCCCTGGGCCCACATCGACATCGCCGGGCCCTCCTTTAATAACGGGAGCCCCTATGGCTACACGCACAAGCAGGGAACGGGCTGCACGGTCCGTACCCTGGTGGCGTACGTGGAGGACATCCTGGCTGCCGCCTGACCCCTTTGGCCGGGACTCCGGCCTGCTGTCACGCGGCTTTGCGGGACCGGTGATCCCTGTGCCACAAAGCCGCGTGACACTCGACACAAGCGCTCCACAAACGTGGTGCCAGGGTGGAGCATGGATAAGTGGTTCGCTAAGGTGAACCACGGTAGTCACAAATGCAAGAGAATTGGCCTGCTGGCATAATCACGGCAGTGCAAGTTCCAAGACCAGATGATGCGCAGGACCGCGTCATCGTTCACGCGAGGGAGCGTTTTAGTGGCCGATCAGGCAACTGCGCAAGAATTCGACATCCTGGTACTCGGTGGCGGCAGCGGCGGATACGCCGCCGCGCTCCGGGCAGTACAGCTTGGCCTCACCGTCGGCCTCGTGGAGAAGGCAAAGCTGGGCGGCACCTGCCTCCACAACGGCTGCATCCCCACCAAGGCCCTCCTGCACTCAGCGGAGCTGGCCGACCACGCCCGCGACTCCGCCAAGTACGGCGTGAACGTCACCCTTGACAGCATCGACATCAACGCTGTCAACGCGTACAAGGACGGCATCATCGCCGGCAAGTACAAGGGCCTGCAGGGACTCATCAAGTCCAAGGGCATCACCGTCATCGAGGGTGAAGGCAAGCTCCAGGGCACGGACACCGTCGTAGTGAACGGCACCGCCTACAAGGGCAAGAACATCGTCCTGGCCACCGGTTCGTACTCGCGCACCCTCCCCGGGCTGGAGCTCGGCGGCAAGGTCATCACCTCCGACCAGGCCCTGACCATGGATTTCATCCCCAAGAGCGCCATCATCCTGGGCGGTGGCGTCATCGGCGTCGAGTTCGCCTCAGTGTGGAAGTCCTTCGGCGTGGACGTCACCATCGTGGAGGGCCTGCCCTCGCTGGTCCCGAACGAGGACGCCACCATCGTCAAGAACTTCGAGCGTGCCTTCAAGAAGCGCGGCATCAAGTTCTCCACCGGTGTGTTCTTCCAGGGCGTCGAGCAGAATGACGACGGCGTCAAGGTCACCCTGGTGGACGGCAAGACGTTCGAGGCCGACCTGTTGCTGGTCGCCGTGGGCCGCGGTCCCGTCACCGCCAACCTGGGCTACGAGGAAGCCGGCATCACCATTGACCGCGGCTTCGTCATCACCAACGAGCGCCTCCACACGGGCGTCGGCAACATCTACGCGGTGGGCGACATCGTCCCCGGCGTCCAGCTGGCGCACCGCGGCTACCAGCAGGGCATCTTCGTGGCCGAGGAAATCGCCGGCCTGAAGCCCGTGGTGGTCGAGGACATCAACATCCCCAAGGTCACCTACTCCGAGCCGGAGATCGCCACCGTGGGCTACACCGAAAAGGCCGCCAAGGAGAAGTTCGGCGAGGACCAGGTGCAGACCCAGGAATACAACCTGGCCGGCAACGGCAAGAGCTCCATCCTCGGCACGTCCGGCCTGGTCAAGCTGGTCCGGCAGAAGGACGGCCCCGTGGTGGGCGTCCACATGATCGGCGCCCGCATGGGCGAGCAGGTGGGCGAAGCCCAGCTGATCGTGAACTGGGAAGCGTACCCGGAGGATGTGGCCCAGCTGCTGCATGCCCACCCCACCCAGAACGAGTCCCTGGGCGAAGCCCACCTGGCACTCGCCGGCAAGCCCCTTCACGGCTAGTCTCCCCCAACACCCAAGGGCCTGGTGCGCCCGGCACGGAATGCCGGGTGCACTAGGCTGGCCAACAGGCAGCATTCATCCGCACTAAAGATCAATAAGGAGAACGGGGACGACATGTCTGAATCCGTTAACTTGCCCGCCCTCGGTGAGAGCGTCACCGAAGGAACCGTCACCCGCTGGCTCAAGCAGGTAGGTGACCGGGTAGAGGTGGACGAGCCGCTGCTCGAAGTCTCCACCGACAAAGTAGACACTGAAATCCCCTCTCCTGTAGCTGGCGTGATTGAGGAAATCCTCGTTGCCGAGGACGAGACCGCCGAGGTTGGCGCTCCCCTGGTCCGCATTGGAGACGGCTCCGGCGGCGGCGCACCCGCCGAAGGGACCCCCGCAGAAGAGGCACCGGCGGCCGAGGAGGCTCCGGCTCCCGCCGAAGCTCCCTCCACCGAGGCGCCAGCCGCCGCAGAAGCACCCGCGCCGGAAGCGTCCGCCCCTGAGGCACCGGCTGCCGGCGGCGAAAGCCACGAGGTCACCCTGCCGGCCCTCGGCGAGAGCGTCACCGAAGGCACCGTCACCCGCTGGCTCAAGGCCGTTGGCGACGCCGTGGAGGTGGACGAGCCCCTTCTGGAGGTTTCCACCGACAAGGTCGACACCGAAATTCCTTCCCCCGTGGCCGGTACCCTCCAGGAAATCCGCGTCAACGAGGACGAGACTGCAGAGGTGGGATCCGTCCTCGCCGTCATCGGCTCTGGTGCTGCAGCCGCCCCGGCAGAGGCCCCCTCCACCGAGGCACCGCCCAAGGAAGAGCCCAAGGCGGAAGCGCCGAAGGCTGAGGCACCCGCACCGCAGGCCGCCCCCGCCCAGGAAACCCCCAAGCAGGAAGCCCCCAAGGCTGCGCCCGCTCCCCAGGCCCCCGCAGCAGCGCCGGCTTCCGCCGAAGCCGCAGGCGGGTCCGAGTCGGGCTATGTGACTCCCCTGGTCCGTAAGCTGGCAAACCAGCACGGCGTGGACATCACCTCCCTCTCCGGCACCGGCGTCGGCGGCCGCATCCGCAAGCAGGACGTCATCGCCGCTGCGGAAGCAAAGGCAGCTCCCGCAGCCGCCGCCGCTCCGGCAGCGTCCGCCCCGGCAGCCTCCGCCGCCGCAGGCCAGGCTGCCTCTTCGCTGCGCGGCACCACCCAGAAGGCCCCGCGCATCCGCCAGGTCATCGCCCGCCGCATGCGCGAGTCCCTTGAGGTTTCCACCCAGCTGACCCAGGTCCACGAAGTGGACATGACCAAGGTCGCCAAGCTCCGCGCCCGTGCCAAGAACTCCTTCCAGGCACAGAACGGCGTCAAGCTGACCTTCCTGCCCTTCATCGCCAAGGCTGTCGCCGAGGCCCTCAAGCAGCACCCCAAGCTCAACGCTGCCTACGACGAGGACAAGCAGGAGATCACGTACCACAACGCCGAGCACCTGGCGATCGCCGTCGACACCGACAAGGGCCTCCTGGTCCCGGTCATCAACGACGCCGGCAGCCTGAACCTGGCCGGGTTGGCGGGCAAGATCGCCGACGTCGCCGGCCGCACCCGCGACGGCAAGATCGGCCCGGACGAGCTCTCTGGCGGCACGTTCAGCATCACCAACATCGGCTCGGTCGGGGCCCTGTTCGACACCCCGATCATCAACCAGCCGCAGGTGGGCATCCTCGGCACCGGCGCCATCGTCAAGCGCGCCGTGGTGGTTGCAGATGAGAACGGTGACGACTCGATCGCCATCCGCTCCATGATGTACCTGTCCCTCACGTACGACCACCGCCTGGTGGACGGCGCGGACGCCGGCCGTTTCCTCCAGACCCTGAAGGCACGCCTTGAAGAAGGCGCCTTCGAAGCGGACCTGGGGCTGTAACAGCCACAACGCGCACGACGGCGGTGCAGGCAACGGCGGGAAACCTGCCGGACGGCCTGCACCGCCGTCGTCGTTTAACCCATCCGGCTGCTGCCGGCGCCGGCCCGCGCAGCACGGCGGACGGAGGCACCCCCTAGGCCAGCTACTACGGCTGGTAGAAATGGCTACACTGGTCCCATGAACATCGTCTATAACATTGTGGTCTTCCTGCACATCGTCGGCGCAGCCATGATCGTGGGCATCTGGATCGGCCAGATGAAGAAGCCCACCGTCCATCCCCGCCAGTTCGACGGCGCCATGCTCCAGCTGCTGACCGGCGTCGCCCTGATGGGGCTTATCCCGGCCCTGGACATGGACGCCAACTACTTCAAGCTCGGCATCAAGTTCGCGGTGGCCCTTGCTGTTGGCGTGCTCGCCTTCATTGGCCGCCGCAAGTACAAGAAGGGCGAGGACATCAGCGCAGGCCTGGCGCACGGCGTAGGCGGACTCGCGCTGCTGAACATCGCCATCGCGACGCTCTGGCAGTAGCCGCTCCGCGCAATAAACAACCACGGCGACGCTCCCTCCTGCGGGGGCGTCGCCGTGGTTGTTTAATGCCCTGGTCATAATCCTCTGACAGCGGACAGCCAGTGCATGCCGCGGGCGTTGTCCCTAGGATGGGAGACGGCGGGGTCCAGGCAGCAGCCTGCCCCGGTACACATCGACCTGAGGAGTGAACATGGCAGCAACACGTTCAGCAAACGCAGTATGGAACGGCAACCTGACGGAAGGTTCCGGTACCACCAGCCTGGCCACCTCAGGCCTGGGCACGTTCGACGTCACCTGGAAGGCCCGCACCGAAGCGGCCAACGGCAAGACCAGCCCGGAGGAACTCATCGCCGCCGCGCACGCCGCTTGCTTCTCCATGGCCTTCAGCAACGAGCTCGATAAGGCGGGCCACAAGCCGGAGGAAGTCCGCACCAAGGCTGACGTGACGTTCGTCCCCGGCACTGGGATCACCGGCAGCCACCTCACCATGTCCGCAAGGGTCCCCGGCATTTCCGAGGAGGAATTCCAGAAGATCGCGGGCGAGGCCAAGGTGGGCTGCCCCGTCTCCGGCGCCCTGGCCAGCATCGACATCACCCTGGATGCGACCCTAGAGTCCTGATCCGGCAACAGTAAAAAGCCCTGCCTGGCCATTCCGGCCAGGCAGGGCTTTTTGCGCTGCTGCTCTTGCTGCCGGGACTACTTGCTGTGGCGGCGTGCGGGCAGCGGAGCGGGACGCAGCCGGCGGTACCCTTCGCGAGCCGGCGGACGGTCCGTGGGCAGTTCCTGGATCATCTCCTTCAGCGCACCAATGCCGTACTCCAGCTGGGGGTCCCGGCCCGCGGCGTAGGCATGGGGCGGGAACGTAACCTCGATGTCCGGGTCAACGCCGTAGTTCTCTACGCTCCAGCCCACCCCGCCGCCGAACCAGGTGGCGTACCGCGGCTGCGTCACGCCGGTGCCGTCAGCGAGGGCGTAGCGGTTGTCAATGCCCACCACACCGCCCCAGGTGCGCGTCCCGATGACCGGGCCGATCCCCCTGAGCTTGGACACCTGCGTGATGATGTCCCCGTCGGAGCCGGCAAACTCATCGGCCAGGATGATCACCGGTCCGCGCGGCGCGTGGTGGGGGTACGTCCGCGGCTTCTCCCCGCGCGGCATGCTCCACCCCGTGACCTTGCGTCCGATGAGCTCTGCCACCAGCTGCGAGGTGTGTCCGCCGCGGTTGCGCCGTACATCGACGATCAGTCCGTCCAGGGCGGTCTCCGTGTCAAGGTCGCGATGCAGCTGCGCCCAGCCGTTCGCCATCATGTCCGGGATGTGCAGGTAACCGAATTTGCCCGCTGACGCTTCGCGGACGGTGCGCCTGTTGGAGGCCACCCATTCCTGGTAACGCAGCCGCTCCTCATCCTTGACGGGCACGACGGCGACGCGGCGCTGGGTGCCTGCCGCGGCTCCGTGCGCGGCACCATTCAGGAGGGTCAGCTCCACGGCGCGGCCTGCAGCACCGACCAGCTGCATGGCGGGCGTGACGCTTCCAGACAGCGGTACGCCGTCGATGGCGAGCAGGATGTCCCCCGCCTTACCGCCGACGCCGGGCCGTGTCAGGGGCGAGGTGGCCAGCGGGTCGGAAGACTCGCCGGCAAGGATGCGGATGATTTCCCATCCGCCGGAGGTGTAGGCCAGGTCCGCACCCAGCCGGCCCTGGCCGTGGCTGCCGTTCTCGGTGACAAGGGCCGGCCGCACGTAGGCGTGCGAGGTTCCCAGTTCGCCGTGCAGCTCCCACAGGAGGTCCACCAAGTCATCATGCGAGCCCAGGCGCTCCACGAGGGGACGGTAGCGGCGGTGGATGGATTCCCAGTCCTGGCCGGCCATGTCCTCGGTCCAGAAGAAGTCTCGCTGCAGCCGCCAGGCCTCGTCGAACGCCTGGCCCCACACGCTGAGCGGGTCCATCATGACCCGGATCCGGCCCAGGTCCACCTTGACCAGCTTCCCGGATTCCTCATCTGCCTTGGCGTCGGCGGGGACCACCGTGACCTGCTTGTCGGAGACCAGCACCACCTTGCTGCGGTCTCCCGACAGCCGGTAGCTGTCCAGCGCGTCCACCAAGGTGGCCTGCTTGCGCCGTGCAAGGTCGAAGCGGACCAGGCTGGGGCGGGCATCCTTGTCGTCCTGGCTGGCCTTGCCGTCGCCGGTGACGCCGGCGAGGGCCCAGTCGAGCCAGAGCAGCGCTCCCTCAGTGGCTTTGAGGGAGGTGTAGTTCCCCTGCGGCACAGGAACGGTGATGACCCGGTGCGCCAGGCCATCGGCCTCCACCCGGACCTCCGGTACTGCCGGTTCGGCGTCGGGCCCCTGCCCGTCTCCCCCTGCCGCTGCCGCTTCCCACGCATCGGAGTCCACCGCGGGGCCAAAGGGCGACGGCGTGTCAGCAGAGAGTGCCACGAGGTACGGCTTGATGGGGCTGGGGAAGGAGAGGTCGAAGGAGTGCCCGTCATACACCGGGTCAAAGCTGCGGTTCGACAGGAACGCCAGGAACTTCCCGTCCGGGGTAAAGACCGGGGACTTGTCTCCGAAGCGGCCGTCCGTGACATCCACCGGGGCGGATCCCGGCACGGCCACGTTGGCCAGCCGCAGCCGGCTGCGGGAACCGAAGGAGGTGACCGGCTCTGACCATACAAGCCACTGCGAGTCCGCCGACCATGAGAGGTCGGACACCGTGCCCTCGCCGATGCTGGAGACCAGCGTCAGATCCCCAGTGCGGGTATCCGCCACGTACACCTCGCCGAAGGACGTGCCGAGGGCGAGCCGATTTCCGTCAGGGCTGGCTTCCAGGGCGCTGGCCCGCGAGGGGCGGGGAAAGTCAATACGGGTCTCAACCGGAAGCGCCTGCGCCTCCGCAGCTGAGGTACCCGCCTCGGGCGCAACATCAGCCTGCTCATCCGAGGCGTGGGCAGGAACCGCATTCCTGGCCTGCGCGGTGTTCCCGGCCAGCGCGGCAACACCGGCTGCCGGAACCGGTTGCGGCAGGATCACAGCTTGTTCCCGTCCTGCGGCCACGGGCGCGGGGATGTCCGCCGTGCTGCCGTCTGCCACCGCATCCTGCCCCCGGTTCGCGTCGGCACTGCCAATTCCGGCATGCGGCACAGGAGCCGCGATGTCCTTGATGTACAACGCCTCCACATTGCCGTGGTCGGCAAGGTAGGCAATCCGGCCGTCACCCAGGGGCCGCGGCAGGCGGGCACGGACGCCCGGCGTTGCCTCGATGATCCGGGACGGCCCGTCTTTGTGGCGGAGCCAATGGATGGTTCCGTGGGATTCGATTGCACTGGCGGAGCCTGTGCTGTCCGGCACCGCCGCACCAAGGTGCTTGGCGGTCTTGAGCAGTGCAGGACGCCTGGACTGGGAGGCGGAGCCAAGGGTGATGTCCACCCGAACGGCGTCGGAGCCGAGGTCGTGCAGTACCCACAGCTCGCCGGCCGATTCGAAAATGACACGTTTGCCGTCGGTGGCGGCGTGCCGGACGTAGAAGTCTTCGTGGTCCGTGTGCCGGCGCAGGTCCTTCCCGCCGGGAAGGACCGAATACAGGTTGCCGTAGCCCTCGTGGTCCGAAAGGAAGGCAATGCGTCCGTCCACCCACATGGGATCAGCGAGGTTGCCGTCAAGCTCCGGTACAAGGCGTTCAAACTCCCCGTTGCCGTCGGCGTCGATCCACAGCTTCCCGGCAGTGCCGCCGCGGTACCGCTTCCACCAGGCGGGTTCACGGGACAGCACGCTGCCCACCACCACAGGCCGTTCGTCGCCCACCTCCGGGCCAAAGGCCACGGACTCAACCGGGCCGAACGGGAGTTCCTCGGCCCACCCGCCCTCCAGCGGGACGCTGTAGGCGTGGGTGTGCCTGCTTTCGGCCTGGCGGAACGCGCTGGTGACCACCACTGAACCGTTGGCGGTGAAACCCTTAACCCGCGTCGTGCTGTGGCCGAAGAAGGTCAGCTGCCGGTACCCGCCGCCGTCGACCTCTGCCGACACTACTTCCGGCGCCGTTCCCTGGACCACGGACCACACCAGCCTCTTCCCGTCAGGGGTGAAGCGGGGGTTGCGGGCGGGCAGCTGGAGGGCCGAGACGCGCCAGGCGCGGCCGCCTCCAATGGGCGCAATCCACACGTCGTCCTCGGCCACGAAGGTGGCCAGATCGCCGTGCAGATGCGGGAAACGGAAGTAGCTCGAAAAGGTCATCGTTTGATCATAGTCAACCGTCCTGCGGCCTGTCGGGAGGTGCCGCCGGTGCTGCCGCGTGGTGAGATGGACCATGCGTATCGTCATGGCCGGCGCCTCCGGGCTCATCGGCACCTCCATGTCAGAAACCTTCACGAAGGCGGGCCACCACGTCGTGTCCCTGGTCCGGGGGAATCCGGCCTCCCCGTCGGAGGTCAGGTGGGATCCCGCGGCCGGGGAACTGGATCCGCAGGCGCTGGCCGGGGCGGACGCCGTGATCAACCTGTCCGGTGCCGGCATCGGGGACCGGCCCTGGACCCGCAAACGGGTGGAGGAGCTGTTCAGTTCGCGGATTGGTTCAACGCGCACACTTACGCACGCGATGCGCCAGTTGGATTCCCCGCCCCCCGCCTTCATCAGCCAGTCCGGCTCGAACTACTATGGCGACGCCGGCAACACGGTTCTTCGGGAATCGGCGCCACCGGGCGCAGGGACCTTGTCCAGGATCTGCGTCGAGTGGGAGGAAGCGGCCCGCTCGGCCCCGGAAGGGGTGCGGGTGGTGACCACGCGGACGGGCGTTGTCCTCAGCCGGTCGGGCGGAGCCCTTGGCAAGCTGCTTCCCCTGATCCGGCTGGGCGTGGGCGGGCCGCTGGGGAACGGCCGTCAGTACTGGCCGTGGGTCACACTGCCGGATGTCTCGGCGGCGTTCCTTTTCCTGGTGGAGTCCCGGGTGAGCGGGCCGGTGAACCTGTGCGCCCCCGAGCAGGCTGACGTGGACACCCTGGTGGGGGAAATTGCCCGTGCCCTGCACCGGCCCGCCGCTTTGCGGGTTCCCGGCACTGTGCTGCGGCTGTTGATGCGCGACCTGGCTGAGGAACTCCTGCTGTCCAGCCAGCGCATGGAACCTGCGGTGCTCCTGGAGGCCGGCTTCGTGTGGCAGCATCCAACGGTGGCCCGGGCCGCCCAGTGGGTTGCCGGCAAGGATTAACGGGGCCGAAAGAAGGGCTGGGGCTCCGCGGCGTTCCTTTCAGCGGTTGGCCTCTGCGGGCGGGGGCGGCACAGCGAACCGTGCCAGGGCAGGCCAGCACGCGAGGCTCAGCCGCCAGGAAGGATCTCGCTGATCCTCCAAGTACCGTCCACTGCCACGAGCACCAGCCGGAGCTGGCGGCTGGTGCCGGCCGGGCCCGCCCCAACGACGATGCCCCCTGCATCCCTCTCCTCATAGGCGGAAGAAGAAGAACGCACCCGCACCACGGCGCGCGCGGCGGTAACACCGTCCTCCGTGTGGAGGTCTTCAAGGCTGCTGGAAAACCCGGCGAGGACGTGCCCTGAGCTGCGAAGCCGTCCGGCTGTCCGCGCATCGGCGGCTGCTGCCGGCGAACCTTCTGCGTTTACCTCGTCCAGCAGCCCGAGGTCTCCGGTGCTGAAGGCCAGGTCCCGGAGGGCAGCGAGGCCTTGGACGGCCTGGCTGGGGTCCGACGCCCTCGCCTGATGCCTGGCAACTTCCGTGCGGCTGTCACCGCCGGCGCTTCCGGATCCAGCTCCACTTCCGCTGACGACCTGCGTCGTTTGATCGGCCTGCGCTGCTTGAGTCGCCGTGGTTCCAGCTGCTGCAGTGCCGATCCCCCGTTCCCGGCCGGGTTCCTGCGTGATGACGGATTCCTGCTCGGTGACTGGCTCGGGCGTGATGGCTGACTCGGGCGTGATGCCGGACGCCGGCGGAAAAGCCGGCCCCGCCGGCAGTCCCGCTGCGACTGCAACCCACCACGCCGCGGCTGCCCCCACCAAGGCGGCCGAGGCAAGGACGCCCCGCAACCGCCGTACGCGCAGCTGCGAGGGCGGGCGGCGCCGTTCCCTGACGGCTCGGGCCCTACCGGATCGGGGCCTGAGGGGTTTAGCCGTGCTTGGTTGAACTGTGCCGCGTTGAACCGTGCTTGATAGTGCTGCGCCGGGTTGAACCGTGCTTGATAGTGCTGCGCCGGATAGCGCGGTGACGGTTTGTGCTGCCCCGGCTTGTGCTGTGCCGGCATGCTTCCCCCCGCCTGACGGACGGCGCTCCTTGACGGGCTGCGGAAATGGCAGCCGCAGCCCGGGGGAAGGCGCACCGGGCCACTTGGCCGTGACGATCCACCTCCCTGCAGCCCTGCACTTCTCCGCAGCCGCCCGTGGCCGGGTCGTTGCCGCAACCTGGCGGCGGGTCAACAGCTCCGGAATCACGGTGGGATGGACAGAGGCGGCGAGGTCCAGCGGCCGGGGCGACGCGCTGCGGTAGATGGCCGTAGCCAGCGCGGCAGCGGTGGGCCGGCCCCTCCGGTCCTCCTTCAGGCCTGCTTCCAGGGCAGCCGCCAGCTCCCGCGGAACGTCCGGGACCAGAAGGGGCAGCGGCGGCCTGGCAGAGGTCCTGGGTGGAGCCTGGCCGGTCAGGCAGAACCAGCCGAGCGCCGCCGCCGAATAGACATCCCTTTCGGGCTGCAGGCCACGCACCGCGTCCACGGGGGACGGGTCCACGAAGCCGGGTGTTCCTGACGGGGCAGCAGAACCGGGGTCACCCAGCATGCGAGCTATGCCAACGTCGGACAGCAGGGGCTTTCCCTGGCCAGTGAACAGGATATTTCCCGGCGAGACGTCCGAATGGGTAAACCCCTTGCTGTGCAAATACCCAAGGGCATGGGCGATGGGTGTCAGCACCGTCACCGTTTCGCCAACACTGAGCTTCCCGCGGCTGGCCACGAGGGCGGCCAGTGAGCCGCCGGGCGCGTAGTCCATCACCAGAGCGGTCCCGCCGGCCGGCATTCCCGGAAGCCGGACGGCGTCGTGTGCCTTGATCAGATGCTCGTGGTCCAGGACGGACAGAATGCGGATCTCGCGCCTGACGGCGTCCTCCGTTGCCGGGCCACTGCCTGCTGGACCGTCCTGGACCGGGTGGAAGCACTTCACCGCGAAGTCCCGACCGGTCCGGTTTTCCCTGGCCAACCAGACCGTCGCGCTTCCTCCGCGGCCCAGGAGCCGTCCCAGGACAAAGCCGGGTACCTCCGGCGCCTCCGAAATCTCCATAGGACATGTCTAGTCGAATCCTTTTTCCCGTGCAGAAGTTATCCACAGGCCGGCCGCTGGCAGGCTGCATCCCCCTGCCCGCATGTGGCGTGCCCCTGGGAGGGGGTGAGCTTAAGCACTAAACCGGGCGAGGGACGCCACGGCGTCTAAGCTGGATGCCATGACTCTTGAGTTTTCACAGCTGGGTCTTGCTCCCGATTTTGTCGACTACACCCAGGGTTGGCAGATCCAGAGCGAACTCCACGACAAAGTGGTCGCGGGGGTGGCCCCCAGCACTGTCCTCCTCCTGGAACATGCAGCCGTCTACACGGCAGGCAAACGGACCGAGGACCATGAAAAGCCGTTCGACGGTACCCCGGTTGTCCCCGTGGACCGTGGCGGAAAACTGACGTGGCACGGCCCCGGCCAGCTGGTGGGATACCCCATCATCAAGCTGAAGAACCGGGCAGGGATCCGCGACTACGTTGAGCGCCTGGAAGCCGTCATCATCACGGTGCTGGCCGACTACGGGATCTCCGCAGTCCGGATCAAAGGCAGGGCCGGAGTGTGGATCACTGCGGACAGCAAAGGCCCTGACCGGAAGATCGCGGCCATCGGCATCCGGGTGCATGAGGGCGTGACCATGCACGGGTTCGCCATCAACTGCAACAACGACCTCGCACCCTATTCCCAGATCATCGCCTGCGGCATTACGGACGCCGGCGTGACTACCATCACCCAGGAAACCGGCCATGACGTTGCCCCGGCCGACCTGGTGGACCGCATTACCGAAGAACTGCGCAAGAATGAAGACGCCCTGGTCGCTACCCCCGAAGGAGCTCTACTGTGACATTGGCACCTGAAGGCCGGAAGCTTTTGCGCGTTGAACAGCGTAATTCTGCTGTTCCCGTGGAGCGTAAGCCGGAGTGGATCAAGGCGAAGGTCCAGATGGGCCCGGAGTTCGTCCAGCTCAAGAACCTGGTCAAAAAAGAGGGCCTGCACACGGTGTGCGAGGAGGCCGGCTGCCCCAACATCTTCGAGTGCTGGGAGGACAAGGAAGCCACGTTCCTGATCGGCGGGTCCGAATGTACCCGGCGCTGTGACTTCTGCCAGATCGATACCGGCAAGCCCTCCCCGGTGGACAGGTTCGAGCCCACCAAGGTGGCCCGCTCAGTCCAAGCGATGCAGCTGCGCTACGCCACCGTCACCGGTGTGGCCCGCGACGACCTTGCCGATGAGGGTGTGTGGCTGTACGCCGAGACGGTCCGGAAGATCCACGAGCTGAACCCGGGCACGGGCGTGGAACTTTTGATCCCGGACTTCTCCGGCAAACCCGAGCACATCGCCGCGATCTGCGATTCGAAGCCCGAGGTGTTCGCGCACAACGTCGAGACCGTGCCGCGGATCTTCAAGCGGATCCGGCCCGCGTTCAGGTACGAGCGGTCCCTGGATGTGATCACGCAGGGCCGGAACCTGGGCATGGTGACCAAGTCCAACCTGATCCTGGGCATGGGCGAGACCCGCGAGGAGATCTCCGAGGCCCTGCGGGACCTGCATGAGGCCGGCTGCGACCTGATCACCATCACCCAGTACCTGCGCCCGTCCGAGCGGCACCTGCCGGTGGACCGCTGGGTCAAGCCCCAGGAATTCGTGGACCTCCAGGACGAGGCCACCGAGATCGGCTTCCTGGGTGTCATGTCCGGGCCGCTGGTCCGTTCCTCCTACCGCGCCGGCCGGCTCTGGGCCACCGCGATGCGGAAGAAAGGCTGGGAAATCCCCGCCGAACTCGCCCACATCGAATCCTCCGGCAGCACCCGCCAGGAAGCCAGCTCGCTCATCGCAGCACACCACTGATCTGCAGTTCAGAACAAAACACACCGTCCCCGAAGGGCCGGCACCTGAATAATCCGGTGCCGGTCCTTCGGCTTTGGTCACGTAGAATTAAGGCACTATGGCGAAATCCCCTGATTCCAGCAACTCCACTCCGTCTGGCTCCAGCGCAGTCAAGCGTGGCCTCTTCTCCCGCAAGCCGAAAGAAGCGAAGGCCAAGAAGCCCAGCCGGCTCAAGCAGATCCGCGAAGTCTTCACCATGACCCGCCGTCACGACCCCATGGTCCCGTGGCTCATGCTGCTGGTTTTCCTTGGCGTCGTGGCTGTCAGCTTCCTGGTGGGCTTCTGGCTGGATAACTGGATCACCGGCCTGATCATCGGCATCCCCCTGGGCCTGCTCGGTGCCACGTTCATCCTCTCCCGCCGGGCAGAACGCGCCGCCTTCGCGCAGATCGAGAACCAGCCCGGCGCTTCCGGGGCCGCACTGGGAACGCTTCGCCGCGGCTGGATCACCGAGGAACAGCCTGTTGCCGTCAACCCGCGGACGCAGGACGCTGTGTTCCGCGCCATCGGCCGTCCCGGCGTCGTCCTGGTCAGTGAAGGCCCCACGCACCGCGTGAAGCCGCTGCTGGACGCGGAACGCAAACGCCTTGCGCGCATCCTTCCCAACGTCACCGTGCACGTCATCGAAAGCGGCCGGGGCGAGGGCCAGGTGCCCATCAGCGAGGTGGCCAAGAAGATGGGCAAGCTCAAGAAGGAACTGACCAAGCTTGAGGTGAACGCTGTGTCCAAGCGCATCGCCTCACTGGGCAACCGCCTCCCGATCCCCAAGGGCATCGACCCCTACAAGGCGCGTCCCAACCGCGGACGCTAAATTCTGAACCTGCCCCGGTTCCGGCTCCGGCCGGCAGCCGGGGCGTTTCTTTGCGGCCCTCGCGGCAGGAGAGGACATTATTGTGACCTTCAAGAAAACAGCGGTGATCCGCGCATTCCGGATCCTGGCAGTCGCCGAAGCCTTCAGCTGGGCAGCGCTCCTCATCGGCATGTACTTCAAATGGATCGCCGGCACCACTGAATTAGGCGTCCAGGTTGCAGGCCCCATCCACGGCGCACTGTTCGTGGGCTATGGCGTTGCCGCCCTGGCACTCTGGAGGCTGCAGCGCTGGCCGTTCGTCGTGGCGCTGTTCGCAGGCGTCTCCGCCGTCTTCCCGTTCGCCACTGTCCTTTTCGAGCGCTGGGCGGACAAGCGTAACTACCTGGACGGCACGCCGGCATCGCGTGGCGCCGGGGAAGTCCGGGAACGCAGCTCCGTCTAGCGGCGCACCAGCAGCGTGTCCATAGCCTTGTCGTGGAGGCCCCTGTGGTCGGGGTCGAAGATGACCGCAGGGATGACAAGGCAGAGCAGCAGGGACCTCACCAGCGCGGCCAGCGGGCCCGCCGGGCCGCCGCCGGCCTTCACCACGTGGATGCCCATGGCCCGGTGTCCGATGCTGTAGCCAAGGGTTCCGATCAGGAGGGTCTGCTCGACGGCGAAGATCGCCAGGGTTGCCCACGGATCGCCCCCGAAAGCAAAGTTGCTGATCAGGAGCGCGATGCCCCAGTCGATCATGATGGCGGCGATCCTGCGGCCGGCGCGCGCAATGGAGCCCGGCCCCGATTCCGGCAGTCCCAGCCGCTCCCCCGGATATTTCGAAATGCCCGAAGTGTCGGGGCCGGAGAGCCACGAGCCGATGTCTTTACGATCTACCACGGTCCAAGCTTAGCGACTTCCCGCCGACCACACTGTGGATGGGGTTAGACCACAGAGTGGACGGAAGATAGCGTTGCCATATCAGGGCATTATGTAACCTGCCCGAAACAATGCGGACACGGACGGGAAATGCCGCGTCCATAGGCTGTTACCAGTTTCAAGCAATCCGCCGCCACGCAGTACGGGGCAGGGTTTACACAGCAGGTACTCACAGCAGGGAAACTGCGTTTCCCTGCCCGTCGGATTGCGCTGGATCAGCTGGCTTGCCAGCCAGATATTTACATATGCGTTAGGAGCATAGATGTTCAAGACTGCGGACGAAGTCCTCAAGTTCATCAAGGACGAAGATATTAAATTCGTCGATATCCGCTTCACCGACCTCCCGGGCGTCCAGCAGCACTTCAACGTGCCGGCCAAGAGCGTTGACGCGGACTTCTTCGTCAACGGCCAACTCTTCGACGGGTCTTCCATCCGCGGCTTCCAAGGCATTGCCGAGTCTGACATGCAGCTGATCCCGGACGTCACCACCGCGTTCCTGGACACCTTCCGCATGGAGAAGACGCTGGCGCTGAACTTCTCCATCGTCAACCCGCGTACGGGCGATCCCTACCACCGCGACCCCCGCGGCGTTGCCGAGAAGGCTGAAGCCTACCTGGCCTCCACGGGCATTGCCGACACCGCGTTCTTCGCTCCCGAAGCTGAGTTCTTCGTGTTCGACAACGTGCAGTACCAGTCCTCCCCGCAGGGCAGCTTCTACAAGATCGACTCCGAAGAAGCCCACTGGAACACGGGCCGCGAGGAAGAAGGCGGAAACCTCGGCTACAAGACCCCCGTCAAGGGCGGCTACTTCCCGGTTTCCCCCACCGACAAGCAGGCTGACCTGCGCGACGCCATGTGTGTCGCCCTGGATGAGGCCGGCCTCGAGGTCGAGCGCAGCCACCACGAAGTCGGATCCGCCGGCCAGGCTGAAATCAACTACAAGTTCACCACGTTGACCCACGCTGCCGATGACCTGCAGAAGTTCAAGTACGTCATCAAGAACACCGCAGACGCGTGGGGCAAGTCAGTGACCTTCATGCCCAAGCCTGTCTTCGGTGACAATGGCTCCGGCATGCACTGCCACCAGTCCCTGTGGAGCAACGGCGAGCCGCTGTTCTACGACGAGAAGGGCTACGCCGGCCTGTCCGACACCGCCCGCTGGTACATCGGCGGCCTGCTGAAGCACGCTGACGCTGTCTTGGCCTTCACCAACCCGACGGTGAACTCCTACCGCCGCCTGGTCAAGGGCTTCGAAGCTCCGGTCAACATGGTCTACTCGCAGGGCAACCGCTCCGCCGGTATCCGTATCCCCATCACGGGCTCCAACCCCAAGGCCAAGCGCATCGAGTTCCGCGCTCCGGACCCCTCCTCCAACCCGTACCTGGCGTTCGCTGCCCAGCTGATGGCCGGCATCGACGGCATCCGCAACCGCATTGAGCCCCCGGCCCCGATCGACAAGGACCTCTACGAGCTCCCCGCCGAAGAGGCCAAGGACATCCCGAAGGCTCCGGGCACGCTCGAGGAAGCGCTGGAGGCCCTGCGCGAGGACAACGAGTTCCTGCAGGCCGGCGGCGTGTTCACCCAGGACCTGATCGACACCTGGATCGAGTACAAGTACGAGAACGAGATCCGCCCGCTGTCCCTGCGCCCGAACCCCTACGAGTTCGAGCTCTACTACGGCGTCTAGCATCACCGTCTCCTGAGACACCAAAGGCGGCCACCGGTTATCCGGTGGCCGCCTTTTGCGTGCGGCCCGAAGGTGGGAGCCCGGCTCCAGACGTGCTGAGACCGGGAGCCGGACCCCCTGACGAATGCCCCCCGGGACGAAGACCAGTTTCAGCCCTCCCCCCAACAAGGTTGAAGAACACCGCCATTCCACATAATCGGGCAATCGCTTTCTCAGCGCAATGCGGCCCGCCGCCTGTTATGTCATTGTGGTCTAAAACTGCGGAACATGATCCGCTGGGGACCTGATTGCCCGCCGGTGTACCGGCCCCGGTCCACGAACCCGGCACTGCGGTAGGCGGACAGGCCCGCCGCATTCACTTCATTGACGGAAAGAACGACGCCGGCCTCACCCGTATGGTCCCTGGCCGTAAGTTTTTCCGCGGCGGACACAGCGGCGGCCGCCGCTAGCCGACCCAGCCCCCTCCCCTGTTCACGCCTGTCGATCAGGAAGCCCCTCAGGAGCCACGCGGAGTGGTCGTCCGGCCAGCCTGCCAGGCGCGCCGCCCCGGCCTGCAAGGTGAGTACACCCACGGCCCGGCCGGCGGACTCGATCACATAGGGCCGGCGTGATTCCTCAGCCAGCCCGGCGAGGGCCATGCGGAGCGGATCGCCAACAAACCTGTCCTGCCCGGGCCCTGTTTCGAGTCCCGCCACCGCCTCGAGGTGGATGGCGCGGGCATCGTCGTCGAGGTCCTGGAGTGAAATAAGCCAGATGCTCTGGTTCATGCCGCTGTTATTGGCCATGGGCTACTGGCCGTAGAAGACCCGCTCGAAGACCGCCCGGGCCCGGCGGCTGACCCGAAGGTAGTCCTCCTCCAGCGCCGCTGCCTGTCCCGGTTCATATCCGCACCAGCGGGCAACGGCTTCCAGGTCGCGCCGGGATGAGGGCAGAAGGTCCGAGGCCTTGCCGCTCCAGATGACGTTCGCAGACCGGATCCGGCTCGCAAGGCGCCAGGCAGCAGCCAGCAGGCCGGCGTCGTCCTGCGTGAGCAGGCCGAGCCGGGCGGACGCGTCCAGCGCTTCCAGCGTGGACGTGGTGCGCAACTCCGGGTGGCTGCCGGCGTGCTGGAGCTGCAGGAGCTGGACGAGCCATTCGACGTCGCTCAGTCCGCCGCGGCCCAGCTTGAGGTGGCGTGCGGGGTCGGCTCCGCGGGGCAGTCGTTCAGACTCCACGCGTGCCTTGATCCGCCTGATCTCCCGGACGTCGGTTTCCGCCACAGATTCCGGGTACCTGATGGGGTCGATGAGTTCCAGGAAATCCTTGGCCAGGTCGTCGTTTCCGGCCATGGGCCGGGCCCTGAGCAGCGCCTGCGCCTCCCAGATCAGCGACCAGCGCCGGTAGTATTCGGCAAAGGAGTCGAGGGAACGGACCATGGCACCGTTCTTCCCCTCGGGGCGCAGGTCGGCGTCCATCTGGAGCACCCGCTCAGCCATGATGGCCGGCTTCAAGGGCTGGGTCAGCAGGGTGGAGACCTTGTTGACGATCCGGGCGGCCTGCTCCTGCGCTTCCTCGGGACTGAAACCCGGCAGGGCCCTGTGCACGTACATGACGTCCGCGTCCGAACCGTAGCCGATCTCGCGGCCGCCCTGGCGCCCCATGGCAACCACCAGCACGGACGTCTTCAGCGGTCCGTTGGCGGAGACGATGCCTTCAGCCACGCGCAGGGCCCCCAATACCGCTGCCCTGTCCGTGTCCGCCAGGGCCCTTCCCACCCGGTCCTGGTCCAGCAGGCCGGCTGAATCGGCAATGGCGATCCGGAGGATCTCCCGGCGCCGGATCAGGCGGATGAGGCGCATGGCGCTTTCCGGATCAGCGTGCCGCGACATCTTGGAGGTGATTTCCTGCCATTGGGCATCGAAACCCACGGGCGCCAGGTCCTTGTCCTGTCCCAGCCAGGCCACCGACTCAGGCGAGACCTCCAGCAGATCCGCGATCAGCCGTGAATTGGAGAGCATGTGGCACAGCCGCTCTGCGGCCGCGTTGGAGTCCCGGAGCATCCCCAGGTACCAGTGCGTGGTTCCCAGGGCCTCGCTGACGCGCCGGAACGCGAGCAGCCCGGCGTCCGCGTCCACGCCTTCGGCCAGCCAGTCGAGCAGGATGGGCAGCAGCTGCCGCTGGAGGGCAGCGCGGCGGCTGACCCCCGCCGTCAGTGCCTCGATATGGCGCATGGCGCCCTTCGGGTCCCGGTACCCGAGGGCAGCCAGCCGCCCCTCTGCCGCTTCCGGGGTCAGCTTGGCGTCTTCACTGCTGAGTTTGGCAGCTGTGTTGAGCAGCGGCCGGTAGAAAATGCGCTCATGCAGTTCCCGGACGGAGCGCTTTGTTTTCTGCCAGGTGGAGAGCAGCGCGTCGGGATGGGGCCGCTCGCTGGAGAAGGGACCCAGAACGGCCTTCGCCAGCGACCTGAGCGCCGGTTCGGCAACGGGCATCAGGTGGGTCCTGCGCAGCTGGAAGAGCTGGATGCGGTGTTCCAGCAGCCGCAGGTAACGGTAGGCGTTGTCGAAGGCGGCGGCGTCGGAGCGGCCGATATAGCCGCCCGCGGACAGGGCTGCGATTGCGGAGGTGGTGTCCCGCCGCCGGAGCGTTTCGTCTGCTTTCCCGTGGACCAGTTGGAGCAGCTGGACGGTGAACTCCACATCACGGAGCCCGCCGCGGCCAAGCTTGATCTGCCGCTGCTCTTCCGCGGCCGGAATGTGTTCGGTCACCCGCCGGCGCATGGCCTGCACCGATTCCACGAATCCGTCCCGGCTTGCCGAACTCCAGATCAGCGGCGCCACGGCTTCCTCGTAGCGGCGGCCAAGATCCGCGTCGCCGGCGATGGTCCGCGCCTTGAGCAGCGCCTGGAACTCCCAGCTCTCAGCCCAGCGGGCATAGTAGGTCTGGTGCGAGGCAAGGGTCCGGACCAGTGGCCCGGACTTTCCTTCCGGCCGAAGGTTCGCGTCCACCTCCCACAAGCCAGGCTCACGGGCAACGGAGGAGATGGCGCGGGAAATTCCACTCGCCAGGGCGGTCCCTATGGTGTTCGCTTTCGCATCATCCAGGGCGCCGGGATCCACCACGTAAATGACGTCCACGTCGGAGATGTAATTCAGTTCGCGCGCGCCGCACTTGCCCATCCCGATCACGGCAAGGCCGACGTCGGCAACGTCCCCGGTGCCGTACTGCTCACCTGCCTCGGCACGCGAAACCGCAAGGGCCGCTTCGATGGCTGCCCCGGCAAGGTCTGCGAGCTCGGCGCCCACCGACGGAAGGAAGTCCAGGGGATCGGCCGCGCACAGGTCCTTTACGGCGAGGTCCACCACGCCCCTGCGGTACGCCGTGCGAAGCGCCGCGTAGGCGTCATTTCCGGTGGCGGCTGCCACCGGCCGGGCGGCCCGGGGGTCGGCGCCCACGGACTCCAGGAGGACCCCCCGCAGGGCCGCAGCATCGGCCTGCAGCGGCTCAGGGCTGGCGCGGACGTGGAAGGCCTCAAGGTGTTCAGGATGGCGGATCAGGAACTCCCCGAGGGCTTCGGACGCCCCCAGCACCCGGTACATCGGTTCGCTGGTATCGGGGTCCGCGGCGGCCAGGTCCCGGAGGTCCGGATGCTTTTCGATCAGGCGGACCAGGGACTGCAGCGCCGTGTCCGGGCTGGCTGCCATCTGCAGGCCCGCAAACAGCCTGTCCTCCTCCAGCCCTTCCAGTTCCGGCGCAGCAAGGAACCGCTCCCCCTTTTCGAGGTCGCTGAATCCAGCCGCGATGAGGCGGCGAGCCAGGCTCACGCCCGCAGCCTAGAGGATGCCGAGGTTGCGCTGCAGCTCGTAGGGCGTCACCTGCAGCCGGTAGTCCTGCCACTCGGCGCGCTTGTTGCGCAGGAAGTGCTCAAACACCTGCTCGCCCAGGATCTGCGGCATGAGCTCTGAATCTTCCATGGTCCGGATGGCGTCGTGGAGGCTGGCGGGCAGCGGATCGTGGCCCATGGCGCGGCGTTCAGCCGAGCTCAGCGACCACACATCGTCCTCGGCAGCGGCCGGGAGGTCGTAGCCCTCCTCGATGCCTTTCAGGCCCGCTCCAAGCAGGACGGCGTAGGCCAGGTAGGGGTTCGCCGCGGAGTCGATGCCGCGGTACTCGATGCGCGCGGACTGGCCCTTGCCCGGCTTGTACAGCGGGACCCGTACCAGGGCGGAGCGGTTGTTGTGGCCCCAGCTCAGGTAGCTGGGAGCCTCTCCGCCGCCCCAGAGCCGCTTGTAGGAGTTGACGAACTGGTTGGTCACTGCGGTGAACTCGGGCGCGTGCTTGAGGATGCCGGCGATGAACTGGCGCGCGGTCTTTGAGAGCTGGAATTCGGCCCCGGCCTCATAGAAGGCGTTCGTGTCGCCCTCGAACAGCGAGAAGTGCGTATGCATGCCGGAGCCCGGGTGGGCGGTGAAGGGCTTGGGCATGAAGGTGGCGTAGGTGCCCTGCTGCAGCGCAACTTCCTTGATGACCGTGCGGAAGGTCATGATGTTGTCCGCGGTCTGCAGGGCGTCGGCGTAGCGAAGGTCGATTTCGTTCTGGCCGGGGCCGGCTTCGTGGTGGCTGAATTCCACGGAAATGCCTACGGATTCGAGCATGGTGACCGCTGTCCGGCGGAAGTCCTGGGCCACGCCGCCGGGGACATGGTCGAAGTAGCCGCCTTCGTCCACAGGCACCGGCGCGCCGTCCGGCCCGGGTTCCTGCGACTTGAGGAGGTAGAACTCGATTTCGGGGTGGGTGTAGCAGGTGAACCCCATGTCGGCAGCTTTGGCGAGGGTCCGCTTCAGGACGTTGCGGGGGTCCGCGGCGGACGGTTCACCGTCCGGGGTGAGGATGTCGCAGAACATGCGGGAGGTCTGTTCCGTCTCCCCACGCCAGGGCAGGATCTGGAAGGTGGAGGGATCGGGCTGGGCCAGCATGTCGGACTCGAACACCCGGGCCAGGCCCTCAATGGCGGAGCCGTCGAAGCCCAGTCCTTCCTCGAAGGCACCCTCAACCTCGGCGGGGGCAAGTGCCACGGACTTGAGCGAACCCACGACGTCGGTGAACCACAGGCGCACGAAACGTACGTCGCGCTCTTCGATTGTGCGCAGGACAAACTCTTGCTGGCGGTCCATGATGGCCTCTTCTCCGGTCAACGTCCATGCTCCGGGCCCGCAGTAAAGGGAAGCCGGCAGCAGTTCACCAACACTGTACTAAGCATTCGGCGCCGATGCTGAAGCCTGCGCCGCGCGTAACACAGCGTTAACGCCCCGCCGCCGGATTTCAGCTGCGCAACCGGTGTCCGCGCCGTCCGGACCCGCCTGGAGGGAAGCCCGTATGACCCTTATCACCAGTTGAGCCTTTGGCCGGCGGTAGCTAGGACAGCGGCTCCCGCACTACGCTCATGCCATGGCCTCAAGCAACAGCTCCGATTCCAGCATGTCCGCCGACGTCCCCGCTCCCTACGGCAGCGGGCCGGGCCAGGCAGCTGCGCCTGCTGCTGGGCCGCAGCGGAAGCCGGCCAAGGTGCGCATCCACCACCTGCAGCAGGCCAAGAGGGACGGGACGAAGTTCGCCATGCTGACTGCCTACGAGCAGTACACAGCCGAAATTTTCGATGAAGCCGGAATTGAGGTCCTCCTCGTCGGTGATTCGGCCTCGAACAACGTCTTCGGCAACGAGACCAGCCTTCCGGTCACGGTGGACGAGCTGCTGCCACTGTGCCGTGCCGTGGCCCGCAGCGCCAAGCGGGCGCTCATTGTGGCCGACCTGCCCTTCGGCAGCTATGAGGTCTCCCCCGAGCAGGCAGTCGGCGCCGGCGTCCGGTTCCTCAAGGAAGGCCTGGCCCACGCTGTCAAGATCGAGGGCGGCGCCTACTATGCCCCCACGGTCAAGGCCATGGTCCAGGCCGGCATCCCCGTCATGGCGCACATCGGTTTCACCCCGCAGAGCGAGCACGCCCTCGGCGGCTACCGTGTCCAAGGCCGCGGCGACGACGCACAGCGGCTTATCGAAGACGCGGTGGCCCTCGCCGGGGCGGGGGCGTTCTGCGTGCTGATGGAGATGGTTCCCGCAGAGACCGCAGCCGCAGTGGATGCGGCTGTTCCCGTCCCCACGGTGGGCATCGGCGCCGGCAAGGAAACGACCGGACAGGTACTCGTCTGGCAGGACATGGCCGGAATGCGGGGCGGACGGATGGCCAAGTTCGTCAAGCAGTACGCAGACCTGCGCAGCACCCTCCTGGACGCCGCCACCCACTATGGCAACGACGTCAGGTCAGGGCAGTTCCCCGGGCCGGAACACTCTTTCTAGCAGCGGTTCCCACGGGGCGTGGGGGGCGGCCCCCCGCCCGCCCCCCCCCCCCCCGCCCCCCCCCCCGCCCCCCCCCCCCCCGCCCCGGTTCCTGCCCCCCCCAATTAAAACGCGGGTTGAGCCACCACCCCCCGCTTTTAAAGCCCCCACACCAGGCG